>DATMRT010000001.1:0-1686 GCA_035565975.1 Hyphomicrobiaceae bacterium
GATCTCTTCGACTCTGGCGGCCTCGTCGAGGGCCAGATCGACAAACGCGCGGCGCTCGAAGTCCTGAAACCCCTGCTCGAGGATCCGGGCATCCTCAAGATCGGGCAGAACCTCAAGTACGATTGCCTCGTCATGCGCCGCCACGGCATCCGCGTCACATCCATCGACGACACGATGCTGATCTCCTACGCGCTCGACGCCGGCAAAGGTCTTCAGGGCATGGATGCCCTCTCCGAGCGCCATCTCGGCCATACGCCTCTCGCATTCACCCAGGTGATCGAGTTCGCGCCGGCGGCGAAGAAGAAATCCGATCGCACGTTTGCCGGCGTGCCGATCGACAAGGCAACGGAATATGCCGCCGAGGACGCTGACGTCGCGCTGAGGCTCTGGCTCGCCTTGAAGCCGCGCCTCGTCGCCGAACGCGTGATGACCGTCTACGAGACCCTGGAGCGGCCGCTGCTGCCCGTGCTGGCGGACATGGAAGCCGCCGGCGTCAAGGTCGATCGCGACATCCTCTCGCGCCTCTCCTCGACCTTCACGCAGGGCATCGCGCGCCTGGAGGACGAGGTGTACGCCCTGGTCGGGCGGCGCTTCAATCTCGGCAGTCCGCGCCAGCTCGGCGAACTCCTGTTCGATCAGCTCAAGCTGCCGGGCGGCAAGCGCACCAAGTCCGGCCAGTGGGAGACGCGCGCCGGCCTGCTCGACGATCTCGCCGCCAACGAGGAGTTGCCGCCCGACGCGCGCAAGCTCATCAACACCATGCTCGAATGGCGCCAGCTCTCCAAGCTCAAGAGCACGTACACGGATGCGCTGCCGCTGCACATTCATCCGGAGACAGCGCGCATTCACACGAGCTACGCGCTCGCTGCCACGACGACGGGACGCCTCGCCTCGACCGATCCGAACCTGCAGAACATCCCCGCGCGCACGAAGGAAGGGCGCGAGATCCGCACGGCCTTCATCGCCGAGAACGGCGCCAAGCTCATCTCGGCGGACTACAGCCAGATCGAGCTGCGCGTGCTCGCGCACATAGCCGACATCCCGCAGCTCAAGAAAGCCTTCGCCGACGGCCTCGACATTCACGCGATGACGGCGTCCGAAATGTTCGGCGTGCCGGTCAAGGATATGCCGGCGGAGACGCGGCGACGCGCGAAAGCGATCAACTTCGGTATCATTTACGGCATTTCCGCCTTCGGGCTCGCGAACCAGCTCGGCATCTCACGACAGGAGGCCGGCGACTACATCACCACCTACTTCCAGCGCTTTCCCGGCATCCGTGACTACATGGAGCGCACCAAGCAGTTCGCGCGTGAGCATGGTTACGTCGAGACGGTCTTCGGCCGGCGCATCCACTATCCCGAGATCAACACGAAGAACCCGTCCATGCGCGGGTTCCTGGAACGCGCTGCCATCAACGCGCCCATCCAGGGCTCGGCCGCCGACATCATCCGCCGTGCCATGATCCGCATGCCGGGTGCGCTGGCCGATGCCGGCCTCGATCACACGACCATGCTGCTGCAGGTCCACGACGAGCTGATTTTCGAGGCGCGCGAGAGCGAGGTCGAGACGGCTCTCCCGCTCGTACAGCGCATCATGGAGGGCGCCGCCGAGCCGGCCGTGAAGTTCTCGGTGCCGATCCACGTCGATGCCAAGGCGGCCGCAAACTGGGAAGCAGCGCACTAGCGC
>DATMRT010000002.1:0-63508 GCA_035565975.1 Hyphomicrobiaceae bacterium
ACTCGGCGCCGGCGTCGGCTTGTGGGAGTCGGCGGAGGTTCGGGTCAATCCGGTCGGAACCGTCGAGGTGCTCACCGGGTCGCACAGCCACGGCCAGGGTCACGAGACGACCTTCGCGCAGCTCGTCTCGCACCGGCTCGGCATCCCCATCGATCAGATCTTGATCATCCACGGCGATACCGACAAGGTGCAGATGGGCATGGGCACGTATGGCTCGCGCTCGGGTGCCGTCGGTGCCTCGGCCATCGTGAAGGCTTCGGAGAAGATCATTGCCAAGGGCAAGCGCGTCGCGGCCGCGTGCATGGAGCTGCCGGAGGACAGCGTCGACTTCGAGAACGGCGAGTTCCTCGGCCGCGGCACCAACAAGAAGATGACCTTCGGCGAGGTCGCGCTGCAGGCTTATGTCGCGCACAAGTTCGATCCCGAGGTGATCGAGCCCGGCCTCAAGGAAGGCTCGTTCTACGATCCGAAGAACTTCACCTTCCCCTCGGGCGTGCACATAGCCGAGGTCGAGATCGATCCCGAAACGGGCCACACGACGATCGACCGCTGGACGGCCGTCGACGACTTCGGGATCCTCATCAACCCGATGATCGTGGAGGGCCAAGTCCATGGCGGCATTGCCCAGGGCGTCGGCCAGGCCATGCTCGAGCACACGGTCTACGACGAGAACGGCCAGCTCCTCACCGGCAGCTTCATGGACTACGCCATGCCGCGCGCCGACGACCTGCCGTCCTACAACGTCGCCATGAGCAACACGCCCTGCCCGTCGAACCCGCTCGGCGTGAAGGGCTGCGGCGAGGCGGGCGCCATCGCGGCACCGGCTGCGCTCATGAACGCGATCACCGATGCGCTCGGACACGAGGACATCATCATGCCGGCGACACCGCAGGCGGTGTGGCGCGCGGCGCAGAAGTCGGCACGCAAGATGGCGGCGGAATAAGGGAGGATATCATGCAAGCTTTCGACTACCGCCGCCCGGGCACGGTCAACGAGGCGGATCTCGCGCTCAAGGCCGCGCCCGGCGCCAAGCTGCTCGCCGGCGGGCAGACGCTGCTGCCCACCATGAAGCTGCGCCTCGCGACGCCGGATACGGTCATCGACCTCTCAGGCATCGCGTCGCTCAAAGGCATTGCGCGCAAGGATGGCGGTCTCGCCATCGGCGCCATGACCACACACGCCGCAGTCGCTGAATCGGGGGAGGTGAAGGGTGCCATTCCCGGCCTCGCCAGGCTTGCCGGTGGCATCGGCGATCCGCAGGTGCGCCACCGCGGCACGATCGGCGGCTCGGTCGCCAACAACGACCCGGCAGCCGACTACCCGGCCGCCGTGCTCGCCCTCGGCGCGACGCTCAACACGTCGAAGCGCAGCATCGCGGCAGACGATTTCTTCCAGGGCCTATTCGCGACAGCGCTCGAGGAAAACGAGATCCTGACCGAGATCACTTTCCCCATCCCACAGAGCTTTGCCTACGCGAAGTTCGACCAGCCGGCGTCGCGCTTCGCCCTCGTCGGCGTCGCGGTCGCGCGGACGTCGGGCGGCGTACGCGTTGCCGTGACAGGCGCTGGACAGAACGGCGTCTTCCGCTGGACGGATGCGGAGAAGGCGCTCTCGGCGAACTTCTCGGCCTCGGCGCTCGACAGCGTGAAGCTTGATCCGTCGAATGTGCTGTCGGATGTGCACGGGAGTGCGGACTACCGCGCGCATCTCGTCGGCGTGATGGCCCGTCGCGCAGTGGCAGGCTGAAGCCATTTCCCCTTCTCCCCGTGTTTACGGGGAGAAGGCCGGGATGAGGGGGCGGCATGATCGCAAACATTGGCGTGTGCCGCCGCCCCTCACCCTAACGCCCTCCCCGTGAAGGACGGGGAGAGGGGGCAATGGGGCACGCGCTACAGCCGTTGCCGTCCTAGCCGCATGACCGCCGCGGGCAGAGCACGGCTGCTGGAGTGCGATAGCGCCACCTCCCAGCAGCCCGTGGCATCAACGGATCAAGCCGCGCGATCCTCTTCGGTGCGCTGGCTCGCAGTGCCGGCCGGAAGCTGCCACGCCGGGAAACCGAACACATTCGGGAATGTCAGCGTGTCGCGCTCCGGCGCGCCGCTCTTGCCGCCTTCCGCGACTTCGCCATCGAACGCGTGCAGCGCCGTCACCATGCGCTGCGAGTACTCGGCATAGTCGCGCACCATGGCCTGCCAGAACTTCGCCTGAGCGGCGAAGAGATCCTGCGGCCCACGGCACTGGGCAAGCTCGTTGGGGATGTCGAGATAGGCCTTCGTCCGCCGCCCGGCGAGCGAAACGAACTCCATATTCGCGCACGCCGCGCACTTCATCATCGGGGCGACGGCCTTCGCCGCCTGCTCGGTCGACGCAACCAGCCTTCGGAACGGCTCGTTCTCGGACCGGACGGGCCGGTCCTGCTTCGCATTGGTCATGATGCCGCACTCCTCACGCGCCTCATGCGTCCGACGCTCTCATGGCGCCGAACCAGACACCCCCCGCGGGATGCCGTTAAGCATGATATACCAGCACCGGCGCTTGTACATTGATCTTGCGCAACGGCCGGATTCGTTTGGTCTGTGAGGGGCTTATCGGCTCAGGACGCCTATCAGGGCTTGCCCACGCCCGCCATGTAGTCGGCGAGCAGCTGCTCGGAGATGCGCCCCGGCTGGTAATTGTAGGGCCCGATCTCGCGCACGGGTGTCACCTCGGCCGCCGAGCCGGTGATGAAGCATTCCGTGAAGCTGGACAGCTCGTCCGGCATGATCCGGCGCTCGATGACCTCGACGCCGCGCTTCTTTGCAAGATCGATGACCGTCTCACGCGTGATCCCCGAGAGGAAGCAATCGGCGAGCGGCGTGTGCAGCTTGCCGTCCTGCACGAAGAAGATGTTAGCGCCCGTGCACTCCGCGACGCGGCCCTGCCAGTCGAACATCAGCGCGTCGGAATAGCCCTTCTTCTCCGCGCGATGCTTGGAGATGGTGCAGATCATGTAGAGCCCGGCCGCCTTCGCCATGGCCGGCGCGCAGGCCGGATCGGGCCGGCGGTAGTCGGCGATATCGAGCCGGATGCCGCGCATGCGCTCCGCCGGGTCGAACATCGAGGGCCACGTCCAGGTCGCAATGGCGACGTGGATCGGATTCTGCTGGGCCGAGACGGCCATCATCTTCTCGCCGCCGCGGAAGGCGACCGCGCGAACGTACTTGTTGCCGCTGCCGTTCAGCCGCAGGACTTCGGCCTTGGCAGCTTCCAGCTCGTCGACCGAATAGGGGATCTTGAAATCCATGAGCTCGGCGGAGCGGTGCAGGCGCTCGGTGTGCTGGCGCGACTTGAACACCACGCCGTTGTAGGCGCGCTCGCCTTCGAACACGCAGGAGCCGTAGTGCAGCCCGTGCGTCAGCACGTGGATGCGGGCGTCGGCAGAGGGCATGAACTGGCCATCGTACCAGATCTGACTGTCGCCGAAGTAGATGAACTCGGAAGCCATGCGCTTAATCCTCCCGCGAGACGAACTGGGATCGTCGGCGCTCCGGCGCCCGCCGCCGGCTCGCGGTCAGGCGAGTGTGCGTTGACCGTCTTGTGCGCAGATCAATCCTTTGGCGCCTCTTGCGGGCTTCCCTCTTCCCGAGCAGCTAAATTGCTCTTCGGCAATGGAAAAGCCCGCCCGGCACCGGTCGCCTCCGGCATCGCCCGCGTATCGACGTCACTTTCGTGGAATGAGATCTGATACGGTGGCGGGCCGGGCCAACCGGCCCAACAAAGCGCTTGCCACGGGTAGCAATCGACTTCAAATATGTCAATATGACTGACGTAAATTCAAGCCGCCCCTCCGCGCCGCGCATGACGGTCGCGGCGCCGACCGGCGCCTCGTCCCCAGACGCTGCCGATGAGCCCTCGCCGGAGGTGGTGCAGGTCATCGAGCTCCTGTTCTTCGCCTACCGCGACTTCACAGGTGACGCCGATGCCATCCTCGCCGAGTACGGCTACGGTCGCGCCCACCATCGCGTCCTCCACTTCATCACCCGCTATCCGGGCCTGCGCGTCGCCGACCTGCTCCTGATCCTCAACATCACCAAGCAAAGCCTCGCCCGTGTGCTCCGCCAGCTCGTCGAGAGCGGCCTTGTCGTGCAATCGGCAGGCGACACCGACCGCCGCGAGCGCCGTCTGCACGTGACGCCCGCCGGCCGCGCGCTCATGCGCCGTCTCGTCGGCGCACAGACGCGCCGCATCCGTCGCGCCCTCGGCCTCAGCGGCAGCGGCGCCGACGCCGCCATCCGCCGCTTTCTCACGGCCATGATCGAGCCCGAAACGCGCAAGATGATCTCCACTTTGCTGAACCTTCCCAAGCTGTCGAAGGATCTCAACGGAGAGCTTCAGCCATGACGCTCGCAGCCAGTAGCCTCGCCCGCCGGGAGCCCCTTCCCGACAATGCCCCGCACGTACTACTCGTGGACGACGACCAGCGCATCCGCGAGCTGCTCGGGCGCTACCTGCAGGACAGCGGCTTTCGCGTGACGACCGCCCGCGACGCCGAGACCGCACGCGCTGCCATGCGCGGCCTCGCCTTCGACCTCGTGATCCTGGACGTCATGATGCCGGGCGAGAGCGGCCTCGACCTCGCCCGCGACCTCAAGAACATCTCCCCGATCCCGATCTGCATGCTGACCGCGCGGGCCGAGCCCGAAAACCGGGTCGAGGGCCTCGAGGCCGGCGTCGACGACTACGTGACGAAGCCCTTCGAGCCGCGCGAGCTGGTCCTGCGCTTGAACAACATCATGCGGCGGGGCCGGATCGGGCATGAGCCGCGCGATGAGATCCGCATGGGCGACTATGCCTTCAGCGTCGAACGTGGCGAGCTCAGGCGCGGCGACGAGACGATCAAGCTCACCGAGCGCGAGCGCGATCTCCTGCGCCTCTTCGCCTCGCGGCCGGGTTCACCGATTGCCCGCCATGAGCTTGCGAGCGATGAATCGACGGGCAGCGAGCGGGCGATCGACGTGCAGATCAACCGCCTCAGGCGCAAGATCGAGCTCGATCCCTCCAATCCGGTCTATCTTCAGACCGTGCGGGGCAAGGGCTACATCCTGTACATCGACTGAAAAAGAGCCGCCGGCGCGCGCGCCGGCGCAGAGAGACGGGATCGATGGTTGCGGCGCGCGACTCTGCTGGCGAACTCGAGTTGCCGCCTCCCGTCCGCCGGAGCTGGTGGCGGCAGCTCAGGCTGTTCCGCTGGCGTGGGTTCTGGAACCGCATCGCGGGCTTCTTCGCCGAGCTCGCCCCCAAGGGCCTCTACGCCCGTACGCTCATCATTATCATCGCACCAATCGTGCTCCTCGAGAGCGTCGTCGCCTTCACCTTCATGGAACGCCACTGGCAGGCCGTGACACGCCGCCTTTCCGAGGCGACGGCGCGCGACATCGCGGCGATGATCGAGGTCTACTCGAATCTCTCGATCGCCGATGATCCCGAGAAACTGATTACCCTCGCGCGCGAGAAGGTCGGCGTCTCGATGCAGATCCTGCCGCCGGACGATCTTCCCAAGGCCCAGCCCAAGCCCTTCTTCGCCCTCCTCGACCGCACACTCTCCGATGAGATCCGCAAGTACGTATCGCTGCCCTTCTGGATCGATACGGTCGGCCAGTCCCGCCACGTCGAGATACGCGTCAAGCATCCGAAGGCTGTCCTCCGCTTCATCGCGACGCGCAACCAGACCTATGCCTCGAACTCGCACATCTTCCTTCTGTGGATGGTCGGCACGTCGGTCGTCCTGCTGACCGTCGCGATCTTGTTCATGCGCAATCAGATCCGGCCGATCCTGCGCCTCGCCGAGGCCGCCGATGCCTTCGGCAAGGGACGCACGGTCGGCGATGACTTCCGCGTGCGCGGCGCACGCGAGGTTCGCCAGGCCGCGCAGGCCTTCGTCGAGATGCGCGAGCGCATCATCCAGCACGTCGACCAGCGCACGACCATGCTCGCGGGCGTCAGCCACGACCTCAGGACCGTGCTCACCCGCTTCAAGCTGCAGCTCGCCTTTCTCGGCGACGGCCCCGAGATCACGGCGCTGCGCGCCGACGTCAACGAGATGCAGCACATGCTCGAGGACTACCTCGCCTTTGCCAAGGGCGATGGCGGCGAGCAGGCGACGCCGACCAACGTGCGCCAGCTCCTCGAGGAGATCTACGTCGACGCCCAGCACTTCGGCGTGCCGATCGACCTCAGGTTGCGTCGGCGCCCGACCGACCTCGTGCTCGAGCTCAAGCGCAACGCCTTCAAGCGCGCCGTCACAAACCTCGTCTCCAATGCCGCGCGCTTCGGCAACCGCATCGTCGTGCGCGCGGCCGCCGACCGGCAGTGGCTGCGTATCGAGGTGGACGACGATGGGCCGGGCATCCCGGCCGTCGAGCGCGAGAACGTCTTCAAGCCCTTCTACCGGCTCGACCACGCACGCAACGAGGGTGCGGGCAACTCGGGCCTCGGCCTCGCCATCGCGCGCGATATCGCGCGCAGCCACGGCGGCGACGTCGCGCTCGACACGAGCACCATGGGCGGTTTGCGCGCCATCATCCGCGTGCCGCTGTAGGCCTCTGTGGCGCCACGGCCTCAGTCGCCGCTCGAATTGGTCCGCATGGGTGTTTTTCTCCAATGAGCATCGATCCGCGAGGCGGCACTCGCTAAACTTGCCGTGCCGGAGAGGATGCTTCTATCAACGAGAAAATTGGAGAATTCGAAATGCGAAAGACGGTATTGGCATTCGCCGTATGCCTGCTTCCGTTCGTCGGTGTGGCGACCAGCGGCCCAGCATCCGCCGCCGCACCTGGCAACATGACGCTTCTCGACAGGCTCGCGACGGCCGAGACCAACATCGAGCAGGCGCGCCATCGCTGCTACCGCCGCACCGTACGCGTGTGCACGAAGCGCGTCTTCGGCAAGTGCGTGCGCCATCGCTACCGCACACACACCTACTGCCCGCGCCACCGGTAAAGCACGAGCGTACCGCTCAAATTCTCGAAGGCCGGGACACTCTCCCGGCCTTCATGTTTCAGAAAAGCCGTCCGCCATCCGGCACTTTTCGCTCCGGTCCGAGCAGCACCACCTCGCCGTCGGCATCGGGAAAGCCGAGCGTCAGAACCTCCGACATGAAGGGGCCGATCTGGCGTGGCGGGAAATTCACGACCGCCGCCACCTGCCGCCCGACGAGCGTCTCGGGCGTGTAGTACTTCGTGATCTGCGCCGAGGACTTCTTCACGCCGATCTCGCTGCCGAAATCGATGCGCAGCCTGAAGGCCGGCTTGCGCGCTTCCGGAAAGGGCTCGACCGCGACGATCGTGCCGACGCGGATATCGACCTTCAGGAAATCGTCGAACGTAATGGTGCCCGCCCGAGGGCTCTTATCTACTGCCATGCCGTCCTTGACCCTTGATGCCGCGCTCACGCGTTAGCCTTGACCTCGCTGAGCGCGCGATTGAACTCGGCGCCGAGGATCACGACGATGGCCGTGACCTGAAAGAAGATGAGCGCCGTGAAGAGTTGCGTCAGGCCCGCATAGAAGCGCGAGTAGTCACTGATGGCGAGCCAGCGGGAATAGAGCTGAGCGAGAAGGATCCAGAGCACGACGCTCAGCATCACGCCGGGCCACACATCCCAGAACGAACGTCTGCCCGCTGTCAGGAAGAGATGGTACGTGAGGAGCTGCGCCGTCGTCACGCACAGCACGACCGCATAACGCAGGACGACCGAGAAGCTGTCCTGCGCGAGCAGCCAGTGCACAGCCTCCGAGTCGATGCTTTGGGCCAGTACCGGACCCACGACGACGCCCCACGCGAGCGCCAGCATGCCGGCCGCCGTCATGAGCACCAGGAATAGGCTCTGCATCAGGCAGAACAGATATGAGCGGCCTTCCTTGACGCGATAAGCCATGTTGAGCGCGGCCCGCAGAGTCTCGACGGCACTCGTCGCGAAGAAGAGCGAGATCGCCGCGCCGACCGTGAGCAGGCCGTACTGGCTGCGTCCCATGACGCGCTCGATCTCCGGTGCGAGCGCTTTGGCGACCGGCTCCGGCACCGCCTGGAAGAGCTGCGCAACGGCGTAGGCTGCAAGCTCGCGCCCGCCGAGCGTCGCCGCAAGCGCACCGAGAAAGATGCAGAAAGGGAAGAGGGACAGCAGAAACGTGAAGGCGACGGCGCCCGACATCGAGAATCCGCTGTTCTGGAACAGATTCCACACCGCCAGCCGCAGGATGTTCAGTCGTCGAGCCATAGCCTGCCTATCACCGCACGATTCGGCGACATTGTGGACCGCATCCCGTGACCACTCCCGGGAGGAATGCGCGTCGTGATGTCGTCAGTCGGTACGCCCCTCGGCATGGAGAGCCTCGAGCCGCGCACGCTCTGCTTTGCTTGCAGCCTCGAATTCCGGCCCACTCCAGGCGCGATGATTGCCTTTCGCGTAGGCTGTGGCATTGCGATGGTAGAGCCAGGCATTCAAGCGATTGGCAACGAAATTGTCGGCCGTGCGTACGACCTTCGCCGGTGTGCCCATGACGATCGAGTTTGGCGGAATGACCTGCCCCTCGCGCACGAACGAATGCCCGGCGACGATGGAGTTGGCCCCGATCACCGCGCCATCCATGACCGTCGCCCCGATGCCGATCAGGCAGTTCTCGCCGATCGTGCAGCCGTGCAGTACCACGCGGTGCGTGATGGACGCGTAGTCGCCGATCACCGTCGGTGTCGTGTAGCCGATGTGGACCATCACGTGATCCTGCAGGTTCACGAACCGCCCGACGGTCACTGACTGCAGCTCCGCGCGAATGACGACGCCCGGCCATAAGCTCGAACCTTGACCGATCGTGACGCTCCCGAAGACGGCCGCGGACTCGTGAATCCAGGCAGCCTCGGAAAACCGCTCCATCAGCGCACTGGCCATAGCCGCCTAGCCCTTCCGCGGCGCGTGGCCATGTCCGTGATCATGGTGATGATGACCATGATGGTGATGGCCGTGATCGTGGCCGTGATCGTGACTATGATCATGCCCGCAGCCGCACGCATCACCATGCTCGTGGTCATGATGGTGATGATGATGGTCGTGGTCATGGTCGTGATCATGGTGGTGATGATCGCCCGTCACGAGGGCGGCCGCGAGCTTGTGCTCGATAGCGGCCGCCTGCTCACGGCTGCCACCCGCATCCTCGATGGTGAGCGCCATGATCTCGGCCGCGAGGCGAATGTCATCGGGATGCCCGAAGTAGTGACGCCGGAGCCGGCCGGCACGATCGAACACGAGCAGCGAAGGCGTGCCCTGCATCTGGTAGGTCGCGAATGTCTTCGGCGGGCCTTTTCCGTCCGGCTTGTCGATCCCGATCGGGAAGGGCCACTTGTACTCGTGCTGGAAGACCTCAAGTGCTTTCTCGGTCATCACCTCGTGATGCTCAAAAACCGAGTGCAGGGCGATGACGGCAACCTGATCGGGGCTGAAGCGCTGGCGGAGCCGTCGCGCCTGCGGCAGGCCCTCCGACACACAGCCCGGGCACAGCATCTGAAAGGCCACCAGCACCACTACCTTGCCCTTGAGATCGGCCAGGGTCACCGGTTTGTCTGAATTGAGCCAGCGGGTGACGGCGAGTTCGGGAGGGGTCTCTGGGTTGAACATATCCGGTCTCCGGCTGTGGACGCGGCTCCATAGCACGCGCCGGCCCGCTTGACACGCAGTGGCTGCGCATGGCCCCTGGGCGCGAACTAAAGCGTCGGACGGCGAATGTGCCCCGCGGTTCGGGCGGTTCAGCGTCGCATTTGAGGTCCAAAGACGCTTTGGAGTCAGTGGTTCTAAAGCAACTTTGGACTTGAAATTCGCTCTCCGCCCGCCATCGAGGTGAGACGAATTTCGAGTCCGTTGCTTTAGTCTCCCGAAACAGGACGGAGGATAATTCATGCCGCGTGATGCCGACCGCGCCCGCCTGATCGAGGTCATCAAGGCTCGCTCGTTCACGACGGGCGGCGAGATCAAGCTCGCCTCGGGGCGCAGCTCTAATTTCTACTTCAACATGAAGCCGACGATGCTCGACCCCGAGGGGGCGCAATTGATCGGCAGCCTCGTCGTGGCGGCGCTCGAGGGCAAGAAAGTGGACATGGTCGGCGGGCTCGAGATGGGCGCGGTGCCGATCGCAACGGCCGTCGCGGTCGCGAGCCAACTGGCAGGGTGGCCGCTCGGGGCGTTCTTCGTGCGCAAGCAGGCCAAGGAGCACGGCACGCAGAGCCTCGTCGAGGGCTTGCCCAAAGGGGAGACGCTGAAGGGACGGCGTGTCGTCATCCTGGAGGACGTCACCACGACCGGCGGCTCGGCGATGAAGGCCATTGAGGCCGTGCGCGCGGATGGTGCCACCGTCGAGCGCGTCATCACGATCGTCGATCGTCTCGAAGGCGCCACCGAGACCTTCAAGGCGGCTGGCATTCCCTTCGAGCCGATCCTGACGGCGGCGGATTTCAAGTAGGCGCCGGCCGCGCGCCACTTTTCCCTGTCCCCGTTCTCACGGCGAGAAGGAGTGATAAGACCTCCGAGGCTGATCCCATGGCGTCCCGACGCGCGGCTTCGTGAGCGTGCGACCGCGCGCCGGCCGGTAGGCCGTCCGGAAAAAATCAGTTCGTGCGCTGGACGGAGCCCTGCACGGTCTCGACGGGCTTGAAGAACACATCGACGCGCATGCCCGGCAGCAATGGCGGCTGGCCTTCCATGTCGACCACGACTTCGAGCACGTCCACATCATTGGGACGGCGCGGGCCGCGCTGGCCGAGCTTGCCCGGCCCGAGCGCGGGCGCGAGGCTCGCGACCTTGCCGGCGAACTCGCGGCCCGGATGCGCATCCGACCTCACGACGACGTTCTGGCCGACGCGGACCTTCGCCGCGTCGCGCTCCTCGACCTCGGCGCGCACCTTCAGCGCCGAAACGTCACCCATCAGCAGCAACACCTGCTCCGGCGACGGCGTCGCCGTCTCGCCAACCCGCGCGGATACACTCAGCACAGTGCCATCGCGCGGCGCACGAATGCGCGTACGCTCGAGCGCGGTGACGGCAAGCGAAAGCTCGGAGCGCGCGACACTGAAACCGACCTCGGCGCGCGTCGGCAGTGCGATGTTCGGGGCGGTTTCCGCCTTGCGAAGGGCGGCGCGATCACTGTCGAGCTTCGTCTCGGCCGCGCGGACGGCCTGCCGGCGCTGGTCGAGCTGCTCGAGATTGGTGGACGAGCTGTCGCGGCGGTACGCGAGGAAAGCCGCGTCCATCTCCGCCCGCGCCAGCGACAGCGCGTACTCCGACTCGGCGAGCGCGTCCTCGGCCTGCCGGCGCGCGCGCACGAGATCATTGGGGTTGCCCTCGGCCGTGTCACGCTCGCGCTTGCGCGCAGAAGCCTCGGCGCGCGCCGCATGCACGCGTGCCAGCGCTTCCTCGTCGCTGAGGCGGATGAGGAGATCGCCCGCCGTCACGCGATCGTTCGGCTGCACCGTGACCTCGGCGATCCGGCCGGGCGTCACGGCCCCGATGCGAATCTCGCCACCATTCGGCTCGACGCGCCCAGGCGCTGCCGCATCCCACTGCGCCTTGGGCAGAGGCTTCGCCGTCGTCTGCGCATTGAGGCGGCCGGAGATGTTCGCCGAGGGCAGATAGTACGACGCACCGGCCACGACCGCGGCTGCGATCAGGAACGCAAGAAACAGGCTTGAGATCGTCGAGCGCGAGCTATCCATGGAACTTCGTCTTCCGTTTCTTGGCGAAGCGCGTGGGAGCGGATGCCCGCCCGCTGTGCACTTCGTCCAGGGGAATGGTCGGTGGCGGCGTGACGATGGCGGCCCGCACCCGCTCGGGGCGCTCGTCGCCGACGATCAGACCGTCCTCGATGTGAATAATGCGATCGGCATAGGGCAGCGTGCGGTGATCGTGCGTGACCGCGAGCACGGCGTGGCTCTTATCCTTGGCGATCTCGGAAAGGAGCTGCATGACCGACTGGCCGTTCTCGGCATCGAGAGCCGCCGTCGGCTCGTCGGCGAGAAGGAGCGACGGTGCGCTCGCAAGGGCGCGGGCCACGGCGACGCGCTGCTGCTCGCCGCCCGACATGTTGCCGGGATAGGACTTGAACTTGTGCGAGAGCCCGACCTTGGTCAGTGCCTCGCGCGCCTGGTCGGCAGCAAGGCGCCCCCTGCGACCGCGCACATCGAGCGCGAGGCGCACGTTCTCGACCGCGTTGAGCGTCGGGAAGAGGTTGTAGGACTGGAAGACGAAACCGATGTGCTTGCGGCGAACATCGGCCAGCGCTTCCGGACCGAGGTTCGCCGTATCGGTGCCGGCAACACGGATGCTGCCCGACGTCGGCGCGAGAATGCAGCCGAGAATGGAGAGCAGCGTCGTCTTGCCCGAGCCCGAGGGCCCCATGAGCAGCGTCAGCTCGCCGGCTTTGAGCGACAGGCTGACGCCCTTGAGGGCGCGCACCATGCCCGCCCCGTGGCCGAGCTCCTTGACGACGTCGTGGGCTTCGAGAACGATGTCGCTCATCGGGCAAAAACCATGGCTGGATCGAGCTTCGTCACCTTGACGATCGCCGAGATGGCGGAGATCGCGCACATCGCAACCGTCAGCACGAAAAGGCCGATCGCGAGCTGCGGCGTCATCAGGATCGGCAGAGCCGTCTGCTCGCTGAAGTGCACGACCACCATCGCGATGGCCATGCCGAGGACGTAGCCGAGCACCGCCGAGAGCGCCGCCTGCGCGAGAATGACCCGGTGGATGTAGCCGGCCGAGGAGCCGAGCGCGCGCAGTGTCGCGAACTCGGTGAGATGGTCCTTGGTGCTCGAGTAGAGCGTCTGCGCGACGATCACGGTCCCGACCAGAATGCCGAGGATGGCACCGCCGATCAGCGCCACGCCGGCGCCCGTGCCGAACAGCCAGTGGTCGAGGCTCCTGTCGCGAAACTCCGCCTGGGTCAGCACATCGACATTGGCGAGGCGCGACTTGATCTCGTTGCGCACGGCCTCGGTCGTCGCGGGATCGTCCAGCTTGGCGAGGAAGAACGTCGCCTGGTTCGGCTCGAGGCCGAGCATGGAGCGTGCCCGGTTGAGCGACGTGAACACATAGGGCGCCATCGTGAAGGAGCGAATGCCGTCGGTCAAAGCCGCGACCCTGACACGCGTCTGCTCGATCTGGGCAATGTCGGAGATGCCTTTAACGCCGAGGTTGTCCATGTACGTCTTGTCGACGGCAACGGCATGCGGCTCGGCGAGCGAGGCGGGGGTGCCCTGCACCATGTTCCATGGCTTGAGGCCGCCGTCCGCGGGATCGGCTCCGACGAGCACGATCAGAGCGGAACCACCTGCCGGCTTACGCCATTCCGTGAAGGCGACCGTGAGCGGGGTCACGCTCTTCACGCCCGGCACGGAGAGCACGGCGTGGCGCTCGCGGCCGGAGAGCTGGCCGGCCTCCTCGAAGCTCTTGGCGCCGAACGCAGTGATCCAAATCTCGCCCTGAGCGTTATCGATCATCGAGATGATCATCTTGCGGGCGCCCTGGTAGAGGCCGAGCTGAACGGCAACCAGCACGATCGCAAACAGAATACCGACGAGCGTAACCGCAAGGCGCACGCGGTCATGAACGAGGTTGCGGAACGCAAGCGTCAAAACCATGGGAATGCCGAACTGTCCTCGCCTGACGCGACCAATGCCTGAAGGCCCACCCCGCCCGCGAACCCTTGTCGTGGTCCTCGCGAGCCGCCCCGGAGGGGCTTGGCTCCCCGATCATCCATTCTGGAGACGGCCCGGAAACGTATGCCCGGAGCCCTTGATGAGCCCGTTATATAGGGAAGGCGGCCAACCGGTGCCACCTGCGGCAATCGTAGTAAACCGGCGCCGCCATGCCGGTGCCCGCCCGACCAACCCCAAGAGGATCGGCCCGGCTGACGCCGCCGAATACCCCCTCGCCTGCGGCAAAATCAAGGCAGCGATGAGAGCCTGTGTCGCCTTGCCGCTGCCATACTTGGCGAATTTACCACCGGCAGAACGTTGTACGGACCATCCTCCGGCAGCTCAGAACAGGATGTAACCCATGGCCACGACTTCCCTCGGAACAGGGCCGGTGCGCCGCGGATCGGCGGCCTTTCTGCCCATGTTATCAATTGCGGCTCTCGCCGCAGCCCTCGCTATCCCCGCAGCCGAGGCCCAGCAGCCGGCCCAGCGCAAAGGCGCCCAGGCAGCCGTTCCCATGCCGCCCGCCCCCGTGCCGAGCCCGCAAGGCGTGTGGATCGACCACACGGGCCGTGGCGCGGTCGAGATCACGCCCTGTGTACCGGATGCGGCACCGGGCACACCCCAGGCCCAGAACCTTTGCGGGCGCATCGTCTGGATGAAGCAGCCCAACGACGAGAAGGGCCAGCCTCTGCGCGACAGCCTGAACAAGAATGCCGCCCGGCGCGGACAGCCCATCTGCGGCCTGCAGATCATCGGCGACGTCAAGCCGCAGCCCAATGGCTCGTGGGACAACGGCTGGATCTACGATCCCGAGCAGGGCTCGTCCTTCGACCTCGAGTTGCAGTTGCGAAATCCCGAGACCTTGCAGGTCAAGGGCTACATGGGTGTGAAGTTCCTGAGCGAGACGTTCGTCTGGCGCCGCGCCAAGGAGCTACCGCCGAAGTGCGACGGCGTTTGACCGCGCGCACCCAGCCGCACAAAGGCAATTATCGCAGGGCCGGATCTCTCATGAGGTCCGGCCCTGCCGTGCATGACACACCGGCCTCGCACGAGGTTGGCGGACGGCACATCGCTTGGTAGACATAATACCAGCGTGCCTCGCGCCCGCATGTTCCTCTTGGGCGCCCCGCCGCGGCGCCGTTTGCCCCGACAGGAGTTCTCGATGCGCAATTTCGCCTTCCCCGGCCGCTCGCCGGTCTATGCCACGCGCGCTATGTGCGCGACGTCGCACCCGCTGGCGACCGTGGCAGCCATCGAGCAGCTCAAGTCGGGCGGCAATGCCATCGACGCCGCCATCGCGGCCGTGGCCGTGCTGTCGGTCGTCGAGCATCCCATGACCGGCATCGGCGGCGACTGTTTCGCCATGATCGCCAAGCCCGGCACCAAGCCGGTCGCCTTCAATGCTTCGGGCCGCGCACCCAAAGCTGCAACGCCCGAGTGGTACGCCAAGCAGGGCATCTCGACGATCCCCGTCCAATCGCCGCATGCCGTCACGGTGCCCGGCGCGATCGATGGCTGGACGCGCCTCATGAAGGACTATGGCACCCGCTCCCTCGGTGACGTGCTCGCACGCGCGATCGAATACGCGGAAGGTGGCTTCATCGTCGCGCCGCGCGTCGCTTACGACTGGGGCAAGTTCACCGAGAAACTGAAAGCCCATCCCGGCTCGCGCCAGCATCTGCTGCCTGGCGGACGCGCGCCCAAGGTGGGCGAGAAGGTCCGCTTCCCCGAGCTCGGCAAGACGCTCCGCGCCATCGCAGACAAGGGCCGCGACGCCTTCTACACCGGCGAGATCGCCGCCGACATGGTGGCAGAGCTGAAAGAGCTCGGCGGCCTCCACACGATCGAAGACTTCGCCAACCAGACGTCGAGCTACGTCGAGCCGATCCGCGTCGGCTATCGCGGCGCCGATCTTTATGAGCTGCCGCCCAACAACCAGGGCATTGTCGCGCTCATCATGCTGCGCGTGCTCGAGCGCCTTGGGTCGGCCGGCGACGATCCGCTCTCCGCTGAGCGCTATCACCTCATGATGGAAATCGGCCGCAATGCCTATGCCTTGCGCGATGCCTTCGTCGCCGATCCCGACATGGTCAAAGTGCCCGTCGAGCACATGCTGAGCGACGCGGTCGCCGACGAGATCGCCCGGCGCATCGATCGTTCGAAGCGCAGCGAACTCGGCCCTGTGCCGAAGCCCGCCGGCAACGACACCACGTACCTCACGGTCGTCGACGGCAACGGCATGGCCGTCTCCTTCATCAACTCGCTCTTCTCCGCCTTCGGCACCGGCATCGTCACGCGCAAGAGCGGCATCACGCTGCACAATCGCGGCCAGGGCTTCGTGCTCGATCCCAAGCACCTGAACTGCATCGCGCCCGGCAAGCGGCCCATGCACACCCTCGTCCCCGCCATGGCCTTCAAGGCCGACAAGCCGTGGCTCTCGTTCGGCGTCATGGGCGCGAATTTCCAGCCCATGGGCCACGCCTACGTCATGACCAACATGCTCGACTACGGCATGGACCCGCAGGCCGCGCTCGACCATCCCCGCGCGTTCTTCGAGGGCGACGAAATCAAGATCGAGGCCTCCATGCCGAAATCGGTGTTCGAGGGCCTGACCGCTAAGGGCCACAAGGTCGTCTATGCGGACTCGCCCTGGGGCGGTGGTCAGATCGTCGAGATGGACCAGGCGAATGGCGTGCTTGTCGGCGCCTCGGACCCCCGCAAGGACGGCATGGCGGCCGGCTACTGACGGAGATGGTGTGAGCGCTGAGCGCACCGTACGGCTCAGGATCGAAGGGCGCGTTCAGGGCGTCGGCTACCGCGTGTTCGTCGAGCGCAATGCCGTCGCGCTCGGCCTCGACGGCTGGGTGCGTAATCGTCGCGATGGTGGCGTCGAAGCGGTCGTCTCCGGTGCCAGCGCTGTGGTCGATGATCTCATTGCACGCTCCCGCACGGGCCCATCCGCATCCCGCGTCGATCGCGTCGAGGTGCTGGCTGAGGCCGAAGCCGTAGCGCCGGGATTTAGAGTGCGGCCGACGGTGTAGTTGCGCGGCTGCGCCACGAGAAGGGGCTGCCGCCGCTCGGGGGACACCCCCGTCTTTTATAGAGTTTGAGCGCGCCGCGAGCGCGATCGTCATAAAAAGCGGGAGGGGCCGGGAGGGTGTCCCTCCCGGTTGGGGTGTGGGGCGAAAGCCCCACTCGCGAAACGATTACGTGATCATCCCCGCCGCCTTCGCTCGCGCGATCACCTTCTCGGCGAGCACGAGATGCGGCTTGTCGAGCATCTTGCCGTCGAGGCTCGCGACTCCGCTCACGCCATCGAACGCGGCGACGACCGCGCGCGCGTGCGTGACCTCCGCGTCTGTCGGCGTGAAGATGGCGTTGATCGGACCGACCTGATCGGGATGGATAGCCATCTTCCCCGTGAACCCATCACGCCGCGCCTCGCGAGTCTCGGCTTCGAGCCCGTCGCGATTGCGGAAGTCCACATACACGGTGTCGATCGGCTCGACGCTGGCGGCCGCCGCCGTCATCAGACAAAGATCGCGCACCAGGCGATACGGCGACGTGAACCGTCCGCTCGCGTCCCGATTGGCGAGCGAGCCCACGACGGCGCCGAGATCTTCCGCGCCCCAGCTCATGCCGATCATGCGCGTGCTGGCGCCGACATACGTGTGCAGGTTCAGCACGGAGAGCGGCGTCTCCGTCACGATCGGAAGAATCCGCGTGGCGCCCGATGTGATACCCGACTGGCTCTCCGCATGGCCGAGCGCAATCGAAAGACGGTGCACGTCCTCGCCGGAATTCGGTTTCGGCATGATGATGCCGTCCGGCCGCGCGGACATCACGGCGTCGAGATCCGCTTCCCAGTCGCTGCCGTCGACCGGATTGATGCGCACATAGAGGAGCGGCGTGTTCGCGCTCGATCGCGTCTCGCGAACGAAAGCGGCGCTGAGCGTGCGCGCGGCGGAGCGGTTCGCCGGCGCAACGGAATCCTCAAGATCGAGGATCAGCGCATCGGCGCCACTCGCGAGCGCCTTGGCGAGCTTTCTTTCGCTGTCACCGGGAACGAAAAGCAGCGAGCGCATGAGCCTCTCCTCGACGGAAAATGATGATCGCATGTCATCCGCGGCGGTGCGAGGTTCGTATAGCGCTCCGTCGACGCGCGATCCAGCTCAAGCGGCGGGATTCAAGCGGCGGCCGGCGCCTTACGCATAAAGCCCGCGCGGCGGCATTCCGCAACGAGCGCGCCGTCCTGATTGTAGGCGCGGTGAAGGAACTCGACGATGCCGGCATCGGGACGCGAGGCGCTTTCGCGGACGGCCACGATCTCCGTGGTCACACGCAGCGTGTCGCCATGAAAGACCGGATGAGGAAAGCGGACGTCCGTCATGCCGAGGTTGCCGATCGTCGTGCCGAGGGTAGTGTCGGCGACCGAGATGCCGATCATCAGTCCGAGCGTGAAGAGGCTGTTCACGAGCGGCTTGCCCCACTCCGTGCTCGCGGCGAAGTGATGATCGATGTGGAGGGGCTGCGTGTTGAGCGTCAGGCAGGAGAACATCATGTTGTCCATCTCTGTGACCGTTCGCGTGATCGCGTGCTCGAACACGCGCCCGACCTCGAACTCCTCGAAGTACAGTCCCGCCATGGGTGTCTCCGTCCCGAATCACTCTCGCGCAGGCTTGCATGGCGTGCGCCGGCCCGCGCGGCAAGCCGCAGGAATTCGTTCCTAATACCTTACTTAATTATGAGGGCCTGCTTGCGTTCGACATGAGAGCCTCACGCGGGCGGCGGCGCCAAGCCGGATCAATAGCGAAACTGTTCCGACAAAATGCGCTCATCGAGATCGTGGCCGGGATCGAACATCATGTAGAGATCGATGTCCGACGCCTGCGAAATCTCGACCTCGACGACGGAGCGAAACTCGACATTGTCGGCGACCGCGCTCACCGGCCGCTTCTCGGGCTCCTGGATCGCAATGCCAATGCGCGCCGAATTGGCAATGAGTGCGCCGCGCCAGCGCCGCGGCCGGAAGGGGCTGATCGGTGTGACGGCCAGCAACTGCGCATTGATGGGTATGATCGGACCATAAGCCGAAAGGTTGTAAGCCGTGGACCCGGCCGGCGTCGCGACCAGCACGCCGTCGCAGATCAACTCCTGCAGCCGCACCTGACCGTTCACCGACAGCGCCAGCTTCGCTGCCTGGTGCGTCTGGCGAAAGAGCGCCACCTCGTTGATGGCCAGGCCCTGGTGACGCTGCCCCATTGCGTCGACGGCCGTCATCGCGAGCGGGTGAATGCGCGTCACGACCGCCCGCTGGAGGCGCTCGATAAGGTCGTTCTCGGCGAACTCGTTCATGAGAAAGCCGACCGAACCACGGTTCATGCCGTAGATCGGAATGCGGTCGCGCATGAAACGATGCAGCGTCTGCAGCATGAGGCCGTCGCCGCCGAGCGCGACGATGGCATCGGCCTCGCCCGGCGCGGCATTGCCATAGCGCGCAACGAGGCGGTCGAGCGCACTCCGCGCTTCGGCAACGTCGCTCGCCACAAAGGCGATCCGCTCGAATTTCCGGGCGCTCGGGGCCATCGGCTTCCATCCACGCGCCAGGGCTTCTACCATGCCGGGAACGACACGAGGGGCGCGCGGCGCACTTTAGAGGGCGCGGGAAGGCAGGCGCAAGCAATGGAACAAGATAAGCCTATTCTGGTATATGCGACCTCCCCATCGCGCGCGGAGGCAGAGCGGATCGGTGGCCGGCTCGTCGACGACGGGCTAGCCGCCTGCGTCAACATCCTGCCCGGCATGGTCTCGATCTACATCTGGGAAGGCAAACGCCAGCAGGACGAGGAGTGCGCGATGATCATCAAATCCCGCGCGGGCCTCGCCGCGCCGATCATCCGAACCGTACGCAGCCTGCATCCCTATGAGAACCCGGCCCTGGTGGTCCTCGACATTGCCGGCGGCGCCGTGCCGTTCCTCGAGTGGATCCTGAACCAGACGGCGGCGCCGAAAGCCGGTCAGCCCTGAGGCTACGGTACCGGCACCTTCGTGCCGGGGGCCTACTCCGCCGCCTGCGGGCGCTCGGCCGGCGCCCCTTCCCACTCCACGCCGCTGCGGCGCATGTAGTCGGTGAACCAGAGCGGATCGGTGCGGAACTCGGCACGCCCGTCCGGGAAGATGCGCGCTGTGGCACGCCGCGAGGAAAGGCAGAACATGTGCACGCTCATGGGCATGCCGCCCGTGTGACAGTAGCCGACCTCGATGTGGCAATCGACGACCATGCTCGAGCCCATGAAGCCCATGGCGCCCATGCCGATCGAGTTGCCGATCTCCTTCAGCTCCTCCTCGAGCGTCGCAATCTTCGGGTCGGGGTTGCGGTCGCCGACCGTACGCAGGCACGCGGCCTGCTTGCCGAGCACCACGGAAATGTCCTTCGAGCCCCCGAGCCCGACGCCGACGATAGCCGGCTGGCAAGCGAGGCCGCGCTTGCCGAATGCGATCAGCGTGTCGAGATAGAAGCGCTTGATGCCGTCGATGCCGTCACCCGGGAAGAGCATCCGGTAGTCGGAGCCGAAGAGGCCGCCCTTGTGCACGGTCGTCAGGTCGATCCAATCGCCCTCGGGATGAAAGGAATACTCGATCTCGGGCGCGCCGATGCCGCAGTTATTGTCGTGGTCGGTACGCCAGAGCGGGTGCACGCGGTTCGGCCTGAGCGGGATCGATTGCGTCGCGTTGGCCGTTGCACGGCGCAGGGCATTCTCGAGCGCCACCGGGCCGCCCTCGACGCGCGCCTCGTTGCCCATCTTCACATACCAGCGCGGCACGCCCGTATCGCCGCACATGGCGCGGCGGTCCTCCTTGGCGGCCTCGTAGTTCTCGAGCATGGCCTGGATGACGAAGGCCGAAAGGTCACCCTTCTCGGTGTTCGCGCATTGGCGAAGACCGCCGAGATAATCATCGGGGATTTCGATCGCGGCCTTGGCCATGAGGGCCTCGGCGGTCTTCTGGAGGGCGGAGATCGGGGTCATTTCCAGCTCATGTCGTTGGCTGCGCGCCTCCGCCGCACTTGCGGCTCTCGGCGCTCGTTCGGTCCGTACTTTGGGCCGGTGCGTCTCGCTCAGCAAGAGCATAGGCGCATGGGACTACGGCACTTGTCGACGGCTCGACGACCTCATCGGCCGGGGCGCGGCGAATACCCCTGCCCATAAGGGGGCACCCGGAAGCAATGGCCCGATCAGGCCGCCTTGGCCGCACGGATCTGGGTACGCAGCCGCTGCAGCGTGCCGCCGCCCTTGACGGAGCCCGGCAGCGGATGGCCGACGATTTCCTCCGCAAGCAGCGCCGTCTCGACGAGCCGCTCCAGGTCGACGCCGGTCGCGATGCCCATCTCCTCGCACATGAAAACGAGATCCTCGGTGCACACGTTCCCTGCCGCACTCTTGTGAGCGGCAAATGGGCAGCCGCCGAGCCCGGCCACGGCCGCATCGTAGATCGCCACCCCCATCTCGAGCCCGGCATAGGCATTGGCAATACCCATGCCGCGCGTATCGTGGAGATGGAGCGCGAGCTCGAGCTCCGGCCAGCGCCCACGCACGGCCCCGACGAGGCGCTTGATCGTCGCTGGCGTCGCCCAGGCCATGGTATCGGCGAGCGAGAGTGTCTTGATCTTGAGGTCGTGCGCGGCAGCGATCTCGAAGATCTGACCGACGAAGCCGAGCAGGCGCTCCGTCGGCATGTCACCCTCGAAGTTGCAGCCAAAAGCCGCCATGATCGAGGCCTTCTCGACTGCAAGACCATGCGACTTGTAGAGCGCGATCGAAGCCGACTGCGCGTCGTAGTTCTCCTTGAGCGTGCGGTTCTGGTTGCGCTTGACGAAGGTTTCCGAGGCCGTGAGCGAGATGCGGCCCGCCATGTCGTAGCGGCCCGAGGCCATGGCCCGCTCGAAGCCCCTATCGTTGAGCCACAGGCATGTGTAGCTGACGCCCTCGCGCTTCCTGAAACCGGCCGTGACGGCCTCGGCATCGGCCCAGCCGGGCACGTTCTTCGGATTGACGAACGACACACACTGGATCTGCCTGAGGCCCGTCTCCGACAGGCTGTCGATCAGCGCGATCTTGCGCGCCGTCGGGATCGGCCCTTTCTCGATCTGGAAGCCCTCGCGCGGTCCTTCCTCGTTGATGCGGACCGATTTCGGCAGATCACTCATGATGCACATTCTCCGGCGCCACGCGGCAGCACGCGGCCGCCGCGTCACCTTGCGCGCTCAATAGCGCCGGATCAAGCCCACGAGGCGCCCCTGCACCTCGACCTGATCGGGTCCGAAATGCCGCGTCTCGTAGTTCGGGTTGGCAGCTTCGAGCAGAACCTGCCCGGCCTGCCGGAAGATGCGCTTGAGCGTTGCCTCCTCCTTCTCGACCAGCGCCACGACGATCTCACCGTCGCGGGCCGTATCGGCGCGCCGGATGATGACCGTGTCGCCATCGTGAATGCCGGCATCGATCATGGAATCACCGACCACCTCCAGCGCGAAATGCTCCCCGGAACCGATCATATCGGGCGGGCAGAGCACGTCTTGGCTGTGGTCCTGGATGGCGCTGATCGGCACGCCGGCCGCAATACGGCCCATCATCGGCACGGCCATGCCGGATTCGGCCGGCGGCGGCGGGGTGCTGAAGCTGCTGCTCCGACCTCCTTCGATGACCTGCGGCCTGAACGCCGGCCTCGGGGGTGGCGGAGAGGCGTCCTCCTGGAGAGCCTCGGGCAGCTTGACGATTTCGAGGGCGCGCGCGCGATGCGGCAACCGCCTGATGAACCCCCGCTCCTCGAGGGCCGTGATCAGCCGATGGATCCCGGACTTCGACTTGAGGTCGAGCGCCTCCTTCATTTCCTCGAACGAAGGGGGGACACCCGTATCCTGCACGCGATGGTGAATGAGCAGGAGCAGTTCCTTCTGCTTCGCGGTCAGCATGAGCCCTCCATTTCAATGCCCGTGCGGCGTCCATCCGGAAGCCGCACGCCGCTGCAATTCATGACCTGCAGCACCACGACATAACGTACAAACAGGGAACACCATAGATGTTCCAGGGATGTTCTGCAAGCCCCTTTCCTTGAAGCGCTCAATCCTGTGCAAACATTTGCTCGCGCATCGTGATCTGGGCGCCCGGATCGAGGGCCAGTTCAGGCTGCATTCATGGCATTTCCTGTAGGGTGTGCGCGTTGCTTCAGTGTTCTGCGTCACCGTTCCAGCAAGGCCGCGTTGCCAAGTCTCCGGATGCCGCCCCAGGCGGTCCGCGGGCTCGGGACCGGCCATTTCAACTCGCGCCGTGCGCTCCCGTTCAAGGTGCAGGCCTGCATCGCGGGGGAAGTTTTCTAGGATCCGATTGAGACCTTTTGCTCCCGCCCCTCAATGCCGCTGGCATAGTTATAGGCGACGCCCTACTTGGTGGGGTGCTGCCCGTGAACAGGCTGACTGATGAGACGCGCCGCGCTGATTGCCATCCTGCTTCTCATGCTGCCGCCCATGGCGGTTGCCGAATCGCCGCGTCTGCCGTCGGCGGCGCCACCCGAGCCGGCGCCATTCGTCATCGCCGAGGCGTCCTGCGCGAGCCTCTGCCGCCAGCGCCACAACCAGTGCCGGATATCGACTCGCGGCTCCCCGCGCTGCGACGCCGAGTTGCAGCGCTGCCTCAAGGGCTGTCTGGCAACAAAAGGGCGCTGAGGCCGACGCGCACCCTTGTCGCTGACGCGCCCTGGTGCGACTCTCGGCGCCTCGCCGCGCAGAAGCGCGGAGAACGCGCAGCCGGCACGACGCTACGGATTGCGGGGAGGCCACCATGCCCGCACTTTTCTCGACGCACGAGGTGACCAACCAGTCGCCCCCATTCGAAGGCCGCAATCTCTTCGCCGATGACGCGCCACTGCAGTCAGCCGTCGCGCGCCACGCACCGGACGCCGCCGCCGCCCTCCACGATCTCGGCGCCGCATTCGGCAGCCGCGAGGCCTTCGATCGCGGCCGGCTCGCCAACGAGTACCCGCCGCGCCTCAAGACCCATGATCGCCAGGGCCGGCGGCTCGACATCGTCGAATATCATCCGGCCTACCACGAATGCCTCGCTCAGAGCTTCGCCGCCGGGCTCCATTGCAGCACCTGGGAGCATCTCGCGACGCCCGGAGCCAACCCGCGCCCTGGGGCGCAGGTGGCGCGTGCCGCCGGCTTCTACATGGCCGCGCAGATGGAGGCCGGGCACTGCTGTCCCGTGACCATGACCCATGCCGCAGTCCCGACGCTGCGGCTGGCGCCCGACCTCGCCGCCGAATGGCTGCCGCGCATTCTCTCGCGCATCTACGATCCGAGCTTCCGTCCCGCGCCGGAGAAGAATTCGGTCACGTTTGGCATGGGCATGACGGAGAAGCAGGGCGGCACCGATGTGCGCACCAATGCCACGACGGCCGAACCCATTGCAGCCGGTGCCGGCGGCGGCACGCACCGCCTCATCGGCCACAAGTGGTTCATGTCGGCGCCGATGAGCGACGCTTTTCTGGTGCTCGCGCAGGCACCCGGCGGACTTTCCTGCTTCCTCGTCCCGCGTTTCCTGCCCGACGGCCCGATCAACGCACTCCACTTCCAGCGCCTCAAGGACAAGCTCGGCAATCGCTCGAATGCTTCGTCCGAGGTCGAATTCGAAGGGGCAGAAGGCTGGCTCGTCGGCGAGGAAGGCCGCGGCGTTCCCGCGATCATCGAGATGGTCACCGCGACGCGGCTCGACTGCGCCGTATCCTCGGCAGGCCTGATGCGTCTCGCGCTCGCCAATGCGGTCCACCACACGCGCTACCGCACGGTCTTCCAACGCCGGCTGGTCGACCAGCCGCTCATGGCGCAGGTGCTTGCCGACATGGCCCTCGACGTCGAAGCCGCGACGGCTCTCTCGTTCCGCCTCGCCGCTGCCGTCGACGCGGCGTGGCACGATGAGCGCCAGCGCGCCTGGGTGCGGCTGATGACGCCCGTGACGAAGCTCTGGGTGTGCAAGCTCGCGCCAGCGCTCGTGTACGAGGCGATGGAATGTCTCGGCGGCAATGGCTATGTCGAGGAAGGCCTGCTCGCGCGCATCTATCGCGAGGTTCCGGTCAATGCCATCTGGGAGGGCTCGGGCAATGTCATGGCGCTCGACATGCTGCGTGTGGCCCAACGCGAGCCGGAGGCCATGGCACAGGTGCTGGATGAGCTCGCGACGGCGTCAGCTGGCCATGCCACGTTGACTGGCGCTTGCGCCCGCATCCGCAACTGGCTCGGCGAGCCGCAGTTCATCGAGGCACGCGGACGGCAGATCTCGGAGGCGCTGGCTGTGCTCGCCGCGGCGACGCTGCTTCAGGCGCACGCGCCGGCCGCCGTGTCAGATGCCTTCATCGCAACGCGCCTTGCCGGCGCGCCGCGCCAGCTCTACGGTCAAGGGCTGGAGGGATCCGACGTTCGCGGCATTCTCGCCCGCGTTCTTCCCACGTGAAGTGCGGGAGTCGCGTTCTCACGCGGCCTCAGAGCTGGGCGTCGCCGTAAGGCCACCGATGATGGCTTCAAGGGCCGCGATCAGCTCATCGCGACGCATCTCCGAGAGCTGCTGGAGCAGACGCTCCTCGACCCGCCGTGCGGCAGGCTTCGTCGCAATGAGGACCGATCTGCCTTCGGGCGTCAGACGCACGACATACGCACGCGCATCCGATCGCGAACGACGCCGATTGAGCAGGCCGCGTTTGACGAGCCGCTTGACGATATCGGCGAGCGTTGAACGGTCGATGCCGGTTGCGTCGACGATCTGCGTCTGACTCGCGCTCTCCAGGACCTCGAGTGCGGCAAGTACGGCGAACTGACGCGGCGTCAGATCGGCGCCCGACGTCTCGCTGGCGAAGAGCTCGTCCGCAGCCTGGCTGGCGCGATGCAACATGTGGATCGCGGACGATTCCAGCTCGTGTGAAGTCTCATTTCGCATGTCGAAGCGCCCTCGTAAAACAGGGGATGACCGCGCAGGGCCTATCAGCACACGGAAACACGGCAGATGCGTGGCATCGAGGCGCACACTGCGGCTGGCGGGGCCGGTAGGGCGTTGCTTTCACAAGCAATTGTTTACTATCGTGCACGCACCCGTGCTCCGGCCTTCGTACCGACGCATACCGCCTCTGTCGCAATAAGGCGTGTCCTGCCAAAAAGGTTCCCGGCGACGTCGCGGCAAAGTGCTTGCCTTGAGCCGATAACGCACCACGTGTAGGACATCAGCAACTGGAAACCCGCAAGGCCACGATGACGCTGGACGACATTCGCGCCGACTTCGCCCTCCTCGATGACTGGGAGGACAGGTACCGCTATGTCATCGAGCTCGGCCGTGCGTTACCCGAGTTCGACGAGGCGGAACGCACCCCACAGAACAAGGTGCGCGGCTGCGTCAGCCAAGTCTGGCTGGCAACCCGCTGGCCGCCCGGTCCCGGCGGGGCGCCCGTTCTGCACATGCGGGGCGACAGCGATGCCCATATCGTCCGCGGTCTCGTCGCCATCCTGCTCTCGCTCTATGCGGGCCGCACGGCGGAGGAGGTGCTCGGCACCGATGCGCGTGCCGTCTTTGCCGAGCTTGGGCTCTCGGATCACCTGACGGCCCAGCGATCGAACGGGCTCAATTCCATGGTTGAGCGCATCCGCGCCGACGCCCAGGCCGCGCTCGCGACGCAGGGCGGATAAGAGTTTCGCGTCGCGAAAGGGGCTACCGTCTCTTACGAAGAGAGCGCCTGATCCAGATCGGCGATCAGATCGGCCGGATCCTCGAGGCCGACGGAGAGCCGCAGCAAGTCCGGTGGGCACGGCGTCCCCGTACCCTCGACGCTCGCGCGGTGCTCGACAAGGCTCTCGACGCCACCGAGCGACGTCGCCCGCTTCCAGAGTTTTACGCGCGCGGCGACGCCAATGGCCGCCGTCTCGCCACCGGCTACCCGGATCGACAGCATCCCGCTGAAGCCGCCGCGCATCTGTTTCGCAGCGACGTTGTGGCCAGGCCCCGGTAATCCCGGATAGAGCACCTCCGCGACGCGCCGGTCGGACGCGAAATGCCGCGCGATCGTCATGGCCGCTGCCGATTGGTGCGCGACACGTACGTGCAGTGTCCGCATGCCGCGAAGCAGAAGCGACGCCTCGAAAGGTGAGAGTACAGCACCCAATCCCGAGCGCAGGCCCTTCGCGCGGTCGAGCATGGCATCCTCGCGCGCGAAACACAGCGCGCCGGCGATGATGTCCGAATGACCGTTGAGGTACTTGGTCGCGGAATGCATGACGATATCCGCGCCGAGCGCGATCGGCTGGCTCAACACGGGCGTCGCCACGGTCGAGTCGACGCCGAGTAGCGCGCCTGCCTGATGGGCCGCCTCGGCGGCAGCCGCGATATCGCTGATGCCCCAGAGCGGATTGGCGGGCGTCTCGATCCAGATCATGCGCGTCTGCCCCGGACGAATGGCGGCGCGAATCGCGTCCGGATTCGTCGCATCGACGAACGTGGCCTCGATGCCGAGCGTCGGCGCCGTGTTCGCAAGCCAGCCCTTGAGCGCCCAGTACATGACCTCAGGCGCAACCACGTGCGCCGGCCGCTCGAGAGCGAGAAAGGCCGTGGTCGCTGCCGCCATCCCCGAGCCCATGAGCAGACACGCGGCCGCGCCTTCGAGCGCCTGCAGCACGCTCTCCGCCTGGCGTACGTTCGGATTGTCCGGCCGCGCGTAGACGTAGCCGCGACGATAGGCATTGTCGGGATCGCGCTCGAAGGTCGAGGCCATCTGGATCGGCGGCACGATCGCGCCCGTCACCGGATCGACGGCGCCCCCCGCTTGCGCGGCGATCGTGCTCGGCTGCCACTTTGGCTTGCTCAAAGTTCGCTCCTCGACGTCAGCGCGGCTTCGTGAGAATGCGCAGCTTCTTGAAAGAACCTGTCTCGGCGAAACCCCGCGCCTTCTTCAAGCCCTCGATCACGGCGAGCGTGGCCTTGTAGCCGTCCGAGCCCGTGTAGAAGTGCATCTCGCCACCGGGCTTGAGCGCATCGGCCAGCACGAGCGTCATCTCGAGATCGGTCAGCGCGCCATAGGCGTCGTTCTTCTCGGTGCGGAACTCACAGGCGTGGAAGTTCGTCACGTAATCGAGCTTCGGCAACAAACGCGGATCGAGCTGGTAGATATCGCCGAAGTAAGCCTTGTAGGTGGCGCCGAGCCTCGGCTTCTCGATGAGCAACTTGATGTAGGCTTCGTACTCGCCGGGTGACGCAGTAATGCCGAGCACGGCGTTGTTGGAGCCATTCTCCGAGGTCCTGAGGCCGAGAATGTGATGGCTGCCCGTGCCGAAGTGAAAGATCGTGGCGTCCTTGACGCCCTTCTCCTCCAGATACTCGGCGAAGTACACGTCACAGGGGCACAGGCGCTCGTCGAGACCCCAGCTCGCATCCCAGAAATTCAACATCCGTGCACTCCAAATGTTCAGCCAGGCTTGCGCGCAATGGCAATCAGCTCGTCGAGCGTGAAGCCGATCTTGTCACCCTCGAACGTGGGCTTGAGGAAGGCGGCGAACGCGCCCTTCGCTCCCGTCAGCATGGCGCGCAGCTCCGCAACCGTCGGCTCGGGCACCTTCATGGTCTTGCACCAGGTGGCAAAGTCCATGGCCTTGGGCGCGTGCTCGGTGTGCACGAGCGTGAGACCAGCGTCGGCCATGCCACGTGTCCACTCTGCCGTCGTCAGCGCGCGGCCATGTGAAGGATCGCGCTTCTTCTCGAAGGCATTGTAGGCCGCCGCCGCCTGCGCCAGTTCGGCCGCTGGAAAGCCCGGCGTGATGGTTTCGTCCGGCGATACGTTGTCGACCAGCGCGAATGTTCCACCCGGCTTCAGCACGCGCCGGCTCTCGCGGAGGAATGCCGGAATGTCGGGAAAATGATGAGGCGCGATGCGGCACGTGACGAGATCGAAGCGCGCATCGGGAAATGGCAGGCGCTCGGCATCGGCTGCCGCCGTCGTCATGTTCGCGTAACCCTTGGATGCGGCAAGCTTCGCGGCTTCCCCCAGCATCTCGGGGGTGAGGTCACTGGCAACCACCTCGCGCACGTGCGGCGCGAAGGCCAGTGCCGTGTGCCCGGCGCCCGTGGCGATATCGAGTGCCGACCAGTCCCCTCCGGGCTTCACGAGTTCGACGAGGCGGGCGAGGCTCGCGCCCTTGGCGTGCACAGCCGACGTCGCATAGGCCGCAGCATTGGCGCCGAACTGCTGCTGGACCAGGGTCTTAGGCGCGACATCGGACATCGGCGGGCTCCTAGTGTCCTGATTCCGAAGTTCGCTTGACCTCGATGCTGGTGTCCCGAAGCGAACTTCGGAATCAGGACACTACAATCATAATCCTGCTCGTGTGATTCAGATCGCACGACCGCGCGGACTATACGCCGGCAGCCATGGCCCGCGAAAGGCGCGAATGTGGTTTACCGGCGTGGCACCTCGGGGCATCCTTTCCCGGGCGGACGCCCCATGATCTGCACGGAGTAGAAGGTTGGCGTCTCACCCGGCGCACGCGCCACGCCGACGCCGATCTGCGTCACCTTCGGCGAGGCCATGTTCGCGCGATGGCCGGGCGAGTTCTTCCAGCCCGTGATGACAGTGCCGGCAAGTGCGCTCGTCGTGTAGCCCTTCGTATCCCGACGCCACGAGAGGTTCTCCGCCAGCCAGCAGAAGCGATAGCCCTGCGCCCTGACACGTGCATCCATGCTGCGCCCATCCGCGGAATGCGAGAGCGCGCCGGCCTTGGCGAGGTAGGCCGCATAGGCGCGCGCGGCCGCCATGAGCTGCTTGTTCGAGGAAAGCGTGCCGAGCTTCTGCTCGCGGCGGAAGGCATTCGTCATCTGGATGATGGCGATCTCGGTCTTCGGAATGTCAGGCAGAGTAGCCATGCGTGAACGCTCGCACGTTGTTGACGGTCTAGGGGAGACACGAGATCAGAGCGGGACGAACTTGTCGGTTGCCTCGTTGAGAACCGTGAGCTGCCCCGTCGAGATATCGAAATAAGCGCCGTGCAGATTGAGGCGTCCCTTGCCTTCGAGGGTCTGGACACAAGGGAACGTGCGCAGGTTCGCAAGCGAAACCTTGACGCCCTCGCGCTCGAGATCGGCACGAAGTTCCGGGATCGAGCGACCACCGCTGGAAGCGAGAAGCCGGTCGCGCGCACCATCGAGCATGGACATCCAGTTCGCGATGAACTCGGCCTCGGTCTGCCGCGTCGCTTCATGATCGATGCACGCGCGGATGCCCCCGCACCCCGAGTGACCGATGACGACGATATGCTTGATGCGCAGGTTCAGCACCGCGAACTCCAGCGCCGCACTTACGCCATGATACATGCCGTCCGTCTCGTAGGGCGGCACGAGGTTCGCGACATTGCGGACGACGAACAGCTCGCCCGGCATGGCGCTGAACACGGCTTCCGGCTCGACGCGGCTGTCGCAACAGCTCACGACCATGACGTCGGGACTCTGCCCGTGGTTCGCGAGCTGCTCGTAGTCGTCCTGGTGCGGGATGAAATGGCGGAGCTTGAAGCGTCGGTAGCGATCGGCGAGATGGTCGGGGAAGTAGCTCATGCGACGCCCGCGGTGAGAGTTGCCGTCAAGGTTGTATCGCCGGGCCAAAGGCCCATCGGGGAAGGAATGGCGGGTGCCGTCGAGAAGTGCAAGCAGGAACTTGAGGCTGCCGGCGCTCATGCCACCACGCTTTCCCTTTCCGCATGGCAGCGGCCGGCATAGCATGGCCACAAACACCCGCGAACCTCTGCGCACCAGCCGTCGGCAAGCCAATCATGTCCGTCATTACTGATATCGAGCGCGGCCTTATTGCGCGCTACCTCACCCGCCTGCTCGTCCGGCAGGACCTGACGCTGCGTTCCGCGCGCAACCTGTTGGTCTGGCTGAACGAGCGTTCGGATGTGCTGAGCCTGCCGCTGCCGAACGCACTCGTCGAGGCGCTCGGCGGCTATATGGCCTACAAGCCCGCCGAGTTCGAGCGCGCCTGGGCAAAGCACAAGGATGCCGTCGTCGTCAGCCTCGATCGCGCCGCGAAAGAGACGCCACGCCCGGAACCGATGGCGACCAACGTCGAGCGCCTCGTCGAGGCCCTCGGTCTGCCCAACGCCGCCTGGCGTCTGCTCGGGCTCTTCGCCTGCGCCACCCGCTTCGAGCAGGTGCAGTTCCTCGCCAATGCCGCCGCCGACTATTGCGGTCCCATGACGCGCGCAATATCGCTCCTCTGCGACGTGCATCCGCGCGCCACGGAGGAACTGCTCGCGCCCGGCGGTGAGCTCGTCGCGGCCGGCCTGCTGCAGGTCCGCGACGCGAGCGTCATGCTCGCCGGATACGACGCACGCTACGCTATTCCCTCGCGCGTCAATGCCTGTCTCGAGCGCACGTTCGGCTCCTTCGAGGAGATGCGCAACGCCCTCCTGGGCGATCCGCTCGTCTCGTCCGTGACCATGGAGGACTACGAGCACGTCACGGCCGACCGCGACCTCATTGCGGCTGTCCTGCGCGGCGCCGTGGACAGCGGCGCGACCGGCGTCAACATCCTTCTCTATGGACCGCCAGGCTCCGGCAAGACGGAGCTTGCCAAGGTCGCAGCGCAAGCTGCCAACGCCGCGCTCTTCGCAACGGGTGAAGCCGATGCCGGCGACCGCGAGTCGAACCGCTCGGAGCGGCTCGCCGACATCAGCTTCTCGCAGCGCCTGCTCGGCAGTCACGAGCGCACGGCTATCCTCTTCGATGAGATGGAGGACGTCGCCGTTCATCTCATCAATCGAGGCGGATCGAAAGTCTATCTCAACCGCCTGCTCGAAACGAACCCCGTACCGATCATCTGGACTTCGAACGAGCTCCAGAACATCGATCCCGCGCTGCTCCGGCGCATGACGCTCGCCATCGAGCTCAAGCGCCCGCCGGCCGTGCAACGCCAGCGCATTCTCGAACGTCTTGCCGAGCGCATGGATCTGAAGCTCACCGCGAGCGAGGCGGAGGCCCTGGCGCGGCGCCTCGATGCCACGCCGGCGATCTACGAGAATGCGCTCAAGGCCGCCAAGCTCTCCGGCGGCGGCGCAGAAGCCATCGAGCGCGCCGCGCTCGGCATCGTCCGCGCCGTCTCGGGTGTCGTTGCGCGCAAGGCCGGCGCCGTTCCCGAGTTCGACCCGCTGCTCGTCTGCTCCGACCAGGATCTCTCGGCCCTCTCCGACCGCCTCGTCGCCGCACAGGCGCGCGCCTTTTCCATCTGCCTCTCGGGGCCGCCCGGCACCGGCAAATCGGCGTTCGCGCGCTACCTTTCGCGCCGCCTCGGGCTCGAGTTCATCCAGAAGCGCGCCTCCGACATCCTCGGCCCTTATCTCGGCGAGACCGAGCGCCATATCGCCAATGCTTTCGAGGAAGCGCGCGAAGCCAATGCCATGCTCGTCTTCGACGAGGCGGACAGCCTGCTGCTCGACCGCCGCGATGCCACGCGCTCGTGGGAGATCACGCAGGTCAACGAGATGCTGACCTGGATGGAGGATCATCCGCTGCCCGTGTGCTTCACGACGAACTTCATGGAGCGCGTCGACAGCGCCTCGCTCCGGCGCTTCACCTTCCAGGTCGTACTGAGCTATCTCGACAAGCCGGGCCTGCGCCGCGCGTGGCAAGTCTTCTTCGGCTCGGACCGCATACCACCGGACGCCGCCGGTATTGCCAATCTCACGCCGGGCGACTTCGCCAAGGCGAGAAAGCAGGCGGAGGTGCTCGGCGTGCTCGAAAATCCGGCCCGCCTTGCCGAGATCATGGCCGACATCAGCCGCTCGAAGCCCGACGCGCGCGGGAGCATGGGGTTTGTGCGGTGAAGAAATCCCGTCTCCCCGATCTTGCGGGGAGAGGGAATACTAACCCTTCACGTCGAGCTGCGAGACCATGACGCGCACGACGGACTTCTTGCCCCAGACCTGATCGATCGACGAACGCACGGCACGCCGCACGGCTTCGCGCACCATCTCCACGTCCTTGCGGCGCGCAGGTGGAATACTCTCGATCGTGCCCTCGACCACATCGAGCACCATGTCCTCCATGGCGCCGCCGCCCGGCCGCTCGGAAGGAATGCCCTCCATGACGACCTCGGGATCGTCGAGCATCTTGCCGTTGCGCGACAGAACGAGCGAAACGACCACGACACCGACATAAGCGAGCTTGCGCCGCTCGCGAATGCACATGTCCTCGGCGCTGATCAGCAGATTGCCGTCGCGATAGACGCGACCAACCGGCGCTTCGTCGATGACGGCCGGACGGCCCGGCGCGAGTGCTACGACCTCGCCGTTGATCGCGACCAGCACCTCCTTGATGCCGGCGGACCGCGCGAGCTTGGCGTGCTCGGCGAGATGGCGCATCTCGCCGTGCATGGGCACGACGATGCCAGGCTTGAGCCAGCCGTAGAGCTGTTTCAGCTCATCGCGGCGCGGATGGCCCGTGACGTGCACAAGCGCCTCGTTGTCGGTCACGAGATCGGCGCCCATGCGCACGAGCGAATTCTGGATGCGCCCGACGCTCTTCTCGTTCCCGGGAATCGTGCGTGAGGAGAAGATGACGAGATCTCCCTTCGCGATCGAGATGTCGGGGTGCGCGTTCTCGGCAATGCGCGCGAGCGCGGCACGCGGCTCGCCCTGGCTGCCCGTCACGAGCGCCACGACCTCATTGCGGCGGAAATCGCTGAAGCGCTGCTGATCCGCATACATGAAGTCGGGCGGCAGGTAACCGGTCTCGATGCCGACCTGGATGATACGGTGAAGTGCCCGCCCCGCGACCACAAGCCGGCGGCCCGCAGCACGCGTGGCCTTCGCGACCGCCAGCACGCGCGCGACATTCGACGCGAACGTCGTGACGACCACCAACTGCTCGGCCTGCTTGACGATGCGCGCGAGCGAGGCACCGACCTCCTCCTCCGACGGCGAGCGGCCGTCGCGCATGGCATTCGTCGAGTCGCAGATGAGCGCGAGAACGCCTTCCTCGCCGATCTCCCTGAGGCGTGGCTCATCTGGCGGCAGGCCGGCACCCGGCGCCTTGTCGAGCTTCCAGTCGCCCGTGTGATAGACGAGCCCATGGGGCGTGCGGATCGCGAGACCGTTCGGCTCCGGGATCGAATGCGCCTGATTGACCAGCTCGATCGAGAAGGGACCGACATCGAACGTCGCGCCGAGCGGGATCTCGTGGATCGGGATCTTGAGCTTACCGCCCGTCTGCTCGGCGAGCTTCGTCTTGAGCAGCGTCGCCGTGAACGGCGTCGCGTAGACCGGCACCTTGATGCGCGGCCACAGCTCGATCACGGCGCCGAAATGGTCCTCGTGCGCGTGCGTGAGCACCAGACCGCACAGATCCTTTGCGCGGCTCTCGATGAACTTGAGGTCCGGCATGATGACGTCGACGCCGGGATCGAACTCGCCCTCGGGAAAGGTAATCCCGAGGTCGATCATGAGCCACTTGCGACTGCGCTCTGGCCCGAGACCGTAGAGATAGCAGTTCATGCCGATCTCGCCGAGCCCGCCGAGCGCGAGAAAGACCAGCTCGCTGTTGCCCTGAGAGTCTGCCCGCGTGCGTGCCATGGTCCGTCCTCAGGCTCGCGCCGACGGCAGCACGGAGACATCACCGAACGTGAAGCGACGACGACCGGCAGTTGGCAGATCGAGCAGCAGCGCCCCATCGTGATCGAGTCCCGCGAAGGTTCCCGCGACCGGCCCTTCCTGCGTCTTCACCTCGAGCGTGCTCCCGAGCGCGATCGCGCGCTCGGCCCAGGCCTGGCGGATGGCATCGAAGCCACCGGGCCTCTGCCAGATCGAGAGCCAATGCGCCATGTGCTGAACCAGCCGCTCGAGCACGGCGCCTGCAACATGCTGACTGCCTTGGGCGGCGAGACTTGTCACGGCACGATCGGTGACCGGTGGAACCGAAGCCACGTTGATGCCGATGCCGATCAGCGAGACGACATCACTACCATGATTGCCCGACTCGATGAGGATGCCCGAGACCTTGGCGCCATTGATCAGCACATCGTTCGGCCACTTCAGCTCGACGGGTCCCGCGCCGCAGCCTGAGAGTGCGTCGGCAACGGCATCGAAAGTTGCGACGCCGGAGACCAATGACAGCTCCGGAAGGCGCGCCGGCGGCGTACCCGGCACGAACAACAGCGTCGCCGCAACATTGCCCTCGCTCGCCTCGACCCACGCGCGCCCGGAGCGGCCCTTGCCGGCCGTCTGGCGGCGCGTAGCAATCCAGATAGGCCCGCGCTCCCCGGCTCCGGCGCGCCTATTGGCCTCTTCGTTCGTGGAGCCGACCTCGTCCAGAAGTTCAACCGGCGGTAGCGCAAGCTGATGAGAGCGATCCGCCATTTCCTGATCCTAGAACAGCGTGCGCGCTGCCGCTGCCGCGGCCTCGACAAGAGGCGCGGAGATGATCGGCACGACAAAAGCGATGACGAGGACCATGGCAATCCACTGCACGGCCCACTCCTTGGCGAGCGTCGGCTCGAACGGCGCAGCGGCCTCGTCGAAAAACATGAGCTTCACAATACGCAGGTAATAGTAGGCGCCGACGACGCTCGCCAGCACACCGATGACGGCGAGCGTGTAAAGCTCCGCCTTGATCGCCGCCATGAAGACGTAGAGCTTGGCGAAGAAGCCGGCGAGCGGCGGAATACCAGCGAGCGAGAACATGAACATGGCCATGGCGAAGGCCATGGGCAGGTTGGTCTTCGAGAGCCCCGCAAGCTCGCTGATGTCCTCGATGGCGGCGCCGTCACGGCGCATGGCGAGGATGACCGCGAAGGCGCCGAGCGTCATCACGACGTAGATCGCCATGTAGATGAGGACGCCCTGCACACCCTCGACCGTACCGGCCGCAAGCCCGACGAGCGCATAGCCCATGTTGGCGATCGAGGAATAGGCCATCAGCCGCTTGATGTTCGTCTGGCGGATCGCCGCGAAGGCGCCAAGCAGCATGGAGGCAATGGAGAGGAACACGACGATCTGCTGCCACTGCGGCAGCACGCCCGTGAACATGGAGATGACGATGCGGATGAAGAGCGCCATCGCCGCCACCTTGGGCGCCGACGCGAAGAACGCCGTTACCGGAGTCGGCGCGCCCTCGTAGACGTCCGGCGTCCACATGTGGAAGGGCACGGCCGAAATCTTGAAGGCGACGCCAACGAGCAGGAAGACGAGACCGAAGATCAGCAGAAGATCCTGGCCGGCGCCCTGCGCCCGCGTCGCGGCAGCAATGGCCTCGAAGCTCGTCGCGCCTGCAAAGCCATAGAGCAGCGAGGCCCCGTAGAGGAGCATCCCTGACGAGAGCGCGCCGAGAACGAAATACTTGAGGCCCGCTTCGCTCGATCGCGTCGAGTCGCGGCGGAACGCTGCGACCACGTAAAGCGCGAGGCTCTGCAGCTCGAGCCCGAGATAGAGCGAGATGAGATCGTTGGCCGAGATCATCATCATCATGCCGGTCGCGGACAGCAGGACGAGGACCGGATACTCGAATTTCAGCGACCGCCTGTCGGCCATCTCGTCGAACGATAGAACCAGCGCGCCGGCCGCGCCGACGAGGACGACGATCTTCATGAAGCGCCCGAAGGAGTCGACGATGAATGCGCCCTCGAAGAGCCGCTCCGTACCCCCGCCTTTCAGCACGGCAAACCCCGCTGCGAGCAGCACGGCCACCGCAAGCCACATGATCCTGTCCGCTTCCTCCTGCGCTTCAGGCCGGAACACGCCGAGCATGAGAAGGACCATGGCCCCGATCGCAAGGATCAGCTCGGGGAGTAGCGGGGCATAGACAGCGAGGGCGGACATCTGAAGAACGAGCCTCTCTCAGCGTACGTGCTCAGCGCGTCGGCGCCGCAGGATTGACGACCACGCGCGTCGCGCTTTCCGCGCGCGCCTTCTTGACGGCGGCGCCGTGGCGCTCGACGAGCTGGTTCACGGACTTGGCGGTAACGTCGAAGATCGGCGCCGGGTAGATGCCGAACAGGATGGTGAGTATGACGAGCGGGACCATGAAGGCGATCTCGCGCGGCGTCATGTCGGCAATGGCCTTGAGCTTGGGCTTCTCGAGCACGCCGAAGATCACGCGACGATAGAGGTAGAGCGCATAGGCCGCCGAGAGAATAACCCCGCTCGTCGCGAAGAAGGCGACCCATGTATTGGCCTTGAAGGAGGACAGCAGCGTCAGGAACTCGCCGACGAAGCCCGACGTGCCCGGCAGGCCGACATTCGCCATGGTGAAGACCATGAAGCAGAAGGCGTAGATCGGCATGCGATTGACGAGGCCGCCGTAGGCCGCGATCTCGCGCGTGTGCATGCGGTCATAAACGACACCGACGCAGAGGAAGAGCGCCGCCGAGACGATGCCGTGCGAGAGCATCTGGAAGATCGCGCCGTCGACGCCCTGCTGCGAGAACGTGAAAATACCCATCGTCACGAAGCCCATATGGGCGACCGACGAATAGGCGATGAGCTTTTTCATATCCTCCTGCACGAGCGCGACGAGCGAGGTGTAGACGATCGCCACGACCGAGAGGAGGAACACGAACGGCGCAAAATCGACGGACGCCACCGGAAACATCGGCAGCGAGAAGCGCAGGAACCCATAGCCGCCCATCTTCAGGAGAATGCCGGCGAGGATCACCGAGCCTGCCGTCGGCGCTTCGACGTGCGCATCGGGGAGCCATGTGTGGACCGGCCACATGGGCATCTTCACCGCGAACGAGGCGAAGAAGGCGAGCCACAGCCACCACTGCATGGACACCGGGAAGTCTGTCGTCAGCAGCGTCGGGATGTCCGTCGTGCCGGCGTACCAGTACATGGCCAGCATGGCGAGCAGCATCAGCACCGAGCCGAGCAGCGTGTAGAGAAAGAACTTGAAGCTCGCGTAGACGCGCCGGCCGCCGCCCCACACGCCGATGATGATGAACATCGGGATGAGGCCGGCTTCGAAGAAGATGTAAAAGAGCACGAGATCGAGCGCGCAGAAGACGCCGATCATGAGCGTCTCGAGCACGAGGAAGGCGATCATGTACTCCTTGACGCGATCCTCGATCGCCTCCCAGCTCGCCAGAATGCAGAGCGGCATGAGGAAGGCCGTCAGCACCACGAAGAGCATGGAAATGCCGTCGACGCCCATCTTGTAGCGGATAGTGCCGAGCCACGCCCGCTCCTCGACGAACTGGAAATCCGGGTTGGCCGGATCGAAGTTGATCCAAACGAGGAGCGACAGCGCGAACGTGAAGAGCGTCGTCCAGAGCGCGATCCAGCGTGCGTTCTGCTTGGCCTCCGCGTTCAGGAAGCACATGAAAATCGCGACCGTCGCCGGCAGGAAAGTGACGACGGAGAGGAGGCTGTTGCCGGCGAGGTTCATTGCACGCCTCCCGTGCGGAACATGAACCACGTGATGATCGCCGCGAGGCCGATCAGCATGGCAAAGGCGTAGTGGTAGATGTAGCCCGTCTGCAGCTTGGCGACGTTGTTGGCCGTCACGAGCACCCGATTGGCCGTGCCGTCGATCGCACCATCGATGACCGCGCCGTCGCCCTTCTTCCAGAGGAACCGGCCGATCGCGAAAGCGGGCCGGACGAAAATGCGGTCATAGAGCTCGTCGAAGTACCACTTGTTGAGCAGGAAGAGATAGAGCGGGCGGAAGGCCGTCGCGGTCGCCTCGGGGAGCCATGGCGCCTGGATGTAGTAGAGATACGACAGTCCGAAGCCTGCCAGCATCGCGATGAACGGCGAGACGGCGACCCACGCGGGCACATCGTGCAGATCGTGCATGATGTGGTTGCCCGCGCCCTCGATAATCGCCCTTCCCCAGAACTCGGTGTAGTACTCGCCGACGAACAGGCCCTTGAAGAGGAAGCCTGCGAAGACCGCGCCCGCCGCCAGCACGAACAGCGGCACGAGCATGACGTAGGGGCTCTCATGCGCATGATCGTAGGTGTGGTGATCGGCACGCGTGCGGCCGTAGAACGTCATGAACATCAGCCGCCACGAGTAGAACGAGGTCATGAACGCCGCGATGACCAGCAGCCAGAAGGCATAGTTGTAGGGCGTGTGACCGGCGTATGCGGCTTCGACGATCACGTCCTTGGAGTGGAAGCCGGCAAATCCGGCGACGAAGGGTATGCCGACGCCTGTGAGCGCCAGCGTGCCGATCAGCATCATGGCCCAGGTGATCGGGATCTTGGAGCGCAGGCCGCCCATGTGCCGCATGTCCTGCTCGTGGTGCATGGCGTGGATGACCGAGCCCGCACCGAGGAACAGCAGCGCCTTGAAGAACGCGTGCGTGAAGAGGTGGAAGATGCCGGCGGAGTAGGCGCCGACGCCGATCGCGGCGAACATGTAGCCGAGCTGCGAGCACGTTGAATAGGCAATGACGCGCTTGATGTCGTTCTGCACGAGGCCGACGGTCGCGGCAAAGAACGCGGTCACCGCGCCGACCAGCGTGACTACCTGAAGCGCGACCGGCGCCAGCTCGAAAAGCGGCGACAGGCGCGCGACCATGAACACGCCGGCCGTCACCATGGTCGCGGCATGGATGAGCGCGGAGACGGGCGTCGGACCTTCCATGGCGTCCGGAAGCCAGGTGTGCAGCAGGAACTGCGCCGACTTGCCCATGGCACCGAGGAACAGGAGCAGACACAGCGTCGTCAGGATGTCGACCTCGTAGCCGAGGAACATCATGGTCTTGCCAGCCTGCTGCGGGGCGGCTGCGAACACGGCGTCGAAGCTGATCGTCTGAAAGACGAGGAACACGCCGAACATGCCGAGCGCGAACCCGAAATCACCGACGCGGTTCACGACGAATGCCTTGATCGCCGCCGCGTTCGCCTCGGGTTTCTGATACCAGAAGCCGATCAGCAGATAGGAGGCGAGACCCACGCCTTCCCAGCCGAAGAACATCTGAAGGAAGTTGTCCGCCGTCACCAGCATGAGCATGGCGAACGTGAAGAGCGAGAGATAGGCGAAGAAGCGCGGCCGGTGCGGATCCTCGTGCATATAGCCGATCGAATAGATGTGCACGAGCGCGGACACCGTCGTCACGACGACGAGCATGACCGCCGTCAGCGTATCGACGCGGATACCCCACGAGACGTCGAGCTCACCGGAGCTGACCCAGCGCATGAGCGTGATCTTGTCCGTCGTGTGCTCGATACCGACCTGCCAGAATGCCACCCACGAAAGGATCGCTGTCACCACGAGGAAGCCCGAGGTGATCAGCTCCGCCGGGCGCGGTCCGATGAAACGGCCGAAGAAGCCGGCGATCAGGGCGCCGAGAAGCGGGAGGAAGACGATAGCCTGGTAGATCATGCGTTGGTCCCGAAGGTGAGGCGCAATTCGGCGGCCCTACCCCTTCATCAGGTTGATGTCTTCGACCGCGATGGTGCCGCGGTTGCGGAAGTAGACGACGACGATCGCCAGACCGATCGCGGCCTCGGCAGCCGCCACCGTCAGCACGAACAACGCGAATATCTGGCCGGTCAGGTTGCCGAGAAAGCTCGAGAAGGCGACGAGGTTGATGTTCACGGCGAGCAACATGAGCTCAATCGACATCAGGATGACGATCACGTTCTTGCGGTTGAGGAAGATGCCGAAGATGCCGAGCGTGAAGAGACACGCGGCCACTGCGAGATAATGCCCGAGCCCGATGTCCATGATGCTCCCTCAGCCCCCCACGATGCCGGCCGCGCGCAACAGCGGCACCGCGAGCGCGAATACGCCGCCGATCGCCAGCGCCACGAGCAGCGCGCTCGTCAGCCACTGGCCGGCCGTCGTCCGGCGCTCGGCGAGGCCACTACCCTTGCGGATCTTGGCCGCGGCTTTCGCCTGCTTCCGCGCGCCCGCAAGCGAAATGACGTTCGAGGGCTGCTCGTGCAGGTCGTCATGCCCATTCTTCATGCCCGCCGCTCCCCGCTCGGCACGATCACCTGTCCCGGCGCGAGCGTCACGACCTCGATGGCGGCCGCTGGCGTCCGCGCATTCTGAGCCGCGATCGACTGGCGGCGCACGCCTTCCTTGTGGCGCAGCGTCAGCACGATGGCGCCGATCATGGCGACGAGCAGGACGAGGCCCGCGGCCTGGAAGAAATAGACGTACTGCGTGTAGAGCAACCGACCGATGGCCTCGGTGTTGGTGATCGCGTGATCGACAACGGGCGCTTTGGCGGCCTTGTTTGCGACGATGCTCACCCCGCCGATCAGGCGCGAGGTGAGCACCAGCAGGAGTTCGACAAGAAGAACGAGGCCGACGAGCGCCCCCACAGAGGCATGGCGAATGAAACCCGCGCGCAAGGAGGCGAAGTCCACGTCCAGCATCATGACGACGAAGAGGAAGAGCACCGCGACCGCGCCGACGTAGACGACGACGAGGATCATCGCGAGGAACTCGGCCCCGAGCAGCACGAAAAGACCCGCGGCATTGAAGAAGGCCAGGATGAGCCAGAGCACCGCGTGCACGGGATTGCGCGCGACGATGACCAGCAGCCCGGACATCACGGTCACGGCCGCGAACAGGTAGAAGAAGAGCGCCGTCAAACTCATCCGCCGGTCCTCACTCCTCGATCATCCCCCGACTTGGCCCTCGGCCAGCCGCCCCTGCCCCACAGCCCGGTCAGCGATAGCGCGCGTCGAGCGCGATATTCTTCGCGATCTCGCGCTCCCAGCGATCGCCGTTCGCGAGCAGCCGCGCCTTGTCGTAGTAGAGCTCTTCGCGCGTCTCCGTCGCGAACTCGAAGTTTGGCCCCTCGACAATGGCATCGACAGGGCAGGCCTCCTGGCAGAGGCCGCAGTAGATGCATTTCACCATGTCGATATCGTAGCGTGTGGTGCGCCGCGTGCCGTCGTTGCGGCGTGGGCCTGCTTCGATGGTGATCGCCTGCGCCGGGCAGATGGCCTCGCAGAGCTTGCAGGCGATGCAGCGCTCCTCGCCATTGGGATAGCGGCGCAGCGCGTGCTCGCCGCGAAAGCGCGGGCTGAGCGGCCCTTTCTCGAAGGGATAGTTCAGGGTTGCCTTGGGCTTGAAGAAGTAGCGCATGGCGAGGAAGAACGCCGACACGAACTCCTTCAGGAAGAGCGATTTCACGCCTTGGGCTACGCTCATGGGCGGCCTCGTTCAGGTGTTGCGTGCGCGACGGTCCGGCTCACGGGGCAAGCCCTCCGAAGTGGAGGATGGCGGCAACCGCGACGACCATGGCGAGCGAGAGCGGCAGGAAGACCTTCCAGCCGAGCCTCATGAGCTGGTCATAGCGATAGCGCGGCACCATGGCCTTCACCATCGCGAACATGAAGAAGACAAACGTGATCTTGAGCAGGAACCAGATCGGACCCGGGATCCAGTTGATCAGCCAATGGTCGATCGGCGGCAGCCAGCCGCCGAGGAACATGATCGTCGTCAGCGCGCACATGGTCACGATCGCCACGTACTCGCCGAGCATGAACAGCAGGTACGGCGTCGATGAGTATTCAACCATGAAGCCGGCGACGAGTTCCGATTCCGCTTCCGGCAGGTCGAATGGGGGCCTGTTAGTCTCCGCGAGCGCGGAGATGAAGAACACGACGAACATCGGGAAGAGGACCAGCCAGTTCCAGTCGAGGAACGAGCTGGGCAGCCCGATAGCCGTGCCGATGCCGGTCTTCTGCTGCACGACGATCGCGCTCATGTTGAGCGAGCCGACGAGCAGCAGCACCGTGATGATCACGAAGCCGATCGAGACTTCGTAGGAGACCATCTGCGCGGCGGAACGGAGCGAGCCGAGGAAGGGATACTTCGAGTTCGATGCCCACCCGCCCATGATGATGCCGTACACGCCGAGCGAGGAGATAGCGAACAGATAGAGGACGCCGACATTGATATCCGAGATGACGATGCCGCTGCCGATCGGGATCACGGCCCAGGCGGCGAGCGCCAGCACGGATGTCACGAGCGGCGCCAGCAGGAATACGCCCTTGTCTGCGCCAGCCGGGATTACCGGCTCCTTGAGCACGAACTTGAGGAGATCGGCAAAGGACTGCAGCAGGCCGAATGGTCCCACCACGTTGGGGCCGCGGCGGAGTTGCACCGCCGCCCAGACCTTGCGGTCCATGAGCAGCAGGAAAGCGATGATCACCAGCAACGACACGAGCAGCAGCAGGCTTGCGCCGACCGTCAGCGCGAGCCAGAGCGCATAGTCCCACCAGGTTTCAAAGGTTGTCGGAAACATGCGTGCTGGCCTGCCTCACTCCGCCGCCGCGCGTATGCGGCCGCTGCCCGCCTTGATGATCGAGAGCTCCGCCATGACCGACGAGGCGCGGGCAATCGGGTTCGTCATGTAGAAATCGCGCACCGGCGAGACGAAGGGCGTCTCGTCGATCTTCCCCGCGCGCTCGGTGAGGCGTTCTACGCCAGCGGCTGGTGCCGGCGTGACCGTATCGAGCGCCGCGAGTGATGGCGCGGCTTTGAACATCAGCGCGCGAAGCTCACGAGCGCTGTCAAACGGAAGCGGCGCCCCCATGAGGGCGGAGAGCTGGCGCAGGATCGTCCAATCCTCGCGGGCCTCACCCGGCGCGAACGCAGCTTTTGCCGTCATCTGCGCGCGACCTTCGAGATTGACGTAAGTTGCGTCCTTCTCGGTGTAGGCGGCGCCCGGCAGGATGACGTCGGCGCGGTGAGCGCCGGCATCGCCGTGGCTGCCCTGGTAGATCACGAACGCCTTGCCGAGCCGGTTCATGTCGATCTCGTCGGCACCGAGCAGATAGAGCACATCGAGGCGGCCCTCATCGGCTGCCGCCATCATGCCGGCAACGTCCAGCCCACCCTTGGCCGGCACGAAGCCGAGATCGAGCCCGCCGACGCGCGCTGCCGCCATATGCAGCACGTTGAAGGCGTTCCAGCCGGCATCCTTTCCTGCCATGGCGTCGCGCGCGATCCGCGCGGCGAGCGCGAGAACAGCCGCCCCATCGGGCCGCGCCGCCGCGCCCATGCCGACGATCACCATGGGATGCTGCGCCTGGCGCAAGACCCCCGAGAAGGCATTTTTGCCCTCGGCAATCTCGACAAGCGTCACCGGGCCTGTGCCGAGATGGTCGGCGCCGTAGGTCAGATCGGCAGCTTCACCGACAAGACCGACACTCAGGCCGCCCTGCCGCCAGCGCTTGCGGATGCGCCCATTGAGCACTGCCGATTCGATACGCGGGTTCGTGCCGACGAGCAGGATGGCATCGGCCTGCTCGATACCTTCGATCGTGGAATTGAAGAGGTAGCTCGCGCGCCCGAGCGCCGGATCGAGCTTCGCGCCGTCCTGACGACAGTCGAGATTGCCGACGCCGCGTCCTTCGAGCAGCGACTTCAGCGCGAACATTTCCTCCGCGCCACAGAGATCGCCGGCAATGGCGCCGATCCGCTCGGGCGCCGTCCCTTTGAGCTTCTGGGCGACAAGATCGAGCGCCTCGCTCCAGGATGCCGGCTCGAGGCGGCCATTGCGGCGCACATAGGGCCGGTCGAGCCGCTGGGTCCTGAGACCATCGGCGACGTGGCGCGTCTTGTCGGTGATCCACTCCTCGTTCACCGCGTCGTTGTTGCGCGGCAGGATGCGCATGACCTCGCGGCCGCGCGTGTCGACGCGGATGGCGGCGCCGAGCGCGTCCATGACGTCGATGGATTCGGTCTTGCGCATCTCCCAGGGACGGGCATTGAAGGCCCACGGACGATGCGTCAGCGCACCGACGGGACAGAGGTCCACGACGTTCGCCGAAAGCTCCGACATCATCCCCTGCTCGAGATATGTCGTGATCTCCATATCCTCGCCGCGGCCGATGGCGCCCAGCTCCTCGACGCCCGCGACCTCGGTCATGAAGCGGACGCAGCGCGTACACTGGATACATCGCGTCATCATGGTCTTGATGAGCGGTCCCAGGTATTTCTCGTCGACGGCGCGTTTGTTCTCGATGAAACGCGAGCCGCCCTTGCCGAACGCCATGGCCTGGTCCTGCAGGTCGCACTCGCCGCCCTGGTCGCAGATCGGGCAATCCAGCGGGTGGTTGATCAGCAGGAATTCCATCACCCCTTCGCGCGCCTTCTTGACCATGGGCGAGCGGGTATTGATGACCTTTGGGGTGCCATCGCGGTTCGGCGGCAGATCGTTGACGCCGAGCGCGCAGGATGCCTGCGGCTTCGGCATTCCCACGACCTCGACGAGGCACATGCGGCAGTTGCCGGCGATGGACAGGCGCTCGTGATAGCAGAAGCGGGGAATCTCGATCCCTGCCTGCTCGCATGCCTGGAGTAGCGTAATCCCGTCCTCGACCTCGATCTCGGTGCCGTCGATGATCAGCTTCTTGGGCATTCGCGTCCCGTTTCTGCGCGAGGAATCAGTCGGGGTAGTGCGGCGCGCCACACGTTCGCCGCACTCTTTAGCGTGCTGCGCCGCGGTAATCTAGGCCTGATGTGCCGCAGCTCGCATGTTCCCGGCGAATAGCCGGGAAGGCGCAATTGCGGCTCGAATCATGAGGCCTACGCAGCGTCGATGACCGGGTTCGCCAGGATGCCGATTCGCTCGACTTCGACCTCGACCTTGTCGCCCGCCTTCATCCAGGCCGGCGGCTTGCGCGCGTGCGCCACGCCGGAGGGGGTGCCGGTCGCGATCAGGTCGCCCGGCTCGAGGGTCATGAACTCCGAGATGATCGCAACAATCTTCGCCGTCGAGAAGATCATGTCGGACGTATTGCTGTCCTGCATGGTCTCGCCGTTGACGCGGGTGCAGATGCGCAGGCCCGAGGCTCCGGGCGGCAGCTCGTCGGCCGTCACAACCCATGGGCCTAGCGGCCCCGTACCGTCGAAGTTCTTGCCGGGTGTCCACTGCGCACCCTTGCGCTGGAAGTCGCGCACCGAGACGTCATTGAACAGCGTATAGCCGAACACATGCTCGAGCGCCTTGCTTTCGGGGATATGGCGGCCGCCTTTGCCGATGACAATCGTCAGCTCACACTCATAGTCGAGCTGGATGGATTCCTTCGGCCGCACCACCGGCTCGCCGGCGGCAACCAGCGAGGAGTGGAAGCGCGGGAACAGGGCCGGATAGGTTGGCGTCGCGTGCCCGCCTTCGGCAGCGTGCGCAGCGTAGTTCAGACCAATGCAGAGGAACTTCCCCGGCCGCGCGATCGGCAGAGCCGGCTTCACCGAGGAGAGCGGCTGCTTGCTGCCCTTGGTGGCAGCGGCCTTCGCAGCGGCGAGGGCCTGCGCGCCGCCCGCGATCACGTCCTGGAGCGTTCCGACTGACGAAATATCGACCACGCTGTCGCCCTCGACGACGCCGAGCGCTTCGCCAGCACCCTTCTTGAACATCATCAGCTTCATGGGTTCACTCCCTCATATCGTGTGCACTTATTCAGCCCTGCCGCGCCTCGTCTGCGCGAATATCCGCAATCGTGCGCTCGCGCAGCTTGAGCCACCAGCCGTACTGCACCGTCCAGTCGTCGAGTGCGTCTTTCATAGGCCGGCCGAGGGCGACCTCCGCCATCTGCGGCCAGCAGGGATTGACCAGCGCCTCGCGGCCGATGGCAATGAGATCCGCCTGCTCTTTCTGCAGAATGTCCTCGGCCAGCGCCGGCTCGACGATCAGACCGACCGCCATGGACATGATCCCCGCCTCTCGGCGCACACGCTCGGCATAGGGCACCTGGAAGCCCCAAGAGCGCTTGACGCGCGCTGCCGTCGCCGAGCCGACGAGGCCGCCGGACGAGCAGTCGATCAGGTCCACGCCGCGCGCCTTCAGAGCTTTCGCATAGCCGACGGTGTCATCCATCGTCCAGCCGCCTTCAATGCCGTCGACCGCCGAGACGCGGAGGAATAGCGGCATCCCCTTCGGAATGGCCTTGCGGATGGCCTCCGCGATTTCGAGCGGAAAGCGCGTGCGGCCCTCGAAGTCGCCGCCGTAGGCATCGTTGCGTTTGTTCGCCAGTGGCGAGAGGAACTGGTGGACGAGATAGCCGTGCGCGTTGTGGATCTCGATCATCTCGAAGCCGGCTTCGACGGCGCGCTCTGCGGCCGCGGCCCAGTCCCGCACGAGCTGCTTCAGGTCGGGGACACTCAGCGCTTGGGGCACGATATAGCCGGGCGCCATGGGTTCGGCGACCGCCGACACGATCGGCCACGTCTTGTCGCCGCGTGCGAAATCCTCTGCCGTCAGCGGGCCATTGCCGTGCCAGGGCCGCTGCATGGAGCCCTTACGGCCGGCGTGTGCAAGCTGGATCGCGGGGATCGTCCCCTGCTGCTTCATGAAGGCGGCAATGCGCTTCAGCGGCTTTGCATGCTCGGCCGACCAGATCCCCAGATCGCCATTGGTAATGCGGCCCTGCTCCGTCACCGCCGTCGCCTCGACCATGACGCAGCCGGCGCCGCCGAGCGCGAAGCGCCCGAGATGGGCAAAGTGCCAGTCCTGTGCCATGCCGTCCACGGCGGAGTAGGTCGCCATGGGCGCAATGACGACGCGGTTCTTGAACGTCACATCGCGGATCGCGAGCGGCGTGAACAGACGAGGCTTGGTCATGAGGGCATTCGGTCCTGCAGATGGGCAGCAATGGGCTCAATAAGCGAGCCGGCAGGCCGCCCCTGTCAAGGCCGAATGCTGCAGGCGTGATGCCGTTCTGATGCAGGCAATGCGAGGCCTTCGGACACCGGCGCTATTGCGACCTGCTGACCGGATTGCCATCCGCCGCGATTCCCGGCCGGACAGCCGACAAGCGCAGCACTTCGCGATTGGCCGTCACTTTCTGGCCTGGACGCGCGCGCTGAAGACCGCTCGTCACCACCCAGTCCTGGGCTCCCACACCGCTCCGGATCACGCGAAGACCCTGATAGAGCGGGCCGAGTTGCACATCGCGGCGCGACACCGTTCCGTCCTCAGCGACGACCAGGACGAACTTGTTGGCCTGATCCGTGCCGATGGCGGCATCGGGCAGCATCACGGTCGCTCTAAGCGGCGTGCCCGCGAGCCGGACCCGCGCGAACATGCCCGGCGAGAACAGCTGCTCGGCATTGGAGAGAATGGCGCGCGCACGCATGGTCGCAGTGCCGGGATCGAGGCGATTGTCGACGAAGTCGAGGCGGCCGCGGTGGGCAAATGACTTCTCGTCGGGCAGCGCGATCTCGACCTCGGCTCCGGTGCTGTCGTTGCCTGCGAGCGCGCCGCGCTCTGCGAGCCGCTTGTATTTGATGTAGTTGTTCTCGCTGATATCGAAGTAGATGTGGATCGGATCCTGTGTGACGAGTAGCGTAAGCAATGTCGCATTGGCCGTACCGCCCGCCGAGATCCAGCTTCCGAGGCTCACATTGGCGCGGCTGATGCGGCCATCGATCGGTGCCGTGATGCGCGTGAACGCGTGTTCGAGCTCGGCCGTCGCGACCTTGGCCTCTGCCACCTTCACCGCGGCCTCTGCTTCCCTCAGCAGATTGGCGCGATCATCGAACACCTTCTCGGACATGATCTTGCGCTCGAGCAACGGCTTGCCGCGCTCGACGTCGAGGACGGCGTTCTGCGCCTTCGTGCGCGCCTGCTCGAGCTCCGCCTTGGCCTGCGCGAGCACGCGCTCGAAGGGCCGAGGGTCGATGATGAAGAGAAGGTCGCCCTTCTTGACGGCCTGACCGTCCTCGAAGGCAATCTTATCGACGTAGCCGGAGACGCGCGCGCGAATTTCGACGCTCGCCACCGCCTCAAACCGGCCCGTGTACTCGTCCCACTCGACGATCTCGCTGACGATGGGCTGGCTCGTCGTGACGGCGGGCGGCGCTGCCGCCTGCTGCCCCTTGTTCTGCGCCTGCGGCCGGTCGCACCCCACAAGCAGCAGGGCGATCAGCAGCGCACCAAGCGGCATCATCACGCACTCACCCAACCGGTGCCGAAAGCAGACCTGCATCGTCTCTCAACCCATGCCGAGGGATAAGTGCGCTGCACAGCCGCCGCGCACGGAAAGCGGCAACAGCCGGCGAGCCACAGATGAACGCCCATAATTCTAACGGCCCGGGGCGCCAGTGCAAACAAAACACAGAAAAACATAGGAACGAATTAACGCCAGTCCGCCCTTAGATCGGCCGCAGACGGCCGGAAGCTATCGCGTATCGCTGCCCAGAAACCGCGAAGTGTGGCGCTGCGGCACCACTCAGGCCGGTGCCTCCGAGGCGCCTCGGACTGCGCCGACGCGCGCGGCTCGCGCCTCGACCGCGGCGCGGAACTGGCTCGCCTTGCGCGCCTTGCCCCACCGGTTGGCATAGGCGCTCATGCGCTCGAGCGGGATGATGTTCTTGAACCCGATCCCGTCGATGAGCACGAAATGCTCGCCATGCTCGGGCGTAAAGCCGAGGACCACATTCGAAGGATTGAGGTCGGCGACGATCACCGGGGAAGCGACAAGTTCCTCGAGGAAGTGATCGAGCTTGGCGCGGATTGTCCGGTCGAGCTGCCCGCGGCGGATCAGATCCGCGACCGTCGGGGCGAAGTTCCCGTCGCGCCCGAACACGGCCTCGACCACGAAACCCATGCCCAGGTCCGTTTCAACGATACCGACGATCTTCTGAAGGTAAGGCGGATACGCGCCGCCCATGGCATGGACGGCGATCTGCTCACGGATCTCCCTCAGATAGGCAATGAGGTGGCGGTAGCGGCGCCGCCTGAACTTGTACCAGGGCGCACCACTGCCGAACCGCTCCTCGATCGCAGCGGGGCGGATGACCTTGATCAGCAGAGAGGGGTTGTCGGGATGGCGGTAGACGTTGCGCGTGCTACCGGCCGCAACGACTTCCGCCTCCTTCAGCAAAAGCATGGGCAATGCCCCTTGGAGAGCGCGTCCAAGTGGTTATGGCTTCCATGCCAATCCGTCAAGAATCTGTCATGCGTCACGCTTTGTTTCCGCAATCAGGTGGTCCACGACGGCCTCCAGCGCCTCCTGACGGCTCGCACCGGCGGCAAGCGCCTGGGCAAAGCAGGCGAGCTGACGGTCCGCGCTCGTGCCCTCGGCCAGAATGCGGCGGGCGCCTTCGACCTCCGCCAGGCAGCCGAGGGCCACAGCGTCCTCGTGGATGATGGCCAGGATTTCATCGAGGAGGTCGGCATAGGGCACGAGCTCGCCCCGGCCGAAGTCGAAGAGGGAGCCCGCAAGCCCGTAGCGCTGTGCCCGCCAGCGGTTCTCTTCGAGGAGGAAAACGGGGTAGGTACGCCAACTCTGGTTATTGCGGCGCAGACGATGAAGCATTCGCGCAATGCACACGAATAGCGCCGCAACCGTCACCGCATCCTCGCTCGACGTGCAGATATCGGTGATCCGCATCTCGAGGGTCTGGAAGCGCGCCGAGGGACGCAGATCCCACCAGATCTTCGAGGCATCTTCGATGACCTTGCCGCGCACGAGTACGTCCACCGTCTGACGATACTCGTCCCAACTGTTGAAGCGCCCCGGAAGCCCCGTGCGCGGCAGTTCGCGGAAGATCGCGAGGCGCCAGCTCTTGAGACCCGTATCCTCGCCTTCCCAGAAGGGTGAAGAGGTCGCCAGCACCAGCAGGTGGGGGAGGAAATAGCGCAGCTGATTCATCAGGTCGATGCGCTGCTCGTCGTCCTCGATGCCGATGTGGACGTGCATTCCCGAGATGAGCAGGCGGCGCCCAACGCCGGCGAGATCGCGCGCCAAGTTGTGATAGCGCTCGCGATCCGTGTGGGGCGCCTCGCCGGAGCGCGCAAACGGATGCGTCGAGGCCGCGATCGGCGCGAGACCGAACTGCGCGGCTGTCGCGATGACGCCCGAGCGCAGGCGCTGCAGATCCGTGCGGGCCTCCGCGAGTGTCCGACACGGCCGCGTGCCGACCTCGATCTGTGATCGCAGGAACTCGGGCGAGACCTGCGACCCGAGCACCCGCTCGCATTCCGCGACGAAACCGGGTGGCGCTTCCGTCGCCAGCGCGCGCGTGCGCGTGTCGACGAGATGGTATTCCTCTTCGATGCCGACCGTCAGAGAGGGCTCGCTCGCGGGCATTCACATCTCGCAGAGTTGAAAGGTGTTGAGCATCGTAGGGGACGGCTGAACGTAGCGCGCTCCTCCACTATGGCCTAGCTTGGCCACGACTCCTTTGCCGAAGTCATTCAACGGGGCATCAACGTGAAGCGGTGGCTGATCGGATTTCTGCTCGGCGGCATTCTCGGCGCCGGGGTCGGCTTTGCAGCCGGCATTTTCTTCTTTCCCTACCTCTTCCCGCCCCCACCCGCCGCCGAAGTGCTGACCGAGGGCGACAAGACGGCAGCGGTGGTTGCGCGCGGCACTTTCATCCATGCCGATCCGTCCGACCCCGTGCATTGGGGCAAGGGCAACGTGAGCGTGCGGCCCGACAGTGTCTTCCTCGAAGAGAACTTCGAGGTCGGGCCGGGGCCGAAATACCATGTCTATCTCGTGCCGAAGGCGCCAATCCGCCGCTCGGGCGATCTGAAGGATCAGATGTTCGTCGATCTCGGGCGGCTCAGAGCGTTCAAGGGCAGCCAGCGCTACGCCATCCCCGCCGGCGTGGATATCAGCAAGTACGCGAGCGTCATCGTCTGGTGCGAAGCCTTTTCCGTGCTCATAACGCCTGCGGATTTGAAAGCGGGGAGCTGAGTGGTCACCGATGGCTGATTGGGCTCACTCATCCGGGCGCCCCCGCTTTGATTGGGTTGCAAATGCTTCGAGGCCGTTCAGCATGTGCCTGCTGAGGAGCCAGAACACGGGCAGCATGATGCAATAGAGGACGGCAAGGATAGCGAGCCCGAATCGTCCGCCTCGCATGAACCGGTCATCCAGGAACAAGAGCAGAGCCGGCGATTGCAGAAAGAGCAGGAAGCCGAAGTCACCTCGATTTCCACGCTTCAGTCCTTGGCGGAGGCCTCGCGCTATGAAGCCGATGGCTGCAAGGATGCCCACCGTCACATAGAGCACAAAGAACCGAGAGTAGATGACCAACGCTGTCGGATCCTTATCGCGCAAGCGATCGACCACCTTTGTCACACCCGGGGAGACGCCGTAGAGGAGAAAATCTTCACTCTGTAACGGCGACTGTGGTACCGGCCAGATAGCAAGCACCAGTGTTGCGAGTGCCAGTGGCGCCGCCAGCGCCGCCAGCCCCCCAATTCCCCTGAGCGACCTCCAGCCGCGCGGCAGCCGCGGACTGCCGCTTTGCTCGTCTGCCATAGCCTCGCCCCCAAACTGCCCACACTGCAGACAACCAAAATAGCCAATTGGCGTGCAGAGTAGACTATCCGAGACGGCTCGGATCAATTCGCGCCTTCCAATAAGCGCCGGGCAATGACTTGGGCCTGGATCTCGGCGGCGCCCTCGAAGATGTTCAGAATGCGCGCATCACACAGCACGCGCGAGACTGGATATTCGAGCGCAAAGCCGTTGCCGCCGTGGATCTGCAGCGCGTTGTCGGCATTTGCCCAGGCGATGCGCGCCGCGAGCAGCTTGGCCATGCCCGCTTCGAGATCGCAGCGCCGCCCCTCGTCCTTCTCGCGGGCCGCATAATAGGTGATCTGGCGTGCGATCATGGTCTCGACGGCCATCATGGCGATCTTGTTGGCGACGCGCGGGAACTCAAAGATCGGCTTCCCGAACTGCACACGCTCAAGCGCATACTTGAGCGCGAGGTCCATGGCCGACTGCGCGACCCCGACGGCGCGCGCCGCCGTCTGAATGCGCGCCGACTCGAACGTCGCCATGAGCTGCTTGAAGCCCTGGCCCTCGACGCCACCGAGAAGCTGGCTCACGGGGACCTCGAAACCGTCGAAGGAGATGTCGAACTCCTTCATGCCGCGATAGCCGAGCACTTCGATCTCACCGCCGGTCATACCTTCAGCCGGGAACGGGTTCTCGTCCGTCCCCCGTGGCTTCTCGGCGAGCAGCATGGAGAGACCCTTGTAGCCCGGCTCATTCGGGTTCGTGCGCACGAGCAGCGTCATGACATCGGCGCGCGCGGGATGCGTGATCCACGTCTTCTGGCCGAAGACCTTGTAGACGTCGCCGTGCTTCTCCGCGCGCGTTTTCAGCGACGCGAGATCCGAGCCCGTATTTGGCTCCGTGAAGACCGCCGTCGGCAGGATTTCGCCTGCTGCGATCGGCCCGAGATACTTGGCCTTCTGCGCGTCCGTTCCGTTCTGGAGGATAAGCTCGCCGGCGATCTCCGAGCGCGTGCCGAGAGAACCGACGCCGATGTAGCCGCGCGAAAGCTCTTCCGAGACGAGGCACATGGACTCCTTGCCAAGGCCCAGACCGCCGTGCTCTTCGGGAATGGTGAGGCCGAACACGCCCATGGTGCCCATCTCAGCAATGACCTCGAGCGGAATGTACTCGTTTTTGAGATGCCACCCGTGGGCGTAGGGAATGACCTTCTCGACGGCAAACTTGCGCATCTCCTCGCGCATGGCGGCGAGCGTCTCGTCGAGGCCTGTATCGCCGAACGTGGTGGCCGCGGGCTGCTCCGCGATGAGCGCCGCGATACGCGCCTTCACGTCGTCAGAAAAGCCGCTCTCCATGAGTTCGGCAACGGCGGGCTCGGCGAGGAATCGTGCAACCTCGACCGCGGGAATGCCGAGCTGTCCCGGGCGCACGATCTCGCCCTGGCTCATGGGAATGCCGCCGCCGATCTGCGCCAGATATTCGCCAAACGCTGCTCCGAGCAGCAACCGCTCCATCTCGCCGGCGCGTCCTTCGGCCTCGAGCCGCCGCGCCCATCCAAGCATCTGCCGAAGCGCCTCCACGTACGTCGCGAGCCAGGCGAGACCGTGAAGCGCGTGCTGGGCGCTGTCGCCCCGGCCCGCCGCGGCCGATTTCGCGCCGACCGCCGAGCGGGCGAGGTGCAGCACGCGCTCTGCTGCCGCGAGCGCGCTCGCGCAGGCATCGAGCGAGGCTGCGGAAGTCGCGGCTGCGGCGGCGCGTCGAGGGGTGGCCATGGCGGGCGTCCTTATCGGGGCATCAATGGAAATACTGCGCTGCACAATAGTCGGATTGCACGCACGCGCAATCCCGCCCGCTGATGGAAAATCCGTCGCTGGAAGTCAACCGCGCAGCGCTATCGGCGACTACCAGCGATCTCATCGAAGATACGCGCGAACTCGACGGCGCCCGCCTTCTTCTCGTTGACTCGCATGCGCTGCTCGAGCGCGGCTAGCAACTCGGCGCCGGACTTCTCGCGCACGATCGTGTTGCGGTAGTAGGCGGGGCGGGAAAAGAAATTGGTGGTCGGCATCTGCCGGCCGATCGGCGTCATCATTTCGAGGCCCGTGCCCGGCCCCGCCAGATTCATGAGCTCGAGCTCGGGTCCGCTGAGCGACGTGCGCCCTGCGCGCAGACCGTGATCGAGCACGCCCCTGAGTTTGATGACCTGTAGCCAGGGGCCGACATCGGGATCGAGATTGAGCGCATGAATGCCCTGGCCGCGCGGCGTGTTGCCGAGCGCGACGTGGCGACTCCACTGATAAGGTACCGACTTCGCCGCACGCACCATCTTGCGCACGATCGCCGCCTTGCGCTTCAGATACGCAGCCCGCGGCGGCGAAACTCCTGGTGCCCGCGCCATGTCCTCGAGCCGCCTGACGAACACGTGCCCGCTCTTTGCCACCTCGTTCACGGAGTTGCCGGCAAGAAGCTGCGCATAACCGAGCGCCGTTGAAATCGGCCGGCCCTTGCGCGTTTCGGGATCGATACCTGCCTGCATGTCGTAGACGCCGCGCCCGCCCGTTTCCAAGGCAAAGACGTCGAGCACCTGCGCCTTGCTGAGGCCCACGCGAAGGGCCTCGATCGCGTAGCGGCGCTTGAACTCGCGCTCGGCAATGGCCGAGGGCACGTAGCCATAGTGGGACTTCGCGGCCGCGAGGAAATCATGGAGGCCCGCGATCTCCTTGTCGGGGCGGGGCGGTCGCAGATCGGCAATGATCTTCGCGACATCAGAAGGCAGCGGCGGTCCCTCGTACTGCGGCGGATGCTCGGGCACGTAGTCGGCCGCCGAGAACGGGACGCCGGCTGCGCGCTTGCGGCGGCGCCCATCGCGCAGCGAATCGACTTCGGCCCAGTACATGTCGAGGCGCCGCTCGAAGGGCGTGCGCGCCGCGAGATAGGCCTGATACGCCTTGAGCTGGCGCTCGTTGAGACGTGCGGCGAGGTCATCCGGAATACGCTGCGCCGCCGCTGCCAGGGTGGCGCTCATGAGGACCAGCACGCCGAGCAGACCGCCCGCGCCAACACGTATAGCCTGCGGCAGCCAGCCCCTCATGCTGTCCGATCTCCCTCCCCGTCAAATCAGCTCGCGCCACACGAGCCGCGCCCGAATCGAGGCAACCATCGGCCGTTAAATGAACGATTGGGTGATTGTGTGGCCGGCTAAGCAGGTTCCTGGTCGCCCGTCGTCTCCTCTGCGCGGCGCTGCGATATCGGGATATTGCTGATCAGCAAGGCGCGTCCGGCATAGAGCCCGCCGCTGGCTTCGAGCTCGAAACGCTCGGCATCGCGCCGGCGGAACTCGACAATGACGTCCGCGGCTTGCGTTTGCTCGCACCCCAATCTGACGAGGGCTTCCTCCGCCATGGCGAGCGCCGATTCGAAGGTTTCCCGGATCTGATAGTCGACGCCTGCCTGCACGAGCTGGAGCGAAGTCGTGCGATCGAAGGATCTCGCGAACACAGGCACCAGCGGAAACTCCGCGTGGCAGATCTCGGCGATCCTCTGTGTCGACTCCGGCTTGTCGATGGCGATGATGATGGCCCGCGCGCTTGCAGCGCCAGCCGCGTGCAGGATATCGAGCCGCGTCCCGTCGCCATAGTGCACCTTGAAGCCGAAATCCGCACCATCCCGAATGCTCTCGGTGTCGGTTTCGATGAACGAGATCGTGTGGCCTCGCGCGAGAAGTGGCTGGCTGACGATCTGCCCGAAGCGGCCGAAGCCGATGATCAGCACTTTGCTCTCAAGGCCATTGGGTGCCTCGACGCCGTCCATCGACTGAGCCACCGGCGGCGTCAGCCGATCATGCAAGATGATCATCATCGGGGTCAGGACCATCGAGATGATGACGACGGCCGTCAGGATCGCACTCTTCTCGCCCGTGAGCAGGCCGACACTCGTTGCTGCGGCGTAGAGCACGAAGGCGAACTCGCCGCCCTGGCACATGATGACCGCGCGCTCGAGGCTTTCGCGGTGGCTGCTTTTCGTCACCCGCGCGACGGCATAGATACCGGCGAACTTCAGCGTCATGTAGGAAACGACGCCAGCCAGAACGAGCCGCCAGTTGTTGGCAATGACGCCGAGATCGAGCGCCATCCCGACACCGAGAAAAAAGAGCCCGAGCAGCAGGCCGCGGAACGGCTCGATATCGGCTTCGAGCTGATGCCGGAATGAGGACTGCGACAGGAGCACGCCGGCGAGGAACGCGCCCATGGCCATGGACAGGCCGCCGAGTTGCAGCGCCAGGGCCGAGCCGAGCACGACGAGGAGGGCCGCCGCGGTCAGGATCTCGCGCGCCTTGGCATTGGCCAGCAGACTGAACAGCGGATTGAGCAGGTAACGGCCGACGGCGATAAGCGACACGATGGAAGCAATGCCGACGCCGATGGCCATGAGCCGGTCCGTCAGCGTGGTCTCGGCGCCGCCCGGCGCAAGAAACGCGACGAGGGCGAGGAGCGGCACGATGCCGAGATCCTCGAGCAAGAGGATGGACACCATCCGCTGCCCCTTGGGCGTCGACATTTCGCCGCGCTCCTCGAGCACCTGCATGACGATGGCCGTCGACGTCAGCACGAAGCCCGCAGCCGCGATGAACGACACGCCGAGCGGGAAGCCCATGGCCAACCCGACAATGGTGAGCAGCGCGCTGCACAAACCGACCTGCAGTGCGCCGAGCCCGAATATCTCGCGCCTCAGCCCCCAGAGGCGAGCCGGCTCCATCTCGAGGCCGACAATGAAGAGGAACATCACCACGCCGAGTTCAGCGACGTGGATGATGGCCTGCGGATCCGTGAAAAGCGCGAGGCCGAACGGGCCTATTGCCAACCCCGCCGCCAGATAGCCGAGCACCGAGCCAAGCCCTAGTCGCTTGAAGATCGGTACGGCGACGACAGCAGCCCCAAGCAACGCGACGATTTTTGCGAGGTCGGGGCCGGAAGCCTCTGCTGCCATTGTTACCTTCTCAGGGCCGTCGTTTTTGCCGGGCGCGCATGTTGATCAGGATCGCCACGGCGGCCGGAAGGCCGAACGTGATGGCAAGTACCGGCAGCTCCTGCAGCACAGTGTATCCCGCGTACGCAATTCCAATCCAGAAATTCACGAGTGTAATAGCGAACCACACCGGGACGAAGGCGTTGACCGCCACGGAAAGAATGCCGCGTTCGGACGACCAGAATCGGACAAGCAGCATGAACAGACCCAGCAGCGCAAACCCTCCGGCCGTCACCATAACGGTGTGCATAAACAGTCCTCGTAAGCCCACGGATTAATTGTCGAGGGCCAATACGATTGCCCGGACGGAGGGTCAAGTTCTCACTTTGTAGTGTAGCCGCCGTTCACCAGGATTGTCTGGCCGGTCATCCACCAGCCGTCGGAAACGAGCAGGCGGATGAAGGGAATTATGTCCTCGATGTCCGTGAGACCGGTCTTCGAAAAGGGCGAAAGAGCCGCCGCAGTCTTGTGGTAGGCAACCGCGTCGGCCCCCTCTGCCGGATAGAAGAAGGGCGTGTCCATGGGACCAGGCCCGATCGCGGTGACTGATATTCCACGTGCGCCGAATTCCTTGGCAGCCGCGCGCGTGTAGTGCTCGACCGGTGCCTTGCCGCCCGCATAAGCAGCGTAGAATGGCGTGAAGGCCCCGAGCAGCGAGGTCACGAGCGTCACCAGCTTGCCGTTGTCGTTCAGCGTCTTGCCGGCTTCCTTGATGAAGAAGAAGGCTGACTTCGAATTGACGGCGCTCATCTCGTCGAACTCGGCCTCGCTGATCTCTGCGATCGGCTTCTTCAGGACCTTGCCCACGGTGTTGACCGCGATGTCGATGCCGCCCATGGCCGCCTTGGCGTCCGCAAAGAGCGTCTGCATAGCAGCCGCCGTCGTGAGATCGGCTTGGAATGCGTGAGCTTCTGCACCAGCCGCCTGCACTGCCCTGACAGTGGCATCGGCGTCGGCCTTGCTGGAGGCGCTGTTGTAGTGAATGGCCACAGCCCGGGCACCGTTCGCCGCGAGATCGCGGGCAATGAGGCCGCCGAGGTTCTTCGCTCCACCTGCGATGAGCGCCGTCTTTCCTTTGATGCTGTGATCCGCCATTGCTCGTCTCCTCATACCTGCAGCCGCCCAGGCGGCCCTTACCAAGACAGACGTAATCATCTAATATGAAAGGATAAACTCAACTCAACTGACATAACTGGTCGGGATAGGCGAACAATAGGTACATGGATCGGATCGACCTTTTCCGCATCTTTGTCCGTGTTGCGGAGTGCGCGAGCTTTACCCAGGCGGCCCAAACGCTCGGCTTGCCTCGCTCGTCCGTCTCGACGGCCGTTCAAGATCTCGAAACCCGCATGGGTGCCCGCCTTCTCAATCGGACGACGCGCCGGGTCTCGCTCACACATGACGGCACAGCATTCTACGACCGATGCCTGCGCCTCCTCGCCGATATCGAGGAGACCGAAGGGCTCTTTCGCAAGTCATCGGAGCATCTCGGAGGTCGGCTGCGCGTGGATGTCCCAGGGCGCATCGGCCGCCTGATCATCGCTCCCGAGCTGCCAGATTTTCTTTCACGCTTCCCGGCCATCAAAATCGAGCTCGGCGTCACCGACCGCGCCGTGAATCTTGTCGAAGACAATGTCGACTGCGCCATCCGCGTGGGCGCGCTCGGCGACTCGACGCTGATCGCGCGCCGCATCAGCGATCTGAAGCTCATCAACTGCGCCAGCCCCGCGTACTTACAAGCGCACGGGGTTCCGCGCACGCCCGACGACCTCGACCGACATCATGCCGTGCTCTACGCTTCTCCATCGACGGGCCGCGCCGAAGACTGGGAGTGGTGCGATAAAGGCGAGTTGCACACGCGTCCCATGCACGCAAATGTCACGGTCAATGGCGCCGAGGCCTATATCGCCTGTGCGCTGGCAGGTCTGGGCCTCATTCAGATCCCAGCCTACGATGTGCGTGACTATCTCGCTTCTGGTGCCCTCGTCGAAGTCATGCCGGAGCATCGTGCCCCGCCCTTACCGATGACCCTGCTTTATCCGCATCGCCGCCATCTCTCGCGCCGCCTGCAGATCTTCATCGAGTGGGTTGTTCCGCTGCTCCAGCAGCGCGTCGCCTGAAGCCATCTATCCGCGCGGCCGCACGTCCGGAACACGGAGGAAGATCAGGAGGCCGATGAGCGCCACGCCTGCCTGCGCGCCGAAAGCCGTCCGGTACGCCACTTCCGGCGGCGCACCCGCAATGGCCGGAAAGGCCGAGAGAATCCACCCGAACATGAACTGCGCCCCGGCAATGGCTGTCATGATCCCCATGTTGCTCGCCGCCACGCCGCGCCCCATGAGACGCGCCGGCACGAGGCCGCGCGCGTGCGCGTGCGAGACCGTCGGGTAGGCGCTGCAGATGCTGATCGCGACGAATATGACAGTCACCAGCATGAGCGGCGGCTTCGAGAGAAGCGCGAGGGCGAGCACCATCACCAGAACCACAGTGCCGCCGACGAGCACCGGCCTCTTCAGTGAGTTGATCCGCCGTGCAATGCGGCCATAGAAGAAGTGGCCGCCGATACCGCCGAGCGCCATGAGCAGGAGAACGCTTCCACGCTCGATATCATCGAGACCGTGGACATGCTTGAGGTAAGGCGCCCCCCAGGCACCTGAAAGCAGGCCGCCCGCCGACATGGGCAGCCCTGTGAAAAGCATCCGCCTCATGCCTGGCTGGCGGACGGCTTCGCGCACACCGGCGAGCACTGCGCCGAGCCGCTCGTTCTTCACCTGCCGCGGTGGATGGTCGGGCGGCGTATCGCGCACGAAGAGCGCGAGCGCGATCATCAGCAGGACAATGCCAGCGGTGAAGAGCCAGTAGCTCTCACGCCAGCCGATAAGCGCGATCAAAGCTGCAAAGGGGGCCGTCGCACATAGGTTGCCCACAGCCGCGAAGCTGTTGAGGGCGCCCGTCTGCGTGACGACGCGCTCCGGCGTCATCCACATGGCCAGGATATAGAAAGCGCCGGTGAAGGCGCCGGAACAGCCGATGCCCATGAGAATGCGGCCGAACGTGAGTGTCTGGGCCGTCTCTCCAGCAGCGAAGAGCGCGGTGCCAATTGCGGTGAAGAGCATCATGGCGGAGAGCACGCGGCGCGGCCCAAAGCGATCGAGCATCATGCCCGTCGGGATCTGCATGAGGGCATAGGCAATGAAGAAAGCGCTCGCGACCGTCGAGAGCAGGGCCGGCGACATGCCCATTTCGCGCTCGAGCTCCGGCGCCATGACGCCGAAGCTCGATCTGAGGAAGAGGTTGGAGAAGCCGAGGAGATAGAGCGTCACCAGGATCGGCAGAAGAACGCTTCTCACGGGGTCATCCACTCATTGCCATGCGTTCCGCGCCGATCTCGATTGCGGGCGCGAGACTGGGGGCCGCGCGAAGTTCCTTGCGCCGGGCACGCCAATCGTCAATGCAGTGGATCACGTTTTCCCCCCACGTCCCGCACGGCGTTCTTGGCGCGGTTGCGTGGCGCTCATGATGTCGCCCCTTCAGAGTTTCAGCAATCGCGTCAAGCCACACCCAGGAGTGCAGGGAATGATTATCGCCGTGGTTCAGATCCCCATGCCCCAGCGTCCGCGCGAGGCCGCGATCGCGGCCCAGACCAAATCCGCGCCGACCTTCCGCGCACTCGGCGACAAAGGACTGTTGCGTAAGGACTTCCTGAATGGTGAGGCCGGTGGTGGCGGCGTCTACTACTGGACATCGCGAGAAGCGGCCGAGGCGTGGTTCAGCCCGGCATGGCGCGCCGAGGCAAAGGAGCGGTTCGGCGCCGAGCCGGTGATCACCTACTACGAAAGCTACGTCACGGTGGACAACATCAAGGGCGAAACGATCGTTCGCGACAACATCTGAGCGGATACCTGCGCCGCATGTCGCTCGAACGCCGCATACTTGTCTGGATGTGCGTCCTCGTGGCCGTGAATCAGCTCGGCTTCGGGGCCATGGTGCCCTCGCTTGCGCTCTATGCGCAATCGTTCGGCGTGCCGGCGTCCGCGATCGGCATGGCGGTCGCCGCCTACGGCCTCGCGCGCTGCCTTTCAGCGCTCCCCGCTGGTCAGATCTCGGACTGGATCGGACGGCGTCCGACCCTTGCGATGGGCGGCCTCGTTTCGGCCGCCGGCAACCTCTGGTGCGCGTGGGCGACGAGCTATCCCGAGTTCATCGTCGCAAGATTCATCGCAGGCTTCGGCGCCGGGCTCGTACTCACCACGGGCCAGGTTGTCCTCGCCGACATCAGCACGCCCGAGGTGCGCGGGCGCATGATCGCGGTCTATCAGGGCACATTCATCTTCTCGGTTGGTATCGGTCCCTTCCCCGGTGGCCTTCTGGCCGAGCACTTCGGTCTTGGCGCGCCTTTCATCTTCGCCGGGCTCGGCGCCTTTCTCGCAACCACCGTCGCGTGGTTCGCCGTCCGCGAAACCCGCGAGATGGCGCGCGCGCCAAGCTCCTCCGGCGCGCCGAAGCTCTCGTTCATCGCCCAGATCCGAACGCTGACCCGCAATACCGGCTACGTGCTCGTGAGTCTCATATCGCTCATGAATGCCGTGGTGCGCACAGGCGGACTCTTCGCCATCATCCCCATTCTGGCGACGGCACGCCTCGGCATCTCGGTGACAGCGATCGGCTTCGGTCTGATGCTCGGCAGCGTGGCCGGCCTCTTCTCTGCCTATCCCGCCGGATGGCTCGCCGATCGCTACGGGCGCAAGACGGTCATCGTCCCGGTGACGCTGATCAGCGGCCTTTCCATGGTGCTCTTCTGCTTTGCACCGTCCTATCCGTGGTTTCTCGCGGCCTGTATCGTCTGGGGTATCGCGATCGCGGCCGGCGGCGCCGCGCCCGCCGCGTATGCCGCCGATTCCGCACCACCCGGCATGAATGCCGCTGCCATGAGCACGTTCCGCATGACCGGCGACATCGGCTACGTTGTCGGCCCACTGGCCCTCGGTTTCATCGCCGACCTCTATGGCCCTGTCACGGCGCTGCTCGCCGGCGCTTCGGGCCTCGTGCTCATCGGCGCAGCTTTCGGCCTCTTTGCATCCGAGTCGCTTCGACGAAAGGCCTGAGCCCATGCCGGCGAGCACCGATACAGCGGCGGTCCGCACGCGCTCCCTCGTTTTCCTGCTGCTCGCCCAGGTCGCGGCCATGACGACGTGGTTCGCAACGACCGCCTCGCTCGCGGCGATGCGCCAGGGCTGGACGCTCACGCCGTTCCAGGAAGGGCTCATGACCAGCAGCGTGCAGGCCGGCTTCGTCGGCGGCACCATCACGAGCGCGCTACTGAGCGCCGCCGATCGCTACGAGCTGCGCAATCTCTTCATGACGTCGGCCGCGATTGCCGGTGGCGCCTGCCTCGCGGTCGTCCTGTTCACGCCGACCGATATCGCGGTGCCTCTACTCCGCTTCGTTACCGGCTTCTGCCTTGCCGGCGTCTATCCCGTCGGCATGAAGATGGCTGCGACCTGGGCCAAGGGTGACCTCGGCCTTCTCATCGGCCTGCTCGTCGGGGCGGTGACGCTCGGCTCGGCCATGCCACATCTCTTCGTGCCGCTCGGCCTCGACTGGCGCGTGCCGTGCATGGTTGCGGGCGTTTGTGCGCTGGCGGGAGCCCTGCTCATCCGTCGCGTGGAGCTTGGGCCGAACCGGGCGCCGGCGCCACCGTTCCGCCTCGCCAACGCGACCGAGGCTTTCCGCCGCCGGCCGCTGCGTCTCGCCAATCTCGGTTACTTCGGCCACATGTGGGAGCTCTATGCCATGTGGGCGTGGATCGGCACCTTCCTCGCGGCGAGCTTTGCGCAACGATACGGAGCGACACCACCAATCGGCGCGAGCGTCGCAACATTCCTGATCATCGCGAGCGGGGCCATCGGCTGCCTCGTCGGGGGATGGGCTGCCGACCGCATCGGCCGCACCGCCGTCACCATCGCCTCGCTCGCGGTGAGCGGCACGTGCGCACTCGTCATGGGCTTTGCCTTCGGCGGCCCGGCGTGGTTGGTGCTGCTCATCGGCATCGTCTGGGGCATTACGGTCGTCTCGGACTCGGCGCAGTTCTCCGCCTCCGTGACCGAGCTCAGCGACCGCACGCTCGTCGGCACGATGCTGACAGTTCAAACGTGCATCGGCTTTCTGCTGACGCTCGTGACGATCCACGTCATGCCGTACGTCGTGAGCGGCCTCGGCTGGACGTACGCCTTCATGATGCTGGCGCTCGGCCCGGCGATCGGCATCACTGCAATGGCGCGCCTGCGCGCCGATCCGGCGTCGGTAAACCTTGCCGGCGGACGCCGCTGATCAGGTTCCGCAGAACGTCGCGCGCACGACCTGCTCCGGACGCGGCGGCAGCGTGTACTCCGGCACATCCGGCTGATCCTCGAACGGACGTGCGAGCACACCGATCAGCTTTTCGAAGGGCGCGAGATCACCGTCATTGACCGCTGCGTTCAGCGCTTCCTCGACGAGGTGATTGCGGGGGATGAACGCGGGGTTCA
>DATMRT010000003.1:0-63391 GCA_035565975.1 Hyphomicrobiaceae bacterium
CTTGCCGACGCACGTGCTGGCGGCCGGCAGCTACGTGGTGACGGCCCGGCATTCGGGCCGCGTGTTCCGCCACGGTTTCACGGTCCAGGCCGGCGAGACGACGCAGATCGAAGTCGTCATGAAGTAGCTCGGGTGCCTCAAGGCTTCTCAAACAGAACGGCGCAGACCCGCGGGGGTCTGCGCCGTTCGACGTTTCTAGCATTAGGGCGCGATCGCTACTTCTTTTTCACCGGGGTGCCGTAGTCGTCCTCGAGCGACTGCTGGTGACGTTGCTGCTCGATGATCTTCTGATGCTCCGCCGACAGGGGCTTGATGCGGGCTGCCTCGTTCAGCGTGTGGGGCAGCCACGTCGCAATCGACGGGAAGACGACCAGCAATGCGATGGCCACGCACTGCAGTATCATGAATTGGAACATCCCCTTGTAGATCGTTGCCAAGCTCCAACTCTCCGCCACCTGTTTCAGGTAGTAGGCCGACATGGCGACGGGCGGCGAGAGGAAGGCCGTCTGCAGAACGACGGCGACCAGTGCACCGAACCAGATCAGATCGATCTCGAGCGCCTTCACGACCGGAAAGAAGATGGGCAGGAAGACCAGCACGATCGCCGGCCATTCGAATGGCCATCCGAGGAGGAAGATCAGGACGAGGATGAGGATGAGCATCATCGTCGGTGGAAGCTGGAGATCGAGAAGGCTCTCGGTTATCCAGTTGGCCGTGCCAAGGCGGGCAAAGACCGCGCCGAAGATGTTGGAGGTCACCGCCAGCAGCAACACCATGCTCGATGTCGCCATTGTGTTCAGCAGCGCCCGCTTGAAGCCTGCGAACGTGAATCTCCCATACACGATCGATAGGAACATGGCTCCGACGGCGCCGACGGCCGCGGCCTCGGTTGGCGTGGCGAGGCCGGCGAGAATTGAGCCGAGTGTTGCCGAAATCAAAGCGATGAGCGGCACCGTGCCGAGTACGATCTCCTTAAGGATCACGCCGACGGAGTGTACGCGCTCCTCTATTGGAACCGGCGGGCCGAGCTTCGGGTTAAAAGTGGCCCGCGCCATGAGGTAGATGAGATAGATGCCGGCCAGCATGAAGCCGGGACCGAAGGCCGCCGCATAGAGATCGGCAACCGATACGCCGAGTACCGGGCCCATCACGATCAGCATGACCGACGGCGGAATAAGAATGCCGAGCGTGCCGCCGGCCGCGATTGCGCCAGCGGACAGCTCTGCGTCGTAGCCCGACTTGTTCATGATCGGCGAGGCCATGATGCCGAGAACGGTGACGGCTGCGCCGACGATGCCGGTCGCCATGGCAAACACCGTCGAGGTCAGGATCACGACCAGGAACAGCGCGCCTCGCAATCGCGACAGGAGCAGACGGAACGCGGTGAAAAGCCGCTCCATAAGGCCGGCCTGCTCGGTGATGAATCCCATCAGGACGAAGAGCGGCACAGCGGCGAGCAGCTCCTCCTTCATCATGCCGATGGTCTGCAGGTAGGCGAGGTCGAAGACGGTTGAGCCGATGGCGGAGTAGCCGAACGTGAGGGCAAGGAAGAGCAGTGTGAAGGAGATCGGCACGCCGATGAAGATGGCACCGAGCAGCACGATCAGCATGATCAGGCCGATAAGGGCTTCCGCGCTCATACTTCGACCTTCTCTTTTTGCTCGAGTTCGATGCCCGTGCGGGCGGCATAGACGCTCTTGATCAGCTCAGAGACGCCCTGGATCAGCAGGAGGAAGCAGGCCAGCGGGATGACGGCCTTGAACGGCCACAGGATCGGCCGCCATGGCGACTGATCTGATACCTCGCCGATATTGAACGCGTAGATCGCCTCGCCGAGGCCGATGTAGCCGAGGATCGCCAGCGCCGGAAAGAAGAAGACGATATACGAGATGGTATCGATGATGCCCTTCGTGCGGGTCGAGAACTTCTCCCAGAAGAAATCTGTCCTGACGTGCGCGCCCTTGTGAAGGGCGTAGGCCGCTCCCAGCATGAATATCGTGCCATAGAGCATGTACGTAAGGTCGTAGGCCCAGGTCGTCGGTGCGTGAAACACGTATCGCGAGACGACCTCGAAGGCCACGGCGCCGACCAGCGGTACGGCGAGAAGGGCGATGATGAAGCCCGTGGCATCGGTAAAGCGATCGATGATGCGGATAGCAGTGAGAAGTGACTGGGGTGGTTCAGCCATGACGGATATTCCTTCGCCGCACGGATTCGAAGTGGCTGAAGCAGCCTCATGTGCTTCGATGCGCGGGCGTTGTTTTGGGAGTCTTATATCGACGGAAAACAGGGCGAGCCCTAACCAGCTCGCCCCGCATTTCCCTTAGCAACCTGCCGGACTAGTTGGCCTTCGGCGGGAAGTAGTAGTTCGCCATGAACGAGTAGGGCGGGAAGTAGAACCGCTTGTAGGGCACGACGATCGAGGCGTAGGCCTTCTGGCTCTCGAGCACCTTCTTAAAGAAGGGATTCTTCGCCGACTCTTCTGCCGCGATCTTGTCCCAGCCCTTGATGAACTCGAGCAGGATATCGCGCGGCGTCTGGAGGATCTGCACGCCGTGCTTCTCCTGCAGCTCCTTGAGGGCGTCGGCGTTCTGGCGCTGCCACTTCGCGTGCCAGATCACGTAGGCCTCGTTGGCGGCCGACTTGATCCACTCGTGCTCCTGGGGCTTGAGCGAATCCCAGACATCCTTGTTGAAAAGAAGCTCGCCGACGGTCGTGTTCTCGTGGACGCCCGGCGAGTAATGGAACTTCCAGACGTTATGGAAGCCGAGGCGGAGATCCTCGACGCCGCCGACCCACTCGGCGCAATCGATGACGCCGCGCTGGGCCGAGGGAATGATTTCGCCACCCGGCATGTTTACGACGGTGAACCCGAGGGCCTTCCAGACCTCACCCGCGATGCCCGTCTGGCGGCACTTCATGCCCTTCATGTCGGCGACCGACGTGATGGGCTTGTTGAACCAGCCGAAGGCCTGCGGACCGGAGGGGAGGACCGAGATGGCGACGACATTGAGCTTGAGCTGCTTCTGGAAGAACTCCTGATAGAGATCGTAGCCGCCGCCGAAGTACATCCACCCCATGAAGTCCGTGTAGTCCATGCCGAAGGTGCCGCCGGGACCGCCGGTGAAGAGCACCGCCGTCTTGTCCTTGCCGGTCCAGTAGCCGCCCCAGGCGTGGGCGCCGTCGAGCACCTTTTTGTGCGTTGCGTCGAGCACCTCGAAAGCAGGGACGACCTGGCCTGCGGGCATGGCGTTGATCTTGAGCGTACCGCCGGAAAGCTTGTCGACGCGATCCGCCCAGTAGGTGAAGTTCTCGTAGAGTGTGAGAGAGGCAGGCCACGTCGCCTGCATATTGAGCGTCCGGGTCTGGGCGGCGGCCGGGCCGCTGAAAGCGACCGCTGCGCCAAGCGCAACACCGGCCAAGACGCACTTCGAGCGCAATGGTATCATCAAACTTCCTCCCTTTGTGGCTTTAGAGCCTGTTATTGCGGCGAGGAAAGCACGGCAAAGCGCGGTGCGTCAATCGTGTAATTTCGATGTCGGTCAAGCAGAAAGGTGTCGCAGGCTGACTGCCTGATCTTGCATCACGCCAGTCACATTGCGTCCCTCTCACGCATGTGCTCTATCTCGCGGCCAGAAGGGGTTTTACCATGCCGACGCCGACGCTCGGAACGACGCAGCTTCTGGACCGCGCGAGTGCCAAGCGGGCCGACGCGGCATGGATAAGCGAACGTCTCGCGAGCGAGGCATCGCGCTTCATGATCCTCGTCGACTTGAAGCTCGTGATCGCGCCGGGGCCCGACCGCACGAGCGGCGAGATCCGTTGGCTGAGTCGGCACGAAGTCGAGTCCCTCGCGCTTCCCGCAAACGATGCGCTGTTCCTCGGACTCGATGCCGAAGGTCGGGCTCATTTCGCCATTTCGATCACGGATCACCTCGCCCGCGCGACACCGGGCGCCGTGCAGTATTTCCGCCCTGCCGTGGATCTGAGAACCCTTGCCATGCAAGGTGTGCTCACGCCGGAGGATCAGTCGCTCGCGGGGCAGGCGCGCGCGCTCGGCCAGTGGCATGAGAATGCGCGCTGCTGCGGCAAGTGCGGCTCGACCACCAAGGTCAAGGACGGCGGGTGGCGGCGCAAGTGCTGGGCGTGCGGCGCCGAGTGGTTCCCGCGTACCGACCCGGTCGTGATCATGCTCGTCACGGACGGCGAGCGCTGCATCCTCGCGCACGAGCACCGCTATGTGGCCAACATGTACTCGACGCTCGCGGGCTTCATCGAGCACGGCGAGGACATCGAGCACGCCGTGCGCCGCGAGGTCGGCGAGGAAACCGGCATCCGGGTCGGCAAGGTCGAGTATCATGCCAGCCAGCCGTGGCCGTTCCCGCACTCGCTGATGATCGGATGCATTGCCCACGCCGAGACGACCGAGCTCAAGGTTGACACGGCCGAACTCGCCGATGCCCGCTGGTTCACGCGCGATGAAGTGCGCGCCATGCTGGAAAACCGCCATCCCGCAGGCCTCACCGCGCCGGGCCGCCACGCGATTGCCAATATCCTGTTGCGGCACTTCGTCGGCGAAAGCTGAGGCGGCGGCGGAAGACTGGGGCGCGGACCACCGCGTGTTCGATCCGCGTTCAACCGATCATTATCTACCTGGAATGGAGAGACGCACGATGTACGCCGTCGAGGTGCGCGATCGCATCATGATCGCCCACAGCCTGCCCGATCCCTTTTTCGGACCGGCCCAACACATGCACGGCGCGACCTTCGTCGTCGACGTCGCTTTCTTCCGCAACGAGCTCACGGCGCAGAACGTCGTCGTCGACATCGGCGCCGCGCTCGATGTGCTCGGCAAGACGCTGAAGCCGCTCGCCTACAAGAACCTCGACGAGATCGCGGCCTTCAAGGGCAAGCTCACGACGACCGAGTTTCTTTGCCGGCACATCTTCGACGCGATCGTTGCGGCCGCGAAGTCGGGTGCGCTCGGCGCCGATGGCAAGGGACTCGCGAAGGTCCGCGTCACGCTGCACGAGACCGACCTCGCGCGGGCATGGTTCGAAGGGCCGGTGAACGGATCGACCGGCTGAGCACATGGTCGCAGCCGTATTCGCCATACCGGGAGACATCACGCTGCCGACCGGCGGTTATGCCTATGATCGGGAGGTGCTCGCGCGTCTCCCGGCAGCGGGCATCGACGTCGTGCACCTCGCGCTACCCGGTGGCTATCCCGATCCGTCCGCTCAAGATCTCGCGCGCACCGGCGAGCAGGTCGCCGCGACGCCGGCGGGTGCCGTTCTGCTCATCGACGGTCTCGCCTATGGCGCGATGCCGGCGGCGCTCATCGAGCGCTTCGATCGCCCGATCGTCGCGCTCGTGCATCATCCGCTTTGCCTCGAGGCTGGTCTGACGCCGGCAAGGGCTGAGGTGCTGCGCAATCTGGAAACGGCCGCGCTCGCGCGAGCGCTGCGCGTGGTCGTGACGAGCCCGATGACAGGCCGCACGCTCACGGCCGATTTCGGCGTGCCGGCGGCGCGCATCGCCGTTGCCGAGCCAGGCACCGACGCTGCACCGCGGGCACGGGGCGGCGCGCGGAGGGGAAGCCTCATGCTGCTCGCCGTCGGCTCAATCGTGCCGCGCAAGGGCTATGACGTGCTCGTCCGGGCACTCGAGATCGACGCGGCGGAGCATGCGCCGGACTGGCACCTGGAGATCGTGGGCGCGCTCGATCGTAGTCCGGCGACGCTCGAGGCGCTGCGCGCTCAGATCGAGCAGAGCGGTCTCGACGGGCGCGTCGAGGTTGCCGGGCCTAAATCGCGCGCGGAACTGGACGCGCTCTATGACGGCGCCGACATTTTCGTGCTTGCATCGCACTACGAGGGTTATGGCATGGTGCTGGCGGAGGCATTGGCGCGCGGCCTGCCGATCGTGACGACGACGGGCGGCGCGGCGGCGGAAACAGTCCCGGACGGGGCTGCGCTCAAAGTGCCGCCGGGTGACCCGCGTGCGCTCCAGCAGGCGCTGCGCCGCCTCGTGGATGACGCGAGCCTGCGGAAAGCAATCGGCGACGCTTCGTGGTCGGCGGGCCAGAGCCTGCCTCGCTGGTCGGATACGGCGAGGATGATCGCCGACGTCATCAAGGAGGCCCGGGCATGAGCGGCTTCTCGCCCGAATGGCTGGCACTGCGCGAGCCGGCCGACGTGCGTGCGCGCGATCCGGCGCTGCTGGGCGCGCTGGCGGCGCACCTCGCCGGACGCGACGCGATCGAGGTCGTCGATCTCGGTTGCGGGACGGGCTCCAACATCCGCACGACGGCGCCGGCGCTCGGCTCCGTGCAGAGCTGGACGCTCGTCGACTACGATCCGGTGCTGCTGGAGGCCGCGCGCGCGGCGTTGCTGAGCTGGGCCGACGAGGCTTCAGAGAACGGCGAGTCGATCGCGCTCAAGAAGGGCGGGCGCGCGATCGCCGTCCGGTTTCGCCAGGTCGATCTCATGCAGGATCTCGAAGGTGCCGTCGGCGGTGGGCCCGATCTCGTGACGGCGTCGGCGCTGTTCGATCTCTGCTCGGTCGATTTCATCCGGCGCGCCGCGCGCGTCATCGCCTCGGAGGGCGCGGCGTTCTATACCGTGCTCACCTATGACGGCGTGCAGACGTGGAGCCCGGCGCATCCGGCCGACGCTGAGATGACAGCGGCCTTCAATGCGCACCAGGGCACGGACAAGGGCTTCGGCAGTGCTGCCGGCCCGAACGCGCCCGAAGCTCTGGCGCTCGCCTTCCGCGGGCAAGGCTACGACGTCCAGGAGGCGCCGAGCCCCTGGCGCATCGATTCCTCGGAGCAGACGCTGATCGACATGCTCGCGGATGGATTTGCCGCGGCCGTCGCGGAGATCGGTCGCGTGCCGCCCGACGTCGTCGCTCATTGGCTGAGTGTGCGGCGGACGGAATCCGTCGTCGGGCACACGGACACGCTGGCGCTGCCGAGAACCTAGGCCTTACTGGCCGCCAGGACCTGCGCCGGGCCACATGCGCGCGAAGACGCCATCCTTGAAGATGAAGCGGTGCATGAGCGCGGCACCGATGTGAACGAGCGCGACGAGTCCGAGCAGGAGGGCGGCCCAGCCGTGATACTGCAGGACTGTTTCGGAGAGTGCATCGTTCTTGGCGACGATCGACGGCAGCGTGATGCCGAGTGCGGCATCCATCGCACCGTACGCCGAAAGGCCGACCCAGCCGAGGACCGGCACGAGCAGAAGAAGAACGTACAGGCCGAAGTGTGAGAGAGTTGCGCCGAATTGCAGGATCGGATGGATCGGCTCGGGTGGTGGTGCGCCGCGCGCGAGGCGCACGATGATGCGCAGGACGATCACCCAGAGAAGGCAGAAGCCGATCAGCTTGTGCCAGCTATAGAGCGTGTTCGTCAGCGCGTCGAAGTTCGACCAGGCACCACGCTGCACCATATAGATGCCGAGCGGGACCATCACGATCACACCCAAGGCGATGAGCCAGTGCAACGTACGCTGGAGAGGCGAGTAGCTACGTGACGTCTGCATGGTCGAACCCCCGATTCAGCAAGATCTCACGTCACAATCGAACAGCACGTCGCCGTCATCCAACACGTGGACATCGGCGGGTGGGCGCAGCGCATCCGCAAGACGCGCGATGGGTGGCAACTGCAGCCCGGGCTTTCCGGAACCGAGGATGACAGGCGCGACCAGCACGTGCAAGTGGTCGAGCGCACGCGCCGCGAGGAATGACGATATCGTGTGTGCGCCGCCCTCGACGAGCATCGATACGAGGCCGAGGTCGAAGAGGCCTTTGACGATGGCGCACGGATCGAGACGCCCGCCTTCGCATGGAAGACGCAACTCCTCGACGCCCTCGGGCAGCGGCGCTGCGATCCCGCGCACGACAACACGCCGGCAGCCGTCATCGCCGGCGAGACAGCGCGCGGAGAGCGGGAGGCGTCCGTTGGGATCGATGACGACGCGGGCCGGATTGCGTCCCGGCACGTGGCGGACGTTGAGCAGGGGGTCATCGGCCGCGACAGTGCCGACACCCACGACGACGGCGTCGACGGCGGCGCGCACGCGATGGACGTGAACGAGTGCGGCCTGCTTGTTTATCCAGCGGCTCTCGCCGCTTTCGATGGCGATGCGGCCGTCGAGCGACTGGCCGAGCTGCGCGACGACGAACGGCCGGTCACGCGGCGCGGACAGAATGCGGGCGATGGGCGCGAAGGGTACGTCACGCGCGTCGTCGGTCGGGCTTTGGGACATGCGGATCCTGGTGCAGGCTCGGTCGCGCAAAGCAGAAGCATAGGCTTGCGGCGATTGTAGGAATGCCGCGCGGACGAGTTCACCCGCGGTTACCCCCAAGGACCTTGCGCGATATGACGACACGCATAATCTCGTTTGTGCCTTCCAGGATCTGGTGAACGCGCAAGTCCCGCACGAGTTTCTCGAGGCCGTAGTCTTTCAGATAACCGTAGCCGCCGTGCAATTGCAGCGCCTCGTTGCACACCTTGAAGCCGAGGTCGGTCGCGTAGCGCTTGGCCATGGCCGAATGCATGGAAGCCTGCGGGTCGGCGCGATCGAGCGAGTCGGCGGCGCGGTAGATCATGAGGCGGGCGGCTTCGAGGTCCGTCGCCATGTCGGCAACCTTGAACTGGACGGCCTGGAACTCGCCGATGTTCTTGCCGAAGGCGCGGCGCTCGAAGACGTAGGCCTTGGCCTTGTCGAGCGCCGTCCAGGCCGCACCGAGCGAGCAGGCGCCGATGTTGATGCGGCCGCCATCGAGGCCGGACATGGCGAGGCGGAAGCCTTGTCCTTCGACGCCGCCGACAAGGTTCGCCGCCGGCACCTTCACGTTCTCCATGATGACCTGGGCTGTCGGCTGCGCGTTCCAGCCCATCTTGCGCTCGTTGGCGCCGAAGGAGAGGCCGGGCATGTCCTTCATGAGGACGAAAGCCGAGACGCCGTTTGCGCTGCCGTCGCCTGTGCGCGCGAAGACGAAATAAAAGTCGGTGGCGCCGGCGCCGGAGATGAACTGCTTCGTGCCATTGAGGATGTAGTGGTCGCCGGACTTTTCCGCGCGCGTCTGCAAGGCGGCGGCGTCCGAGCCGGCGCCGGGCTCCGTCAGGCAATAGCTCGCAAGCCATTCCATGGAGGCGAGCTTCGGCATCCAGCGCTCGATCTGCTCCGGCGTGCCGGCCTTCGAGATCATCCACGCGACCATGTTGTGGATCGAGATGTAAGCCGAGATGGCAGGGCAACCGGTCGCCAGAGCCTCCATGATGAGCGCGCCATCGAGGCGCGAGAGGCCGGTGCCGCCCTTCTCTTCCGGCACGTAGATTGCGGCCATGCCGAGGGCGGCAGTCTCACGGATGACGTCGACCGGAAAGTGCGCGGTCTCGTCCCATTGGGCGGCGTCCGGCGCGAGCCGCTCGCGGGCGAACGCGAGTGCCGTCTCCTGGATGGCCTGCTGCTCTTCGGAAAGGGAGAAATTCATGGCGCAACCTCTTGAGGAGGAATCCCGGATGACTGCGGCAAGGCATAGCGCGTTCGCGCGTCCGGCGCACTAGGGTGAGGAGCGGTGGCACAGGCAAAGCTCTCAGTATGGGCCGCCGCTCATCCCGACCTTCTCCCCGTGAGAACGGGGAGAAGGGGAAGAAAGCACGTTTTTGCGGCGGCGCCACTTCATGAGCGCGCGCCGGCCCGTGGGCCGTGTCGAGGTCATGAGCGTGCGGCCGCGCGCCGGCCGTCAGGCCGTCCTAAACCAAAAAAGGATTGCTCTGGCGCTCCATGCCGAGCTGGCCCATGGGACCATGGCCGCAGATGAAGGCGATCTCGTCGCCGAGCGGAAAGAGCTTGGTCTTGATGGCGTTGATCAGGGCATCGTGATCGCCGTAGGGGAAGTCGGTGCGGCCGATCGAGCCGCGGAAGATCACGTCGCCGACGAGGGCGAAGCGGTTCGGGCGATTGACGTACACGAGCGAGCCCGGCGAATGGCCGGGGCAGTGGAAGATCTCGAAATCGTGGCCGCCGATCGTGAGCGTCTCGCCCTCTTCCATCCAGCGGTCCGAGGTGGCGTTGCGCATGCCGGAAAGGCCGTAGCGCGCTGCCTGCTCCTCGACGCCGTCCATGAGGAACTTGTCGGCGATGTGCGGTCCCTCGATCTTGACGCCAAGCTTGTCGCTGAGCTCGACGGCGCCGCCGACATGATCGAGATGGCCGTGCGTGAGAACGATCTTCTCTACGGTCAGGCCGACCTGCGCGATCGCGGCCTCGATGCGCTCGACATCGCCGCCCGGATCGACCACGGCGCCGCGTTTAGTCGCCTCGTCCCAGATGAGCGTACAGTTCTGCTCGAAGGGCGTGACGTGGACGATAGCGGCCTTGAGGCGGTCTTCAGGGGTGGCGGTCATCCCGTCTCCTTGGTGTGGGCACACGATTTCTCGTTCGTGGCCCAGACCATAGCCGCCGCCAGCTCACTTGTCGCCCGCTCAGGCCTTCCGGCCGCACGTCGACACGCCGAGGAGCGTATAGGCAGGACACCAGCCAAGCAGAGCCGTGCCTAAGGGAATGACGCCGATCCAGCCCCAGGCATTGGCGGCTTGGCCGGGGATCAAACCGAGCGCCCACGCAATAAGGCCGATCCCGATCAGGATGCGCAGGCCGCGATCAACAGCTCCCATGTTCGTGGTCATTGGGTCACCTCGCTCGAATGCGGTGCAGAAGCCGCGATAACATCAGCATATGCTAATGTGATCGTGTCCGTGGCCCTTGACCTCCATCAAACTCTCGCGATGTTCCCGCGTGTTGGGGGGGGGTGTAAAGCGAGCTGCGGCGCGATTGGCTGGTCGGGCCTAGAGCATACCCAACGGCGTTGGGCGCTTCGGCGGCGGGAAGGCCGCATCGAGATCGGCGAGATCTTCCGATGTCAGCTTCAGATCGGCCGCAACGAGATTTTCGCGCACGTGCTCGGGCCGCGAGGCCTTGGGGATCGCCACCACGTGCGGGTGGCGCATGGTCCAGGCGAGCGCGATGGCCGCAGGGCTCACGCCATGGCGCGCGGCGACTTTGGCGAGGGCGGTATTGCGCAGGATGCGGCCCTGGCCGAGTGGCGAATAAGCCATGACCATGATCTTCTCGTCAGCGCATTGCTTGATCAGGTCGAAGTCGATGCCGCGCGAGCCGAGATGATAGAGCACCTGATCCGAGACGCAGTTCTTGCCATTGGGAACGCCAGCCAGCTCGTCGAGGTCGTCGGGATCGAGGTTCGAGACACCCCAGTGGCGGATCTTGCCGTCGGCTTTGAGCCTCTCGAAGGCGGCGACGGTCTCCGCGAGCGGGTACGAGCCGCGCCAGTGCAGCAGGTAGAGATCGATGCGGTCTGTCTGCAGGCGCTTCAGGCTGCGGTCGCAAGCAGCAATCGTGCCGGACTTGGAGGCGTTGTGCGGATAGACCTTCGAGACGATGAAGGCTTCGTCGCGGCGCCCCTTGACGGCCTCGGCAACGACTTCCTCGGCGCCGCCCTCGCCATACATCTCGGCGGTGTCGATGAGCGTCATGCCGAGGTCGAGGCCGAGCTTCAGGGCATCCGCCTCCGCGCCGCGCTGGCTCCTCTGCTCGCCCATGTGCCATGTGCCGAGGCCGAGCTGCGGGATGGTCTCGCCGCCCTTGAGTGTGACACGTCGCATGGGTTTCTCCTTGCTACTCGAGCTGCCCACAGCATCGCACTTTTACCGGAGCGAAGCACCACGGGTCGGCAGCGTCAGTGCCCCGGATGCGAGGAAAGCGCCAACTTGTCGACGAAGGCGATGCCGATCGCCGACAGGATGAAAGCGACGTGGATGATCGTCTGCCAGAGCACGCCTTCGCTCGTGATGGTGGCACCTGGTAGGCCGATACCGCGCGCCTCGATGAACGTCTTGAGCAGGTGGATCGAGGAAATGCCGATAATCGCCATGGCGAGCTTGATCTTGAGGACGCTGGCATTTACGTGGTCGAGCCACTCGGGCTGGTCGGGATGGCCCTCGAGTCTGAGGCGCGACACGAACGTCTCGTAGCCGCCGACGATCACCATCACGAGCAGGTTCGAGATCATCACGACGTCGATGAGCGCGAGCACGCCAAGCATGATCTGCTGCTCGCCGAACGCGCCGGCATGCGTGATCAGATGCCAAAGCTCCTTCAGGAATACGACGACGTAGATGGCTTGCGCCAGTATCAAGCCGACGTAAAGTGGAAGCTGCAGCCATCGCGAGCCGAAGATGAGGGCGGCGATGAATTTGTGGGCCTCGGGCTGAACATAGGACGGCGTGGGCGGGAGTTCGGGAGATTGTGGTTGGCTCATGATGGGTGTGCGCTCTGCGCTGATTATGGTGGGCGGCGGAGTTCAGCCTTCTGTCTCGGCCGAAGTCAACGGGCGAGTGGCGGTCTCGGACGCCTTACATAAGACGCGTGGCCAGAATCCAGCCGGTGACGAAAATAGGCGAGAGGGCGGTCGAGACGACGACGGCGGTCGAGACGAACTCGCTCTCGCGCTTGTACTCGGCGGCGAAGATCGCGATGAGCACGCCGACGGGCGTGGCAGCCGCGACGACGATGACGTCCTGGACATCGCGCGGCAGGCCCATGGCGACGCAGATGCCCCAGGTGATGACGGGTGCCGCGATGAACTTCAGAAACAGGATGAGCGTCTGCGGAATGAGCTCCAGGCGGATGGATTTGGCGGCCGCAATCTGGGCGCCGAGCGTGTAGAGCGCGAGCGGCGTGAAGATCGAGCCAAGGAACTGCATGGGCTGAGCGACGACGGTCGGCAGTTCGATCTGGAAGCCGCGCAGCGTGAGGCCGATGACGACCGAGGGAATGAGCGGCGTCTCGAAAGCCGTCTTGAGCTTGGCGAGCTTGCTGCCGCCGGCAGGCGCCATAAGCGCGACGCCGACCGTGCAGACGAGCACGGCCATCAGCGCCGTCAACACGGATTGGTAGATCAGATACTCCGATCCGAACGCGAGTTGCGTCACCGGAATGCCGAAGAAACCGACGTTCGCGTAGGCCGTGCCGAGACCCATCACAGGGCCGAGCGAGGCGCGCTGGCGAAAGAGAAGGACGAGCAGCCATCCAAGCGGGATGAGAATGAGGAATTGGACGAGGCCGAAGTAGACGACCGGCCAGATCACCGAGAGCGGCTGCTTGCCCGATGAGAGGAAGTGGATCAGGAACGCCGGCATGACGACGTAGACCTGGATCCGGTTGAGCGTCGGGACGTCGAGCTTGAGGCGGCCCTGCAGCAGCCAGCCGAGCGCGACGAGGGTGATGATCGGCAGCGTGACCCGGGTCAGAATGTCAGCGAATAGGTCCATCGGGTCCGGATCTGAGGTCGGCTGACGGCTGATAGCTTTGAGCTGTCGGGCCCGCAAGCGCGATCGGCGGACTTTTGCCGGCTCTTTCGCGTCGCCGATGCAACTGAGTTCGCCATTCGTTCGACCTATTCGCGTGCGCCAATGCCGTTCCGCTGCAGCGCTTCGGGGCGTCGGTTTACGGCGCCTTAACCTTGAAGGGGCAGGCTCTCGACTGCCGGATGGGCATTGCCTGTCGGCTTGGGAGTGGGCCAACCTGCGCTGTCGGTGAGTGCGTGGTTGTCAGTTCGAGAGTGGCGTTTCATGAGCGTTCGTCGTGCGCGTGGTGTCGCAAGAGTCGATTCCATCCTGGTCGGGGATTGCCTTGCCGAGCTGAAGAAGCTCCCGGATGCGAGCGTCGATCTCGTCTTTGCCGATCCTCCTTACAATCTGCAGCTCGATGGCGATCTGCTGCGGCCGAACAATACGGTCGTCGACGGCGTCGATGATGCCTGGGACAAGTTCGAGACGTTCGAGACCTACGACCGCTTCACGCGCGCCTGGCTCACGGAATGCCGGCGCATCCTGAAGCCGGATGGCGCGATCTGGGTCATCGGCTCCTATCACAATGTCTTCCGTCTCGGCGTCGCGCTCCAGGATCTCGGCTTCTGGATCCAGAACGACGTCATCTGGCGCAAGACGAATCCCATGCCGAATTTCCGCGGCAAGCGTTTCACGAACGCGCACGAGACGCTCATCTGGGCCGGACGCGACCGCAAGGCGCGCGTGACGTTCAACTACGAGGCCATGAAGGCGGGGAACGACGATCTGCAGATGCGCTCGGACTGGCTTTTCCCGATCTGCTCGGGGCCGGAACGCCTCAAGGATGACGGCGGCCGCAAGGCGCATCCGACGCAGAAGCCGGAAGCACTGCTCCATCGCGTCCTGCTCGCCTCGACGCGGAAGGGCGATGTGGTGCTCGATCCTTTCTTCGGCACCGGGACGACAGGCGCGGTCGCACGCCGCCTCGGCCGCCACTACATCGGTATCGAGCGCGACCCCGACTATGCGGCGGCGGCGCGCGAACGCATTGCGCGGGTCAGGCCGCTCGCGCCGGTCGATCTCGAGACCATGCGCTCGAAGCGGGCCGAGCCGCGCATTCCATTCGGCGCGATCATCGAACTCGGGATTCTCGATCCCGGCACGCGCCTCACCGACGAGAAGGGCCGCCATTGGGCACACGTACGCGCGGACGGGACGCTCGTGCTCGATGGCGGCTCTGCTCAGCAGGGCTCGATCCATCGTCTCGGCGCTGCCGTGCAGGGCAAGGCGGCGTGCAATGGCTGGACGTTCTGGCATCACGAGGTCGAGGGCAAGCTGATGCCCATCGACTCACTGCGCGAGGAGGCACGGCGCCAGCTCGCAGTGGTTCGCCCGCAGCCGCTCGTCGCCGCTGAGTAGGACAGGGCAACGCCCGTTCGCCGCACGAATCACCTGCCGCGGTGCCGAGAGCGGGCGATGCAACCTGTAGGTGAGAGGCCGGCTACTTCGGCTCTTTCTGGATCTGCGTGACGGCCTCACCGAGATACTTGAACATGATGTCACGGATCTCGGTATCGCTCACCGACACGCCCTTGGCGTCGAAGTCTCCGCGGATCTTCCGGAAGACGTCATCGTCGCCCTGGTGCTCCAGATCGGCCTTCCGTACAGCTTTGATGTAGTCTTCGACAGCCGGACCAGAGAGCCCGAGCTTGCTTGCGGCCCATTCGGCGATCATTTTATTGCGGCGAGACTCGGCTCTGAACTTCAGATCCTGGTCCATCGCGAATTTTTTCTCGAACCCCTTTTCCCGCTCATCGAACGTCGTCATGAGAATCTCCGGTTGAACTCAGGATATCTGGTCAGAAGCAGGGGCGCGCTGCGTTCGCGCGTTGCTGGTAGCAGGCATATCGTGAGCAGTACGTCCAAATCAACCATGTGCCAATTGTGAACGACGTACACTGTGGGCGGACGGGGCTCCTCGTTGTTTCCTCCGGGCGGTTCGGATACTCTCCGGGCCACGGGCTAACATGAGCGAAAGGGGCTGCGGTGCGCCGCGCAAGCCAGACCGAGCCGGACACTTCGGCTTGGTGAATTGGCAGTGGAGCGTGCCGCGACCAAAGACCCGGATCACTGAGCGATTCCACGAAGGACCGATGAAAATGAACAGGCGGCGTCGCATCTATGAGGGCAAGGCGAAGGTGCTCTACGAGGGGCCGGAGCCAGGGACCCTGATCCAGCACTTCAAGGACGACGCGACCGCTTTCAACGCCAAGAAGCATGCGTTGATCGACGGCAAGGGCGTGCTCAACAACCGCATCTCCGAGTACATCTTCCAGCGGCTCGGCGAGATCGGCGTGCCGACGCACTTCCTCAAGCGGCTCAACATGCGCGAGCAGCTCATCCGCGAGGTCGAGATCATTCCGCTCGAGGTCGTGGTCCGCAATGTGGCGGCGGGGTCGCTGGCGTCGCGCCTCGGGCTCGACGAGGGCAGCGCACTGCCGCGCTCGATCGTCGAGTTCTACTACAAGAACGACAAGCTCAACGACCCCATGGTCTCGGAGGAGCACATCACGGCCTTCGGCTGGGCGACGCCGGCCGAGATCGACGAAGTCATGCAGATGGCGCTCCGCATCAACGACTTCCTCGTCGGCCTGTTCCTCGGTATCGGCATCCGGCTCGTGGACTTCAAGATCGAGTTCGGGCGCCTCTGGGAGCAGAACGACAACATGCGGATCGTGCTGGCCGACGAGATCAGCCCGGACTGCTGCCGCCTCTGGGATGTCTCGAGCGGCGACAAGATGGACAAGGACCGCTTCCGCCAGGATCTCGGCGGCCTCATCGAGGCCTATCAGGAGGTCGCGCGCCGCCTCGGCGTCCTGACCGAGAACCCGCGGCCGAAGGGATCGGGGCCGGTGCTCGTGTCGACGAACGGCATGAAGCCCAATTGACTGGTGATTGTGAAGTCATGACGGAAAGCCGGGGCTCCATTGAACGGGGCGCCCGGCTTTTTCATTTGGGGCAGGGCGGGATCGCGCAATTGACGCGTTGCCATAGCGGTCCGGTCTGGGGTATCGAGCGGCTGGTGTGATGATCGACAAATTCGCCGCACCTCGCGGTAGGGTACCGAGCGAATTTCTCGATCTGAATCACACTAGCTAGATTATCCTTCTGGTGTCCCTTTGGATTCCGAAGTTCGCGCGAGACGCCGGCATTGAGGTTTGGCGAACTTCGGAATCGGGACACCAGCAATCTTATAAGGACACGCGCCCGTGCCCGAGACCGAGATCCGACCGTTCAACATCAATTTCGGCCCGCAGCATCCGGCCGCGCACGGCGTGCTCCGCCTCGTGCTGGAACTCGACGGCGAGGTGGTCGAGCGTGTGGATCCGCACATCGGTCTCCTTCACCGCGGCACCGAGAAGCTGATCGAGCACAAGTCCTACCTGCAGGCTATCGGCTACTTCGACCGCCTCGATTACGTCGCGCCCATGAATCAGGAGCACGCCTTCTGCATGGCGGCGGAGAAGCTCCTGGAGCTCACGGTCCCGAAGCGCGCGCAGCTCATCCGGGTGCTCTACTCCGAGATCGGGCGCATCCTCTCGCATCTCCTCAACGTCACGACGCAAGCCATGGACGTCGGCGCGCTGACGCCGCCGCTCTGGGGCTTCGAGGAGCGCGAGAAGCTCATGGTGTTCTACGAGCGCGCGTCGGGCTCGCGCATGCACGCCAAATACTTCCGCATGGGCGGCGTGCATCAGGATCTGCCACCCGAGCTGATCGCCGACATCCACGCCTGGTGCGATCCCTTCCTCAAGGTCTGCGACGACATCGAAGGCCTGCTGACCGAGAACCGCATCTTCAAGCAGCGCAATGTCGACATCGGCACGTTCACGATGGCCGACGCGTTCGCCTGGGGCATGTCGGGCGTCATGCTGCGCTCGACGGGCGTGGCCTGGGACCTGCGGCGCGCCCAGCCGTACGAGTGCTATTCCGAGCTCGAGTTCGATATTCCGATCGGCAAGAACGGCGACTGCTACGATCGCTATCTCATGCGCATGGTCGAGATGCGCGAATCCGCGCGGATCATGAAGCAGTGCTGCGAGAAGCTCGCCTCGGCCGAAGGGCAGGGCCCGCACGTTTCCGACGACAAGAAGGTCGTGCCGCCGAAGCGCGGCGAGATGAAGCGCTCCATGGAGGCGCTCATCCACCACTTCAAGCTCTATACGGAGGGCTTCCACGTGCCGCCGGGCGACGTCTACGCCGCGGTGGAGGCACCCAAGGGCGAATTCGGCGTCTATCTCGTCGCGGACGGCTCGAACAAGCCCTATCGCTGCAAGATTCGCGCACCTGGCTTTCCGCACCTTCAGGCGCTCGACCCGTTCGGCAAGAAGCACCTGCTCGCCGACGTCTCGGCCATCCTCGGCTCGTTCGACATCGTGTTCGGCGAGATCGACAGGTAGGAATTCGCCGCAGCGCTCCCTATATGGGTCGAGGATTGGCGGCGCCGGTAAGCCTTCCGGGAACCATTGATCCTGGTCACCGTTGACGCTGAAGCCCCGCGGCGCTTTCAAGGCGCGGGTTGCCGGCGGAACGCGGGGCGCGGCAGGGGATCGGGGTCATCTCCGCCATTTGGTCAGTAGAGCCGCGTCATGCTTTCGTGGGACGGCTTTGGCCAAATTTAACCATAAAGCCCGACCAGGAGCACGCTGGATACTTAAGAGAGTATGACCGGCTTGCGCCACGCAGGGGACCGTCGCGATAACCCGCGATTAAGAACAACACGTACAAGTGTACCGAGCATGACTGAAAAAGAAAAAGATCTGAGCCTGATCATTCCCGGCAACCGCGTCGGCTTGCTGCTTTTCCATGGCCTCGGTGGTACGCCGATGGAGCTGCGCTACGTCGCTTATGGCGTCGCGCGCGAGGGCTATACCGTGCACTGCCCGCTGGTTGCGGGGCACGGCGGCGGCGTCGAGGATGTCGCCAACACGACCTGGCAGGATTGGTACGCGAGCGCCGAAGCGGCGCTCCACCGCATCCGTCAGGATTGTGACATCGTCTTTGTCGGTGGGCTCTCGGTCGGTGCCATCACCGCCCTGCTGCTTGCGGCCCGCAATCCCAAGCTCGTGCAGGGAACGGTGTCGTTCGCGCCGATCTTCTGGCTGAACGGCTGGGTCATGCCCTGGTACGCCAAGCTCTTCGGCCTCGTGCACCACAAGTGGTTCGCCAACATGCTGAAGTTCGAGGATGCCGAGCCGCACGGGATCAAGGATCCGCGCGTGCGCGACCTCATCGCCAACGCGCTGAAGAGCGCCGACAACTCGGTCTCGGGGCTCCCCTATACGCCGGGCGGCGCCGTGCTCGAGCACCGCTGGATGGTGAAGACGTTCCTGCGCGAGGCGGGCAAGGTCACACAGCCCTCGCTGGTCCTCCACCCGCGCGAGGACGACCACGCGGATATCAACAACTCCGAGTTCCTACAGCGCGCGCTCAGCGGCCGGGTCGAGCTCGTGGTGCTCGACGACAGCTATCACATCATCACGATCGACCGGCAGCGCCAGATCGTCGTCGACCGCACGGTCTCGTTCATGAACCAGGTCGTGGCCGAGATCGAGGCAGCCAAGCCGGTGCGCGAGCGGGCCATGCCGGCGCGCGCCGACCACCAGCTCGAGGCGTCTCGCGCAAGCCGCGCCTGAGCGGCTGCAGCTCGATCAGGCCGCGCGTGGTCCCGGATCGTCATCATCGGGTTTCTTGGGAACGTCATCGGCACGTCGATGGCGTTCTCGTGCACCGCTGATGACGCCGAATCGAACTGGCTTCCTTTTGAGGCGCGCTGCCTCCGGCTGATGCGCGACGCGCACCACGCCGAGGACTTCGGTTCTTCCGTCTGCCAACTCGATCGTGATCTCGTCGCCCTCGGCAAGACCGAGTAGCGCCAGGCCGTGAAGGCTCGAGACCGGCAGCGCCGAACCTGCCAGCGCATTTTCACCGCCGTGCGTCAGAACACCCGTCTCGACATCCCCGCTGTCCACGCGATACTCGATGCGACTGTTGATCGTCGCGATATGCGGATCGATGTCGTCATGAAACCGGACCCGAGCGGCCGCGAGTTTGCGACGTAGCAGGCGTGAAAACGCGCTGTCGGCGCGTGCTTGGGACACGAGCCGGTCCATCATCCCCTCGAGCACGCTCATATCCAATGCCGTGAGCTGGCACGGTGGGTCGCGTTCCATCACGGGGCCTCCGCCGGCGGCTCGACGTCGAGAACGGTCAACTCCTGCTCACGGCCGTCACGCGTGTGCCAACGGATCGACTGACCGGTCGAGAGGCCGATCAAAGCCGCGCCGATCGGGGTCATGACGGAGATCCGGCCGGCGTCGATATCGGCTTCGCCCGGAAGAACGAGCGTCACCTGGCGCGTTCCCGCGCCCTTGGTCTCGAAGCGAACGGTCGAGCCCATCTGGACGGTTTGCCCCGGTACTTTGGCCTGCGGCACGACGCGGGCACGGTCGAGCTCATCGAGCAGGGCTTCCGATACGTTGGGCAAGCCCTTCTCCATGGCGAGGGCGAGCGAGACCAGGCTGCGGTGGTCGACGTCGCCGATGACGAGTGGCGGTTTTTTGGCGCGCACGGGCGCGATCTGGTCCATGTTTCTGCTCATAGCTTGAGAGCCTTCGCCCGACACGCGGTGCCGGGTTGGAGGGCTCATCCAATGATTTCGGAAAGGGGCGGAATGGGTGGAAGCCGCGCGAAGCTCCGCTTTTCCCCGAAGCCCGGGGCAAGGGGCGCCGGCTTCGGGGCTAGAAATGCGCGATCAGAAGGATCCGCTGCAGGCTGGCGCGCTTGGTCGTCATACTCATGAGGTTGGCACCCTCGGTCGATTTGTCAAGGAAGGACCTGTGCGGGACTGCGACCTCGCCGAGATTGACGCGCGCGGCGAGCGGGCGTATTTGCCGCGGTGGGACACCCCTCCCCAACGAGGGGCTTCTATCTGGAAGGGTAGGCTCACATGACGACGACCACGCGGCCGCAGCAGCGGCCGGACTGCGCGCATTTCTCCTCCGGCCCGTGCGCCAAGCGCCCCGGCTGGGCTCCCGAAAATCTCAGCAAGGCATTTCTCGGCCGCTCGCACCGCGCCAAGGAAGGCAAGGCGCGACTCAAACTCGCGATCGACAAGACGAAGGCGCTGCTCGGGCTTCCCGCCGACTACATCTGCGCCATCGTGCCGGCGTCCGATACGGGCGCCTTCGAGCTTGCCATGTGGTCCATGCTCGGCGCCCGTGGCGTCGATGCGCTCGCCTGGGAGAGCTTCGGCGAAGGCTGGGTCACCGACATGACCAAGCAGCTCAAGCTCTCGGACCTCCGCATTATCAAGGCGCCGTACGGCGAGTTGCCGGATCTGAAGCAGGTCGATTTCACGCGCGACGTGCTGTTCACGGCGAATGGCACGACCTCGGGCGTGCGGGTCCCCGGCTACGACTGGATTCCCGCCGATCGCGCGGGCCTCACATTCGCCGATGCGACGTCGGCGGCTTTCGCTCAGCCCGTCGACTGGTCGAAGGTCGATGTGTTCACGTTCTCCTGGCAGAAGGTGCTCGGCAGCGAGGCCGCGCACGGAATGCTCATTCTGTCGCCGCGCGCCGTCGAGCGTCTGGAGACCTACACGCCGGCGTGGCCGCTGCCGAAGATCTTCCGCCTGACCAAGGGCGGCAAGGTGCAGAAGGGTATCTTCGAGGGCGAGACGATCAACACGCCGTCGATGCTGGCGCTCGAGGATTATCTCGATGCACTGGCTTGGGCCGAGCGGATCGGCGGTCTGAAAGCGCTGATGGCGCGGTGTGATGCCAACGCCAAGGCCATCTATGACTGGGTCGATCGCACCTCCTGGATTGCGCCGCTTGCGGTTGATCCGAGGACGCGCTCGAATACGAGCGTCTGCCTGAAGTTCGTCGATCCGGCCATCACAGCGCTGCCGCTCGAAGCGCAGGCGGCGTTCGCAAAGAGCGTGTCGGGACTGCTCGAGAAGGAAGGCGTCGGGATGGACGCCGGCTATTACCGCGATGCGCCGCCGGGTCTCAGGGTCTGGACGGGCGCGACGGTCGAGACGCGCGATGTCGAGCGCCTCTTGCCCTGGATCGAGTGGGCCTACGCCGAAGCGCGCGCCTCGCTCGCCAAGGCAGCCTGACGGTCGTCGGGAGGCGCGCGGCGTCTCCCGTCACCTGCATACGCATTCCGGAAATTCACACTGCGCAGCGATCCCATGAGCGGACGCGTCGGCGCACTCCATTCAGGATCATGAAACCATGGCCCCCAAAGTCCTCATTTCCGATGAGCTGTCTCCGACCGCCGTGCAAATCTTCAAGGATCGCGGCATCGACGTGACCTTCGAGCCGACGCTCGGCAAGGACAAGGAAAAGCTCGCCGAGATCATCGGTCAGTATGACGGGCTCGCCATCCGCTCGGCGACGAAGGCGACCGAGAAGATCATTGCGGCCGCCAAGAACCTCAAGGTGATCGGGCGCGCCGGCATCGGCGTCGACAACGTCGATATCAAGGCGGCGACGGCCAAGGGCATCATCGTGATGAACACGCCCTTCGGCAACTCGATCACGACGGCGGAGCACGCGGTCTCGCTCATGATGGCGCTGGCGCGTCAGATTCCCGAAGCGGATCGCTCGACGCAGGCCGGTAAGTGGGAGAAGTCGCGCTTCATGGGCGTCGAGCTTTTCGGCAAGACGCTCGGCGTGATCGGCTGCGGCAATATCGGCTCGATCGTCGCGGATCGTGCGATCGGCCTCAAGATGCGCGTGATCGCGTTCGATCCGTTCCTGTCCGAGGATCGTGCGGTCGAGATCGGCGTCGAGAAGGTCGAGCTGCCGGCGCTTCTCGAGCGGGCAGATTTCATCACGCTGCATACGCCGCTCACCGATCGCACGCGCAATATCCTCAATGCGGCGGCTTTCGAGAAAATGAAAACCGGGGTGCGCATCATCAACTGCGCGCGCGGTGGTCTCGTCGACGAGAAGGCGCTCGCCGCGGCGCTCAAGTCCGGCAAGGTCGCGGGTGCCGCGCTTGATGTCTTCGAGGTCGAGCCGGCCAAGGAGAACATCCTGTTCGGCCTGCCGAACGTCATCTGCACGCCGCATCTCGGCGCTGCGACCTCGGAAGCGCAGGAGAATGTCGCGCTCCAGATCGCCGAGCAGATGTCGGACTACCTGCTCAAGGGCGCGATCGCCAACGCGGTGAACTTCCCCTCGATCACGGCCGAGGAGGCGCCGCGCCTGCGCCCGTGGGTGAAGCTCGCCGAGCAACTCGGCCTTTTTGCGGGCCAGCTCACCGAGACGAGCATCAAGGGCATCCGCCTCGAATATTCGGGCACTGTCGCCGATCTGAACGTGAAGCCGCTTTCGGCGGCGGCTGTTGCCGGCATCCTGCGGCCGCTCCTCTCCGATGCTGTCAACATGGTCTCGGCGACGACGACGGCGAAGGAGCGCGGGATCGTCGTCGAGGAGGTCGTGCGCACGCAGGAGGGCGCCTTCGAAGGCTACATGCGGCTGACTGTCAAGGCCGAGAAGTATGACCGCTCCGTCGCGGGCACGGTGTTCGGCGACGGGCGTCCGCGCATCATCCAGGTGCGCGACATCAACATGGAGTTCGAGACGTCGCCGCACATGCTGTTCGTGCGCAATGCCGATAAGCCGGGCTTCATCGGGCGCTTCGGCATGGTCATGGGCGAGGCGGGCATCAACATCGCGACGCTGAACCTCGGCCGCGACAAGCCGGGTGGCGATGCCATCTGCATCGTCGCGCTCGACGAGCCGATGCCCGAGCCGGTCATGGAGAAGGTGCGCGCGCTGCCGCAGGTCGTGCGGGCGAACCGTCTCGCGTTCTGATTCGCGAAGAAAGAAATATGTGCCGCTCTCCGGCACAGAACTTCGATGCTGCGAAGCCCGTTGCCGCGGTCGGCAACGGGCTTTTTTTCATTGCGACGGAAAAGCGAAGCATTTTGCGTGTGCTGTTGAAATTGTTGTTCGCCCGGTCGTTCGACGGATGATTGCCATAGAACGCGTTTACGCTGATGTATGCGTTACGATGATCACCTACGAAGGGACGGCTTGATGAAAATGTTGAAGCTGGCCTCCGCGGTGCTGGCGCTCTCGATGACGGGGGCACTGGCGGCACAGGCCGCGCCGGGCTTTACAACCGCTAACGTCAATCACCGGACAGGCCCGGATACCGAATTCCCGAGCATGGGCGTCATCCCGGAAGGCGAGCCCGTCGATATTCGCGGCTGCCTCCGGGATGAGTCCTGGTGCGACGTCATCGCGGGCGGCAATCGTGGCTGGGTTTTCAGTGAGTATCTGGCCTTCAGCTACCGGGGCGAGTACACGCCGCTCCCCGATGTCGGGCTCTCGGTGGCGCGTATTCCGATCGTCACGTTCGCTGCCGCGACCTATTGGGCGAAGCACTACACAGGCCGGCCGTGGTTCAATGAGCGCGACCGCTGGTACAAGTATAAGCCGCGCCCGCGGCCGGGCTGGCACGCGCCGCCCCCTGGGCCTCGGAAGGCCGGCTGGTGGCGCAAAGGCTATACAGCGCCTAAGGGCATGAAAGGGCCGCCGGACCGCTGGAGGCGGCCTGATGGTTCCCGGCGCGACCGTGGCGGTCCCGAGCACCGCGGCGAGCGCCGTTAACGTCCAAGTTATCGAGTGGGAGCGCCCGGGCCATGAGGTCCGGGCGTTCTCGTTGCTGCAATTGCCTGAATTATTGACACCGCTGGCCGCTCTGCCGCATATAGGCCTATGTCTAGGATTGCGAACATCCGTGAGCGACGTCGTCGGGGCTGCGGCCCGCGGCAGCGATGACGGCTTGGTGAGGCCAGCCGTCGTTGCCCGAGCCGCGCTGTCGCGCGGCCTTTTTCTTTTGGACGCGCCCGCCAAAGCCCCTTTCTCTTCCTGAAATCGCCGCCACGCCCGACCAGATTCAGCATTGGAAAGAGAACCACCGATGTCCGCCGCAACCACCGCCGCTAAACCCGCCGCTGCCTCCTCCGGCCCCTCGCCCGCCGTCATGGGCACCTACGGGCGCTATGATGTCGTCTTCGAGCGGGGCGAGGGCTCCTGGCTCATCGACACCAAGGGCGAGCGCTATCTCGATTTTGGGTCCGGTATTGCGGTCAACGCGCTGGGCCATGCGAACCCGAAGCTCACCGCCGCGCTCGCCGAGCAGGCGCAGAAGCTGTGGCACACCTCGAACCTCTATCGCGTGGCGGGGCAGGAAAAGCTCGCCGAGAAGCTCGTCGCGACGACGTTCGCCGACAAGGTCTTCTTCTGCAACTCGGGTGCGGAAGCCTGCGAGGGCATCATCAAGCTCGCGCGGCGCTATCAGTTCGCGAGCGGCCATCCCGAGCGCTGGCGCATCATCACGTTCAAGGGCTCGTTCCACGGCCGCACGCTCGGCACGATCGCGGCTGCCGGCAACGAGAAATACCTCGAAGGCTTCGGCGAGCCCGCGCCGGGCTTCGACGTGCTCGAGACGGTGAACGATCTCGCGCTCGTCGAAAAAGCCATCGGGCCTGCGACCGCGGCCATCATGGTCGAGCCGATCCAGGGCGAGGGCGGCATCCGCGCGTGCACGAAAGAGTTCCTGCAGGGGCTGCGCGCGCTCGCCGACAAGAACGGCCTGCTGCTTATTCTCGACGAGGTGCAGACCGGCGTCGGCCGTACGGGGAAGCTCTTCGCGTACGAGTGGGCCGGCATCAAGCCGGATGCCATGGCGATCGCGAAGGGCATCGGCGGCGGCTTTCCGATGGGCGCTTTCCTTGCCACGGCCGAGGCGGCCAAGGGCATGGTGCCGGGCACGCACGGCTCGACGTTCGGCGGCAATCCGCTGGCGATGGCCGTCGGCAATGCGGTGCTCGACGCCGTGCTGGAGCCGGGTTTTCTCGAGGACGTGCAGAGGAAGACGCTGCGCTTCAAGCAGCTCCTCGCCGGTCTCAAGGACGAGCATAGCGATCTCGTCGAGGCTATTCGCGGCGAGGGCCTGCTGATCGGCGTCAAGATCAAGGACAAGGTGCCGGCCGGCGATGTCGTGAAGGCCTGCCTCGCCGAGCATCTGCTGACGGTCGGCGCCGGCGACAATGTCGTGCGCATGATTCCGCCACTGACGACGCCGGACAATGAGCTTGCCGAGGGCGTTGCCCGCCTCTCGCGTGCGCTCGCGGCGGCGAAGAAGCAGGTGAAGTAGCAATTCGCGTCGTCAGCGTTGCCGCTTCCGCGGAATGGTGGAAGCGGCGGCGCCGATGGCGTTTTGGTTCCGATCTCGAACGGCGAGACCGCCATGGATGCCCGTATTGGCTTGAAGCCGCCCCGCCATTTCCTCGACCTCGATCAGATCGACGCGCGCGTACTGCGCCGCATCGTCGACATGGCACACGAGATGAAAAAGGCGGGCAAGCGCGTGCCGACGCACCTGCGGCCGAAGGACATCGAGGACATGGTCCTCGTGATGATCTTCGAGAAGCCGTCGACGCGCACCCGCGTTTCCTTCGACGTCGCCATGCGCCAGCTCGGCGGCCAGACGATCGCGCTCAATCACACGGATACGCAGGTTGGCCGCGGTGAGCCGATCTCGGATACGGCGAAGGTGCTCTCGCGCTATGCCGACGCGCTGATGGTGCGCGCGAATGCGCATCAGACGCTGGTCGAGCTCGCCGAGCACGCCTCGATCCCGGTGATCAACGGTCTGACGGATCTGAGCCATCCCTGCCAGATCGTCGCCGATATCGTGACCTTCGAGGAGACGCGCGGCGGCATCGCCGGCCGCACGATCGCCTGGGTCGGCGATGGCAACAACGTCGCGTCGTCCTGGATGCACGCGGCGGTCAAGTTCGGCTTCAAGATGCGCATCGCGACGCCGGCGCAGCTCAAGCCTGATCAGGCCGTGATCGATTGGGTGAAGTCGGAGGGGGCAAGCGACAGCATCCTCCTGACCGACGATCCCGACGAGGCGGTCAAGGGTGCGGAATGCGTGGTGACGGATACGTGGGTCTCCATGGGGCAGAGCGACGTGGCGCGGCGCAAGCAGCTTCTCGGCGCCTACGCGGTCGATCAGGGCCTCATGAAGCGGGCGGCGAAGGACGCGGTCTTCATGCACTGCCTGCCGGCCTATCGTGGCCACGAAGTTTCGGCAGACGTGATCGACGGGCCGCAATCGGTCGTATTCGATGAAGCCGAGAACCGGCTGCACGCCCAGAAGGCGATCCTCGCCTGGTGCCTCGGCGTCGACTGAAGTGGAAGACGAATGATGACGATCAGAGCGGGCCGAAGTGAACTCGGCACGCCGATGGCGCGCGACGATCTCGTGCTGCCCTTCGGCACTGTGCGTTCGCGCGTGGCAGGACGGATTGTCCGGCTCGGCCACGTCGTCGACGAGATCCTTTTCGCGCACGACTATCCCGAGCCGATCAGCGTGGTGCTCGGCCAGGCTATTGCGCTGACGGCGTTGCTCGGCCAGCAGCTTCAGGAAGGCGGACGTCTGATCCTGCAGACGAAGTCGGATGGTCCGTTGGGCTTTCTCGTCGTCCAGTACGAGGTGCCCGGGCGGCTGCGCGGCTATGCGAGCTATGATCGTGAGCGACTGGAAGCCCTGCAGACGTCCGGCGGGCTGAGCGATGGCGCGTTGCTCGGGAATGGCCGCCTCGCGATGACCATCGATCCGGGCGGTGAGCAGGAAAGCCACCAGGGCGTCGTGCCCCTCGACGGGCACAGTCTCGCGGAGGCTGCGATCACGTATTTCCGTCAGTCGGAGCAGCTACCGACGTTCATCCGGCTCACGGCCGTGCGCCATTTCGTCGGCCGCAGCGGCGACACGCCCTCGCGCTGGCACTGGCGTGCGGGCGGCCTCATCGTCCAGCACGTGCCGGCGGCGGGCGGCGAGAGCGAGGCAAAGCCGACGATGTCCGGCGAAGAGCGCGATGCCAGCCTGGAAGGCGAGCATGACGACGACTGGAACCGAGTGGAAATTCTCGCCGCGACGGTCGAGGATCACGAGCTGATCGATCCGATGCTGGCCTCGGAGCGCCTGCTGTTGCGCTTGTTCCACGAGGAGGGTGTGCGCGTGGCGCCGATCGTGCCGCTCGAGGCCAAGTGCCGTTGCTCGCGCGAGCGCATCGGTGCGTTCCTGAATGGTTTTGGGGAGAAGGAGCGTGAAGAGCTGCGCGAGGCCGACGGCGCGATCACGGTCAAGTGCGAGTTCTGCTCGAAGAGCTATCGCTTCGAGCGGGATGATGCGATTGGGTGACTATGCGTCCCCTCTCCCCGCTTTCGCGGAGAGAGGGCTAGGGTGAGGGGCGGGAGCTGGCTGAAACGTTGGCGTATGCCGCCGCCCCTCATCCTAACCTTCTCCCCGTAAGGACGGGGAGAAGGGACAGCGGCGTGCTTGCCGCGAGTGATCAGCCTACAAAAACGGGTGGATTCGGCGGGGGTGTCCCTCCCGATGGGGCCAGGGGCGAAAGCCCCGTCGTGCCGAAGGGGCGAGCCCAGCAGCCCGCGCTACAAATCGATTGCGAAGCACCTCTTTCCAGCAGCCCGCGGCGACGAGCATCGAGCTGTCGCTATGGCCGCCGCGGGTATGGCACGCCGGATGAAGACGTCAGCACCTCTTCCCCGCAGCCACCAGCCGCGGCCACGAGCACTGAGCTGTCGCTATGGCCGCCGCGGGCATGGCACGCCGGACGAAGGCGATAGCGCCTCTTTCCAGCAGCCCGCGGCCACGAGCGCCGAGCTGTCGCTATGGCCGCCGCGGGCATGGCACTCCGGACGAAGGCGATAGCGCCTCTTTCCAGCAGCCCGCGGCATTAAAAATCAAGGCCACTTCACGACGGGCGGCATCGACGAGAGGATCGAGTCCACGTTGCCGCCGGTTTTGAGGCCGAACACCGTGCCGCGATCGTGCAGCAGGTTGAACTCGACATAGCGACCGCGCCGCACGAGCTGCTCGTCACGTTCGGCATCGCTCCACTTCTTCTCGAAATTGCGGCGCACGAGCTCCGGATAAATGCGTTTGAAGGTGCGCCCGACGTCCTGCGTGAAGGCGAACGCGGCATCCCAGCCGCCCGCTGCCTCATCGGGCGTCAGATAATCGTAGAAGATGCCGCCGATGCCGCGCGGCTCCTTGCGGTGAGGCAGGTAGAAGTACTCGTCGCACCAGGCTTTCAAGCGTCGATAATCAACGATCGCGTGCGGCGCGCAGGCCTCCTGCATGGCCGCATGGAAGGAGAGTGTGTCGGGATCTTCCTGCGTGCGGCGTGTGCCGAGCACCGGCGTCAGGTCGGCGCCGCCGCCGAACCACCATTTCGACGTTACGACGAAGCGGGTGTTCATGTGCACGGCCGGGACGTGCGGGCTCTGCATGTGGGCGATGAGCGAGATGCCCGAGGCCCAGAAGCGGGGATCCTCCGACGCGCCCGGGATCTGGCTGCGGAACTCCGGCGCAAATTCCCCGTGAACGGTGGACGTATGCACGCCAACCTTCTCGAAGACCCGCCCGCGCATGAGGCTCATCAGCCCGCCGCCACCATCGCCGCCCGCATGGTCCGTCCGCCGCCACTCCTGGCGCGCGAAGCGGCCAGTCGGTCTTTCGGAGAGCGGCGCGCCCTTCGGCAGGTCGTCCTCGACTTGCTCGAAAGCGGCACAGATCTCGTTGCGGAGCTGCTCGAACCAGGTGCGCGCGGTCAGCTTGCGATGATGCAATTCGTCGGCGCTCATGGTAGTCACCTGCTCAAGTTGGCGCGGCACGCCGCTTCCCCGGGCCGTCCAGACGGCTTTCTACGGCTGGACATGATATCGTCACGACCAGCACGTAGAGAGGCGCCCCCGCGCCACGACCGGTCCTACATGTAGGACGGAGCCGCATTCTCAGCCGTGTCTTTGATACGTCAAGAGATCCGGTCGCCACATTGACCGGGATCAACTCCGGCGGCTCCGGCGTTGCCCCGGGGCGTTCGGATGAGGCGCTAGGATTTCTGTCCGGGAGCGCGCTGCGCGGATCGGGACAGGCCGAGGCTAGGCCCGGCAATTGCTGCAATAAAATGAGCTGAGGCCATGTACCGCTGGTTCGAAACCCGCATCGATCCCTATCCGGAGCAGGCGCCAGAGCGCCCGCCGGTGACGCTCGGCGCATTCTATCGCTATTTCATGGAGCCGGTTTGGCCGGTCTTCGCGGTGCTGCTCGTCGTCGGCTTCATCGGCTCGGTGATCGAGGTGTCGCTGATGGCGTTCATCGGCAGCATCGTCGACCTCATGCGCGCATCCGAGTCTCCGGAGCACTTCCTTTCCGATCACGCGGCCTGGCTGCTGTTCATGGCCTTCGTTGCGCTGATCGCGCGACCGATCATCTCGACGCTGCACGATCTCATCAAGAACCAGGTGATTGCGGGCCCGGTGACGACCCGCGTGCGCTGGCTCACGCACCGTTATGTGCTGCGCCAGAGCCTGTCCTTCTATCAGAACGATTTCGCCGGCCGCGTCGCCAACAAGATCATGCAGACGGCGCCGGCGCTGCGCGAGTCCGTTGTGCAGGTTATCGATGCCGTTTGGTATGCCGGCATCCAGTGGGTCGGCGCTGTTGTGCTCTTCGCCGCAGCCGACTGGCGGCTGCTCCTGCCGCTCTTCGTGTGGCTCGGCGCCTACATCGTGGCGATGATCTACTTCGTGCCGAAGATCCGCGAGCGCTCGACGGCGGCAGCCGAGGCGCGCTCGATGCTCACCGGGCGTATCGTCGACAGCTACACGAACATCCTGACGGTCAAGCTCTTCGCGCACGCCGATCGGGAGGACAGCTACGCCAAGGCGGCCATCGACGAGCAGATGTCGAAGTGGCAGGCCTCGCTGCGCCTGCTGACCAGCATGGAGTTCACGCTCTATACGCTGAACGGCTTCCTGATCGTCGGCGCGAGCGGCCTCGCCATCTGGCTGTGGAGCCTCGGCGCGGTCTCGATCGGCGCGATCGCTGTCGTCACGGGCCTTGTCATCCGCATCGTCGCCATGTCGGGCTGGGTGCTCTTCACGGTCGCCGGCATCTTCGAGAATATCGGCGTCGTGCAGGAAGGCCTGGAGACCATCTCGCGCGATCAGGAGGTCGTCGATGCGCCGGATGCCAAGCCGCTCGTCGTCAGGCGCGGCGAGATCCGCTTCGATCACATCCGTTTTCACTATGGGCGCAAGTCGGGCATCATCGACAACCTTTCGCTGACGGTCGCACCGGGCGAGAAGGTCGGGCTCGTCGGCCGCTCGGGTGCCGGCAAGTCGACGCTCGTCAACCTGCTGCTGCGATTCTACGATCTCGAGCGCGGGCGCATTCTCATCGACGGGCAGGACATCGCGCACGTCACGCAGGACAGCCTGCGCGAGAATATCGGCATGGTCACCCAGGATACGTCTCTCCTGCACCGTTCGGTGCTCGACAACATCCTCTATGGGCGGCCCGATGCCAGTCCCGAGGCGGCGATGGCAGCCGCGCGCATGGCGGCGGCACACGAGTTCATTCCCGCGCTCAGGGATCTGCGCGGCCGGGCCGGCTACGATGCCCATGTCGGCGAGCGCGGCGTGAAGCTCTCTGGCGGCCAGCGTCAGCGCGTGGCGATTGCGCGCGTGCTCCTGAAGAATGCGCCGATCCTCATTCTCGACGAGGCGACGAGCGCGCTCGACAGCGAGGTCGAGGCGGCTATCCAGGAGCAGCTCAACAACCTCATGCAGGGCAAGACCGTGATCGCCATTGCGCATCGGCTCTCGACCATCGCGGCCATGGACCGGCTCGTGATCATGGACGAGGGGCGCATCGTCGAGGAAGGGCCGCACCAGGTCCTGCTCGAGCGCGGCGGGCTCTACGCCGAGCTTTGGGCGCGCCAGTCGGGCGGCTTCCTGGCCAAGGAGGCGGCGGAGTAGGGGTGATTTAATTGTGCAGCCAGCCCGCCGGCGCGCAGTCGCGCGCTCATGTTTTTGGCACGGCCTACCGGCCGGCGCGCAGTCGCGCGCTGATGTTTTCGGCACGGCCTACCGGCCGACGCGCAGTCGCGCGCTGATGTTTTCGGCGCGGCCTACCGGCCGACGCGCAGTCGCGCGCTCATGTTTTCGGCACGGCCTACCGGCCGACGCGCAGTCGCGCGCTCATGTTTTCGGCACGGCCTACCGGCCGACGCACAGTCGCGCGCTCATGAATTGGGCAGGAGATCGCAGCCGCGACAAGTCCCTTCTCCCCGTAAAGGACGGGGAGAGGGGGCAGTGGGCACCAGCCGCGGCCACAAGCACTTTCCTGTCGTTCTTGCCGCCGCGGGCATGGCGGCACGGCAGGTTGCGAAGCACCCCTTTAGCAGCCCGCGGCCACAAGCACTTTCCTGTCGCTCTTGCCGCCGCGGGCATGGCAGCACGGCAGGTCGCGAAGCACCCCTTTCCACCAGCCCGCGGCACAAAAAGCATGCCACGATTTGGCTGCATGTTCGGCACATGCTAGACAAGCTCAGGGACGATTCCTGTGGGGGAAGACGCCATGACCCGGACATGGATGCTCGGCGCTGTCGCGTTGCTGGCAGGCACACTCTCGGCGTGCTCGGGTGGTGGTGGCGGCCTGACAACGGCTTCGCTGCTCGGCACGCCCGAGAAGCCGCCGGTCGACGAGCCGACCGAGCGGGCGCTCCATTCCGCTGCGGTCTCGGCCCGTGCCGCCAAATGCGGCTACAATTTCAACCCCATCAAATTGCGCGAGTCGTTCCTCGCGTCGGAGGCCGCGAACGGGGCGACACCTGAGCAGATGGCCAAGCTCAGCCAGTCCTATGATTTCACGGTCGCGACTGTCTCCAAGCAGATCAGCAATCCGCAGGAATACTGCTCGGAATCGAAGACACGCGAAGTGAGTGCTCAGCTGAACAAGCAGCTGGCGGGTGATTTCCGGTCGCCGAACAAGCCGGCGCCAAAGTCCGCGGGCTGGTGGGATACCAGCAATGAAAAGCCGCTGGACCGCGAGGAGGTCTTCAACCCGAAATGGGCGCGCTGAGCGGCCGCTTGGGCCTATAGTCTAGGCGCCGACGCGCCCACTACCGCGTGCCGGGGACTGAGCCGCAGGAGATTTATCCTCTTCCGGCCTGTCGACGACAGAATGGACGCCCAGCAGGCGCTCACTCGCCATATCGAACACGAGCTTGGCACCGAACTCGAGCTTGGTGCGGAACGCGGCCCAGTGCTTCGCGCCCTGCTCGCAAAGAGCGGCATTGCGATCGCAGAAGGTTGCGGCCCGGTGCACCGTCTCGGTGGCTGTCCTGTAAAGCTGGGCCTGGCGCTCCTTGTCGGAGGGGAGCAGAAGCACGATCAGCCCCACCCAGAACGCCATTCGTATCAGGAACATCGATTTCAACCCCTCAGGTCGGACGGCCGGCGCGGCCGCACGTTTTGAGCTGCCATGTTTACCTTGGAGAGGCGAAATCACCGCAAAGGCGCGCCGGCGCATTTGTCTAAAATTGTGCGGACGTGCTTTGGACTTTGTTGGCAATTGCGGCTGGAGCCGCTGTTGTCCCAGGTGTTCCTCGCAGCAGCGAATCAAGCCGCGCGCCGGTCGCTTCGAGCATGGTCGCGCGGGTGAAAAACATTCGCGGAACATGCCGCTGTTCTGTTTGTTATTCCAATCCTGTAGCGGCTTCTTGCGCAATGAGAACAAAAATGGTACATAGAGGGTGAATTGCGAGAATCTGCAACTCGTGGAATAAGGGAAAAGGCATCATGGCTGCTGCGCATCTTCGCGTCGTCGAGGGGGACGAGATGGACAAGCACAAGGCGCTGGATGCAGCGCTGGCGCACATCGAGAAGCAGTTCGGCAAGGGCTCGATCATGCGGCTTGGCGCCAATGATCGGTCCATCGACGTCGAGGCGATCTCGACAGGCTCGCTCGGGCTCGACATCGCGCTCGGGATCGGCGGCTTGCCGCGCGGGCGCGTGGTCGAGGTCTTCGGCCCCGAGAGCTCAGGCAAGACGACGCTTGCGCTGCAGTGTGTGGCGGAGGCCCAGAAGAAGGGCGGCATCTGCGCCTTCGTCGATGCCGAGCATGCGCTCGACCCCGTCTATGCCCGCAAGCTCGGCGTGAAGGTGGAAGACCTGCTCGTCTCGCAGCCGGATTCGGGCGAGCAGGCGCTGGAGATCGTCGACACGCTCGTCCGCTCGGGGGCGGTCGATGTCCTGGTGGTCGACTCGGTCGCCGCGCTCACGCCCAAGGCCGAGCTCGAGGGCGAGATGGGCGACAGCCTTCCCGGTCTCCAGGCGCGGCTCATGAGCCAGGCGCTCCGCAAGCTCACGGGTACCATCGCCAAGTCGCGTTGCATGGTGATCTTCATCAACCAGATCCGCATGAAGATCGGCATCATGTTCGGCAACCCCGAGACGACGACCGGCGGTAATGCGCTCAAGTTCTACTCTTCCGTCCGCCTCGACATCCGCCGCATTGGCCAGATCAAGGAGCGCGACGAGCCGGTCGGCAACCAGACGCGGGTCAAGGTCGTCAAGAACAAGGTCGCGCCGCCCTTCAAGCAGGTCGAGTTCGACATCATGTACGGCGAAGGCATCTCCAAGACCGGCGAGCTTATCGATCTCGGCGTGAAGGCGGGCATCGTGGAGAAGTCGGGCGCCTGGATCTCCTTCAAGGGCAACCGGATCGGCCAGGGCCGCGAGAACGCCAAGACCTTCCTCAAGGACAACCCCAAGATGGCGGCCGAGATCGAAGCAGCCATCCGCCAGAATGCCGGGCTGATCGTCGACCAGATGCTGCAGGCCGAGCCGGATGACGATGCCGATCCGGATGGTCTCAACGAGGTGCCGGATGCCGACGGTGTGCTGCCGGATCCGGAGGACGCGACGACGCGCAAGGGCGCTCGCGCTGGCCGGCGCTAGGTATCGAAGTGAGCGACCGGCCGTTGCCACCCTTCGACGCGTTTCGCGCGGACGATGTCGTGGCCGCGGTCGAGAACGCCTTGCGGCCGACATCTGCCGTCGCGACCAAGTGTACGCTCTGCGTGCTGTCGGAGACCCGCACGAAGGTCGTGTTCGGCGCAGGCAGCGCGCGCTCGGGGATCGTTCTCATCGGAGAGGCGCCGGGCGCGAACGAGGATGCGCAGGGCCTGCCGTTCGTCGGGCGTTCGGGCCAGCTCCTCAATCGCCTGCTCGCCGAAGCGGGTATCGCACGCGCCGACGTCTACATCTGCAATGTCGTGAAGTGCCGGCCGCCCGGAAATCGCGATCCACGTCCCGAGGAAGTGGGCGCCTGCGCGCCGTTTCTTCGTGAGCAGCTCGAAGCCCTGAAGCCCCGCGTGCTCTGCGCGCTCGGCCTCCACGCGACGCGCTGGCTTCTGCCCGGCAAGGAGCCGATGGCGAAGCTGCGCGGGCGCGCGCTCGACTACAAGGGCATTGCGACCATAGCGACGTATCATCCGGCTGCCATCTTGCGCAGCCCGAGGTTGAAGGACAACGCCGTTGCCGATCTCGGCCTCGTGCGCCGGCTCGCCGAGCAGGCGGCGGCGCGGGAAGTTGCCGGCGCTCGGGCGAGCGGATAGGCATCGAAGCGGCGGACAGATACGGCTGTTCAGTGCATCGACGGCGCGAAGGGTGCATAAGCTCCTCGGCGCGGTGGCCAATGCCGGCGCCCCGGCCTAGGGTTTGGTCAGCGAATCTGTACTGAGCCGGCTCGTCGTTGCGTTCGGGACCGGCGACAGAACACACACAACTTTCAACAGCGAGTGCATCGTGGCTCTGAACGCACAGCCCTTCTGGGATTGGATCACCGAACGCCACCGCATCTACCTCAAGAAGGCCGCGGGCGAGCCGGCCCCCTGGACCAAGGACGAAATCCTGCAGACGTACAGCTTCTGCAATGTGTTTCGCGAGCTCGATAAGGTCACCGTGTGGGTGCGCGAGAAGTGGCGCGAGCCTTATGCCGACAACCCGCAGCTCTGGATTGCCATGTGCCTCGCGCGCCAGGTGAACTGGCCCGACACGCTCGAAGAGGTCGGCTTTCCCGAGAAGACGTACGATGCCAAGGCTGTTCGCGCGGCGCTCGAGGCGCGCAAGGCACGCGGCGAGAAGGTCTATACCGGCGCCTACATGATCAGCGCCCCTTCCGGCGAGTTCGCCGGCATGGCGAAGCCGGAATACACGGCTCACGTCGTCGTCGGCGCGCTCTGGGACGCACGCCACGAGTTCGAGGCGATGTTCGCGAATGGTCGCCAGCCGACCATGCAGGAGGTCCACACTTGGCTGCGCCAGTTCCGTGGCTGGGGTGACTTCATGGCCTACGAGGTGGTGACCGACCTTCGCCATACGCGGTATCTGCGCAATGCGCCCGATATCAACACGTGGGCCGTCGCAGGCCCAGGCGCGATCCGCGGATTGCATCGCCTGCATGGCCGGCCCTATAAGAAGGCGCTGACGCAGACGCAGGCGCTCGTCGAGATGCGCGAGCTGCTCGAGATGTCGAGGACCTCTCTGCCCGATTTCATTCCGCCACTCGAGCTTCGCGAGATCGAGCATTCGCTCTGCGAGACGGACAAGTATCTCCGCGTCGCCAACGGAGAAGGCCGTCCGAGAGCCAAATACGAGGGTGTCGCCGCATGAAGGTCGTCGAAGCGCGGAACGTCAACGACGCGGTCGTCAAAGGCGCGGAACTCATGAAGCAGGGCGGGCTCGTACAGGCGAGCCGCGCCGGCAGCACCATCGAGTATCCGGAGCCTGTCTGCACGGTTTACGAGCGGCCGCTCGAGCGCGTGCTCTTCGATGGTGTGCGCGACGCCAACCCCTTCTTCCATCTCCTCGAAGCCTTGTGGATGCTGGCCGGACGCAATGACGTCGCGTGGCTTGCGCGTTTCAACCAGCGCATGGCCACCTACTCCGACGACGGCATCGTGTTCAATGCCGCCTATGGCTATCGCTGGCGCCAGCAGTTCGATCTCTCGAAAGCGCACGGAAAGCCGTTCCGAGATCAGCTCACGATCATCGTCGATCTTCTGCGCAAGGATCCCGACAGCCGCCGCGCCGTTCTGCAGATCTGGGATGCCGAGGCCGATCTCGGCGTCGCGAGCAAGGATCTCGCGTGCAACACGCAGGCCATGTTCAAGGTGCGCGCCGGCAAGCTCAACATGACGGTGTCGAACCGCTCGAACGACATCATCTGGGGCTGCTACGGCGCCAATGCCGTGCATTTCTCGATCCTGCTCGAGTACATGGCAGCACGGATCGGCGTCGAGACCGGCGTGTACCGCCAGATGAGCGACAGCTATCACGCCTACGAGGATACGTGGCCGAAGATCAGCGGCATTGCCGACCGCTTCGAGGGCGATCCCTACGCCCTCGGCGAGGTCGCCGCCTATCCGCTCGTCGGCGATGCACAGCACTTCGACACGGACCTCTTCCATTGGCTCGACAACCCGCCGGACGCGCTGAGCCTGGATCAGTGGGATGCAGCCGCGGCGCGCGGAGAAGGGCGCAATCCCTATTTCACGCGCGTTGCGACGCCGATCTACAACGCCTGGTTCGCCTATAAGCGCAAGGACCGCGCGGCGGCACTGGCCTGGGTCGAGCGCTGCGCGGCGACCGACTGGCAGCGGGCCGCACGCGAGTGGCTCGAGCGGCGCTGGCAGCCGCGCGTGAGCGTCGCGGCGGAGTAAGGGGTTCATCGTGACGCGCGATGATGATGCCCAGCGCAAGGCTCTGCTCGAGCGGATTGCCGCGAGCGATCTGGCGACGCTGAAGCGGCTCGCGGCCCTTCTCGACGATACTCCCGAGAGGCCGGCCGACAGCGGCGCGACCTATCTAGATTATCTCGGTGCCGTTGCCGGCAGTGACGTGCGCGGCCTCCGGAATGCCGAGAAGTCCTACGGCAATAGCTGGAAGCGGCGCGGCGGCGTCGATACGTTCAACATGCTCGCGCGAAAATGGGACCGCGTCGAGAAGCGCCTCGCGACGAGCCAAGCGACCGCATCACCGTACGATATCTTCGCGCACCTTGCCGCCGACACGAAGAGCGACGGCTTCATCGATGACGTGCGCGATCTGCGCCGCTACCTGATGCTGGCCGAGGCCGAGATTGCCGCCCGCCAAGCGGATAAAGTGGCGGACAGCGGACGCGGCTATCTCGATCAGCTCGAGACGATTGCCGACAGCGATGTCGCGAATATCGAAGAAAAGGAGCGCGCCTACGGCAGCAGCTGGAAGCGGCGCGGCGGCATTGGCGCGTTCATGATGCTGGCACGCAAGTTCGATCGCATCGAGCAGCGCGTGTCGACCGAGGTGGCGGGCGCCCAGAAGCACAATCTCTTCCAGCACATCGTTGCCGACAGGCGTGCCGAGCCGCTGCTGGACGATATCCGCGATCTGCGCCGCTATCTCATCCTCGTCGAAGCGGAGATGGCTGCACGCGGCGTGATCGAGATCGGCACGGCCCGTGACAACCGCGAAAAGAACTGAGGCCGCTCAAGCGCTTTGAGGCGGCAGGTCCTTCTGACCGGCCGCAGCAAGCGCCGCCCGGCCGAAGTCGTTGCCGGGCTCGCGCCACAGCGTGTGTACATGGTTCGCGCGCTCGCGCGTCGCGTATTCGATGGAGAGCGCGGGGCTGTACAGGCGATAGTAGTGCAGGTCGCTCGTTTCGAAGCCGCCCGCCCACTCGAAGCGCAGGTCGCGCACTGCACTCTCGAGGCGCGTCATGTGCGCTCGGGCCAGATCGTCCGGAAGGTTCGAGATATACGTTTCGGCAATGCCGAGCATGAGATGGCGCTGCGTTTCGTTGCTCAGTTCAGGAAATGCGATGCCACCGGGCTCGGCGGCGATTTCGGCGCGGCGCGGACCGGCGCGGACATCATTCGGCACGTCGCCCGTGCGGCGCGTGCGCGCCAGTTGCTCATCGTCGAGATTGCGGACGAGGTCGCGGCCGATGTAGTCCTCGCGATGAATCGGAGCAATGCCGGCATACAATCCCATGGTCACCTCCATCGGGTCGGCGCACACGCAGTGCGGCGTTGCCGAGATCACGCGATCACCGAGGCTCGTGAAGTTCAATGAGAGGTGATGGCCCTCGACGCGCCAACCCCAGAGACTATCGGGCTCGGGTTTGCCGAACACCGCGAAGGCGTAAGCGCCTTGACCGCGGCCAAAGCCGCGCGTCTCCTTGAGCACGGCGGCGAGCTTCATGACGCCCGTGGCTTTCTCGTGGCCCGTGCGGCTCAGCGAAGCGGCGAGCAGGTTCATCGCGAGCTTGCGCTCGTCGGGCTCCATGTCGTCGAGCGTGACGCCGGCACGCGTGCCAGGGACGTAGGTCCAGCGATGGCGCTCGGGCGCATCAAAGGCAAACGAGAGTTTATTGCGCACATCCGCGCGGGAGCCGACGATGAGAGCGGCGGCCGCGGCGCGCATGGCCGGCCCTGTCGGCTTGCCCGCGCCTTCTTTCGGAACCTGCGCCTGCGCAGGAATGGCAAAATGTGAGGAGAGCGCCGCGCACGAAGCAAGTACTGCGAACTCGCGGCGGTTCGGACGGCGCGATGGCACGTTGCTCGTCATGATCGGAGCCCTTGGTTTCGCTTGGGCTTTGAAGTCCGGAGAGCAGGAATTCGTTCCCGCTCCCCGGGCGTTCGGATCAGGAGGTCGTGTACTTGACCGAGCAGCCGTAGGGGCGCGTGACGGCGTTCTTCACCGGCTCGCCCTTGGCGACGGCTGCCATCGCATCGCGGAAGTAGGGCGTCGCCTTCTCGAGATCATCGGCGCGCGTCGAGGGAATCGAATCGATACCGCCCATGTAGACGAGAGTGCCTTCCGCATTGATGAGGAACATGTGCGGCGTCGTGCGGGCGTCGTACGCGCGGCCCATCTGGCCTTTGGGATCGAGAAGAACCGCCGTGGGCGCCGCCTTCCGCGTCTGTGTCAGTTCGTTGGCCTTCTCTGGCGTCACGTTGCCCTGCTCGCCCGGCGGCGAGGAGATCACGCTGAGCCATACGATGCCGGCGTCCGCCGCCTGCCGCTGCAGCGCCTGCATGTTGCCGGTGTTGTAGTGCTTGCGGACGTAGGGGCAGTCGTGGTTCGTCCATTCGAGGGCGACGACCTTGCCGCGCAGATCGGCGAGGCTCTGTGTCTTGCCGTTGCTGTCGACGGCCGTGAAGTCGGGCGCGGGCTTGTTGATCTGCGGAGCGGCGGAAGCCGAGCTGGGCGCGAGCGCAGTGAGGCCGCCCGCAGCCACGGCCGTGAGGCCCGCGGTCGTGCCGAGCATGAGGGTGCGACGATCGAAAGGCAGGTCCGCAAGTTTTGCTTTGGATCGAATGTCGGTCATTCCAAACCTCCTGTTCATCGGTTGGACGGTGGGGCTATGGATGCTGATTTGCTGGCGCGTTCGAGCTCGCCGACCACCATGGCCTCGGTCAGCACGGGCGGAAGAACCACCGGGTCGCGCCCTCCGGCGGGATAGAAAGCATAAAAGGGCAGGCCGTCACGGTTGAACGAGCGCAGGTAGGCGCCGATCTCCGGATCGCGGTTCGTCCAGTCGCCCTTCAGATAGACGATCCCGCGATCGCGGAAAGCCTGCTGGACCGCGTCCGTCGAGAGCGTCGTGCGTTCGTTGACGAGGCAGGTGATGCACCAGGCGGCCGTCATGTTCACGAATACAGGCTTGCCTTCCCGGCGCAGCGCTTCGAGGCGTGCGTTGCTGAAGGGTTCGTAGTTCGCGCCCGCGGCCGTTTCGCTCCGCGCCGCGGCGCCGGGCGTCGCGCCATTGAGCTGCACGAGCAGGCCGAGTGTGCCGGCAATGGCCGCAGTGGCAAGCCCGCGTGAGACGAGGCCGCGTCCGGTACCATGCTGGGCGATGCCATACATCCATGCGGCGAGTGCCACGAGCAGCGCACCCGAGAGCGCGATCAGCACGCCGAAGTCGCCGATCTGCTGCGAGAGCACCCAGACGAGCCAAGCCGCCGAGGCATACATCGGGAAGGCCATGGCCTGACGCAGGCGGACCATCCAGGCGCCGGGCCGCGGCAGCGCGCGTGCAAGACCCGGGAAGATGCCGAGCAAGGCGTAGGGTGCTGCAAGGCCGAGGCCCATGGCGAGGAAGATCAGCAGGCAAATGTAGACGGGCGCCGTCAACGCCGCGCCGATGGCAGCGCCCATGAAGGGCGCAGTGCACGGCGTCGCGACGACGACGGCGAGCAGGCCTGTGAAGAAGCTGCCCGCATGGCCCGACTTCTGCGCGAGTTGCTGACCGGCGCCGCCGACGCCAAGGCCGACCTCGAACACCCCCGAGAGATTGAGACCGATCGCGAGCAGCAGCCAGCTCATGCCGGCGACGAAGAGTGGCGACTGGAACTGAAAACCCCAGCCGACGGCGGTGCCGCCCGCGCGTACGGCCAGCAGCGTGCCGGCGAGCGCGGCGAAGGCGACGAGCACGCCGAGCGTGTAGTAGGCACCGGCAAGACGTACCTCGCGCAATGCGCCGCCTGAGAGCTTCGCGATGGCTGTCGCCTTGATCGCAAGCACGGGGAAGACGCACGGCATGAGATTGAGGATGAGGCCGCCGAGGAACGCGAAGAGAGCCGTCTGCCAGAGCGGCAGAGTCTCGATCACCGATGGCGCCGGGTTCGCGCTGCCGGGTGCCGTACTGATGCTTGGATTGATCTCGAACCAGCGCGTCACGCCGCCGCCGTCGGTCACTGCGAGCAGGCCGTCGGCCTTGGCTTCGGGATTGAATGTCTGGCCCTTGGCGAGAGCGAGTGTCAGCACGCCGTCCGAGAGTGAGAGCTGCTGGGGAGCGGCATGATCGACGACGCCCCAGGTCGCGGGATAGAAGTAGGCGCCCTTGACCGCAGTCCTGGTCAGGTCGGCCCCTTCGACGGTCAACGCCAGTGCGTCACCCTCGGGTGCGAGCCGCGTCGTCCACGGGCTCGACAGCGGTTTGCGCGTATCGGCGGTGGCGAAAGCGGCTTGGATATCGGAAGCGGCGGCCACTGCCGCATCACCGATCGGGATGTCCAGCGTGAAGCTGCCCTTCTCCGGAATGCACTCTCGCTCGCAGACCAGCCACTCGGCCTCGGCGCGAACGGCGAACGACTGTCCAGGCTGGGCGTCACGCGGCACGGTCACGGAGATCGGAAAGACGATCTCGTTCTCATAGCCGTAGTTCATGACCGGACCGGCGGGAATGCGGTCCGGCCCCGGCCATACGATCTCACCCGCGCTCGCGCCGTCGGGCAGGCTCAGGCGGATTTCGGGTGGCGCGCCGGCATCGCCGGAGTTTTTCCAGTACGTATGCCAGTGCAGAGCGAGCTTCTGGCGGAGGCCGACGCGGAACGTCTGGCCGGGTGTGACCTGAGCAGCGTCGCTGATGAGGGTTGCGGTGACGCGCGGACTTGTGGTGGCGGTACTTTCGAGCGCGACGGTCGGTTTGGCTGCCAGGAGGAGCACCGCGAGCGTCGCCATCGGCAAGGCGAGGCTCATCAGGTTCCTGCGATCGAACACTCCGCTCATACGTGCGACGGTTCCCCGGCCGGGCATCTCGTGCCCGCCTAAATGGCTCATCTACGAAGGCAATTATGTAACAAGAGCATATGACGCGAAGTAGGTCCAAGGGCTCACATCGGAACACAATGATGTGAGAAAAGTCCGCCTCGCGGGCTTGCCTTGCCCAGGCAATTCAATGGCCTATGCAAGCTATTACCCTCGACATGCGGGCCGCAATGGCAGAAATAGGACTTCCGGCGCGCACCGTGGGCAGCAGGAGACGGCTCTTCACATGAATAAGATCACGCATGGATCGCATTGGGGGGCCTTCACCGCCGTCGTCGAGGATGGCCGGGTGGTGGATATCGAGCCCGCCGCGCGCGATACGAACCCCTCTCCGATTCTGCGCGGGATGCCTGAAGCCCTCTATCACGGCGTGCGCGTCGCGCGTCCGGCGATCCGCAAAAGCTGGCTCGAGAAAGGCTACAAGGCGGGCGGCGAGGGGCGCGGTGCAGAGCCGTTCGTCGAAGTGCCGTGGGACGAGGCGCTCGACATCGTTACGGGTGAGCTGAAGCGCATCAAGGCTGCGCACGGCAACGAGGCGATCTTTGCCGGATCCTATGGCTGGGCGAGTGCCGGCCGCTTTCATCACGCGAAGACGCAGCTCCAGCGCTTCATGAATAGCTTCGGCGGCTATACGGGCCAGAAGCACAGCTACTCGCTGGCGGCCGGGCTCGCGATCCTGCCGCACATCCTCGGCGACCATCGCACGTTGCGAAACCTCTCCTCGTGGGACGGCATCGCCGAGAACACGAAGCTGTTCCTTGCCTTCGGCGGCTGCGGGACGAAGAACGCGCAGGTCGAGCCCGGCGGCTCGGGTGAACATACGGCCGGTCCCTGGCTCAAGCGGCTCGCCGATGCGGGCGTCGAGATCATCTCGATCACGCCCGTGCGGGACGACACGCCCGAGATCGCCAAGGCGAGGTGGCTGCCGATCCGGCCGAACACCGACGTCGCCATGATGATCGGGCTTGCGCACACGCTCGTTGCCGAGAACCTGCACGACAAGGATTTCCTCGCGAACTACACGGTCGGCTTCGAGCGCTTCGAACGCTACTTATTCGGACGCGACGACGGCACGCCCAAGACGGCCGAATGGGCCTCAGCGATCACCAGCATCGCGGCGCAGACGATCCGCGATCTCGCGCGGCGCATGGCGAAAGTGCGCACCATGCTTGCGACGAGCTATTCGCTCCAGCGTGGCGACCACGGTGAGCAGACATTCTGGATGACGGCCGTGCTCGGCGCCATTCTCGGGCAGGTGGGCCTGCCCGGCGGCGGGTTCGGTTTCGGCTATGGCTCCATGCACGGGCAGGGCAACCCGGTGACCGTCTATTCGGCGCCGGCGCTCTCTGCGGGCAGCAACCCGACGGGCAGCTTCATTCCGGTCGCGCGCATCTCCGATCTGCTGCTCAATCCCGGCAAGAGTTACGCGTTCGATGGCGAGGATCGCGTCTATCCCGACACGCGCATGATCTACTGGTGCGGCGGCAATCCCTTCCATCATCACCAGGACATCAACCGCCTCATCGAGGCCTGGCGGCGGCCCGAGACGGTCATCGTCAACGAGCCCTGGTGGACATCGACGGCGCGTTTCGCCGACATCGTTTTGCCGGCGACGACGACGCTCGAACGCAACGACATCGGTGCGAGCTCGCGCGATCGCTTCATCATCGCCATGAAGAAGGCGGTCGATCCGGTCGGCGAGGCGCGCAACGACTACGACATCTTTCGTGCCCTCGCACGCAAGGTTGGGGTTGAGAAGACCTTCACCGAGGGCCGCGAGGAAATGGACTGGCTGCGCCATATGTACGAGGTCGCGCGCCAGGATGCTTCGCGCGCCGGCGTCGAGCTGCCGAACTTCGACGTCTTCTGGGAGCAGGGCTATGCCGAGAGCCCGCGGCCTATGAAGCCGCACACCGTGCTCGCCGACTTCCGCGCGGACCCTGCTGCAAAAAAGCTGAAAACACCTTCGGGTAAGATCGAGATCTACAGCGAGCGTATCGCCGGCTTCGGATACGACGACTGCCCCGGTCATCCGATTTGGATGGAGCCACTGGAATGGCTCGGCTCCGACAAAGCCAAGAGCTACCCGCTGCACATGATCTCTAACCAGCCGGCGGGCAAGCTGCATTCGCAGATGGACTTCGCGGGCGAGAGTCTTGCGCTCAAGATCGATGGCCGCGAGCCGGTGTTGATCCATCCGGAGGACGCCGAGCGCCGCGGGATCGGCCAGCACGATGTCGTGCGAATCTTCAACGAACGCGGCGCGACGCTCGCCGCTGCCGTGCTCACCGATGGTGTGATGCCGGGTGTGATCCGTCTTTCGACGGGCGCCTGGTACGATCCCAAGGAGCCGGGCCGCGTCGGTGCACTCGACAAGCACGGCAATCCGAACGTGCTGACGCCCGATAAGGGCACCTCGAAGCTCGGCCAGGGACCGATCGCGCATACGGCCCTCGTCGAGATCGAGCCCTTCGATGGCGATCCGGGTGAAGTGACCGTCTTTGCGCCGCCGGCCATCGAGCGCGCGAAGCAATGACGGTAACCTCCAGCAGCGCAAGCATTCCGTCGTTCGATCTCACGGGGAAGCGCGCCCTCATCACCGGCGGCAGTCGCGGCATCGGCCTCGCTGCGGCCGAGGCGCTGGCTGCTTTCGGCGCGCACGTGACTCTGCTCGCGCGCCCCTCGGCCGATCTCGATGCGGCCGTCGAAAAGTTGAAGGCTGCCGGCCGCAGTGCCGATGCGCTCGAACTCGATGTGAACGACACAGCCGGCTTGCGTACGGCCATTGCGGCGCGCGATCCCTACAACGTTCTCGTCAACAACGCCGGAACCAACCAGCCCGTGACCTTCCTCGAGGTTACCGAGGCGCAGTTCGACACGATCATGACGCTGAACGTGCGCGCGGCGTACTTCGTCGCGCAGGCCGTCGCCCAAAGGCTCGTTGCGGCTGGCCAGCCGGGCTCGATTATCAACGTGTCCTCGCAGATGGGGCACGTCGGCGCGGCAACACGCACGGTCTATTGCGCCTCGAAGTGGGCCATGGAAGGCATGACGCGCGCCATGGCGGTCGATCTCGCACCGCACGGCATCCGCGTGAACACGATTTGCCCGACGTTCGTCGAAACGCCGCTCGCGCGTCGGATGCTGGCCAATGAAAAGTTTCGCAGCGAAGTGCTGACGAAGATCAAGTTCGGTCGGCTGGGGCAGGTAGGCGACCTCACCGGCGCCTTCGTGTACCTCGCGTCCGACGCCTCTTCCCTCATGACGGGGACGTCGATGATCATCGACGGCGGCTGGACGGCTGATTGAGGCCGATGCGGCAAGGGCAGCCATGCGCCCGCTAGCTGGCGGAACGGCGCTCGAGGTGCTTAGATCGAGCTTCCAATCCAAAAAATTGAACAAGTGAGGAAGCGACCATGGCCATCAGCATTCGGCAGCTCCACACGCATTTCGTGGCCGACGTGGACGGTGTCGATCTCTCACGACCCCTTGGTCCCGAGACGATCAATACGCTCAACGATGCGATCAACCAATACGCCGTGCTCGTCTTCCACGGACAGTCTCTTGACGACGATCAGCTTCTCGCGCTCGGCCGCATGTTCGGCAGCGTTTCCCCGCCGCGCAATCATCGCACCGGTCAGCGCCTTCAGCATGCCGAGATTGCCGATATTTCGAACCTGAATGTGAACAACGAGGTGCGCGCCCGCGATGACCATCGCCGGCTCGATGCTCTCGGCAACCAGCTTTGGCATTCGGATGCTTCGTTCCGTCCGATCTCGGGCGCGCTCTCGATGCTGCACGCGCATGTCGTTCCGCCCAAGGGCGGCGATACGCTCTTCGCAGATCTTCGCGCGGCATACGACGATCTCGACGACGAAACCAAGGCGCTGATCGAGGATCTCGTCACCGAGCATTCGATCTTCAACTCACGCGGCCAGCTCGGCCACACGGATTACACCGACGCCGAGCGCGCCGCGCTGCCCTCCGTGCGCCATCCGCTGGTGCGCGTCCATCCCGGCTCGAAGCGAAAGACGCTCTACATGGGCTCGCACGCTTCCCACATCATCGGCTGGCCGATGCCGGAAGGACGCCTGCTGCTGCGCGAGCTGACCGAGCACGCGACACAGAAGCAGTATGTTCATGCCCACCATTGGCAGGTCGGCGATCTCGTGATCTGGGACAATCGCTGCACGCTGCACCGTGGCGCCCGCTACGACGATGCCAACTATCGGCGCGATCTGCGGCGCGTCACGACTCAGGACATGGACTCCGTCAGCGACAATCCCGGCCTCGTCGCAGCGAGCTGACGAGTACGCGGAGCCGATGCGCCCGGCACGCATCGGCCACGCACTTCGGGAAGCCTGCGGCATCCCTCAGTAGTTCGTCACGCGCTGGCAGCTGCCGCGGCCGGCCTTGCCATGGCGGCGCTTGCGCTCGAGTTCGCGTTTGCAGCGCCGTTCGGCGCGGTTGCACGCCCATTTCTTCTTTGCCGCCCAAGCATGGCCATCCGCCATGATGTTTCCGAGCGGATCGCGCGCGATATACATGCAGGCTGGCCGCGCCTCCGCCGGCTGGCTCAGCATCAGGTTGGTGCCGGCGATCGAGGCGATGGTCGCCGCGCCGAGCATCATCGTGCGAAAAAACATTCTCATTGCTCCCGATTGTCATCAGGCCCTGATCGGCCCTGCCTGCTTGGTCGCGGCGGCGCGGGAGATGGTTCGAGGTTGAATGATTGGAATGATTATAAATTCGCGCGCGGCAATCCGGTGCCACATGGTCGCGCCGCGCCCGACGTTCTGGTCTTTCTTTCCGATCCGAGTATAGATATACGGTGCGCGGCGCAGCATGTCGCGCCCAGGGCCAGCTCACGGGCGGGCAAGTGTCCTCATGGACAGAGCTACCGGATGATCTTCGAAGGCTATTCGTTGGAGTCCCGATGGTGGTGGTGGCGGCGCGTCATCGCGTCGGCGTTCGTCGTGACGGGTCTGCACGCGGGGCTCGTTGCCTATGCCTATTTGATGCCGGCTCCTGAGGAGGTGACCGAGGAAGCCCAAGGCGCCTTCATGCTGGAGCTTGCGCCGTTGCCCGTAGCGGCCGCCGCCGATGCCGCCGCCGCGCCCGGACCTTCGGCCGAAGTGACGCAACCGCAGATCGACGAGAAGACGCCGACCGAGGAAGTGCCGGAGGTCAAGCCGCCCGAAGAGGTGCCGCTGCCGGTCGCTCCCGATCCTGAGCTCGCCATGCCGATCCAGAAGCCGGTCGAGGAGCCCAAGGAAGAAAAAGAGGAAGAGGAAAAGCCGATCGAGAAGGTCGAGGTCAAGGAGGAGAAGAAGGAAGAGGAGCCCGAGGTCCAGGAGGCCAAGCCGCAGGAGGCCATGGTGCAGGCAGGTGGGCCGCCTACTCCGGCATCGACACCCGCGCCGCAAACCGCGGCCCGCCGTCAGGGAACGACCGACCGTCCTTCGGATGAAGCCATGACGTGGTCGAAGGCCCTGATGAACCATCTGAGCCGTCATCGCCGCTATCCGGCTGAAGCCCGCCGGGCTGGCCATCAAGGTGCGGTTCAGGTTCGTTTCAAAATCGACCGCAAGGGCAAGGTGCTCTCGGCGCAGGTGATCAAGGCCTCGCGCAGCTCGTCCCTTGATGCCGAGGCGGTGGCCATGCTGAAGCGGGCTTCGCCGCTGCCGCAGCCGCCAGACGATTTCGGGGGCGAGACCGTCGAGCTCGTCATTCCGATCGAGTTCACCATCAAGTAGGACGCGAGTCGCGCCGGCGCAGCAGATGCGGCCCGATATCGGCCAGCGTCTTGCAGCCTGTGAGCGCCATGGCGACCTCGAACTCGTCGCGCAGCAACCGCAGCACGTGTGCGACGCCCATGGCGCCATTGACGGCGAGTCCATGGATGATCGGGCGGCCGACCATGACGGCGCTCGCGCCGCTCGCAAGCGCCTTGAGCACGTCGGTGCCGCGCCGGATACCGCCATCAACGAGGATCGGCATCCGACTCGCAACGCGCTCGGCGATCTCAGGCAGCACTTCGATGGTGGCAGGGACCGTATCGAGCGTGCGCCCGCCGTGGTTCGAGACCACGATCCCCGCCGCACCGCTTTCCAGCGCGTGCGTGGCATCATCCGCCGCCATGATCCCCTTGAGAACGATCGGCAGTGTCGTATTCGCGCGCAACCATTCGATATCGCGCCAGCTCGGTGCGATGGCCATGAAGTGATCGAAGATGATGCTGTCGAGCCCCGGCTTCGGCGCTGGATTGGGGCGCGCGAGACCGCGCAGGTTTTCGGGCACCAGCTCCTGGGGTAGGCGAAAGCCCGCGCGATGCTCTCGATTGCGCACACCGTTGACCGGCGCATCGACCGTGACGACCAGGACCTCATATCCTGCGCTCTCGGCCCGCCGAACGAGGCGCAAGGTGTCCTCGCGCTCGGGCTGCACATAGAGCTGAAACCAGCGGCACGTCTCGCCGGCGGCTGCAACGGCCTCCATGCTGAGGCTGGCGAGCGTGCTGAGGACCATGCCGGCGCCCTGTGCCGCCGCAGCCATGGCCGTCGCCCGTTCACCATCGGCGTGCGCGAGCGCATGGTGGGCGACCGGCGCGACGAAGATCGGGTGCGCGTACGTGCGTCCGAAGAGGCTCAAGCGTGCACTGCCGCCCGGACCGCCATTGAGCACGCGCGGCAGCAACGCGAGATCGTCGAAGGCTTGGCGATTTCTGCGCAGCGTCAGCTCATCGGCTGCGCCGCCCGAGATATAGGCCCACGTGCCCGGCACGAGGCGCTCGGCGGCGAGCAACTCATAGTCGGCGAGGCAGACAGGGGATGGCTGGGGCAACGTGCTCATCCGGCGAGCCTCGCACGCGTCCCGCCCCTTCGCAAAGTCCCGATGGCCGCAGGCAACGCTTCCAAATTGGCTGGACGGTCCCGCAATTCGGGGGCTTGCGCACGATCACCGTAGCGCCGATGCTCCGATACCACGCGCCGCCAAGAGGTCATGCCATGCTGAAGCTCTACTTCTCGCCGTTTACCAGCTCTCTCGCGACACACATTGCCCTGATCGAGTGCGGCGCCGCCTACGAGCTGGACGCGCGGCTCATGGACAAGCAGGAAACGCGCACGCCCGCGTATCTGGCCATCAATCCGAATGGCAAGGTGCCGGCACTGCTTACTGACGGTGGCAATATCCTGACCGAGGTGGCCGCGACGCTCTACTACATCGCGCGCAAGCATCCGGCCGCGAGGCTCTGGCCCGAGGGCGATCTCGAGGCGGAGGCGCAAGTGATCTCGTGGATGTCGTTCGTTGCGTCCACGATGCACGGTTCGCGCGCGAGAGGTCCCGAGCATGTCGCCGAAGCCTTCAAAGTCGCGAACCTGCGGCTCGGCGACCGAGAGTGGGCGATCGGACCTTACTCCATCGCAGACATTCATCTCTTCCGCGTCTACTGGCGTTTCCGGCCGGGGATGGACGCGCCCATGGGCACCTATCCCGCGCTCGAGGCGCACCACGATCGGATGCTTGCCCGTCCAGCCGTTCAGAAGGCCATCGAAATCGAAAAGAAGTACCAGGCGTAGTGGGAGCCGCGCGAGAATCCGTCAGGACACGCCCAGCGGTGCGGATAGCGGCCGCGAACGGGGTGCCTGTCAACGCGTGAGGTGGCGGAAGAAGAGCTTCTCAGCAGTGACGGCGCATAATTGGCGCGATCGTGTCGCGCCATTTCAAGAATCCGCTCGCAGCCAAGTGAAGCCCGTCGCGCGTATCGGCCACGTTGATCGGCAGCGGGACGAGGGCGGCACGCGTGCCGGCGATGGCACGAGCGACCGCGACGTTCGTTTCCGCCGCCAAACCTTCAATGCTGTCGATTGGCAGAATAGGATGCACGTAAACGGTAACCTCGGCCGCTTCAAGTCTCTCGACAATCCGGCGCACGTTTTCGGCGGTCTCGGCCGTGGCATGACGTTTGAGGATGTCGTTGGCGCCGATCATGAGAAACACGGCCTTCGGGCGCAGTATAAGCACTTCGCGAAGGCGACTGATGACGCCCTCTGTCGTGTCGCCGTCCATGCCGTAGTTGCTGACGCTCGCGCACTCGGCCGCTTCCCGCCACGGTACATTTGCCGTGATGCTATCGCCGAGCATGATGATGGACGGCTTCCGGGTCGCGTGCTGCAGAATCTCATAACGCACGTCCAACATGGTGACGCGAGACTTGGCGACGAAGATCTTGACCTGCTGCCAAGCGCGCAGGGCACCAGCTCCGAGTATTGCACCCACGAACAAAAAGGCGGCAGCCATCAGTGCGGTCTTCCTGGCTCGCGCCTGCATAATAGAATACCCCCCGTTCAATCCGCATACTCTGACCGCTGGGCGCCCTGAGCGCAAGGGCAGCTACGCCACATGGCAATCTCCGCGATCGTTGCAGCGCGACAAAAGTGCGTTTCATGGGCGATTTCACGGGCGCCCGTGGACCGCTGAAAATCCATCTCGTTGATTTATATGGTGAGCGGGGTGGGGATCGAACCGACGACCATCTGATTAGAAGTCAGGCGTCAGAACGGCCGTCGTCTCAGGATTGGATACGGGAGCGGGAGCCGGAAGCGGCTTCGCCGGCGGCAGCTTCGGCGTGTCGTCCTTTGCCTCGCGGATCTCCACGGCGTTTTCCAGCGATTTCGCGATGCGATCGAGTGGTCCTGAAACATCCGTGACGGAGAACTTCGGAAACTTGATCAGCGCCAGGAGGAGCGCGGCCACCCAGAAGGCATGGATATGGGTGAAGAGCGAGAGCAGGGCGAGCACGGCGACGATGTCGAACTGAGCGCGGTTGTGGACCATGCGCTCGGGCAGCGAGTGGAGCCAGAAAAAGAGGATGCCTGCCGCGAGAACAGCGCCGATGAGGACGAGCGAGACGATCCAGAACAGAATGTCCGATTGTCCCGGCCCCGCAATGAAGAACGGAACGTGATCTGGTTTGGCGACCGCTTGAAGTGGTGTCATTGCGAGCACCTTCGACCACCCAATTCAGGCGGTCACCGTGCCAGCGCTCTCGCGCAACCGCCGAGGTTCATCTGCTCTTGGTTTCCGGCAAGGCCTTAACGTCGTCGCGGCCGAGCATCAGCCTGACCTTGTCTCCGATCTGCTCGAACTTGTCCGCGGTTATGGTTACGACCCTTCCGCCGACACAGAGCAGGCGGTCCATACGCACCTGTATCGATTGCACTTCGGTGTGAACCCGCATCTATCCATTGGACGTAGGCCTCGCATCCTCAGTCGACGATGTGATAGCCGCCATCGATGTAGAGCGTATCGCCAGTGATCAGCTTTGCGGCGTCGGTGGCCAGGAAGGCCACGGCAACACCGACGTCGTCGATCGAAACCAGGCTTCGTGCAGGTGCCTTGGATTCGGCCTTGCTCAGGAGATCATCGAAGTCGGAGATGCCCGAAGCTGCGCGGGTCTTGAGCGGGCCGGGAGAGATCGCATGCACCCTGATCTTCTTCGGACCAAGCTCGGCGGCCATATAGCGCGTTGCCGACTCGAGCGCAGCCTTTACCGGCCCCATCATATTGTAGTGCTCGACGACCATCTGCGAGCCGTAATAGGTCATCGTGAATGCAACGCCGCCGTTCTTCATGAGCGGCTCCGCAAGCTTCGTCATGCGGATGAAGGACCAGCACGAGATCTCCATCGCGAGGAGGAAGCCCGGCTTGGAGCAATCGACGACGCGGCCCTGGAGATCCTCCTTGGGCGCAAAGGCGATCGCGTGCAGCAAGATATCGAGCCGTCCCCATTTCTTCTCGATATTCTCGAATACCGCTTCGAGCTGTCCTTCCTTGCCGAGGTCCAGGGGCATCAGCACGGACGTGCCGAGCTCACGCGCCAAAGGCTCCACGTAGGCGCGCGTCTTGTCGTTCAGATAGGTGACCGCGACGTCGGCGCCGAAGGCGTTGAACGCCTTGGCGCAGCCCCAGGCAATGGACTTGTCGTTGGCTATGCCGGTGACGAGCGCCTTCTTGCCCTTGAGAAGCGTCAGAGACGACAGGTCGATCATGCTCGCAACTCCCGAATGGGCTGGTGGGTGCGCTCGGATACGACGCGCCATGTGTGGTGCGCGATCATCAGCTCCTCGTCAGTCGGAATGACATAGCAGCCGACCTTGGAGCCGCGCGCGGATATGCGCGTGTCACCTTGCGCGTTCGCATCGCGGTCGAGCTCGACGCCGAGCCAATCCAACTGGCGGATGACCGCTTCGCGAATGCTCGGTGCGTGCTCGCCGATGCCGGCGGTGAAGATGAAACCGTCGAGGCCGCGCATGGCGGCGGCCAGCAGGCCGGCAAAGAGCGCAATCCTATACGTGAAATACTCGAGTGCCATCTTTGCGCGTGGGTCGGGGCTCACGAGTAGCTCGCGGACGTCGTTGCTGACGCCCGAAAGCCCCTTGAGGCCGCACTTCTTGTAGAGGAGGTCACTGAGCTCGGCAGGCCCCAGGCGCTTCTGATCCATGAGATAGAGAACGACGCCCGCATCGAGCTGTCCCGGTCGCGTCCCCATGGGCAGGCCGTCGAGCGCGGTAAAGCCCATGGTGCTTTCAACGCTGCGTCCTCGGGCAATCGCGCACATGGAGGCCCCACTGCCGAGATGTGCGACGATGATCTTCTTGCCCACCAGCTCCGGAGCGAATTCGCCGAGGCTTTGGGTGATGTACTCGTAGGAAAGCCCATGAAAGCCATAACGCCGGACGCCTTCGTCATAGAGGTCCTGCGGTATGGCGTAGCGGTCGGCGATCTCGGAATGTCCGCGGTGGAAGGCCGTGTCGAAGCAGGCGACCTGCGGCAAATGCGGTTGCCTTTCGAGCAGGATGCGGATCGGAGCGAGGTTGTTCGGCTGATGCAGCGGGGCGAGCGGAACGAGCGCCTCCAGTTGGCGCATGACCGCTTCATTCACGATGGTCGGCGTACCGAACTTGGGTCCGCCGTGAACTACGCGATGGCCAACGGCGATCGGCAATGAGCCGTTGCTGTACTCTCTCACGAATTTGACGACTTCATCCAGCGCGCCCTCTACGCCGTGGATCTCGCTTGCCGGCCACGTTCGATCGACAAGCGACTTCGCTCCGTCCGATGCATAAAGATGCGGCCGCGAGCCGATGCTGTCGAACTGCCCCTTCATTTGGCGATCGCACTGCCCGGCACCGCTGATCGAGAACAGCTGGAACTTGATGCTGGAGCTACCGGCATTCACCACGAATATCGTGTTGCTCATGGCCTAGCCCTGTATCGGTTTCCCGGTCTTCTGGCTGTAGGCAAGCAGGGACGCCACGGCGCAGGAAGCGAGGCGTGATCTCAGATTGTCCGCGCGCGAGGTCAGTATGACCGGCACGCGGGCGCCGAGAACGATGCCGGCGGCATCCGCGTTCGAAAGGAACGACAGGTTCTTCGCGAGCATGTTGCCCGCTTCGAGATCCGGAACGACAAGGATCTGCGCCTTGCCGGCGACAGGCGACTTGATGCCCTTGATGCGGGCTGCCTCCTCGCTGATGGCATTGTCGAACGCGAGAGGACCGTCGAGCTCCCCGCCTGTGATCTGTCCACGATCGGCCATCTTGCAGAGTGCGGCCGCCTCGATGGTCGAGGGGATGGCGACGGTCACGGTTTCGACGGCCGACAGGATCGCGACCTTTGGTGTGCCGAGGCCGAGACCGACGAACAGGTCTATGGCGTTCTGCACGATGTCACGCTTGGCCATCAGATCGGGCGCGATATTCACGGCGGCGTCGGTGATGAACAGCGTCTCTGGATGCGTCGGGACATCCATGATGAAGACGTGGCTGACGCGCCGCCCCGTGCGAAGCCCATCGCGCTTGGTGACCTCGCCGAGGATCTCATCGGAATGAAGGCTGCCCTTCATCAGGAGCTCGGCCTTGGCTTCGCGAACGAGCGCGACGGCCCTCTCCGCCGCGGCCTGGCTGTGAGGAACATCGATAATTTCGAGGCCGCTGATATCGAGGCTGAGTTTTTCGGCAATGCTGCGGATCTTGCCGGCCGGGCCGACCAGGATCGGCTTGATCAGACCTGCCTGGAAGGCCTCGATCGTGCCGCTGAGTGAGCTCTCGTCACATGGATGCGCAACCGCCGTCCGCAGCGGGGGCTTGGTCTTGGCCACGTCGATGAGGTGCTCGTACTTGGCGTGCTGACGCACATCGAGTCGGGTTGGCGATTTTAGCTGAGCTGTTGCTTTGGCCATGCCGATCACTCGAACTTCGGCCACTACCAGCGGCGCCGCTTACCATTTGAGATTGAGGGCCACGGTTCCAGGCACGCCGCCCTCGAAGCTGATCACCTCGGCGGTCATCTTGAAGCCCTTGGGCTTGAGCTCCCGCTCGTAGAACTCGTAGGCCTTCTTCGCGAAACCATCGAGCGACTCCGGCCAGTCGGCATCGCCGTTATTGATGCGGCGGCCGCGGTCGTTGCAGTACTGACAGGGGAACGTCAGCACCTCGATCTGATGCCTGCCCTGCTTTGCCGCGATGGTGATGGCGTCGTTGATGCGCTGGATGACATTTGGGTGGACCTCGCGAGCCAGAAAGGCCTCGTGCAGGTCCTTCTTCATCTTCTCCTGCCTGAGCTTGTACTGGCGCTCCTCGTCCATCTTGGACGCTTCGGCTTCGGAAGTGATCTCCTTGAGGTCACGCGGGCTGAGGAAACCGGACATGATACGCATCCTCATAAAGGGCTGTTCTGGCGGACTTCATACGAGCTAGTTCCTGTGGCCCAGCTCTTGTGATCTCGGTGCCTTTGCAGATCTGAGATGAGATGGCGCATCGCCATTGCGGCGCGCGGATTGGCGAGTGCTGTCGAGCTTCAGCAGGGGTTCGATCTCGGCGAGTCTCTCTCGTGCGGTCGCCTGGCCCACCGCCTTGACGACGCGATGCAGCCGGTCGATCAAATCCGCGGCGAGATCGGGATCCTCCGTCAGCATCTGCGGTATGGTCTCCAGGCACCGGCGCTCGTCGAGCTGAAGCATGAAGAACTGCTCGCGCACGAGCTTCTTGAACTCGCTGAGCGACATGCCGCTCCCCGCCTCTTCGCGAGCGCGCCGCAGGAGATTGAAGCCACGCTCGTCCACCATGCCTTCGGGCATGCGCACATAGAGGAGCGCGCGCGTGATGGCCTCGCGGGGGCCACCCTCCGGAATGGCGCGCTTGACCTCCTCGATGCGCCGCTCGATAAGCGCGCGGCGGGCGGCGTCATTGCCGGATTGCGCGCGGGCCTGCCGATCGGAGGCTTTGAGGCCGACAAGGGCCTGCAGCAGCGGAGAGCCATACACGCCGTAGAAGGTCGCTTCATACATCGCGTCGCGCCAATCACGGTAGGCGTCGAGGCCCTTCTCGATGTGCTCGGACATCTGCTCCTGCGCGCGCCAGATGGGGTTGTCGGCAGGCACGACCCGCCGATATCCGCGCGCCATATCGACGAACGCATCCGTGGCGTGCAGGAGCGGGTTCTTCGTCGAGAACATCTCGTACTGCAGTCGCAGGGGATGGAGATCGCGCAACCAGCTCGCCATGCCGTCATTGGCAAAGCCGCGAACCCAGGGCCGCATGAACGTCCGATAGAGACCGAGATTGATCTCCGACACGCGGGCGGCCGTCGCAAAGCAGCGCTCGTCTTCCTCGCTGTTGTTCCCGAGGGCGCGGATGTCTTCGAGCGTTCTGGCGACGAAGCGGACGAGGTAGTCGCCCGATACGAGATCCGATTCGGGATCGGCCTCGCCTTTGCGCGTCAGAACGGCTTCGTAAAGGCCGGGCGGCAGCACGTCGATCAGGTCGATATTGCTCGCAAACTCGTCATGCTCCTTCCTGGCGACGGAGGCGGAGACGAAAATGCCGAGATGGCCGATGGTATCGTGCAGCGCGTAGACGATCGTCTGGCCGTTCGCGCGGATTTCATCGACGCTCTTGTAGAGGTCGAGGATCCAGTCCAACGCCTGCTGCGGCGGCGTGATGTTGTCGGCCCTCGAGCAGAACACGACGATGGGCGAGCGGATGTTGCGCAGGTCGATGCGGGATCCGTCGGAAGCCGTCATGCTGCCGGATGCGAGCTTGTTGCCCACGAACAGCTCGTCGGCAATGAACTGCATCTCCTCCGCATTGAGCATGACGTGCCCGCCCCACCATTCCTCGAATTCGAGGTAGCGGGGACCTTCGGTGTCGATCTTCGAGTAGAGATTGTAGGCTTTCGTCCAGTACGTATTCGATGGATTGAGGTTCTCGAAGTTCGACACCAGCCACGCGCCGTCAAACTTGCCATTGCCGAGGTCGCCCATGAGCGCCGCGAGCCATGTTCCGCCGAGAAGACCTCCCGTGTAGCGCATGGGATGCTGGCCGTGGACGCCCGCCCAATAGGAGAGCGGCGAGCCGGCTACGATGATCGGTCCGAATAGTTCAGGGCGCATCGCGGCGAGCATCATGACGGCCCAACCCGCCTGGCAATTGCCGATGACGGCGGGCTTGCCTTCGGCCTCGGGGTGAAGCGCGATCACGTGCTCGAGGAATGCCGCTTCCGCGTGGGCGATGTCCTCGATCGTCTGGTCTGCCATTGGCTCCGGAAGAAAGCCGATGAAATAGCAGGGATGGCCGGCCTTGATCGCGACCCCGATCTCGCTGTCGGCCTTGAAGCCACCGATGCCTGGGCCATGGCCCGCCCGCGGATCGACGATGACGAAAGGTCGCTTCTTCTGATCGAGATGCAAGTCGTGCGGGGGCACGACGCGAGCGAGGACATAGTTGACCGGGTGCGGGAGCTGGCGCCCGTCCATGACGAGTTCTGCCTTGAATTTCAGGACGTGCGGTGCCGGCTTGGTAGCGTGGGCGGCGTAACGCTCGCCGCGCTCTCTCATGACGTCGAGGAAGAGGGCCGTGCGTTGAAAGGCATCGGTCCAATAGTCCGACACACTGTTTACGAGCGGCCACTGAAACGCCGGCGTCCGAGACGTAGTCGGAGCGTGCGTGTGCATGGATTGCGGCCCTTGGCGCTGTCGCATCGAAGAAGGATTAGCGTCATCTATGCGAGTTCGGACATAAGATGACTGTTCCCCCCACTGTGAGCGTGTCGATTAACGATGCCTCCGCCACTGCTCGGCTGACATCCGTGTTTTCCCCGAACTTCACTTGGCGCGTTACTGAGGGGATCCGCTATTCGTGATAACGCTGGGAGATCGTGCCAAATCCCAGGCGACACGGACAATCGTGGCGAGCCGTGAAAACACCTCCTAAGAGAGGATCATTTCTGGAATTGCGCCAGTTATCGCGAGGTGCGCCTCAGTGGCACTAACTACTTGCTCAACGGACACGCCAGGGGCGGTCTCGAGCAGAGTTGCCCGCCCTTCCGGGAAGCCGATCACGGCCATTTCTGTCACCACTAAAGATACCGGACGCATGGAGGTCAGTGGTAGCGAGCACCGCTCGAGAATCTTGGGCTTGCCCTTCGCCGTGTGCTGCATGGCAACGATCACACGCTTGGCCCCGGTCACCAAGTCCATCGCACCGCCCATGCCGGGCACCATCTTGTCGGGGATCATCCAGTTGGCGAGCCGGCCCTGAGCATCCACCTGCAAACCGCCGAGAACCGTCATGTCGACGTGACCACCGCGGATGAGGCCAAAGGATGTTGCGCTGTCGAATGTGCACGCCCCCGGGAGCGCGCTCACCGGCCGACCGCCCGCATCGGTGAGCGCTGGATGCATCATGCCCTCTTCCGGGATTGGCCCGGTGCCGATCAAGCCATTCTCGGACTGGAAATAGACGTTGAGGCTCTCCGGAACGTAGTTGGCGACGAGCGTCGGAATGCCGATGCCGAGATTAACGAGCATCCCCGACCGCAGTTCCTGCGCGATGCGCTTGGCGATGATGGTCTGCGCTTCCATCGGACACTCACGGGTTGGTGACGAGGTAGTCGATCAGGACCGCGGGCGTGACGACATGATCGGGCGCGATCACGCCCACCGGCACAATGTTTTCCGCGGTGACGATGACCGTGTCGGCAGCCATGGCGATGACCGGATTGAAGTTGCGGGCTGTGAGTGCGTAGTAGAGATTGCCGCGATAGTCGGCGAGGAACGCGTTCACCAAGGCGAAATCGGCACGCAACGCCGTCTCGAGGAGGTAGCTCTTTCCGTCGATGTCGATGCGGCGCTTGCCTTCCTCGACAACAGTGCCGACGCCCGTGGGGGTGAGGATGCCGCCGAGACCGAAGCCGCCGGCTCGGATGCGCTCAATCAGCGTGCCTTGCGGCACTAGATCTACCGCCATCTTGCCGGCAAGCATTTGCTGCTGGGTTTCCGGATTGAGGCCGATATGGCTCGCAATCGTCTTTGCGACCAATCCGGCAGTCACGAGTTTGCCGATGCCTCTGCCGGGGGCTGCATTGTCGTTCGCGATCACGGTCAGATCGCGCTTGCCCTGCCGCACCAGTTCGTCGATCAGCCGCTCCGGACTGCCCACTCCCATGAAGCCGCCGATCATGAGGCTGGCACCGTCGGGAATCAAAGCGGCGGCATATTCCACCGAGATCATTTTCATCGACGTCGCCCGTGCATGTTGCCAACCTGCCGGCGGGTGCAGTTACTCCTCGCGCATCTAACGGTCGGCGCTTCATGCTCCGCAATCGGGTGAAACCCGCAGCTCGCCTTTTCGGGACCGGTACATCGATTGCAGTCGGGGCAGGCTGCATGGGCTCGAAGGAGCAGGCGAAGCAGCTGAAGCGGGCGCTCAATTCCCGCCATTACCGTCCCTGACGCGGCGAGCTGTGGGACAATACTACGCGTTAGGTAAGCGGCAGCTCCGGCGAAGCTTTCGCTTAGGTAACCAGGGCCTCGGAAAAGCCGCGACAGGTGATAGGCCCAGATATGCAGGGTGAGTGGGATCGACCTTCAGGGCGATCGCGCGATAGGGGAAAGCATTGCACTTTCACGGGGCGAAGCGCCATGGTGAGCGGGGTGGGGATCGAACCCACGACCATCTGATTAAAAGTCAGATGCTCTACCACTGAGCTACCCGCCCGCAGTGTGCGATTGCCGAGCCGTGATTACAGGGCTTTGGCTGGCATGGCAACGCCGGAAAGCCCTCGCGGGCCTGGTGTCGCGATGTGTCTATCCGGCCACGCGCGCGGTCTGGGCATAGGCGCGCTTCTCGCGGCGGCGCTGGACGGACGAGGCAATGCCCATGGCCTCCCGGTATTTGGCTACCGTGCGCCGCGCGATGTCGATGCCCTCACGTTGGAGAATGTCGACGATCTGGTCGTCGGAGAGCACGGCACTCGACGTTTCGGCATCGATGAGCAGCTTGATGCGGTGACGCACGGAGACGGAGGAGTGCGCAAAGCCGCTGTCCACCGAGGCGATCGCGGAGTTGAAGAAATACTTCATCTCGAAGATGCCGCGGTTCGTGGCCATGTACTTCGACGAGGTGACGCGGCTCACGGTCGATTCGTGCATCTTGATGGCGTCGGCGACGGTTTTCAGATTGAGCGGCCGCAGGTGTTGCACGCCGTGGACCAGGAAGGCGTCCTGCTGGCGCACGATCTCCTCCGCGACGCGCAGGATCGTGCGGGCCCGCTGATCGAGGCTCTTGACCAGCCAGTTGGCAGTGTTCAGGCACTCGAGCAGGAATTCCTTGTCACGCGGTTGCGCCCCGACGTTGCGCGAGACGCGTGTGTAATAGGCGCGATTGACGAGCACGCGCGGCAGGGTCTCGCTGTTGAGCTCGACGTGCCAGCTTCCGTCGTTCGCAGGACGGACGAGCACGTCGGGGATGACGGTCTGCACGGGCGGCCCGCCGAAGGCGTTGCCGGGTTTGGGATTGAGCGAGCGGATCTCGGCGATCATGTCGGTGATGTCCTCCATGTCGGTGCCGAGAATGCGCTTGAGCTGGCGCAGATCATGGGAAGCGAGCAACTCGAGGTGCTCGAGGAACTTGGCGATCATCGGATCGTAGCGGCCGCGCTCCTTGAGCTGGAGCGCGAGGCACTCCTTGAGTGAGGTCGCCATCACGCCGGGCGGATCGAAGGTCTGCAGCTGAGCGAGAACCGATTTCACCTGGTCGAGCGGTGCGCCGATCCGATCGGCGAGTTCACCGAGGTCGGCGCGCACATAGCCGGCGTCGTCAACGAGATCGATGAGGTAGCCGCCGATCATGCGCTCGACGGGGTCACTGATCGCGAGCTGGAGCTGGGCCGAGAGATGATCGCGGAGCGAAAGGTCGCTGGTGAGGACGGATTCGAGATCGGCCTCCTCGCCGCCGCCGAGAAGGCCGGGCTGGCGGGCGCCGGACCAAGCGCTGCCGGCGAGCAGCGCGGCGATGTCCTGCGGGCTCTCCTCGGCGAAGGCGACATCGCGATCGACGTCGAGATCCTGCGCGGGCGCCGTCGTGTCGGCTATCAGGTCGAGCCGGCCGGAAGCGGAGTCGTCGCCGTCTCCGAAGTCGCCATCGTCGCCATCCGATCCGCTGTCCTTCTCGTAGGCGCTGTCAGCGGGACTGGCCGGGCCGTCGTATTCTTCGTCGCGCTCGAGCAGAGGATTGCGCTCCAGCTCGGCATCGACGAACTCGTTGAGCTCGAGATTGGAGAGCTGCAACAGCTTGATCGCCTGCTGCAGCTGCGGCGTCATAACGAGCTGCTGGCTCTGGCGGAGCTCGAGCTTCGTTGTAATCGCCATACGAACGTTCCCCAACCCTTGCTCCGTGGTGCCCTACACCGCAGAGCCAACTCGTCGGCCGTGCGCAGCTATTGCTGCCTGCTGCGTGCCGCCACTATGGAGGCACTCTAGCCCAGAATCGTAAACAGCATTGCGCGATAAGGCGTCATTCTGCCTGTCGAGGCGCCCCGATCCGAGGCAGTGCTTAACCAAACATGTCGCCGAGATACACGCGGCGGACATCCTCGTTGGTAATGATCTCCGAGGGGCTGCCCTGGGTCAAAACCTGACCATCCGCAATGACATAGGCACGATCGACAAGGCTCAGCGTCTCGCGGACGTTGTGGTCGGTAATCAGTACACCGAGACCGCGCTGAGTTAAATGGCGCACAAGCTGCTGGATCTCGCCGACGGCAATGGGATCGATGCCGGCGAAAGGTTCGTCGAGCAACATGAACACAGGACGGGAGGCGAGCGCGCGGGCGATTTCGCACCGCCGGCGCTCGCCGCCGGAGAGGGCGATCGATGGGCTTTTCCTGAGGCGGGTGATGCGGAATTCCTCGAGCAACTCGTCGAGCTGCTCGCGGCGCCGGCGCCGGTTGGGCTCGACGAGCTCGAGCACGGCCATGATGTTCTGCTCGACGGTCAGGCCTCGGAAGATCGAGGCTTCCTGCGGCAGATAGCCGATGCCGAGGCGTGCCCGGCGGTACATCGGCAGGCGGGTCACGTCCTGACCGTTGATTGTGATGTAGCCGGCGTCCGCGGGCACGAGCCCCGTGATCATGTAGAAGACCGTCGTCTTGCCGGCGCCGTTGGGGCCGAGAAGGCCCACGGCCTCGCCACGTCGGACGGCGAGATCGACGCCGCGCACGACAAGACGGCGCTTGTACGACTTGCGCACACCGACTGCAGTAAGCCAGCCCTCGCCGCCGGCAAGGCCCTCGTCCTCCTCGGGACCGGCCTCGTGGTAGGCCCCATTGCTCGCCGGTCGACGGCCGAGACCGAGCCGTTGCAGCAAACCGTTGCGGGTCATGGGCGCGCCTGCCGGCTGGGGCTCATTGCGAGGCCTCCGGCCCGGGCGTCCGCGTGGTCGAGGACTGCCAGGAGGACTGGCTCGGGGAGCGCTGTGCGGGCGCGGGTGACAGGTTTTCGGCAGGGGCCGTGGACGATGTCGATGAGCCGCGATTTCGGACAGCAGGCGGGCGCTTGGCGTCCTTGGGATAGAAGATGGCCCGTACGCGCGGCTTCGAGGGGCACGTCTGGCCGGGAACACAGGGCAGTGCGCTTTCGGATGCAGGGCCTGTCGCGACCGCGGAGCCACTGGTCTCGAAGCGCGTGCGCCCGGATGTCAGATCCATGATCAGCTTGGTGCCCTCGACCACGTTCTTGCCCTGGCTGACGACGACCTGGCCGCCGACGGTCGCGAAGTTGCCGACTGGGTCGAAATCGGCCCAGTCGCCGGTCACCTTCTGCCCGTCCTTGCCGGTGATGACAACGCCGTTGCGGGCCTCGATCTTCTTCAGGCTCGATGCGGAGGAGCCATCGGCGCCCTTGGGTATGGACGAGAGCAGAGAGGTTTGGCCCTGAAACAGAGCCATGAGGCTCGGTGTGCGGATGACGAAGTCGCCCTGCTTGGCGACTACGCTGCCCGTGAAGTGCGCATTACGCTTGCTCTCATCGAAATCGAGGGCCGCGGCATCGATGTCGATCGGTGCGCTCGGATCCGTGCGGAAGTTGGCGATGCCGCCGCCCTCCTTGATCGCCGGTTCTGATTGTCGGCTGCGCGAAGCCGCATTATCGGGCCGGTAGAGGATCACGCTGATGCGCCCATTGCCGCGAGCGCTTTCGGCGGGGCTGTCGAGGCGCGCTCGGCCGCTGGCGCGATCAACGGCGAGGCGTTCGCCGCGAAGGATATTCTTGCCCTGATAGAGCACGACGGCGCCGTCGAGCGTGATGTGGTCGTTTTTGTGATCGATCTCGGCCGTGGCACTGGTCGCCCGCCGGTCAATGCCCGAGGTCATATCGACGGGCCCTGTGAGAAGCGTCCGCTGGGTCTCGGCATCATAGTGGAGCGTCGTTGCGGTCGCGCGATCCGCATCGCGCGTCATCACGATGCCGCCGCGTGCCTCGAGGCTCGTCAGACGCGAGGCGGCTTGATCGGGGGCAGTATCGCTCGACGCGCCGGGAAGAGCAGCGCGGCCCGCGTAGACCGCATCGAGCTCGGGTGCGAGCAGTGTCGCCGTGCCTTGGCGCGCGACGACATTCGTGCGGAACATGGCCGTGCGCTTCTCATCGTCGACAGTCAGCCGATCCGACGTGATATCGACCGGCTCGTTGGACGAGAAGCTCGGCCCAAGCGCGGTGCTGGCGGACTTTTCCTTCTCCTTCTTCGGTGCAGCGTTGGCGGGCTGTTGAGGCGGCGTCATGCGCACGGCGACATCGCCGATGAACGTGGCGAGGCGGCGCTTGGTCGCCATCTCCATGCTGCGGGCGCGGATGGTGCCGGAGGTCGACGTGGCCGTGATGGGCTCGTTCGTGACGATGCGGTTCTCTTTGGTGAGGACCGTCGCCGACGTGAGCTTCGCGGTCATGCCATCGGACGATTTGACGTCGATCTGCTCGTGCAGCTCGAGCACACCCGTTTCCTGGTCATAGGTTCCGCGCGTGGCGGTCAGATCGATCTTGGTGCCGTTCAGCTGTACGATCTCGCCTTCGATGGTCGTGAGCTTGACGAGCTTCTGCGAAACGAGATCG
>DATMRT010000004.1:0-41496 GCA_035565975.1 Hyphomicrobiaceae bacterium
GTTCCTGTCCGAGGCCCTGCGCTTCTGCCAGCGCAACCCCAACGATGAGCTGCAGGCCGTCGTCATGCTCGATGAGGCCGACCTCTACATTCCCGCCAACGCCAAGCCAGCGACCGCCGAGCCGCTGCAGAGTCTGCTGAAACGGGCGCGTTCTGCGGGGCTCGGTCTCATGCTCGCGACCCAGTCGCCGGGCGACCTCGACTACAAGTCGCGCGACCAGATTACGAGCTGGTTCATCGGCCGCGTGCGTGAAGACACCGCACTGCGCAAGCTGAAGGCCGCCTTCCAGAGCGAGTCGGGCCTCGATCCGGCGGCCGTCCTGCCGCATCAGACCGTCGGCGAGTTCCATCTCGTGCAGGAAGGGCTCGTGCGCGCGCTCAAGGCGCAGCGCTCGCTCATCACGGCCGAGCAGGTGCCCTTCGATCGCATCGAGCAGCTCGGTTTCGAGACCAGGGGCCAGGGCGAACGACAGCTCAGGCTGTTTGGGTAACAAGTTTCCCATCTCCCCGCTTGCTGGGAGAAGGAGAAGTTGGATTAGTCCCACGTACAGGGGGCGTAACCGGTGTGAGGGGCGACCACAGGCGCTCATGCGGCATCCGATGCCGCCCCTCACGCCGGCGGAAGGCAGATCCAAAACGCTCTACTGATCCGCGAGCGCGAGGCTCAACTGCTCCGACGCGCCTTCGTCGCGCGCGCCGAAGCTCGACAGCGTGACGCCGACGAGCCGGATACCCTTGCTGAGCGGATAGACCGAGCGGATGAGCTGCACGCTCGCCTCGTGCAGCGCTTCGCGCGAGGCGACCGGCGCGTCAAACGTCCGGCTGCGCGTCGCGATCTGGAAATCGGCGTACTTGATCTTGACGGTCACCGTGCGCCCGAGTGCTTGCGTCTTCTCGCACCAGGCCCACACGTCATCGGCCATCTCGCGGACGGCAGCCTCGATCTCCGCCGGCTCGATGAGGTCGCGCGAGAACGTCGTCTCCGAGCCCGAGGATTTCCGCGGCCGGTCTGGTACCACGGCGCGATGATCCTCGCCGCGGGCGAGACCGTAATACCACGGCCCTGACTTGCCGAAATTCTGTTGCAGGAAGGCGAGTGAATGCCGCTTCAGGTCCGCACCGGTGAAGATGCCGAGGCGGTTCATCTTCTCGGCGGTCACCGGTCCGACGCCATGGAACTTACCGACGGCCAGATCGGCGACGAAGGCTTCGCCCGCGCCGGGAGGAATGACGAACTGGCCATTGGGCTTGCGATGATCGGAGGCGAGCTTGGCCAGGAACTTGTTGTACGAGATTCCGGCCGAGGCCGTGAGCTGTGTCTCGGCGAGAATGCGCGCGCGGATCTCGCTCGCCGTCGCCGAGGCTGTCGGAATGCCGCGCAGGTTCTCGCTCACATCGAGGTAGGCCTCGTCGAGCGAGAGCGGCTCGATGAGCGGCGTATACTCGGCGAAGATCGTGCGGATCTGCTGCGATACGGCGCGGTAGATCTCGAAGCGCGGCTTGACGAAAATGAGTTCGGGACATTTCCTGAGCGCCGTGCTCGACGGCATGGCCGAGCGCACGCCGAACTTGCGTGCTTCATAGCTCGCCGCGGCAACGACACCGCGCGCAGCGCCATGTCCAACAGCCACCGGACGTCCACGTAATGCCGCATCGTCGCGCTGCTCGACGGACGCATAGAAAGCGTCCATGTCGATGTGGATGATTTTGCGGACGGGCGCTTCGCTCATAGCGCGGATATATCTAGCATGGCCGGAACGGACAGTGAACCAAGCTGGCGGGCTTGTGCACCGCTCTGCAATTTCGCAGACCGGCTGTGTGCGGCAATGAAGTGCCGAGGAGCAGCGCGCCCGCGCTATCATTGCCGTGTCATGAGAAGGAGAACGCGTTGAGCATCCTGATCGTCGGCGCTGGGCACGCGGGCGGGGCCGTTGCGGCGCATCTGCGCCAACTCGGCTCTGAAGCGCCCATCGCCATCATTGGCGAAGAGCCGCATCTGCCCTATCAGCGCCCGCCGCTCTCCAAGGCCTGGCTCAAGGGCGATGTCGCGTTCTCGGCCGTCGGCCTGCGTCCGCAGAGCTACTACGACCAGCGCAGTATCAGTCTGCGATTGGGAACCCGCGTCACCGCTATCGACCGTGCTGCGCACACGGTCAGCCTCGCGAGTGGCGAAAGCCTTCCGTACGACAAGCTGATTCTCGCGACGGGCGCGCGGGCGCGGCGCCTTGGGCTGGCGGGTGAGGACCTGCCGGGCGTGCACGTGCTGCGCACGATCGCCGATGCCGATCGTTTCAAGGCCGGCCTCGTTGCCGGACAGCGTCTCGTCGTCATCGGTGGCGGCTATATCGGCCTTGAAGCCGCAGCCTCGGCCCGCCTCAAGGGCATGGACGTCTTGGTGGTCGAACGCGAAGCACGGTTGCTCGCACGTGTGGCCTCGCCGCCGATCTCGGCCTTCATGCAACGCTTTCACGAACGCCAAGGCGTCAGGTTCCGGCTCGAAACGGGCGTTGCCGGCTTCGAGGTGCGCGATGGACGGGTGACCGGCGTCGAACTGAGCGATGGCGAGGTCGCGCCCGCCGACATGGTGCTCGTCGGTGTCGGCGCTGTACCTGACATCGCGCTTGCCGAGGCGGCCGGTATTACGTGCCGCAACGGCATCTGCGTCGACCTCGAGGCGCGGACGAGCGATGCGGATATCTTCGCGATCGGCGACTGCACCGAGCGGCCGTTGCCGCATTATGGCTGCCGCGCGCGCCTTGAAAGCGTCGCGAGCGCGCTCGAGCAGGCGCGCCAGGCAGCCGCCGCGATCTGTGGGGCCAAGGCGCCGACGCCAGAGGTGCCATGGTTCTGGTCTGATCAGTACGACGTGAAACTTCAGATCGCCGGCCTGCCCATCGGCGCGACCCGGATCGAGGTGCGCGGCGACGAGGCGCAGGGCAAGTTCGCGGTCGCACATCTCGATGACGCCGGCCGCCTCTGCGCTGTCGAAGCGGTGAACGCGCCGGCCGAGTACATGTCGGGGCGCGCGACCATCGGCAAGGTGCGCGCCGGCTGAGTGACACCTGTCTCGAAGTCAGAGGCGCGACGTCAGAGGAATGACATCGGCCGCGTCTTGGCGCGGGTGCGCGCGAGCGCCATGAGCTTGGCGCCGTCGAGCGGCACGGGGCGGCGGAATTCCGCCTCGGCAGCCGCGACGTCGGGGAGGCTTCGGGCGATGATCTCGTCGAGCCGGTCCGTCATCATGTCGCTGTGCAGCGCGCGCCAGAAGGCGACGCTCTCGTCGCGATAGGTGCGCACGAGGCGTTCGATCAGGCGGCGATCATCGAACGAGCGCGGATTGAAGAGCTGGAAGGCGATGGCGAGCTTGTCGTCGAGCGTCGGGCGGTGCGTGTGCCACGTCGCACGCCCGTCGCGGAACAACGAGGCGCGCATGGTCGTGAAGTTGTTGCCGGTGAAGATGATCGGCATGCCGCTGTCGTCGAAATTGCGCGGCTCCTGCGTATCGGCAAGTTGCTGGAGCTGATGCGTGACGAGGAGGCTGTTGATGGTCTTGCCCATCTGACTGTCGGCGGCGGAGATCGAAAGATCGAAATCGTCAGCGACGATGGCGATGCGCAGCTTGCGGGCACGGGACGTCTCGGCCACGAAGCTCAAGAACTCGTCGAGCACGGCACTGGCGCCGCCCTCGTGCTCGCTCGCCAGCATTGACGCCGGTAGCAGCGCCACCGCAAAGCCGTAGCGCAGTGAGGCATCCGTCGCCGAGACGGTTTTGCCGGTGCCGCGGGCGCCTTGGATGATCAGATAGCGCTCCACGCGTCCTTTGAGCGACGGAAGCACCTGCTTGAAGAGGTGACGGCGTATTGCGCGCTCGAGCTCATCGAAGATCACGCCCTCCGGGCAGAGGTACTGCCCCGGCAAACGGATAAGTCCGGCAAAGGGCGTCGGCGGCGCAGGCGGAGTGCTGGGCGCCAGGTTCGTGATCCGGGACATGCGTCGATCCTCCAGGGCGTCCGGACAAGGGACGCAGGCCAAATGCGGATCACGGCGCCAGATTCGCTCCGCAGCGACAAGATTCTACCTTGGGTTGATCCACAACCTCGCAGTCTCTGCCGCCGATAGCTTCTGGTGGGTGCTCAAGAGTCTCAGCACTCGGCGGACCGTCAATTGACGACACAACTACAGCGAGAACGCGTAAACGCGATCTGGCAATGTCGGATGGTCGCTGCAACGACGCGTCTCATCGTTGAAATGAGGGCGTTTCTTGAATCGCAAATGCTCTATGTGGCCAAAATCCCCCACAGGTTGTGCAACGCCATGCTCGCACGTAGACCGCGATATGGCGAATCATTACTCTACTTAAGCGTGTATATTGCCCTGGGGCGGGCTGAAGCTCCGTATCTCCATCGGATGAGAGAGCAGATGAAAAAGTTGCTATTGGTGGTTGCGGCTTGCGTCATTGCAAGCCCAGCCTACGCGCAGATGGCATCGCGGGGTGGCATTGCCAATTCGGCGAGGGTTGAGCAGGCGGCCGGCGCCTTCGCCTTCAGCCAGATCGCCCAGGGCGAGCGCGCGGAAATCGAATCGCCGCGGAACGATCCGCTCGTCCGCATCGATCCCGGCGCGTTCGTGATGCCGTACATCAATGACTCGTTCAACGCATCGCGTGGCGGTGACGTGCGGGTCTACGAGCCGGTCGGCTCCTTCATCGAGGAAACGCGCGTTTTCGTCGACGTGACCAACCCCATCCCTTGAGCATCGGCTCGCCGCGCGACGGTTGGGGGATCCGTCGCGCGGTGGCCGTGGGGCTGAGCGCTCGTGAGGGCCGTATCTGCAGCTGTCCCTCCTCCGATTTCTTAAGTGGTCCGGCTGCCTGAGGCCAAGGCTCGTGAAGTAGCCGTGAGAGGATCCTTTGATGCGACATGCAGCAGCCGGCGCCGTTGCTCTCGTGCTTATTTCCGCCAGCGCACGCGGTGAGACGGTAACGATCGATCAGAAAGCGTGGCTCAACTACGCGATCATCGTGAACACGTCCAAAGAAGGCTCGGACCTGCGGCTCAGCCAGCACGGTACGATCAATGGCATCTCCTCGGTGCAGGCCAACACGCCAGGCGATGCCCAGATCTGGACGCACCAGCGCGGGCGCAGGAACACCGCCGTCATCCACCAGTCGGGATGGAACACCCTCTCGGGCGTCGTGCAGGAGGGGCCGGGCGGCTTCAGCGGCAACACGGGTCAGCCGACGACATACATCGGACAGAGCACCGACGACGGCTATCTCTCTTACTTCGCGACGGGCGGTCTCAGCCTGATCACGCTCACGGACGCCAATCACACCTGGATCAGCCGCTTCGGTCGCACACGTTGAGGCAGCGCGTGCAGCGCGCGACGTGACGGGCGCTGCGGCAAGGGATCGAAGGATTTCAGACTGGGGATGGTCTGACGCATGCCGGGGGACTGCGCCGAATGACGCTCTTCATCTCGAACACGTTCCGTGCCGGCGTGATCGGCTTGGCCGTGCTTGCGTGTGCGGCGGCACTCCTCGGAACTGCGGGAAAAGTCTGGGCCGCCGACGGCGAGCAGCCTCCGTCCGCCGCGGCGTCGCTGAAGGATTCCGGCGACAAATTGTGCAAGGCATTCGGCCCCGGCTACACGGCAGTGGGTACGACAGGGCTTTGCGCCCGGGTAGGCGGCGGCATCCTCGTTTATGCCAGCAAGGAATTCACGGACCGCGATATCGAGATGGTCGGGCAGCGCATTCCGACGCTGTTCAACAATAGCGCCGGTGCGCCCATCGTCTTCTATCAGAAGGACGATGTGAGCGAGGAAACCAGGCATCCGAGCGCCGGCGCCTTCGTCTTCGCGCAGATGATGCTGCAGGCGCAGCGCGCGGACGTCGGACTTCTGCGCGCCTTCGTCCGGATCGCGGCCGATGCCCGCACGAACTACGACGACGATGGCGATGTCACCGTCGATCTCCGGCAGATCGAGAATTCCTACTACTACGGCGCGCTCGACGAGGGTTGGGTGCAGTGGAATGGGCTCAAGATCGGCGTGCAGCCATCGATGTTCGGCTTCAACAGGCTGCCGAACGTCGTGACGCCGGGTTACACCTCGATCGTCAATACGCTGAGCGCATCCTACACGATCGGGTTCTCGCGCAATGCGTCGCTCAGCGTTGCCGTCGAGGATCCGGAGCGCCGGAGCATGGGCGATGGCATCCTGGCGCGTCCGTTCAGGGGCGACGTTCCGGATATTGTCGCCATGGCGCGCATCGCGACACCCTCGACGCTCTATCATTTCTCCGGCGCGATCCACCGCGTCGACGATCACGTCATGAAGGATTTCATCGGTGGTGACGAGCAGAGTGTCTGGGGCTGGGCATGGTCCATCGGTCTCCAGTCGCGCATCAAATGGGAGGATCTCATCGGCGCCGAGGGGGCGGGTGTCTATGGACGCCTCGGCCTCACGGCCGCTTATGCGTCTGGAGCGCCCGGCTATCTCGGCATTCCCTTCTTCGCCCCGGACTACATCGCTGGTGGCGACGGCACGATCTACAATTCCAAGGGATGGTCCGCGCTCGCGTCGTACGAGCACATGCTGGCGCCGCGCGTGAAGCTCAGCCTGACGGCGTCCTATTTCAGCGTGTCGATGCATTCGGACGGCGAGCCGGTCATTCCTGATCTGGATCCCAATATCGATGCGCTGCCCGGCCTCGAATTCGAGGTGGATGTGCGCGGCGCGGTTCTCCAGGCGGGGCTCGAGTACATGCCAAGGCCCGGCCTCGTGCTCGGCATCGAGGGTGGCTACACGACCACCGAGGCCAAGGGCCGCTACATGGGTTTCGGAGCAGACGGCGTGCGCGTGGGCTTCCCCCACGTGGGCGTCTATCTGCGCAAATCGTTTTGAAGTGGCGCCAAGTGCCATGGGATCGGTGGCCGGCGGGTGACTAGCGCCGGCTGCGGGCGGGAGAGATTTCAGACCTGACCATCGGCGATGACTGCGACGCCCCGCGGCGATCGCCCAAGACACAGGGTCGCCAAGCACAACTTAAAGTTGCAAATCTGCATCTAGGTAAGGCTCACGACACCAGGGACGGGAATATCAATACCCTGGTTAGTTGCGTTATGGCATATAAGCTAAACTTAAGATTGTCGTCGTGAGGACGCCGGGTGCCCTCGGACCAAGAGGAGGCTTCTCGGCGAGCTGGCGCCGGCCAGTGAGTTTTGCGTCGCGTAGCGAGTGAGGCTTGCAGGCTTTTTGAAAGGAAAACGGAGATGCGGAGTCATTTCACGGGCCGCCGGTGCGTTGTGATCATGGCATCAGCGGCGGCGATCTGCCTTAGCGTTACGGCGGTGCGTGCGCAGGACGTGCTCGGGAGCGCGACGAGTGCCGGGCCTTGGGGCACGGCAGTTGGTCCCTCTGCCCAGGCCGATGGGACTGGGGCTGTAGCGGTAGGCACGGGCTCCGACGCCAGTGGCTTTCGCGGAATAGCCATTGGTGACAATGCGACGGCATCAGGTGGGAGCTCGATGGCCCAAGGCGCCTTCAGCCAGGCGACCGCCGACTATAGCTCAGCGTACGGCCAGGCGAGCTCAGCTACGGGTGTCGGAAGCTTGGCGGTGGGATCGGGCGCTGCGGCGTCCGGTGACAATTCGTCGGCTTTCGGCGGCGGAGCCAGCGCGTCTGGAGCGAGCTCGACCGCTGTTGGCCATTATGCAGGCGCTTCCGGCGACTACGCCACGTCGACCGGCTACGATGCGAAGGCCGTTGGCGCAAGCAGCTCCGTTTATGGTCGCTCGGCCAATGCCAGCGGAGATAGCGCCACCGCACTCGGTCGCTCTGCGAATGCGGCCGGTGACAGCGCAACGGCCGTTGGTCGCTCCGCGAGTGCCGGCGGCGCGAATAGCGCTGCATTCGGCCGCAGCGCGTCGGCAGGCGGTGCTGGCAGCGTCGCGATCGGCTGGGGCAGCTCGGCACCGGCAGACAACAGCGTTGCGCTCGGCGCTTCGTCGACGGCCTCGCGCGGCGCCCAAACCGACTACGACGCCGCCTATCTGACCGCACCGCAGACGTCGGTCGGCGAGGTCTCGGTCGGTAGCGACAGCGGGCAGCGTCAGATTACCAACGTGGCGGCTGGCTCTGCACCGACCGACGCCGTCAATGTCGCTCAGCTCCAGGGCGCCGTCGAGCCGCTCCGCGCCGATCTCGGGATTCTCTCCGGTCGGGTCGACGCATTGGACAAGCGGGTCGACGACGTGCGCGACATCGCGATCGCGGCTGGTGCGCTGTCCATGGCGGCGTCGCAGCTTCGCTTCGATGACCGCCCCGGCAAGATATCGCTTGCTGCAGGTGGCGCGGGCTTCCACGGGCAGGGCGCGTTTGCTGTCGGCATGGGCTACACCTCGCCTGACCAGCTCTGGCGCGCGAATGTTTCCGGCAGCTTCAGCGATGGGGAAGCTGCGTTCGGCGGTGGCCTCAGCTTTACGCTGAACTGACGGGGTACTTCCGGGGGGAAGAGGCGGGGGAGGGCGTGTCTACGGATGCGCTCTCCTCATGCTCTCTCTCTCTTCTCGATTGATGCGTATGGGGGTCAGTCGTGCTTAGACCTGGTCAGCATGTCTTTGGTCTGCCGGTTGCCGTAGTGGCCGTCATTCTGCTGGGAAGCTCGCCAGCATCCGCGCCGGCCGGTGCCGGCGATGCGCGCAAGGGGCCGGACGCCCTGGTGCGGACGGCACAGGCTGCCGACGCAAAAGGCAAGCCGCGTCTCCAAAGCTGGGCCTCCTCGGTGAAGACGCCGGAGGCCAAGAAGAAGGCGGTCGCAACCGAAACGCCGAAGCCGGATGCAGACAAGGACCGCGGCGTTCCGGCGGGACAAATTCAGCCGCAACTGCACGCCAGCAGGGGCGGCATCACGACTTGTTTTGATTCACTCGCGCGCGCATCGAGCCAAGTCGTGGATGGCGAGCATCAAGCCTACTCATTCTGGGATCCGAAGCGGCCCAACGAGGGCACATTCCGCTCGATCGTGGCGCTCCGTTATCCGCAGGCAATGGCGCCGCGCGGTGCCGCCGTGATCGTCAACAGTCCGGTTGGCGGGACGTGCGACGCGACGACGTTTCAGATCATGCCGACGCTCCGCCCATGCAATGCCATTCAGGCCGATCTCATGAAGAGCGGCAAAGCGGTCGCCAATCTCACGGGCCTCGCACTCATTCAGGTGCCTCAGGATCTGAGCTACCTGCTGCTGCCGACAGCGGGCGATGGCTGCGCGATCGTCGCCATCCGATCCATCCGCTCGCAGTAGCCGCTGACGCGTCTGCGGCTGCCTACGTCGTGGAAAAGCGCAAGCGAGGCCGGGCAAGTGGCTCACCCGATCGGTGATGCCCCACTTGCCGAGCGACCCGCACGCGTCCGCTACCCTCAGCTATTCGGCCCGCGCTCCATGGAAACCGGCTGCCAGCGTCTCAGGCCGCTCGCCGGTAGCACCGTCGGATTGACGCACGACATCGGCCAGCGTCCCGTGAGCACGAGCGCGAGTTCCTGCCCAACGCGGCGCTTGCGTGCTGGATCGAAGCGCGCAGATGCCGAAGCGTTGTGCGGCGCGAGAATGACGTTGGACATTTTCAGCAAGGGATTGTCCGGCTTCGGTGGCTCGATCTCGAAGACATCGAGGCCCGCTCCTGCGATCCAGCCTTCCTGAAGGGCTTTGATCAGGCCGCTCTCGACCACCGTCGGGCCGCGGCCAGTGTTGATGAAGATCGCGTTCTTCTTCATCTGCTTGAAATGATGCTCCTTGAGGAAGCCGACCGCCTCGGGCGTGGCGGGCAGATGCATCGAGACGAAATCGGACTTGGCCAGAAGCTCCGAAAGGCTCGCCGGCTGGACACCGTGTGAGGAGATCGAGAGCTCGTCGAGGAAGGGATCATGCGCCATGAGATGCAGTCCGAAGGCCTTGGCGCGCGCGGCCGTCGCCCGGGCGACGCGGCCGAAGGCGATGAAACCGAGCGTCTGTCCCTGCAGGCGCGGAATTTGCAGCAATTGCGGCCGGCCTTCCGACCAGCGGCCTTCACGCACCATGCGATCCTGCTCGAGCGCCCGGCGGTGGGCGGCGAGCAGCAGCATCATGGCGTGATCGGCCACCTCCTCGATGAAGGTGTCCGGGCAGTTGGTGACGGGAATACCCTTTTCGGTGGCAGCGGCGACGTCGACATAGTCCACGCCGACCGTCCCGAGCGCAATGTGCTTGCACTTGTCCAGCGCCATGATCATGGGCCGCGTGAACTTCATGCCCTTGGCATAGACGGCATCGACGCCCTTGGCGGCGGCAATGAAGCCCTCTTCCGTCGCCGGGCACTCGACGATCTCGGCGTCCAGACCTTCGAGCGCTTCCATCTCATAGCCATAGCCGCCGCCCGCGACCGTGAACGAGGCGCCGGCGGGCGTTAGGATCTTGAACTTGGGCATATCGTACTCCCTGTGGGCGCCGGGGACCGGCTGCATGATTGTTTTGACGGCGGAACCTGCCATGCCCGGCCAGCGAAAGGCAACGGACACGGCCACAGCGCACGCCTGCGTTTCCTGTTTCGCGTGCCGCTCTCCTGCTGACAAGCGCCGCCGGGGGAGTAGTGTGGGCGCACAAACGAAAATGCCGCGCCAACGAAAGAATGGGGCAGGGCAGAGGAGGAAGCCATGAAGGCAGCGGTATTCGCAGGCGACCGGCGCGTCGAGCTGCGCGAATTCCCGGATCCGACGCCGGGGCCTGGCGAGGTCGTGCTGGAGATCAAGGCCTCGGGCATGTGCGGCAGCGATCTCAAGTTCTATCGCGCGGCGCCCGGCGAGGCGGCAAAGCAGCTCGGTCTCGGCAATACGGGCGCGGTGATTGCCGGTCACGAGCCGTGTGGCGTGGTCGCTGCGGTCGGCGCCGGCGTCAGTGAGAAGGAAGCGCGCGTCGGCCAGCGCGTCATGGTCCATCACTATCGTGGCTGCGGCGTGTGTCCGCACTGCGCCACCGGCTGGATGCAGCTCTGCAACGAGGGTGTGGCGGAGATCTACGGGGCCACCGGCCACGGCGCGCACGCGCCCTACATGAAGGTGCCCGCGCGTACGCTCGTCACGCTGCCGGATGCGCTTTCGTTCGAGACCGGCGCGGCCATCTCGTGCGGGACAGGCACCGCCTGGGGCGCGCTCAAACGGCTGGAGCTTTCGGGCGACCAGACGATCGCCGTCTTCGGGCAGGGACCGGTCGGCCTTTCCGCGACCCAGCTCGCGGCCGCCATGGGCGCACGTGTGATCGCGCTCGATGTCAGCGACGAGCGGCTCGCTCGTGCCAAGGATTTCGGCGCCGATCTCACGATCAACCCCGCGAGCACGAACGACGTGGTCGGCGCGATCAAGCAGGCGACGCACGGTCTCGGCGCCCATGCGACGCTGGATGCGTCATCCTCGCCGGAAGCGCGGCGGCAGGCTGTACAGAGCGTGCGGACCTGGGGCAAGGCCTGCTTCGTCGGCGAAGGCGGGCAGGTGACGCTGGAAGTCAGCCCCGACATGCTGCGCCGGCAGGTGACGCTGATCGGCTCATGGACATTCTCGACGGTCGGGCAGGCGGAATGCGCGACATTCGTCGCCGACCGCGGGATCAAGGTCGATAATCTCTTCACGCACCGCTGGAAGCTCGAGCAGGCCGACGAGGCCTATAAGCTCTTCGACAAGCAGACCAGCGGCAAGGGCGTGATCAGCCCATAGGCCGCGTGGGCAGGCCCGGCGCGGGGCGGACACCTGGGCGGCGTATTGGCCGCCTTGCCCGGACCCACACCCGCGCCTAGTGTGACCGCGACGACCAGCTCCTCGATGGGGCGGGCAGCTATCACTTTCGACAGGACCTCAACGATCATGGCGCAAGAGCTCACTCATTTTATCGGCGGCAAGAAGGTCAAGGGCACCAGCGACCGCTTCGGCAATGTATTCTGGCCCATGACGGGTGAGGTCGCGGCGCGTGTTCCTCTGGCCTCCGCGAAAGAGGTCGATGCCGCCGTGCAGAACGCGCGTGCGGCGCAGCCGGCCTGGGCGGCGGTGAACCCGCAGCGACGTGCCCGCGTGCTCGCGAAGTTCGTCGATCTCCTGAATCGCGACATGGACAAGCTCGCCGATATGCTGGCGCGCGAGCACGGCAAGACCGTTCCCGATGCCAAGGGCGACATCCAGCGCGGCCTCGAGGTTGCGGAGTTTGCGACCGGCATTCCGCACCTCATGAAGGGCGAGTTCACCGACGGCGCCGGCCCCGGGATCGACATCTACACGATGCGCCAGCCGCTTGGCGTCGTCGCCGGAATCACGCCGTTCAACTTTCCGGCCATGATCCCGATGTGGAAGTTCGCGCCGGCCATCGCGTGTGGCAATGCCTTCATCCTGAAGCCGTCGGAGCGCGATCCTTCGGTGCCGCTCATGCTCGCCGAGCTGATGATAGAGGCGGGCTTGCCGGCCGGCATCCTCAATGTCGTCAACGGCGACAAGGAAGCGGTCGATGCGATCCTCGATCATCCGCAGATCGAGGCCGTGGGCTTCGTCGGCTCGACGCCGATCGCGGCGTACGTCTATGCGCGTGGGACGGCGTCCGGTAAGCGCGTGCAGTGCTTCGGCGGTGCCAAGAACCACATGCTGATCATGCCCGACGCGGACATGGACCAGGCCGTCGATGCGTTGATCGGTGCCGGCTACGGCTCGGCGGGCGAGCGCTGCATGGCCGTGTCGGTCGCAGTGCCGGTCGGGGAGAAGACGGCGGACGCCCTCATCGACAAGCTCGTACCGCGCATCGAGGGTCTCAAGATCGGTCCCTCGACCTCACTGGATGCGGACTTCGGGCCGCTAATCACGGCAGCTCATCTTCAGAAGGTCAAAGACTACGTCGATATCGGCATCAAGGAAGGCGCAAAGCTCCGCGTCGACGGCCGCGACTTCAAGCTGCAGGGCTACGAGGGCGGCTTCTACATGGGCGGCTGCCTCTTCGACGACGTGAAGCCGAACATGCGCATTTACAAGGAGGAGATCTTCGGCCCGGTACTGTCGGTCGTGCGCGCGCGCGACTATGGCGAGGCGCTCGGCCTTGCCATGGATCACGAGTACGGCAACGGCGTCGCGATCTTTACGCGCGATGGCGATACTGCGCGCGACTTCGCCTCGAAGATCAATATCGGCATGGTCGGCGTCAACGTGCCGATCCCGGTGCCGCTCGCGTACTACACGTTCGGCGGCTGGAAGAAGAGCGCGTTCGGCGACCTCAATCAGCACGGGCCGGACTCGATCCGCTTCTATACGCGCACAAAGACCGTGACGCAGCGCTGGCCCTCCGGCGTCAAGGAGGGCGCCGAGTTCTCGATCCCTGTCATGAAGTAGCAGGTACCGGTCGGCAATCACGGGCGACGCCTCGACCAACAGAGGCGCGCCATAAGAGGAAGCGCCTGCATGTCATCACGCCTCACGCTCTACGGCAGCTTCACCTCGAGCTCGAGCTACAAGCCGATGCTCTTTCTGTCGCTCGCGCGGCTGCCGTTTTCTTTCCGCACGGTCAATCTCAAGAAGGGCGTGCAGAACGAGCCGGCGCATCTTGCCCGCAACCGCTACGGCAAGGTGCCGGTGCTCGAGCATAACGGGCTGACGATCGTCAATTCGAACATCATCCTCGATTACCTCGCGCGCACGACCGGCCATTTCGCGGGCGCCGCCGAGCAGGATCAGTGGACGGCGCGCGAATGGTGCGCCTGGGAGGCGGATGCGATCAGCAATGTCGCGAAAGTGCGCCACTACAGCCGCTTCCGCGAGGTGCATCCCGAGGTCATGGCCTACTTCCGGCCCGAGGCCGAGGCGGCGCTGAGCTTCGTCGACAAATCGGTGAAGGGTCGCGAATGGCTCGTCGGCGATACGTGCACGATCGCTGATATCGCCTGCTGGGGGCGCATGGTGTTCATGGCCGAGGGCGGCCTCGACATCAACCGCTGGCCGCATCTGCTCGCGTGGTCCGAGCGCCTGAAGGCCATGCCGGGCTTCGCTCTGCCGTACGACCTCATCCCCAAGAAGGATCAGGAGTTCGATCCCACGTGATCGCGCGAGCGACAAAGGACCTCGATGACCCGCATTCCCTTTCCTGATCTCGACAAGGCGCCGCCCGAGGTCCGCGAGATGCTCGCGCGGCTGCCGGCATCCGTTGGCATCTTCAACATGATGGCGCATGCCGAGACGGTCCTTAAACCGCTCATGAAGCTCGGCGGTACGTTCCTCGGCAAGCTCGAGCTCGATCCGCTGCTGCGCGAGCTCGTCATCCTGCACGCGGTGAACCTTGAGGGTGGCGAGTATGAGTGGGTGCAGCACGTGCCGGTCGTGCTCGCGCTCGGCGGTACGCAGGCGCAGGTCGATGCGCTGCGATCGGGCGCCGATCAGGCGGCCTGCTTCACGGATGCACAGAAGGCCGCTCTGCGTTTCGCGCGCGAGGTCGTCGTCGATGTCGGCGCATCCGAAACCGCCCTCGCCGCAGCGCGCCAGTATCTCACCGATCGCGAGATCGTCGAGCTTATTCTGGTCGCCGGCTTCTACATCATGCTGGCACGGCTGACGGAGACGCTCGATATCCCGAACGATCCGCCGATCGGTGACAAGCTCGTCAGCCAGATCGAGGCGCGGGTCGCCAGCAAGAAGAAATAAGGAGCCGACATGAAGCGTGCGGTCTATGTCAACTGCGATGGCCTGTGCACGGACTGGATCAGCGCCGAGCGGACACCGGCGCTTGCGGCGCTGTCGTCGCGCGGCCTGCGCTGCGCTGGCCACCGCGCGATCTTTCCTTCCGTCACCCGCGCGTCTGCGTCTGCGGTCACGACAGGTTGCCGGCCGATCAAGCACGGCCTGCACGGCAACCGCATGGCGTTCATCGAGGATGGGCGCCTCGTCGTCCGCGATGCCGGACCACCTGATTTTCGCGGGCACATGCGCAAGGCGCTCGGGCGCACGCTCCGCGCGCCGGCGATGTCGCAGCGCGTCGCGGGGCATGGCGGCTTCGTCGCCTACTCGAATGTCTCGCCGGGTGCAGCGTATTTCCTCGATCCTGACGAGCATGGCGAAGTGCGCCATCGCGCGGGCTCGTATGGCCCAGGCGGCTCGGAGGTGCCTGCCTTGCCGGTGAAGGCCGGCCTCGAAGGCGATGTGGAAATGGCGGATCTCTTCTGCCGCGAGGTACTGCGTGAGAAGCCGCGTGCGATCTCCGTCATGTGGTTCGGCGATCCGGACCTGACCATGCACAATGCGCCGATCGGCTCGCCGGCCCATCTCGCTGCGCTCAAGGAGATCGATACGCAGGTCGGCAAGGTCGCTGCGACGATCGACGAGCTGCGCGCGAAGGGCGAGGACATCCTGCTCATGGTCGGCTCCGATCATGGGCATGAGACCATCACCAAAGGCGTCAATGTCACAGCGTGGCTCGACGAGAACGGTTTCGGCGGGCTGCGCGAAGCCGGCCAACTCGCATTCGCAACGCAGGGAACAGCGGCGCTTCTCTATGCCATCGGTGAGGCCGAGCGAGTCGTTCCGGAGGTGATCGAAAAGCTGAAGTCCGCGCCCTGGGTCGGGGCCATCGCAACGGGTGAGGAGCTGGAGCGCCTTGGCATCGCCATCGAGGGCGGGCTCGTCGCCGGCATCAGCCTCGCGCGCTCGCCGGAGCCGAATGAGTTCGGCGTGGCCGGGCAGCGTTGGGCATCCTTCAATGGGCCTGAGTTCAAGGGGCTCGGCAATGGTCAGCACGGCGGCTGGGGACCTGACGAGACGCGGCCTTTCCTCATCGTCGATCATCCCGGGGCCAAGCCGACGCTCCGGACCGAGCGCACGTCGCTGATCGACATCGCGCCGACGGCATTGACGTTCCTCGGCTTGCCGGTGGACGGCATGGAAGGCAAGCCCATCGCGTGGGGATGACCCATGTCGCATACAGGCATCGAGGTCATCCAAGGTGACATCACGCGCATTCCCGCGGATGCGATCGTGAATGCGGCGAACAGCGCGCTCGCCATGGGCGGCGGCGTATGTGGGGCGATTTTCCGCGCGGCTGGCGTGGCGGAGCTGACCGCCGCCTGCCGCGCCATCGGTCGATGTGCGACGGGCGATGCCGTCATCACACCGGCTTTCGCGATCGGAACGGCGAAGTACATCGTGCACGCGGTCGGGCCAGTTTATGCCGAGCACGCGCCGGATGAGGCAGCGCGCTTGCTGCGCGGCGCCTATGCCTCCGCTCTCGCCGTCGCGGCGGCGAACGGCTGTACCAGCATTGCCTTTCCCGCAATCAGCACGGGTATCTACGGCTATCCCTTAGAGGAGGCCTGTGCGGAGGCGGTGTCGGTTTGCGCTGCCGACGCGCCGCGGCTCGGTCTTGCTGTTAAACTTGTCGCGTTCGACGACCTGACTGCAGGCACGTTGAGAACAGCACTCGCTTCTCGAACCTGAGCCTCTCATGATCTCCGGCTCTTGACATGCCGGCCTTCGATGCCAATGTTAATATGCTTAACATCGCGGCGGACGAGGGAGATCAATGCGCAAGCACGTACTCATGTGGTGGCTCGCTGGAGGCGCAACGCTGCTCGGGGCGTCATTGACCTATCTCGCGACGCGCCCGGCCGTCGCTCCCGTGGTCGCGCGCGCCCAGGCGGGGGCGGTGCGTCTTAGAGAAAGCAAGCTTTGGGAGAACGGCGTCTGGGCAGCCAAGAAGCTCGGCGACAGGCTGGGTGCCAAAATCGGCGGTCTGCTCCGCAAAGACAGCGCCGTCAACGGGAGTCGCGAGAAGCCCATTGTGCGCAATTCAGCCTTCGAGGAATACCGTACGGCCGAGCTTGCGCGCCTCGAAGAGGAAGAGCGTGCCTTCCACGACTATCTCGAGCGCCTGCGCACGGCGCGCGATCGGGAAGAGTTCGAGGCCTTTATGCAGGATCGCCGTACGCGCTGAGCCGACGCCGGGCGGCAGCGGGCGCAAACGGCAAACGGGAGGAGCGGTTCCGCTCCTCCCGTTCTGTTTTTGCGAGGATGTCAGGCCGTTGCGACACGCGAGTGCTGCATCGCACTGTGCTCGAGGAGGGCGAGCGCGGCGACGACGACAGCCTGCGCCAGGATGAAGATCGTCCCGAGGGCGTTCGGCGCGATGAAGGCGAAGATGCCGACGCTCGCGATCACCCAGCCGATATTGCCGAGTACGATCAGCCACACGATCGCGCGCGACGGCGCGGCCTGCAGGCCGGCGTAGATCATGAGTGCGGCGCATGGGAACAGTATCATACCCGCCCAGGTGAGCAGCGGGGCGGGAATGGCAGTCAGGCCGGCGACGAAGTTCGATCCGAACGCCATTAGCGCGCCGGCGGCGACGCACGTCGCGGCATCGAGCAGGAGGATGTTCTGGAGGGCGTTCCTGGACTGCATCGTGGTGATTTGCGGGCTCATGGTTGTCTCTCCGAGGGCTTTATGGCGGAGCCTCGTTTCGGCTCCATGCCCGCGAAGATGGCGACAACCGTGCAGTCGGTCGATTACGCTCCAGGTAATTGGATCGAGATCGCCCCGCCGCTAGTTTCGACACCATGCCGAATACACAGCCCACTGCCGGAACACTGCTGCGGACATGGCGCCAGCGCCGCCGCATGAGCCAGCTCGAACTGGCACTCGAGGCCGAGGTCTCGCAGCGCCATCTGAGCTTCGTCGAATCAGGCCGCTCGGCGCCGAGCCGCGACATGATCCTGCATCTGGCCGAGCGTCTTTCGATCCCGCTGCGCGAGCGCAACATCCTGCTCGTCGCGGCCGGATTCGCCCCGATCTACCAGGAGCGCAGCCTCGATGATCCCGCGCTCGCCGCGCAGCGCGAGGCCATCGACCTCGTGCTCAAGAGCCATGAGCCCTTTCCCGCGCTCGCCGTCGATCGCTATTGGACGCTCGTCGCAGCGAATGCTGCCATCGGCCCGCTCATCGCTGGCATCGATGCCAAGCTGCTCGAGCCGCCGCTCAATGTGCTGCGCTTGAGCCTGCACCCGCAAGGCATGGCACCGCGGATCGTGAACTACGATGAGTGGCGTGCGCACATCATCGCGAGTGTGACGCAGCAGGTGGATGCCTCCGCGGATGCGAAGCTCAATGAGCTCTTGGAGGATCTGAAGGCCTATCCGCGCCCGCGCGGCGGGATGATCACGATGCCGGCCGCCAAGCGCGACTTCGGCAACGTGGTCGTGCCATTGCAGCTCATGACGCCCGAGGGCGTGCTATCGTTTTTCAGCACGGTGACGGTGTTCGGCACGCCGGTCGACGTTACACTCGCCGAGATCGCGATCGAGGCGTTCTTCCCTGCCGACAAAGCAACCGCCGACGCCGTGCGCAAGGCCGCCGCCGGTGCCAAGTCGCCGATTGCCAGCGCCAAGCCGCCTAAACCCCGTAGCGGCCGATGATCGAGATCGAGCAGACGTTCTGGTGCGGGAAGCCGCCGAGATTGTGTGTGAGGCCGAGGCGCGGCTCGTCCTGACGCTGGCGAGGACCGGCGCGGCCGAGCATCTGCAGATAGATCTCGTAGATCATGCGCAAACCCGAGGCGCCGATCGGATGGCCGAAGCATTTGAGGCCGCCGTCGATCTGGCAGGGCACGCCGCCATCGGCATTGTAGAAGCCGTCGAGCACGTCCTTCACCGCCTCGCCTTCCCTGGAGATGAAAAGATCCTCCATGGTGACGAGCTCGGTGATCGAGAAGCAGTCATGCACCTCGATGAGCGAGAGTTCCTTCCTCGGATCCTCGATGCCGGCCTCGGTATAGGCGCGCTTCGAGGCCGTGCGCGTTGTCACGAAGTGGCTGCCGTCCCAGGAATTGTGGCTCGCTTCCTGGCCGTTCGAAACCGAGAGCTGCAACGCCTTCACGGACACGATGTCGTGCTTGCCGAGGCTTTTTGCGATCTCCGGCGTCGTCACGATCGCGCACGCGGCGCCATCCGACACGCCGCAGCAGTCGTAGAGCCCGAGCGGCTCGGCGACGGTTGGTGCACCGAGGACGGTGTCGATGTTGATCTTGTTCCTGAGGTGCGCCTTGGGGTTCTTGGCGCCGTTGTCGTGGCTTTTTACGGAGATCTGCGCCATCGCGCGCTTGATGTCTTCCTGTGGGATGCCGTGCTTGGTGCGGTAGGCGGCGGCGAGCTGGGCGAAGGCGCCGGGCGCCGAAAAATTCGCCCAGGACATGGAATTCAAGACGCCGCGCGAGCGCTGCGGCAGGCCGCCGTAGCCCGTATCCTTGAGCTTTTCGACGCCCATGGCGAGGGCGATGTCGGCAGCGCCGGAGGCAACGGCATAGACGGCACCGCGGAAGGCTTCCGTGCCCGAGGCGCAGTAGTTCTCGACGCGCGTCACCGGGATGTACGGAAGGCGCAGCGCGATCGCGAGCGGCACGCCCGACTTGCCGACGTGCTGATCCTCGATGGCGGTCGAGAGCCAGGCGGCATTGATCTGCTTCGTCTCGATGCCGGCGTCGGTAAGCGCCTCCTCGTAAGCCTCGACCATCAGGTCGTCGGCTTCCTTGTCCCAACGCTCGCCGAACTTCGAGCAGCCCATGCCGAGGATCGCAACCTTGTCCTTGATGCCCGAAGCCATGGCTCAGCTCTCCTTTGCGGAAGTGGGGGCGGGTGCGGCTTTCCAGAAATAGCGGGTGAAGCCGCGCTGCGTGTCGTGGTCCTTGATCCGGAACATCATGCGCATGGTCTGGCCGACTTCGAGCGCATCGGCATCGACGTCCGTGAAGTCGAGCATCATGCGCCCGCCACCTTCGAACTGCACCATGCCGTAGCAGGCGGGCGGCGACGGCGAATAGGTCAGGCGGTCGGCCGTGAAGGAGTTGATGCGGCCCGCCTTGTCGGCGAAGGCGTGCGGCACCTGCGTGTGCATGGCGTTGCAGTTCGGGTTCACGCAGATGTTCGATTTGGGGATCTGGAGCGTGCCGCACTTCGTGCATTCGCCGCCGACGAAGCTCGTCAGCAGCGCCCGGTTGCGCCAAAGCGCCGAGAGCGGCGTCTGCTTGTCGACCTCGGCGCGCATGCCCCGCTCGATCTCGACGAGATCGTTGATCGCGAGATAGCGATTGTACGCCGTCTCTTCTTTGCGGCGTGCGAGATGGCCTTTGACGCCGGCGCGCGCGGGGAGCTTCGCAAGTTCCGCCGTGACTTCGAGGATGATCGCGTCCGCGCCCTGGCCGAAGCCGACGACGAGAATGCGGTCACCCGCCTTGGCCTGCTCGAGCGTATGGCCGAGCAGCATGAGTGGATGCGCAACGCCGGTCTCGCCGAGTTGCGCCTGGAGATTGTCCCGGATGCTCGCCTCGGGGAGACCCGCGGCCTTGGCGATGGTGCCGGCGATGCGCGGCAGCGTGCCCGGCATGATGAAGTGCGTGATGTCGCTCGGCTGAAGGCCAGCTTTGTGGAGCGCGCCCGCAATGACCGGCGGCACGAGCTTCATGTAGCCTTCGTCGCGGATCCAGCGCTCTTCCCACTGGTAGTCGAAAGGCTGGTCGTCCGTGCGGTAGTGATCGACGAAGTCGGCCGTGCGGCTGGCCGAACCGGCGAGGCGCGCGATCGCGGGCCCCTCGCCGACGAGCACGGCAGCGGCGCCATCGCCCGTCGTCATCTCGTAGGGGCTTGCAGTCTTCGCGCGGCGCTTCTCGGAGGCGACGAGCAGCGTCGGTCCGCCGCCGATCAATGCATTGAGCAGCGCCGAAGTCGCCGCGCGCTGGCTCGCCGTCACGTCGAGTGCTGCGACATGATCTGCAATGTCGAGGGCTTCGGCGACGATGCCGGCATTGAGGCGGTCGCGGAACGGAAAGGATGTCGAGGCGAACTGCAGACCGCGCACGCTTTTGCGGTCGATCCCGGTAAGGCAGTCGCGGGCCGCTTCGACGGCCATGGTCACGGCGTCCTCATCCCAATTGCAGATGGCGCGCTCGCCCTTGGCGAGGCCCTTGAGGGCGGGATTGAACCAGGTGTTGGCGGCGGCGATGGCCTGGCGCTGCAACCTGAGGCGCGGGATATAGGCGCCGAACGCCAGAATGCCGGCGGTCATGGGAGCTCCTTCAGGGTTTCCTCGCGCGCTAGAGCGCAATTTTTGCAAAGAGTGCACCCGCTGCCGCGCAGCGTCAACGCAGCTGGGCGTGCGCGCATTCGCAGTATTGAATATCCCTCCGGGCGACTTTAAATGGAAGGAAATACTCAATCGGGAACGCAATGGAGGTTCCTATGCTCCACCCAGAGGTGTTCTCGTTCTTCGACGAGCCGACGAATACCGCGAGCTACGTGCTCAAGGACCCGGCGACCAACGCGGCCGCCATCATCGACAGCGTACTCGACTTCGACAACGCGGCCGGGCGCACAAACACCAAGGCGGCCGACGGGATCATCGCGTTCGTCAAAGAGCGCGGCTTCGACGTCCAGTGGCTGCTGGAGACGCATGTCCATGCCGATCATCTCTCGGCGGCGCCTTACCTCAAGGAAAAGCTCGGCGGCAAGATTGCCATCGGCGCCAATATCGTCGTCGTGCAGGACGTGTTCGGTAAGGTCTTCAATGCCGGCACCGAGTTTGAGCGCGACGGCAGCCAGTTCGACGCCCTCTTCAAGGAGGGCGACCGCATCCGCATCGGCGAGATGACCGGATACGCCATGCACACGCCCGGTCATACGCCCGCGTGCATGACGTACGTCTTCGGTGACGCGGCATTCATCGGCGATACGCTCTTCATGCCCGACTACGGCACGGCGCGGGCAGATTTCCCCGGCGGCAGCGCGCGGGATCTCTACCGCTCCATCCGCAAGGTGCTGGCGCTGCCGCCAGAGACGCGGCTCTTCCTCTGCCATGACTACAAGGCGCCGGGCCGCGACAAGTTCGCCTGGGAGACGACCGTCGCCGAGCAGCGCAAATCCAATGTGCATGTGCGCGATGGCGTAACGGAGGACGAATTCGTCGCCATGCGCGAGGCGCGCGACAAGACGCTCAGCATGCCGAAGCTGATCATTCCCTCGATCCAGGTGAACATGCGCGCGGGCGACCTGCCCGAGCCCGAGGGCAATGGCGTGCGCTATCTCAAGGTGCCGCTGAACCAGCTCTGAAACATGCGCGGATCAGACCTTCGGCAGCTCTCGCGCCGCGGCGTGCTCGCGGTCGGGTGCGGGCTTGCCGCAACGATTACTGGCATTGGCGCGGCGCGCGCACGCGAGACCATCATGCTCGGCGATGCCGAGGATGCCTTCGCGCGGGCGGGATTTTCGGGAGCGTTCGCGGCCCACGACCCGGGCGCGGACCGCCTCATCGTATTGAATGCGGCCCGCGCGGAGACCCGGTTCGCGCCGGCTTCGACCTTCAAGATCCCGAATAGCCTGATCGCGCTCGAAATCGGCGCGGTGAAGGATGCCGATGAGGTCTTTCGTTACGACGGTAAGCCGCGACAGGTGAAGGCCTGGGAGCGGGACATGACGCTGCGCGAGGCGATCGCCGCATCCAATGTTCCCGTCTATCAGGAGATCGCGCGGCGCGTCGGGTTGGAAAACTACCGGGCGTGGCTCGCGCGCCTCGACTACGGAAATCGCGAAGTGGGCAAGAACGTGGAGCGCTTCTGGCTCGATGGTCCGCTGGCAATCAGCGCGGTCGAGCAAGCGCTCTTTCTCGCCCGGCTCGCCGAGGGCCGCGCGCCGGTGAGCGAGCGCGCACACGCGATCGTGCGGGAGATCATCCGGATCGAGGCGATCGGCGATCGGACGCTGTTCGCCAAGACCGGATGGGACGGCAAGATCGGCTGGTGGGTGGGCTGGATCGAACAGGGTGCTCGCAGGACAGCGTTCGCGCTTAATATGGACATGAGCCGCATCGAGCAGGCGCCGAAGCGCATCGAGATCGGCAAGGCCATGCTGGCGCATCTCGGCGTTTATTAGGTCTGCGCACCTGCCGATAGCCAATCCGCCCCGCCTCGGCTATGACAGCAGCCTCAATGCCCTGAGCGCAGGATGTCCTGATGGCCGAAGAGCTGCCCTTCCGCAAAGAAATCGAGTTCGCCTATGGCGAGGCCAAGCAACTCGCGCCGGGCATCGTGCGCGTCGTCGCGAACAATCCGAGCCCGTTCACGTACAAGGGCACGAATACGTACATCCTGGGCGAGGGGCGCGATGTCTTCCTCATCGATCCCGGTCCCGCCAATGCGGCCCATCTGGACGCGATCCTGGCCGCGCTCGCCGGCCGCAAGCTCACGCACATCGTCGTCACGCATACGCACCACGACCACGTGGATGGTCTCCCGGTCCTGCAGGAGCGGACAGGCGCGCTGACGGCCGGCTTCGGCCGCTCGGTCGCGCAGCCCGGCAAGACGCGTTCGAGCCCCGCCGGCGGCGAGTATGTCGAGAACGATTTCAAGCCCGACGTGGTGCTCAAGGACGGCGACCGCCTGGAAGGGAACGGCTTCGCGCTGCAGGCACTGCACACGCCAGGTCACGCGCCGGATCATCTCTGCTTTGCGCTCGAAGGTACGAAGCTCTTCTTCTCCGGCGATCACGTGATGGGGTGGAACACGAGCGTCGTCGCGCCGCCCGAGGGCAGCATGAGCGCCTATCTCGCGTCGCTCGAGCGCCTCATGCAGCGCAGCGACGAGACCTACTTCCCAGGTCACGGCGGACGCATCTTCGAGCCGCAGCGGCTCGTGAAGGCGTACATGCTTCACCGGCGCATGCGCGAGCAGTCCATTCTCGAGTGCGTGAAAAACGGCCAGACGACCATTCCGGAGATCGTCGCTGTCATCTATCGCGGTATCGATCCGCGGCTGGTCAAGGCCGCATCTCTCTCCGTCGCGGCGCACATCGAGCATCTCGTCGAGCGCGGGCAGCTTATTTGCGAGGGCCCTGTCCTCGATCCGGTGCGCCTTTCCTTACCCTAGGCGGCACCTTGCGGCCCTTGGGCCTTGTGCGCGGTGCCGCGGTCGCGGGAACGGCCGCTTCAAGCCGCGCCTGCAGCTCCGTGTAGAATTCCTTGATGCGGCTCGCGTTGCGGCCGAAGTCGTGGGTGCCGTAGCGTGAGAGCGAGCGGACATCGACGCGCGTCGTGCCGCCGTCGCTCTCGACCCGCACGATGACGTCGTCGATGAAGCCGAGAATGAGCGTGCGATCCTCCGCCTCAATGTGGCCGGCGGTCCCATCCTCCTGCGGCGGCTCCTCGGCGACGATGCGCCACTTGAGCCGCCTCGCCGCCTCGCCGACGGACTCGAAGACTTCCTCGGCGGGGCGCTCGAGGATCATCGGCTTGATTTCGGGGTAGTACTTCTCCTGTATCTCGGCGGTGGCGCCGCGATAGACAACCGGATTGGCCGCCTTGGCGCGGTTTCGCGCGAGCGTCACATACTCTGGTGGATGCTCCGTATCAGTCGTCACGTCGCTGAGTGGCGCCGTCCTGAGGTAGAACGGCACGACGCTCGCGGGCCATGCGAAAATGGCAAGGCTGACCGCGATGCCAGCCGTGGCGCTCCAGGCGCCCGGGACGCCCTTGCGCCAGATCACCACGCTCGCGGCGATCCCGCTGAGCAACGCCAGGACAGCCCCCACGAAACCCGTCAGCACGAGACCGATGCCGAGCGGCGTCTCGACGCGCCCGAGGCGGTGCAGAACCAGCGCGATAAGGATCAGCGCCGCGCTGAACAACGCGAGGCGGCGTGACCAAATCGCGAACTTGGTGCGCGGCAACGTGGCTGCCTGTGTCATCGCGTCGGCCATATATCCCCAGCAGCCCTGAGATATGACCGCGCATCGCGCAATTGCCATGCGCTCTGCCGGCCTTATTGGCTTTGTCAGCCACTCCCGTCCGCGCTACTCATAGTCGAGCTTCCCGTCAAGAACAGGACATTTGCAATGGCCACGCTTTCCAATTTCGCCGCCCGCGACGTCGAGACCGTTCTGCATCCGGCGACGAACCTCGCAACGCACCGCACGAGCGGGCCCATGCTGCTCGAGCGCGCGCAAGGTATCCACGTTTGGGATTCCGCGGGCAAGGAGTACATCGAGGGGCTGGCCGGCCTATGGTGCACGGGCCTCGGGTACGGCAATTCCGAACTTGTCGAGGCCGCGGCCGAGCAGATGCGGAAGCTCTCGTTTACGCACCTCTTCGGCGGGCGCAGCCACGAGCCGGCGATCCAACTCGCCGAGAAGATCAAGGAGATCGCGCCCTGCCCGACTTCCAAGGTCTTCTTCACCAGCTCAGGCAGCGAGGCGAACGATTCGCAGATCAAGCTGCAGTGGTACTACAACAATGCCATCGGCAAGCCGAACAAGAAGAAGATCATCTCGCGGATGCATGCCTACCACGGTGTGACGATCGCAGCGGGCAGCTTGACCGGTCTTCCCATTTTTCATGCCGACTTCGATCTTCCGATCGCGCGCATCCTGCACACGGACAAGCCGCACTACTATCGTTTCGGCAAGGAGGGCGAGAGCGAGGAGGAGTTCGCATCCCGGCTCGCGGGCAAGCTCGAGGCGCTGATCGAGCGTGAGGGCCCTGAGACGATCGCCGCCTTCATTGCCGAGCCCGTCATGGGCGCGGGTGGCGTGATCGTGCCGCCGAAGACGTACTTCGAAAAGGTGCAGGCGATCCTGCGCCACTACGACATCGCCTTCATAGCCGACGAGGTCATCTGCGGCTTCGCGCGCACCGGCAATATGTTTGGGACGCAAACCTTCAACATGCAGCCCGATACGATCTCGATGGCCAAGGCGATCACTTCGGCTTACATGCCGCTTGGCGCGATCACCGTGCCCGAGCACGTCTATCAGGCCATGATCGACGAGAGCAAAAAGCTCGGCGTGTTTGCGCACGGTTTCACGTATTCGGGACATCCGGTGGCGTCGGCGGTTGCTGTCAAGACGCTCGAAATCTACGAGCGCATCGACATCGTGGGGCACGTGCGCAAGGTCGCGCCGGTCTTCATGAAGCGGCTGAAGGAGCTCGATGCGCATCCTCTGGTCGGCGAGACCCGCGGCGTCGGCCTCATTGCCGGCATCGAACTGGTGAAGGACAAGAAGAGCAAGCAGTCCTTCGATCCGCGGCAGGGCGTCGGTGCGAAGGTGAACCTCTTCGCGCAGGACGAGGGCCTGATCTCGCGTCCGATCGCGGGTGATACGCTGGCGCTGTGCCCGCCGCTCGTCATCAACGCCGAGCAGATCAATACGATGTTCGACCGCATGGCGCGCGCGCTCGATCGCGGGCTCGACTGGGCACGCAAGGAAGGCATGGTCGGCTGAGTGTGCGATCGCGGCCGGCGCATCTTCAGCGCCGGCCGGATTTGTGTGCGCTAGCCCTTGGGCTTCATAAGTCCGCGCTCGGCGAGCACCTCCTCGGCGACCTTGAAGGCCTCGATCGTCGCCGGGATGCCGCAGTAGGCGACAGTCTGGTAGAGGACCTCTTGGATCTCCTCGACCGTGCAGCCATTGTTGATGGCCGAGTTCACATGCAGGCGCAGCTCGGCCGGCTTGCCCATGGCCGTCAGCATGGCCATACAGAGCATACTCCTCACCTTCCGGGGCAGACCGGGGCGGGCCCAGATGTCGCCGAAGGCATACGTTTCGGAAAACTCTCTCAGCGGTCTGTTGAAGTCGTTCGTCGAGGCGTCGCGCCGCTCCAGGTAGGTGGCGCCGATCACCTCCTTCAGAATGTCCCTGCCCTTCTTGCGCTGGTCCTCGATATCCATGGTGTTTCCCCATCCAATTCGGCTGTTCAGTGGGGTGAGTGTCGGCTTCGGAAGCGCGGCAAGCAAGCGCGCGCAGGGCAGATCCGAACCGCGGCACGTTTACCACGTGCTGCCGCCTTTTTCCGTGCGCTGCGAAGCCTTCACAGGCCTGTGACCCGCTAATGACACAATCGATTGTAACCTCTGGATGAAACGGGGCGGCGAGCTTGCTTCTCCTGACGCTGGGGTCTAGAGAGACCCATCCGTGCACGATCGGATTTGACGGGGATCGATGAGACCACCCCCAATACTGCCGCCCGTGGAACGCAGGCCCAGGCGCCGGCGCCGCAGTTTCCTGCTGAGCTTCCTCGGGTTCACTTTTGCCTCGGGTGTCGTCCTCTTCCTCGTGGGCGCCGCGGTCGGGGGCTATTTCCTGTGGCAGGCGACGAGCGACCTGCCGAGCTACGATAGCCTCGCCAAGTACGAGCCGCCCGTCATGACGCGTATTCACGCGCACAATGGCTCGCTCATTTCGGAATACGCGCACGAGCGCCGCATCTTCGTGCCGATCAACACGGTGCCGAAGTTGCTCATTGCCGCCTACGTCTCGGCCGAGGACAAGCGCTTCTTCGAGCACAACGGGCTCGACTTTTTCGGCATCGCACGTGCGGGCTCGCGCTTCGTCCTCGACAAGATCCAGGGCCGTCGGCGGCGTGCCGAAGGCGCCTCGACCATTACCCAGCAGGTGGCCAAGAACTTCCTTCTGACGAGCGAGCGGACGGCCGATCGCAAGCTCAAAGAGGCCATTCTCGCCGTCCGGATCGAGCGGACCTACTCGAAGGAGAAGATCCTCGAGCTTTATCTCAACCAGATCTATCTCGGCATGAACACGTTCGGCGTCGCCGCGGCGTCGCTCACGTACTTCAACAAGGAGCTGAAGGATCTGACGCTCGAGGAGATGGCTTACCTCGCCGCGCTGCCCAAGGGGCCGAACAATTACCACCCCTTCCGCAAGGAGAAAGAGGCGGTGGCCCGGCGCAATGCCATCCTCGGGCTCATGGCCGAGAACGGGTACATCACGGATCAGGAGGCAAAGGCCGCGCAGGCCAAGCCGCTGATCGTCAATATCCGCCCGTACGGCGTCCAGACGCATGCGGCCGACTACTTCGCCGAGGAGGTTCGGCGCATCCTGATCGCGCAGTTCGGCGAGGAGAAGCTCTATCAGGGCGGCCTATCCGTCCGCACCACGCTTTCCCCGCGCTATCAGGCCATGGCACGGCGCGCGCTCGTCGATGGACTGGTGACCTTCGACCGCAAGCACGGCGGCTGGCGCGGGCCGGTACAGAAGATCGCGGTTGCGGGTGACTGGGGCGTGCCGCTTGGCGAGATCGACGCGCCGAACGATATCCAACCGTGGCGGCTCGGCGTCGTGCTCAAGACCGAGCGCGACAAGGCGACTGTAGGACTGCGCCCGCATCGCCAGCAGGACGGCACGCTCGTCGCCGAGCGCGAGGCTGTCGAGGTGCCCTATGAGGAAATCAAGTGGGCGAACAAGAAGCCTGGCAAGCCGCCGGGCGCCGGCGACGTGCTGAACGTCGGCGACGTCATCTACGTCGCGCCCAAGAACCCCGATGAGCCGCAGGGCGTCTGGTCGCTCATGCAGGTCCCGGAGGTCGGCGGCGGTATCGTCGTCATGGATCCGCACACGGGACGCGTGCTCGCGAGTGTCGGCGGCTTTTCGTTCGCGCTGAGCCAGTTCGACCGCGCCGCGCAGGCGCGCCGCCAGCCGGGCTCGTCCTTCAAGCCCTTCGTCTATGCCGCCGCGCTCGACAACGGCTATAAACCAACGAGCATCGTGCTCGATGCGCCGATCACCATCGAGCAGGGCGCGGGGCTCGACGTGTGGCGCCCCAAGAACTACGGCGGGCAATTCTACGGACCGACGACGCTGCGGGTCGGCATCGAGCACTCGCGCAACCTGATGACGGTGCGCCTCGCCCAGGATGTCGGGATGCCGCTCGTCGGCGAGTATGCGCGCCGCTTCGGCGTCTACGATGAGCTGACGCCTGTGCTCTCGATGGCGCTCGGCGCCGGCGAGACGACGCTGCTCCGCCTGACGGCGGCCTATGCCATGCTCGCGAATGGCGGCCGGCGCGTGCGCCCGACATATATCGACCGTATTCAGGATCGCTGGGGCCGGGCGGTTTGGCGCCACGACGACCGCGACTGCTCGCAGTGCCAGCAGGCAAGCTGGCACGGGCAGCCCGAGCCCGAGATTCCCGATGATCGCAAGCAGATCATCGACCCCCACACAGCCTACCAGATGACCTCGATGTTGGAGGGCGTCGTCCAGCGTGGCACGGCGACCTCTCTGAAGGCGATCGGCAAGCCGCTCGCCGGCAAGACAGGCACGACCAACGATTCGAAGGACGCTTGGTTCGTCGGTTATTCGCCGGATCTCGTGGTCGGCGTATTCGTCGGCTACGATACCCCGAAACCCATGGGTAGGGACGCAACGGGTGGCCACGTCGCCGCGCCGATCTTCGGCTCGTTCATGAAACAAGCGCTCGCCGACAAGCCCGCCACGCCGTTCCGCATTCCGCCCGGCATCAAGCTCGTCCGCGTGAACCCGGCAACCGGTCTGCGCACGCAGCCCGGCGACACGCGCAGCATTCTGGAAGCCTTCAAGCCTGACGAGGAGCCCGATGATCCCTATTCGATCATCGGTTTCACGGACGAGACCGGCGGGTTCGCGCCGCAGCCGGACCAGGAAGGCGGCCAGGGACAGGGCGGCGGCTGGGCGCCACGCACGGAGCGCAGCGGTGCCGGACGTGGCGAGGACGCGCGCGCCATTACCACGCGTCGCGGCCTCTGGTGAGACGGCCTGCCTGACGTCGTGCGCGCCGACTACTCGGTGCGCAATGCGTCGATCGGATTGAGGTGCGCTGCGCGCCGCGCCGGGAAGAACCCGAAAACAACGCCTGTCAGCGCTGCGGCTCCGAGCGCCATCAGGATGGCATTGGGTGCGATGAGGATCGGCCATTGCGCCGACATCGCGACGACGGCGGCGGTAGTCACACCAATCGCGACGCCGATCAGCCCGCCCAGCAGGCACAGCGCCACCGCTTCCACGAGGAACTGCATCAGGATATCGCGGCGCCGGCCGCCGACAGCCATGCGCAGGCCGATCTCGCGCGTGCGCTCGGTCACCGAGACGAGCATGATGTTCATGATGCCGATGCCGCCGACGATGAGCGATATGGCGCTCGTCGCGGCCAGCAGCCAGCCCATGGTCGTCAGCGCGGAGGTGCGAGCGCGCATGAACTCCGACAGGTTGCGGACGTTGAAGTCGTCCTCCGCACCGGGCTTGATGCTGCGGCGCTGACGCAGGAGGTTTTCCATCAACGCCTGGGCCTCGGCGAGGTCCATGCCGGCGTCGAACTTGACGTGGATGTTGCCGACGTTGTCGTTCACGAGCTTGCTGCGGCCGACGATGCGTCCGCGCGCGGCGGACATCGGCAGCATGATCACATCGTCCTGATCGCGGCCGAACGAGTTCTGGCCCTTGCTGTCCAGCACGCCGACCACCTGGAAGGGCACGTTCATCACGCGAATGGTGGCGCCGACCGGATTGCCGCCGTTGAACACCTTGTCGACGACCGTCTTGCCGACGAGGGCGACGCGTGCGGCCGTCTTGGTCTCGTTCGGCGTAAATCCACGGCCCTCGATGACGGGCCAGTCGCGCACCTCGTTGAACTGGTCGTGCACGCCCATGAACGACGTCGTCCAGTTGGCATTGCCGTAGACCACGGGCCCCGAGCCCTGCAGGAGACCCGAAATGGCAACGACGCCTGGAATCTTTTCGCGCAGCGCCTGCAGATCGCGCTCGGAGAGCGGGAGACGCGTGCCGGCGCCGCCTGCGCGGCCGCCGACGCGCGTCGAGCCCGGGAACACGACGAGCATGTTCGAGCCGAGGGAGGCGATCTGGCGATCGACCTCGCTGCGCGCGCCCGTCCCGACCGCCACCATGACAATGACGGAGGCAACGCCGATGATGATGCCGAGCGTCGTCAGGATCGAGCGCAGCGTGTTGGCGCGCAGCGCCGTGAGCGCGATGCCGAGGCTGTCGAGGAGGTTCATTCCGCGGCCCTCCCCATGAAACCGGCCTGCTGGATGTCCTCGACGACATGGCCGTCACGGAACAGCACGCGGCGCTTGGCGTACTCCGCGACATCGGGCTCATGCGTCACCACGACGACGGTGATGCCCTCCGTATTGAGCGTGCAGAAGAGTGCCATGATCTCTTCCGATGTCTTGCTGTCGAGGGCACCCGTCGGCTCGTCGGCGAGCAGGAGCTTGGGATTGTTGACGAGGGCGCGCGCGATCGCGACGCGCTGCTGCTGCCCGCCGGAGAGCTGGCTCGGGTAGTGGTCCATGCGGTCCTTGAGGCCGACCTGCTCGAGGCGGTGGCGCGCCATGTCCTCGGCATCTGCCGGGCGCGGATGGGCATAGAGCAGCGGCAGCATGACCTGGCGCAGCGCGCTTGTGCGCGGGAGCAGGTTGAACTGCTGGAACACGAAGCCGATGGTGCGGTTGCGCAGGTCCGCCAGCGCATCCGAGCTCAGGGTCGCGATATTGCGACCGTCGAGCTCCATGGCGCCACCGGTCGGTACATCGAGGGCGCCGATGAGGTTCATCATGGTGGACTTGCCCGAGCCCGAGGGGCCCATGATGGCGACGAACTCACCGAGATGAATGGTCAGCGAAACGCCGTCGAGCGCGCGCACGGTCTGCTCGCCGACCGTATAGATCTTCGAGACGTCGCGAGCCTCGATCAGCCGTTTCTGAGCGGGTCGGACGGCGCTCGTCGCCGGGTCGGTTTGGGTCAATGGGTCCATGACGTCATGCCCGGGGTTTGTGGACCCGGGTCCGCTAGCGCTTCGCGACCTGGCGTTGCCGGGTGATGACACGATCGCCCTGCTTGAGGCCGCCGCCGATGAGCTCGGCAAACTGCTCGTCACTGATGCCGAGACGCACCTGGCGCTGCTCGGGCTTGCGATCGAGCCCCATGACCCAAACGGTCGCCATGCGGCCGCCCTGGCGCGCCTGCCGCCAGCGCTCGAGCAGCGGCTTCTGCTCATCCGTCAGCGTCGGCTCGAGCACGGCTTCGATGCGCTCCATGAAGCGATTGCGCACGTCGCCGCTGCCGCGCGCGTTGCCGGCCCGGTTCTCGCCTGCGCCCGCGGCTTCGCCGCTGCCTTCGCCCTGCTCCTGGCGGGCTTTCTGGCGCTCGGCCCGCGCCGCTGCGGCCTTTTGCATAACGTCCTGAACGAGCGCCGCCTGCTCGTCGTTGAGCTTGAGGACTGTCCTGAGTTGCGTCAGGAGCCGCTCGCCGCGCTCGGCGGCCTGGGCACTGCCGGCTTGGGGCGGGGCGGCAGCCAACTCGCGTGGGCGGAAGCGGAGAGCGTCATTCGAGATGCGCAGCACGCCGTGACGCCGCGCCGTTTCGATCTGGACGTTGGCCGTCATGCCGGGGTAGAGGCGCCGATCGTCGTTTCGCGCCTCGATGATCACGGTGTAGGTGACCACGTTCTGCAGCTCGGTCGCTGCAAGTCGCACCTGCGAAACGCTGCCGCGGAAGCGGTCTTCGGGGTAGGCATCCACGGTGAATTCCACCGGATTGCCTTCCCGGATCGCGCCGACATCCGCCTCGTTGACCTGGGCTTCGATCTGGATGCGGCGCAGGTCCTGCGCGATCTTGAAGAGCTCAGGCGCCTGCAGGCTTGCCGCGACGGTCTGGCCGACATCGACGGTCCGAGAAATGACGGTGCCATCGATCGGCGAAAGGATACGCGTGCGCTCGAGATCGATCTCGGCGACCTTCAATGCAGCCTCGCGCTGCTCGATCGTCGCCTTCGCGTTCTCGATCTGCGCGTCGATTACGGCAATATCGGCTACGGCGACATCCACATCGCGGATGGCGGTGTCGAGCGTCGCGGTGGAAGCGACGCCCTTGCTGGCGAGCGTCTCCTGGCGCTCGAGCAGGCGCTTCGCATTACGCAGCATGGCCTCAGCCTTGACGCGAGCGGCCTCCTGATTGGTGAGGCCGGCCTTGGCCGCAACCAGATCAGAGCGCGCCTGAGCGACGCGCGCGGCGAACGTCTTGTCGTCGAGAAGGGCGAGCAGGTCCCCTTCCTTGACCTCGCTGTTGAAGTCCGCGGACAGCTTGTCGATGCGGCCCGAGAGCTGGGAGCCGACGCTGACGGTGACGACGGCGCGGACAGGGCCCGATGTCGTGACGAGCCGCCGAATGTCGCCTTGCGAGATCTCGGCCGTTTCATAGGCGAGCGCGCTGTCGCCTGATCCGCCGAAACCGCCGAGGCCCATCATCCAGGCCGCGCCAATGCCCACCGCTGCAAGCGGCAGCGCCAATGTGAAGAGATACTTGATCCGGCCTGCCATCTGTCCGACCCGCCTGCGCCCAGTGCCCCACGCAAGAACGGACTGACCTCATGGGCCAGCCCGCATATAGCCTGAACGCCGCAGTGAGACTTTTCCGTCGCGCTGCCCCCATGCGTCCGCCCACCATTGTCGCCAATACTGCCGATTTCAGGAAGAGGTGCAAATTAACAATGGTTTAGGATGGGGACGGCGCCGCGATGAACCGCGCATGAATGCCGTATTCAGAGCGAGTTCAGTGCGCGGGGCACACTCTGACCCTACCCTGGAGACACCATCTTCCCCGGCGTGAAGATTTGAGGCGCGGAGCCCAGGGTCTCCGCGCCTCGTGCTTTATTCGCTCACGCCGCTATTCGCTTCGCTCATCGGCTCGCGGGGGCGGCGCTGGCGCCGGCGCGCAGATCGCGCGCTCATGACGCTCGAGCGACACTCTCTCTCAGGCTTGGTTGAAAACGCGGAGCGGGCGCAGCTCGCCGCGCTCGATCTCGCAGAGCGCGATCAGCGTCCCCTTGGAAAGGGCGAACGCTTCCCCGCTCATGACCGGCGCATCGCGGCCGCGCAGCAGAACGGGCTGGCCGCGCGCGAGGCGTGCCGCATCGGACTGCGAAACATTGATCTCCAGAAGCTCGGCGAGCGCGCTCTCGACGGGACGCAGCAGCGACTTGATCTCCACGCCGCCGTCGTCCTGTTTGGCCGCCTCTTCGAGTTCATCGAGGGTGACCGCCTGGGCCTCCTCGAACGGGCCGACTCGGGTGCGACGGAGCGCCGTCACATGGCCGAGGCAACCGAGCGCACGGCCGATATCGCGGGCAATGGCGCGGACGTATGTGCCGCGACCGCATTCGGCCTCGAATACGGAGGTACCGGTCGCTGGCATCTCGACGAGTTCGAGCCGGTCGATCTGCACGGGGCGGGCTTCGAGCTTCACCTCTTCGCCCTGCCGCGCAAGGTCATAGGCGCGCTGGCCGTCGATCTTGATGGCGGAGAAGGCGGGCGGCGTCTGCAGGATCTCGCCGAGGAAGCTCGGCAACAGTGCCTCGATGGCCGCACGTGCCGGGCGCAGATCGCTCCGCGCGACAACCTGGCCCTCTGCGTCGTCGGTATCGGTCTCCACGCCCCAGCGTACGGTGAAGCGATAGGCTTTCTGCCCGTCGACCGCGTAAGGCACGGTCTTCGTCGCCTCGCCGAGCGCGATCGGCAGGATGCCCGTCGCGAGCGGATCGAGCGTGCCGGCATGACCGGCCTTCTGCGCCTGGAAAAGCCAGCGCACCTTGCCGACTGCCTGCGTCGACGTCATGCCGATCGGCTTGTCGAGCACGACCCAGCCGTTGATCGGATTGCCCTTCTTGCGGCGTGCCACGTTATTCTTCCCCCTCCACGTCGCGTCTCACTCTCTCGCTGTCGAGCAGGCGATCGATGCGCGTCGCCTCCTCGAAGCTCTCGTCCTCGCGGAAACGGATGTCCGGCGCGAACTTGAGGTTCACGGCCCGGGCGATCTCGCCGCGGATGTACTTTGCGTTGCGCTTGAGCGCTGCGATGACCGGCGCGACGTCGTGGCCGCCGAGCGGCATGACGTACACGGTCGCGAGCTTCAGGTCCGGCGACATGCGCACTTCGGGAATGGTGACGACAGCGCCAGCGAGGACGTCATCGTGGATGTCTCCGCGCGCCAGAAGCTCTGCCATGCGGTGGCGGACAAGTTCGCCGACGCGCAGCATACGCTGGGACGGGCCGGCGGGGGCTCCGCGGGACGCGCTGCGTGCTGGGCCGCGCCCGGCATTCGTCTTGTGTCGTGACATTTGCCTAACCCGGCAACGGGCTCGGACCGCCGCCAGCTCCTCGAAATTTCAGTCCGGCTGTGATGCCGGTAGCAAAAGGCGGACGGGCGCGCTGCCCATCCGCCGCTTGAAACGCTTCAGCCCTCAGAGGGTGCGCGCGATCGTCTCCACCTGGAAGCACTCGATCTCGTCACCCTCGCGGATGTCCTGGTAGTTCGCGAAGGCCATGCCGCATTCCTGGCCTGCCGGCACCTCGCGGACGTCGTCCTTGAAGCGCTTGAGGATCGCGAGCGTGCCTTCGTGAATGACCGTCTTGTCGCGGAGCAGGCGGACCTTGGCGCCGCGCTCGACCTTGCCTTCCGTGACGAGGCAGCCGGCGACCTTGCCCTGCTTCGAGATGTTGAAGACCTGCTTGATCGTGGCGTAGCCGAGGAAGACCTCCTTCTTCGTCGGTGCGAGCAGGCCGGACATGGCCGCCTTCACCTCGTCGACGAGGTCGTAGATGATCGAGTAGTAGCGGATCTCGACGCCCTGCTGATCGGCCGAGAGCTTCGCCTGTGCATTGGCACGCACGTTGAAGCCGAGGATGACCGCCTTGGAGGCGTGCGCGAGGTTGATGTCGGACTCGGTGATGCCGCCGACGCCCGAATGAACGATGCGGGCCGCGACCTCGTCGTTGCCGAGCTTGGCGAGCGCACCCATGATCGCTTCGACCGAGCCTTGCACGTCGCCCTTGACGACCAGCGGGAACTCCTTCCTGCCGGTCTCCTTGAGGCTCTGCATCATCTGCTCGAGCGTGCGCGGCGTGCCTGCCGTGCCGAGCGTCTCGCGCCGCTTACGGACGCGATAGTCGGTGATCTCGCGGGCGCGTGCCTCGTTCTCCACGACGGCGAACTGGTCGCCGGCCTCGGGCGCGGTATCGAAGCCGAGAACCTCGACCGGAACCGATGGACCCGCTTGCTCGACATTCTCGCCGGTGTCGTCGAGGAGCGCCCTGACGCGACCCCAGGCGCTGCCGGCGACGACGATATCACCGACATGCAGCGTGCCGCGCTGGACGAGCAGCGTGCCAACAGGTCCGCGCCCGCGCTCGAGCTTCGCCTCGATGACGAAGCCGTCGGCGAGGCGGTCCGGATTGGCCTTGAGGTCGAGCAGCTCGGCCTGCAGCGCAATCGCCTCGAGCAGCTTGTCGAGGTTCGTGCCCTTGAGCGCCGAGACCTCGACCTCGAGGGTCTCGCCCGACATGCTCTCGACGACGATCTCGTGCTGGAGCAGCTCATTGCGCACGCGGTTCGGATCGGCCTGCGGCTTGTCGATCTTGTTGATGGCAACGATGATCGGCACGCCGGCTGCCTTGGCGTGATTGATCGCCTCGATCGTCTGCGGCATGACGCCGTCATCGGCCGCGACGACGAGAACCACGATGTCCGTCACCTTGGCGCCGCGGGCGCGCATCGCGGTGAACGCGGCGTGGCCTGGCGTGTCGATGAACGTGATCTTCTGGCCCTTGTCGGTCGAGACCTGATAGGCGCCGATATGCTGCGTGATGCCGCCCGCTTCGCCGCTCGCGACGTTGGCATGGCGGATCGCGTCGAGCAGCGACGTCTTGCCGTGATCGACGTGGCCCATGATCGTGACGACGGGCGCACGCGGCTGCAGGTTCTCGTCGGCGTCGACGCCGCCGATGAAGCCTTCCTCGACGTCGGCCTCGGAGACGCGCTTCGGCGTGTGGCCGAAGTCCTGCACGATCAGCTCGGCGGTGTCGGCGTCGATCACGTCGTTGATCTTGTGCATCGCCCCCTGCTTCATCAGGAAGCGGATCACGTCGACCGACTTCTCCGACATGCGGTTGGCGAGTTCCTGGATCGTGATGACCTCCGGGATCGTCACTTCGCGCACGATCTTGTCGCGCGAAATCTGGATGCCGGATGCGCGCCGTGCATCGCGTTCGCGCTTGCGGCGCAGCGATGCGAGCGAGCGCTCGCGCTGCTCGTCGTTGAGGAGCTTGTCGACGGTGAGCTTGCCGCGCTCGCGGCGATCGTCGGCGACCTTGACGGGTGCGCGGGGCGCGCCCTTGACGTTCGCGCCGCCCCTTTTCTTGGCGCGCGAGTCGTCGTCGTCCGGCGTCTCGTCCATGACCGGGCGGCGCTTGACGACCGTCGTCTCTGCGGGGCGACGTGCTTCGGTTGCGGCGGCGCCGTCGCGCGCCTGCGGCGCTGGAGCCGTCCCGCTTGCGGGCTTCGGTGCGGTTGCGGGCGCCTGAGGCGCACGCGCGGTCTGGGGAGCCGCCGCGGGCGCCGGTTCGGATGCGGCGGCGGGAGCAGGGGCCGGAGCGGCTTCGCTGACCGGCGGCTTCTTCGCCGCTTCTGCGGCGGCAGCCGCCTCCTCACGGGCGCGCTCAGCCGCGAGGCGCTGCTCCTCGGCACGTCGCTTCGCCTCTTCCTCGGCACGGATCTTTTCGTCGACGGCGGCCTGCTCGAGGGCCTTGCGGCGCGCGTCGAGCTCGCCGGCCGAGAGGTCGCCGAGGCGTGCGCCGGCAGCCGGCGCGGCAGCGCCGCCGGTGCGGGCACGCGGCTCCTCCTCGCCCTGGCCTGGGCCTGTGAGCGTCCGCCGCTTCTTGCGCTCGACCACGACCACGTTCTTGCGGCCATGGCTGAAGCTCTGCTGGACGTGCCCGGACGCTTCGGTGCGCTTCAAGCTGAGTGGCTTGCGAGCGCCGGCCGCGGGGGCCTTATCCGGGGTTTCCTTGGTCTCACTCATGCCTGTTCCGATCTCGCCCTTGAACGCGGCTCGCCCGGCGCATGAGCGGAAGCCGGCGCCCGGTAGCGCCTCAACCGCTCAGCCTCTCGAGAAAACCTGGTGGCCGCACCGCCACGTGCCAGTGCAGCGTGTACCACATTCGAACGCCCCATGGCCAAGCTCAATTCGGCCGACGAGAGGCAATCCAGAACGTGATGTCTCAAATGCTCCCCGGAGCCATTGCCCGGGGTACCCGATCCGCCTTTTTCTGCTTTTTCTGCCCTGGCATCTGCAAGCACGGCGGCGAGCTTGCGGTCCAGTTTGGATACGCCGTCCTCAGCCGCATCGCTGGCATGCACCAGGAAGGCGCAGGTCCCCCGCTGAACGGCGATCTCGACCTTGGTGAAGCCGGTCGTCACGAGCCCGGCCTTATTGGCGAGGCTCAGCGCCTCGACGGCCCGCTTGACGAGCAATGCCTCAACGAGCCCAGGGAGGTCCTCAGGTACGCTTACCGGGCGCTTGAGGGACCGCTGGAAGGCCCCTTTGCGGGCAGCCTCGGCAACCACCGTGCGGCTGCAGGAGAGCCAGACGCCGCGGCCAGGGAGGCGGCGCCCCACATCGGGAACGATCGTGCCGTCAGGACCGGCGACGAAGCGCAGGCCGGTTTCGGGCGTCAGCGGCTCCCGCGTGAGCGCGCAGGTCCGCTCGGCCGCTGCCTTGTCGGCAGGACCTGCGTCCATGTCACGCTCCGGTGCCGCAGTGGCGCCCATACCCGTTCTGTTCGCTCCGTGCTCATTGACCGGATCATGCCTTGACGGGGGCATCAGCCCCGGCGTCGGCAGTTTCCGGTGCGGTCTCTTCGGCGGCCGGCTCTTCCGGCGGCGGCGCGATGTCCTCGGGCTTCAGCCAGCCGGCCTCGACGCGGGCGGACAGGATCATGGCCTCCGCCTCCTTGCGGCCGATGTCGAAGCCGTCGAGCGCGCCCTTGTGCTTCACAGGCTCTGAATCCTTGTCCTTCTTGCGCTCGGTCCAACCCGTGAGGTCGTCCGTCGCGCAGTCGGCGAGGTCCTCGATGGTCTTGATGCCGGCCTCGCCGAGCGCGACCATCATTGCGGTCGTCATGCCCTCGATCTTGGCGAGATCGTCGGAGACGCCAAGCTCCACGCGGCGTGCATCGCGCTCCGCCTCGATGCGGGCCAGGTATTCGCGCGCCCGCGTCTGGATCTCGGTCGCCGTATCCTCGTCGAAGCCCTCGATATGGGCAATCTCGGACGGATCCACAAACGCGACTTCCTCGGCCGAAGCGAAACCTTCGGTGGCGAGAAGCTGCGCGATGACCTCGTCGACGTCGAGCGACTCCATGAACATCTGCGAGCGCTCGGTGAATTCCTTCTGACGCCGCTCGCTCTCTTCCTGATCCGTGAGGATGTCGATGTCCCAGCCCGTGAGCTGCGAGGCGAGCCGCACATTCTGGCCGCGCCGGCCGATCGCGAGCGAGAGCTGGCTCTCGGCCACGACGACTTCGATGCGGTTGGAATCCTCGTCGAGCACGACCTTCGAGACTTCAGCGGGCGCGAGCGCGTTGACGACCAGCGTCGCCGCGTCGTTGTTCTCGGGGAACTGGATGATGTCGACCTTTTCGCCCTGCAGCTCGGCGACGACGGCCTGCACGCGCTGGCCGCGCATACCGACGCAGGCGCCGACCGGATCGATCGACTTGTCGCGCGAGATGACGGCGATCTTGGCGCGCGAGCCCGGATCGCGGGCAACAGCCATGATGCGCACGATGCCGTCGTAGATCTCCGGCACTTCCATCGCGAAGAGCTTCGCCATGAACTCGGGACGCGTGCGCGAGAGGAAGATCTGCGGTCCGCGCTGCTCGCGGCGCACGTCGTAGATATAGGCGCGGATGCGGTCGCCGAGGCGCACGTTCTCGCGCGGGATCATTTCGTCGCGGCGGATGATGCCTTCCGCGCGGCCGAGGTCGACGATCACGTTGCCGTACTCGACGCGCTTGACCGTGCCGTTGACGATCTCGCCGATGCGATCCTTGTACTCGTTATGCTGACGCTCGCGCTCGGCCTCGCGGACCTTCTGCACGATGACCTGCTTGGCGTTCTGCGCGGCGACACGGCCGAACTCGAGGGGCGGCAGCTTGTCGATGAACATGTCGCCAACGACGGCGTCCGGCTTGCGGCGCCTCGCATCGGCGACCGTGATCTGCTGGCTCTCGTTCTCGACCTCGTCGACGACAGTCACGACGCGCGTGAGATGCGTCTCGCCGGTGCGCGGGTCGATCTCGCAGCGGATGTCGTTCTCGGCACCGTAGCGGGCCTTGGCGCCTTTCTGCAGCGCCTCTTCCATTGCCTGAATGACGATCTTGCGATCGATCGATTTCTCACGTGCGAGCGCGTCCGCGATCTGCAGAAGCTCCAACCGGTTCGCACTGACGCCTGCCTGAGCCATGCTGTGGCATCCTCACTTCACTTTGGTGACGTCTACTCGTTTCATATCGGCCTTCCGGGCCGGTTTGACGGCCTTCTCGGCCGTGGTCTCATTTCCCTTCGCGCGCCGGAGCGTGTCCCGCACCAACTCGTCGGTCAGCACGAGCTTCGCGGAGCCGATCAGCGCGATGGGCAGCCCGATGATCTGGCGGCCGGCATCCGGCACCTCGATCTCGATGCGTGCCTCGCCATCGGCGAAGCCCTCGATCGGACCGCGAAAACGCTTGCGGCCGGAAACCGCCTCCTTGAGCTCGATCTTGGCCTCGTAGCCGGTCCAGCGCTCGAAGTCGGCGGGGCGCACGAGCGGACGGTCGATGCCGGGCGAAGAAATCTGGAGACGATACGCGCCATCGATCGGATCATGAACGTCGAGCAGCGGTGATACGGCGTGCGACACGGCCTCGCAATCCTCGACCGTCATCGTCCCATCAGCGCGCTCGGCCATGATCTCGAGAATGGCGTCACTCCCACCCATCAGACGGACGAGCACGAGGCGATAGCCCATGCTTTCGAGAACCGGCTCTATGAGCCCTGCGACGCGCGCCGCTACACCGCTCTCGACAACAAAACGTGCTTCTTCAGCCGGACCGCTCAAGCGCTCCATCCGTGCCCGATAACGATTTCCGATAATGCCAGATCGACCTGCAAAAACAAAAAGAGCGGACCCTGTGGGGCCCACTCTCAGAGTTGAGATGATCATGAGCGATCACAAGATAGCGAGCCCAGGCCCTGCTTGCAAGTGCCTTTTGCTGGATTGAACGGCGGCCTGCTCGTCATTTGCTCAGGTGCGCTGCACAAAAAACAGCAATTCAGCCAGAGATTCCATGGCTGGAGCGCCGTTCAAGCATTCTTGAAGTTGGGTTTACGCTTTTCGACGAAAGCGGTCATGCCTTCCTTCTGGTCCTCGGTTGCAAACATGGCGTGGAACACGCGGCGTTCGAAGCGAATGCCTTCGGCGAGGGTGGTTTCGAAGGCGCGATTGACCGATTCCTTGGTCATCATGGCGATGACGGTCGATTTGCCGGCGATGACGTCGGCGACCTTCATGGTCTCCTCGAGAAGCTTGTCGGCCGGTACGACGCGGCTGACGAGCCCGCACTTGTTGGCCTCATCGGCGTCCATCATGCGGCCGGTGAGGCACATATCCATGGCCTTGGCCTTGCCGACGAAGCGGGCGAGGCGCTGCGTGCCGCCGGCGCCCGGCATGACGCCGAGATTGATCTCGGGCTGGCCGAACTTCGCCGTATCTGCCGCGATGATGAAGTCGCACATCATGGCCATCTCGCAGCCGCCGCCGAGCG
>DATMRT010000005.1:0-3099 GCA_035565975.1 Hyphomicrobiaceae bacterium
AGGTGGCCGCCATCCTCGCTCAGATAGTCGAGGGCCGCCTCGTACTCGGGTGTGGGACCGAGATAGGAGGGCCACTGGCGCGCGATCGGCCCGGCTGAGAGTTCCTGCGCCAAGAGTGTGTTCCTTATTGCTCCTTCTCCCCGTTCCTACGGGGAGAAGGTCGGGATGAGGGGCGGCACATTTGCAAACGTCCGCGTATGCCGCCGCCCCTCACCCTGGCCCTCTCCCCGCCCGCGGGGAGAGGGGATTCTCAACCCCGCAACAACCTTCCCACCGCATCCACATACACCCGCGCGCCGAGCACGATATCCGCATCGGACGTGTTCTCCGTCCAATGATGCGAGATGCCGCCGATCGAGGGCACGAACAGCATCCCCGACGGCATGTGTCCGGCAAAAACCATCGCATCGTGCCCCGCACCGCTCGGCATATCCATGTGCAAGCCCGGCGCCGCGGCTTCCGCTCCGGCGCGCACCGCATCCATGAAGTTCGCCGCCATCGCCGCCGGCTCCGTCCTTCGCGTCTGCTTCATGCTCGCGCGGCATGGACCGCTCTTGTCCGCCGCCGCGACGATCTCGTGCGCCGCCGCCTCCAGCCGATCCAGCACCGCATTCTCCGGATCGCGCATCTGCAGCACCAGCTCGGCACCGCCCGGAATGACACTCGGCGCGCCGGGCTCGTACGTCATGCGCCCCATGGTCCACACCGTCCGCTCGCCCGCGATCTCCGGAAACTGATCCGAGATCGCAACCGCAATGCGCGCCGCGGCCACGCCCGCATCCTTGCGGATGGCCATGCGCGTCGTCCCGGCATGATTCTGCACGCCTTCGGTCGTGATCAAATACTGGCGAATGCCGACGATCTTCGTGACCACGCCGATCTTCAACGCCTTCACTTCAAGCCAGTCGCCCTGCTCGATATGCGCCTCGAGAAATCCGACATAGCGCTTCGGATCAAGCACGTGGCGCGGCACGCCCGCGAGCCCCGCTGCCGCGAGCATCTCGCGCATCGGCGTACCGCTCGTCCGATCCACCGCCGCATCGACCGCCGCCTCATCCACGCCCCCGAGAGCCGAGCGACTGCCGAGGAAATTGCCGAAGTGCCCCTCCTCGTCGCAGCAGGCGATCACATCGACGCCACACCCTGCGAAGGCCGGATCGGCCGCGATCGCACGGGCCGCTTCCAGCGCATAAACAACGCCCAACGGCCCATCCAGCCAGCCGGCATGGTTCTGGCTTTCGAGATGCGAACCGCCGAGCAGCTTCGGCCCCGTCGCTTTCGAGATGCCGAACACATTGGCGATGCCGTCGATCTTCGCTTCATGACCGATCGCCGCGAGTTCCCCGACCAGCCACTTGAGCGAGGCGACATGCTCGGGCGACAGCGTCGGGCGGTGCACGCCGGTCTTGTAGGGCGCAAGCGCCTTCAGCGCGCGGAGGTCGGCCAGTACGCGCTCACCATTGATCTCGGGCATCTCTCAACGATCTCCTACTCGCTCTTGCTGATCATCTCGAAGTCGGCCGTGTACTCGGCCGAACAGAACGGTCCGCCCTGATAATGCTCCGCGACGGGATGCTTTCCCGCTTTGGGCTCGGCCGCGAGAATTTTGTCCGCGTAGTCCTCGCTTCGGCTTTCCGGCGCATAGCCGAGCTCGCGGGCATGGCTGTTGTCGTACCAGGCGCGCGCATTGTCCGAGATGCCGTACATGACCTCGTAGACGATGCCCGGCCGCTCGAGCCCGATGCGGATGAGACGCACCAGATCCTCCGGCGAGAGCCAGATCGCGAGGCGACGCGCATCGACCGGTGCATCCGCGACATTGCCGATCCTGAGCGAGGTCACGCCGATCCCGTGCTTCATGGCGTAGAGCGCACCGAGTCCTTCTCCGAAGACCTTCGAGAGACCATAGCGGCTGTCGGGTCGCGGGATCACATCCGGCGGAATGGTGGTCGTGCGCGGATAGAACCCAACCGCATGGTTCGAGGAGGCAAAGACGATCCGCTTCACGCCCGCCTTGCGCGCGCCCTCGAAGAGGTTGTAGGCGCCGACGATGTTCGACTGCAGGATCTCGTCCCACGTGCCTTCGATGGACTTGCCGCCGAGGTGCACGATGCCGTCGATGCCGCGGCATAGGGAGTCGACGGCAGCCGCATCGGCCAGATCCGTGGCAATGAAGTTCTCATCCGCCTCGAGATCGGATGGCCGCACGCGATCGCTCAGCACGAGCTCGCGGTAGACCGGCTTCAGCAGCAGCCTGAGCCGCGACCCGATGTCGCCCGCAGCGCCAGTGATCAGAACACGCTCCATGCCGCGCCTCCCATTTTGTTTCTCAGGTTCAGTGACCTAGCGGCATTTTGCCCGCCGCGAGCGCCTTCCGTCAGCCTTCGGCGTATTCCGTACGCCTCTCGTCATACCCGCGCCATTGTTCGGTCCGCCATTACGGTCCATCAGCTATCGATCAACTGCAACCGCCGCGAGGACCACCCATGCCGACCGGTGGCAAGAGCATGACAATTAGAGCTTATTTCCACCAGCCATCAATTTCCTGCGAGACGCCTGCTGAGGGGGAGCAATGCAACTGACCGCCTGTGAGATTGCCGGATACCGTTCCCTGCGTGCCGTCAGGCTACCGTTGGCACCGGTCAGCGTGCTCCTCGGCGAGAACGGTGCCGGCAAGACGAACATCCTCACCTCGCTCCAGCTTCTGCAGGCTGCGGCCACCGGCCCGATCTGTCGAATGCTGGTCGACGAAGGAGGCCTCGGCCGCGTGCTCTGGGCTGGTCGTCTCCCTGCCGGCGAAGGCAGCGCGCCGACGAGCCTGCGTCTCACGGCGCACTTTGCCAACCTCCGCTATGCGATCGAGATCGGCCAGCCCGGCAAGGGCGATGCAGCGCTCGTCGGCGAGCCGATCGTCAAGACGGAAACGCTCACGCATACCGGCATCGGTGCCGGCGGCAGCGGCGAGCGTGTCGTGATGCAGCGCGAGGGCGCGAGCGTTCGGCTGCGCAATGCCAAGGGCGAACGCCAGCACCTCAAGCAGCACCTCTTGCCGAGCGAGACCGCGCTCCACGGCATTCGCGATGTGGCGAGCTATCCCGA
>DATMRT010000006.1:0-74650 GCA_035565975.1 Hyphomicrobiaceae bacterium
GGACAATCCAGTCAGTCATCGGCGGCGGCCCCGTGGTTGGACTGCGCGAGCCTCAGCGCGTCGGGACGGGATGCTCGCCACGATAATCGTAGAAGCCGCGCTGGGTCTTGCGGCCGAGCCAGCCGGCTTCCACGTACTTCACGAGCAGCGGGCAGGGGCGGTACTTCGTGTCGGCGAGGCCCTCGTAGAGCACCTGCATGACCGAGAGGCACGTATCGAGGCCGATGAAGTCGGCGAGTTCGAGCGGGCCCATGGGATGGTTCGCGCCGAGCCGCAGCGCCTTGTCGATAGCCTCGACGCCGCCGACGCCTTCGTAAAGCGTGTAGATGGCCTCGTTGATCATCGGCAACAGGATGCGGTTGACGATGAAGGCCGGGAAATCCTCCGAGACCGCGATCGTCTTCCCGAGGCTCTCGACGAACTGCCGGGCGCGCGAGAACGTCTCGTCCTCGGTCGCGATGCCCCGGATGAGCTCGACGAGCTGCATCACGGGCACCGGGTTCATGAAGTGCATGCCGATGAAGCGCTCGGGGCGATCGGTCGCGGCGCCGAGGCGCGTGATCGAGATCGAGGACGTATTGCTCGCGAGCATTGCTTCCTTCTTGAGGAAGGGACAGAGCTCGGCAAAGATCTTGCGTTTGACGCTCTCGTCTTCAGTGGCAGCCTCGACGACGAGATCGGCGTCGCTGAGTTCTTTGAAGCTCGACGCGAAGCTGAGGCGCTTCAAGGCCGCCTTCATGTCGGCCTCGGTGACGAGGCCGCGGCTAACCTGCCGGGCGAGATTGCGCTCGATCGTGCCGACGGCCTTCTCGAGCGCTTCCTTCTTGAGATCGTTGATGATGACCTCGTAGCCCGCAAGCGCCACGACGTGGGCGATCCCGTTGCCCATCTGGCCGGCGCCGATCACGCCGACCTTCTTGACGAAGGTGACGGGCGGCGCAGCGGTGACTTTTTTCGTCTTCACGGCAGTGTCCATGTCGCCCGTTCCTTCACGTATCCAATCATCGGCCGATTTTAGCGAGTTCGGCCTCAAGCTCGGGCAGTACCTGGAAGAGGTCGCCGACGAGGCCGTAGTCGGCGACCTGGAAGATCGGTGCTTCCGCGTCCTTGTTGATCGCCACGATGATCTTGCTGTCCTTCATGCCGGCCAGATGCTGGATGGCACCCGAGATGCCGACGGCGATGTAGAGCTCCGGTGCAACAACTTTGCCAGTCTGGCCGACTTGGAAGTCGTTCGGCACGAAGCCGGCATCGACGGCTGCGCGCGAGGCACCCATGGCGGCGCCGAGCTTGTCGGCGACGGGCTCGATGTACTTCTTGAAGTTCTCGCCCGACTGCATGCCGCGGCCGCCCGAGATGACGATGCGGGCCGAGGTGAGCTCCGGCCGATCCGACTTCGAGAGCTCCGCCTTGTCGAAGGCCGAGATGCCGACCGCGGCGGGGGCTGCGATCTTCTCGATTGCGGCGGAGCCGCCCGTTCCAACGGCCTGGAAGGAGGCCGTGCGCACGGTGATGACCTTTTTGGCCTCGCCCGACTGCACGGTCTGGATGGCGTTGCCGGCGTAGATCGGCCGCTCGAAGGTATCGGGCGAGACGACCTTGGTGACGTCCGAGAGCTGCATCACGTCGAGCATGGCGGCGACGCGCGGCAGCACGTTCTTGCCCGAGGCCGTCGCCGGCGCGAGCACGGCGTCGTAGTTGGCCATGAGCGGCACGATCAGCGCCGCCATTTCCTCGGCGAGCTGGTTGGCGAACTGTGGGGCATCCGCGACGAGCACCTTCGACGCGCCATCGAGCTTGGCGGCAGCTTCGGCAACCGCGCCGCAGTTGCTGCCCGCGACGAGCACGTGAACATCGCCGCCCAGTGCCTTTGCAGCACTCATAGCCTTGGCGGTCGCGCTGCCGAGCGCGCTGTTGTTATGATCGGCAACAAGTAGAACAGCCATCAGAGCACCCCCGCCTCATCCTTGAGCTTCGCCACCAGCTCGGCGACGCTGCCGACCTTGACGCCGGCCTTACGGCCAGGGGGCTCTGTCGTTTTCAGCACTTTGAGGCGCGGCGCGACGTCGACGCCGAAATCGGCCGGCTTCTTGGTATCGAGCGGCTTCTTCTTCGCCTTCATGATGTTCGGGAGTGAGGCGTAGCGCGGCTCGTTGAGGCGAAGGTCCGTCGTCACGATCGCCGGCATGTTGAGCTTCACGGTTTCGAGACCACCGTCGACCTCGCGCGTGACCATGAGCGCGCCGCCGTCGATGACGATCTTCGAGGCGAACGTCCCCTGCGGCCACCCGAGCAGCGCAGCGAGCATCTGACCCGTCTGGTTGCTGTCGTCGTCGATGGCCTGCTTGCCGAGAATGACGAGGCCGGGCTGCTCGGCTTCCACGATGCCCTTGAGCAGCTTCGCAACGGCAAGCGGCTCGACGGGGTCCTCACCGGTCTCGACGAGGATGCCGCGGTCGGCACCCATGGCGAGCGCGGTGCGGATCGTCTCCTGGGCCTTGGCCGGGCCGATCGAGACCGCGATGATCTCGGTGACGGCGCCCTTCTCCTTGAGACGGATCGCTTCTTCGACCGCGATTTCGTCGAACGGGTTCATGGACATCTTGACGTTGGCGAGTTCGACGCCAGAGCCGTCAGCCTTCACCCTGATCTTGACGTTGTAGTCGACGACCCGCTTGACGGGCACCAGCACTTTCATTGATACGACGCTCCCCAGACCTCAGGAAAATCGGCTCCGAAACGGCAACGTGGAAGATGGCACCCGCCTTGGCGCGCTGAACCGATTGCGCGTTGATAATCAGTGGTCTCGCTCCCCGGCCGAGCAGCCAGCGGACCTCCGCACGATGCCGTGATATCGGCCTCTCGCAGATGCGAAATAAGACTAGGCTGTGTCAATTTGCAAGTCAATCGTGCGACAGTTTGCCCTTGAATCGGGCGCGACCTGCCATGCGCTCCGCGGGCGGCGTGCCGCGCCATGGGTGGCGCCGTAATCATTGCGTGCCGGGGCTGGCCGCTCCTATCGTTACGTGAAAAACCCATTCACCAAAGTCTCGAGGAGCATCACATGGCCGGCGCGTCGGCGGCAGATCATGACACCACGCCAACGTTCGGTAGGGGGGCCCTCGGCGACGTCCTCGTGCTCGACCTGACGCAGATGCTGGCAGGTCCTTTCGTCACCATGATGCTGGCCGACCAGGGCGCGCGGGTTATCAAAATCGAGCCGCCGGGCGGAGATACGACACGCCTTTTCGGCCCGTTCGCGCCGGGACAGATCGGCGTGCCGGACGGCGGTTATGGCGGCTATTTCGGCTCGACGAACCGTAACAAGGAGTCGATCGTACTCGACCTCAAGTCGGAGACCGGGCGGGGCATCCTGAAGCGCCTCGTCGCCAAGGCCGACATCCTCGTTGAGAATTTCCGCGCCGGCGTCATGGAGCGCCTCGGGCTCAGCTACGAGACGCTCAGCCAGATCAATCCGCGCCTTGTTTACGGCACCATCCGCGGCTTTGGCGATCCGCGCTCGGGGCGCAGTCCCTACGCCGAGTGGCCGGCCTATGACATCGTCGCTCAGGCCATGGGCGGGATCATCGCGATCACCTCTCCCACACCGGGCGGTCCGCCGACAAAAATAGGCCCCGGGGTCGGCGATCTCATCCCGGCCATGCAATGCGCATTCGGCATCCTCGCGGCGCTGCATCACGCGCGCGCCACGGGGCGCGGCCAGTTTGTCGATGTCGCCATGGTGGATGGCGTGCTCGCCGCCTGCGAGCGGCCGGTCTTTCAGTATTCCTACGACGGCGTGCCGCCCGGCCCCGAAGGCAACAGCCATCCGCTCCTCTGCCCCTACGGGTTGTTTCCCGCAAAGGATGGCTGGGTGGCGATCGGCTGCCCGCACGACGAATTCTGGCGGCTCTTGGTGAAGACGATCGACCGGCCCGAACTGGCCGATGATCCGCGCTACCGTCTGACGCGCGATCGCCTCGACCGCCGCGCCGAAGTCGAGGGACTGGTGACCGACTGGACGTCGGTGCGCACGAAGGCCGAGATCACCGACGTTCTCGGCGGCAAGATTCCGTTCGGCCCCGTCCGCAGCTTCGATGAGATCTTCGACGATCCGCACATCGCGGCGCGCGGGATGCTTGCCGAGGTCGAGTTGCCTGGCGTGAGCGACCGCACGTTCAAAGTGGCGGGAACGGCGGTGAAGCTTTCGGAAACGCCCGGCGGCGTCCACAAACGCGCGCCCATGACCGGCGAGCATACGGCGAAGGTTCTCGCCGAGTTCGGCTTTACGGCTGCGGAGATCGAGTCTCTGCGAGAAGCCAAGGGCGCCAGATAGAGGCAGTCGTTCAATTCGGCCATTTCCGATGGCGTCGCAATCGACGGCGCAATCCAGGATTGCGCAAGGCCAAATTTAACGCGTCTCACCAGCCACATTTTTATCGAGATCATTTCAGCACATCATTCAATTCAAAAGCGTGAATTGACCGACGGGCATTCACGGGAGCAGCGTCCCGCAAAAGCAGAAATAAATAAAGAAAAATGCGCTGCATCTGATCCTGGAGGTCGACGATGAGGAGGTTACTTCTATCCGCAGTCGTTCTCTGTGTAAGCGTTTTCCCAAGCATGGCTGGAAGTCTGAAGGACACGGAGCCCCTGCCGGTGGCGGCCCCGGAATGGTACGGGCCATACGTTGGTGTTCATGCCGGCGGGGCGTGGAGTTCTGTGGATTGGGCTTACACCCCGGGTCCGGGTACCGCGGATCACGACGGTGACGGCGCCTTCGGCGGCGTGCAGGCCGGCTATAACTTCCGCACTGGCAGTCTCGTCTACGGCATCGAGGGGGACATCTCGGCTGCGGGCATTTCAGGTAGCACTGCCTGCCCTAACGACGACTTTTCATGTCATTCGGATATCCGGTGGTTGGGCTCGGTTCGTCTGCGGGCAGGGTTCACGACCGGCCCGCTTCTTGTGTATGGCACGGGCGGATTTGGCTTCGGGCGGATCGAGATCGGCACCACGTCGCTTGCGCTCGGCACGAACAGCAGCGAGCGCACGGCGACCGGCTGGACAGCCGGCGGCGGCGTCGAGTTTCTGGTCGACCGCAACTGGACCATAAAAGCCGAGTATCTCTACTACGATCTCGGCGATGATACTTACACGGTCGATAATAACCTTCGCGTACGGGCGGACACGGTACTGCATACTGGGAAGGTCGGCTTCAATTACCGCTTCTGAAGGTTATATCGGAGAATACTGAAATGGCATGAGAAAGCCCGGCGAGCGCCGGGCTTTCATCGTTGATCGTGCGTGAAATGAAAATCCCGATTAGGTTGCTTTTTGCGCCCGCGGGTGGGCCAGGTCATAGACCTTGAGCAGCCGCTCGCGGTCGACCTCGGTGTAGACCTGCGTGGTCGAGAGCGACGCGTGGCCGAGCAATTCCTGGATTTGCCGGAGGTCGGCGCCTGCCGACAGAAGGTGTGTCGCGAAGGAATGGCGGAGCGCGTGCGGCGTCGCCGTCTCGGGAAGCCCGAGCGCGCCACGCAAGCGTTCCATGAGCAACTGGATGATGCGCGGCGAGAGGGGGCCGCCCTTGGCGCCGCGGAACATCGGCTCGTTGTTCTCGAGCGGGAAGGGACAGAGCTCGATGTAACGTGCGACGGCTTGCTGAATGGCCGGCAGGATCGGCACCAGTCGCTCCTTGCCGCCCTTGCCCTTGATGTGCAGGACATCGCGGCCCGCTGTCGGCGCATGGCCAAGCGTGAGGCCGAGCGCTTCGGAAATGCGCAGGCCCGCACCGTAGAGCAGCAGCAGCACGGCGAGGTCGCGTGCGCGGATCCAGTCGAGATCGGCAGCCATGTCCGCCTCGACGAGATCGGCAGCCTTGGTGACGGTCAGCGGCCGCGGCAGGCCGCGCGCGACGCGTGGCGTCGCGACCTTCAGAATGGCGTGGTTCTTCAGTTCCTGGCTCGCTTCGAGCCAGCGGAAGAACTGGCGGAAGGAGGACATGGTGCGCGCGAGCGAGCGGTTCTCCACGCCGAGGCGCCGGCGATGCGCGAGGAAAGCGCGAAATGTCGGCGGGCTCAGTGCCCTGATGTCGGCGAGCGCCGGTGGCCGCCCAAGGCGATGCGCCAGCCAGGCCGAGAGCTGGCGCCAATCGCGCGCGTAAGCTTCGATGGTATTGGTGCTGGCGGCGTGCACAGCAAGGTGCTCGCGCCAGCGGTTGAGCGCCGCATCGAGGTCGCCTGCCATCGTGTGCTCGTCGGTTTCCTGCACGGGGCGCGCTCCAGCCGATCCGACACTTGTGCTATTGAGCGCTCGGCTGCTTCGGTTAACAAATTCTTAAACAACAAACGGGGGGAAGTGTGAGCGAGCGAGTGGAGTGCGATGTCCTCGTCGTCGGCTCGGGTGCGGGCGGCTTCTCGGCAGCGATCACGGCGCGCCACCATGGCCTCGACGTACTCATGATCGAGAAGGAGGCGCTGTTCGGCGGCACGACCTGCTACTCGGCCGGCGTCATCTGGATTCCGGGCAGCGCGCAGGCCAGGGCCGCCGGCATCGCTGACAGCCCCACTGAAGCCTTGCGCTATCTCGAGAGCATTGCCGGCAATCGCCTCGATCGGGCGCGTGCGGAAGCCTTCCTCGCGACCGGCCCGGAGATGCTAGCTTTCCTCGAGGCGAACACGGACGCGCGTTATACGCTCGTTCCGACATGGGCCGACTACGAGCCTGAGCTGCCGGGCGGTTCCAATGGCGGGCGCTCCCTGGCGCCGGAACCGTTCGACGGACGACGGCTCGGCAAGCGCTTCGATGCACTGCGCCCGCCACTCGCGTCGATGATGCTCCTCGGCGGCATGATGGTTGGCCGCACCGATCTCCCCCACCTCTACAACATGCTGCGCGCGCCGAAGTCGGCCTGGCATGCCGCGCGCATGTTCGCGCGTTATGGTCGCGATCGCCTTCGCTGGAGGCGCGGGACGCGGCTTGCCAATGGCAATGGCCTCATCGCGGCGCTTGCTCTGGCGGCGGAGCGGAAAGGCATACCGCTCTGGCTCAAAGCGCCGCTCGTATCTCTCATCGAGGAGAAGGGGCGCATTGCCGGCGCGATGATCAACCGAGAGGGCCGCGAGGTGGCCGTGCGAGCGCGTCGCGGTGTCGTGCTCGCGTGCGGCGGCTTTGCTGGAGATGCCGCGCTGAAGGCACGCCTCTATGCGCATGTGGCTGCGGGACGCGCGCATCAGTCGCTTCCGCCGGCGACCAACAGCGGTGACGGCATCCGTATCGCGACGGGCGCGGGCGCGGCTTTCAATGAGGACGTGCATTTTGCCGCCGCGTGGACGCCGGTTTCATTTCTGCCGCGTCCCGATGGCAGCAAGCTGCCATACCCGCACTTCATCGATCGCGGGAAGCCCGGCTACATCGCCGTCGACCGGCGAGGCCGCCGGTTCGTCAATGAGGCGAAGTCCTATCACGTGTTCGTACCGGCCATGATCGAAGCGTGCCGCGGTGACGCCGAGACCGAGTGCTGGAACATCTGCGATCATGCCGCGATCCGCCGCTGGGGCCTCGGTGCGGCGCCGCCGCGGCCGGCGCGTCTCAAGCCCTATCTCGAGTCCGGCTACATCGTGAGCGGCGATACGCCCGAGGAACTGGCCGGGCGCCTCGGCATCGATCCCGCCGGCCTTGCCACGACCATCCGCTCGTTCAACGAGGGTGTGCGTCGCGGCGTCGATACCGAGTTCGCGCGCGGCAGCGATGCCTATCAGCGCTTCAACGGCGCGCCCGGACACCTCCCCAATCCCTGCGTGGCACCGCTCGACACGCCGCCTTACTATGCCGTGCGGCTTGTCCCCGGTGACATCGGCACCTTCGCGGGTCTGAAGACCGATGCCTCGGCGCGGGTGCTCGACAAGGACGGCGCGCCCATTCCAGGGCTCTATGCAGCCGGCAACGATATGGCGAGCGTCATGGGGGGCACGTATCCCGGCGCCGGCATCACCATCGGCCCGGCGCTCACCTTTGGCTATATCGCTGGCCGGCATCTGGCGGGGAAAACCTAATCCGGGACGCGTAACTACCTGCCGTTTGCCACATTTTTGCCAATCGCTGCGCGACCTTGCTCACTGAGCACAGACCACGTATGTTGCGCCGCGATAGCAGTATTCCGCGTGCGGCCTCATTGTCGGACTGTGTCGCCGCCTTAGCCGCGTGATTATCCTGCGGCATCCGAACGGTCAGCAGCATGGTCATGGCCAGTCTCGATCCGGCCAGTCTCGAACCGGCCCGCCTCGGGCGTCTTCACGGCGTTGCCGATGGCGCGCGCGTGGTGGTCGCCATGTCCGGTGGTGTGGACAGCTCCGTCGCCGCGGCGCTCGCGAAAGCTGCCGGTTACGACGTCGTCGGGATCACGCTGCAGCTCTATGATCACGGTGCCGCCTCGGGCCGTAAGGGTGCCTGCTGTGCCGGCCAGGACATTCACGATGCCCGCCGCGTCGCGGAACATCTCGGCATCGCGCACTACGTGCTCGACTACGAGCGCCAGTTCCGCGAGGCCGTCATCGCGCCTTTCGCCGAGAGCTATCTTGCGGGCGAGACGCCCATTCCGTGCGTATCCTGCAACCAGAACATCAAGTTCTCGGGCCTGCTTGATACCGCGCGCGAAATAGGCGCCTCAGCACTGATCACCGGTCACTATGTGGATTGGCGTCTCGTCGACGAGCGTCCCGCGCTCTTCCGGCCTGTCGACCTCGGCCGCGACCAGAGCTACTTCCTCTTCGCGACGACCCGCGACGAGCTTGCCTTCCTGCGCTTTCCTCTCGGGGCGCTGCGCAAATCTGTCGTGCGCGATCTTGCCCGTGCACTCGCCCTTCCGGTCGCCGAAAAGGCTGACAGCCAGGACATTTGCTTTGTTCCGCAGGGCCGCTACAGCGACGTGATCGAGCGGTTGAAGCCCGAGGCGGCGACGCCGGGGAACATTGTTCACGTCGATGGCCGTATTCTCGGTCGGCACGAGGGCATCATCGGCTTCACGGTAGGCCAGCGCCGCGGGCTCGGCGTCACGGACCGCGAGCCGCTCTATGTCGTACGGCTCGACGCCGCCCGATCTGAGGTTGTAGTCGGTCCGCGAGACAGCTTGCGTGTGCGCACGATTATGCTTAAAGACGTCAACTGGATCGGCGATGAGCCGGTCAACGGCGGGCTCAGCGCGCGTGAACGTCTTCATGTGCGCGTGCGCTCGTCGCAGGATCCGCTGCCGGCGCTTCTTTCGCTCAAGGGACGCACGGCTGTGGTTGTTCTGGACGACGGAGAGTTCGGGGTGGCTCCGGGTCAGGCGTGCGTCTTCTATTCTTCCGAACCAAATGCGCGCGTGCTCGGTGGCGGTTGGATCGCCGCGACCTCGGCCGACGTTCATGAGGCCATCTCGGGCAGCCTATCGCGGGCCGAGACGCTTCATGCGCTGGCGCGGGCTCCGGTGGCGGCCGGGCCGGCTGACTGATTGACGGCGGGTATTGCGCCCGCATTGGGTGCATTGACGAGGACGAACGTCGATGTTGCGTTCTGAAAATGGGCAAGGAACGTCGGGAATGCAGAATAGCTCGATGAGGCAGACGGCGGCCACGCAGATGGACGAGGCCGCGATCAGGAGCGCGTATCGGCGCTGGGCGCCCGTCTACGACAACACGTTCGGCCGCTTCACGACCGAGGGACGCCGGCACGCCGTCGAGATCATCAATCAGCGCCAGGGCAAAGTGCTCGAGGTCGGTGTTGGCACGGGTCTCTCCCTTCCCGACTACGGCCGCCATCTCGAGATCGTCGGCATCGACCTCTCTCCGGAGATGCTCGACAAGGCGCGCGAGAAGGTCGCCGAGGAGGGTCTCGTCAACGTGACGGGCCTTCACGAGATGGACGCGAGTGATCTTACGTTCCCGACGGGTTCGTTCGATACCGTCGTCGCCATGTACGTCATGACCGTCGTTCCCGATCCCGAGAAGGTCATGCGCGAGCTTGCGCGCGTGTGCAAGGTCGGCGGCGAGGTGATCCTGGTGAATCACTTCAGCCAGGAAGAGGGCGTGCGTGGCTGGGTCGAGCGCCGCATGGCGCCATTCGCCGACAAACTCGGCTGGCATCCGGTGTTCGACGTCGACCGCGTCATGGTCTGCGACAATCTCAGGCTCGTCGGCCGGCGGGCGCTGCGTCCGTGGGGCCTCTTCACGATGCTGCGCTTCGAAAAGGTCCGTGAGGTCGCGCAGATCGCGGCCGAGTAGCATTCATCGCCGTCGCATCGAAGATCCGGCTTCGACCAGCAACATTGGCCGACTTCTATTGACAGCGCTCGTGCCGCGTCCTTATACGAGGGCGCCGGTTCGGCGGGGTAGCTCAGGTGGTTAGAGCGAAGGTCTCATAATCCTTAGGTCGGCGGTTCAAGTCCGCCCCCCGCTACCAGCGCTATCGCACTTTGCGACGGCGCCCGATCATCAGCCAGCAGTGCGACGAGGAGCCCGCCAGTGCACGCGCTTACGATGTGCGCCGCGGGCTCACGGTCATCAGTTCCACCAACCGTCGATGTCGTTGTCCCCGCGTAGTAGCCAGCTCGCTACGGCCCAGATCAGGAAAACGACGATGCCGCCTGCGAGTACGATACCGCACGCGAATAGAAGGACTTCATTCATTGGATGAACTCCCCGTGCCCAATGGGGGCAATCGAGGAGCCTGGCTTTCCAACCTCGCGCTTCTTTCTTCGGCGATACGACTGCGCCTGAGCGCCTTTTCTGGAGGTCATGCAACAATTGAACCTTGAGCATTCCGATCGCCGGGACAATGCCTAGCTCGATCCGGCGATGCAATTTCATCTTAGATATGCGCGCCAACTACCTGTTAGTAACCCACAAAAACGCTGTCTGCACGCGCGCGCCACAGGTGTTTCACTCACCCGGACCCAAATTGGCCCCATTGGCCCCGTAGACATCTCCCGCTTCCGCGCATTCGTTGCGTTCATCGCCGCGCGCAGGCGCCGTTTTACTCCGCCCTACGGAGCCCGATGGGCCATGCCCGAGCCGCATTTCTCAACGCTGAGCGACGACCTCCCGCGAACGCTGCGCCGGGCGCGCGAAGAGCGCGACGCACGCGAGCGCGATGCGAATGGATCCCGCTTTCCCTCCTCGCTCAAGGCGGCGATGAGCGCGGCCTCGGGGAACGCAATGCCGACGCCGGACTATGCGGCTGCAGCGACTCTCACGGGCGGCACGACCGTAACGCGGATCGACGTGCCATTTCACCGTCTCGTAGCCTTCTTCATGAAAGCGGTGTTTGCGGCGATTCCGGCCCTCGTGATGCTCACGATCATGCTCTGGACGATCGGCGAAGTGCTGCAGCGCTACTTTCCGTGGCTGCTGAAGATGCGCATTCTCATTCAGTTCCCTGGGTAATCTCCGCGCCGCCGCGAGCAATGCGTTGCACGCGATGTGCTTGCGCGCGCACAAAACTCTGTGAGGGAACACCCCTCGCGCCTCGATGGTTAGTCCAAACACGTGAACAGCCACGAGGAGAAAGTGAATGCAGAAACTTGCCATGGCTGCGATCGCGCTCGGACTTTTCATGAGCCCGGCGATTGCCCAGACGACAGCGCCCGGAACCGAGACCAAGCCATCCGGGCAGGAAACCAATCGCGCGGATTGTTTGAAAAACTTCCGTGCGGCTGATGCCAACGGCGACGGCACACTCAGCGTGGCCGAGGCCGAAAATGCCAAGCGCGTTGTTCCGACGACCCTTGCGATGCAGGGCCCGATCAGCGAAAGCGAGTACATGACCGCCTGTCTGCAGCAGGTGCCGAAAGGCGGCTGATCGGCGGCATTATTGAAGCGATCAACTGCAGCCTCGTCTCGACGCCAATGCCTCGAGACGAGGCCCATCGCATTTTTTTTTGCTGGGCGCATCTGGCGCACGATTTTCTGCAACGTCACGGCTTTCAACAATCAAGGGTTTCGCCCCAGTTGAAGCCCTAACGCTGCGTCTCCACTTCCTCTCGCGTGTAATGCGTACATTTGAGGAGGCATCGATGCGGAAGCTTGTAGCGGCTGCAATTGTGATGAGTGCTTGCGTCACCTCGGCCTTTGCTCAAACCCCTAAGGACGAGGTGCCCCCGGCAGGCGAAGCGAATTCTCGGGCCGATTGCCAGGAACAGTTCCGCTACGCCGACAAGGACGGCGATGGCGTGCTGAGCCCCGCCGAGGCGGAGAACGCACGCAAGGTCATTCCGACGGATCTTGCTTTGACCGGCCCCATTACCAGGACAGAGTTCATGGATGCTTGTGCTGCCCTGATCGACAAGGGCGGCTGAGCCTCACTTCTCGTCCCGCCACTGCAGCCGGCCTCGTCGGCTGCAGCTCTCTCAAGCTTGACGATGCAGTATGCGCCCGGCCACCGCATCGAGCTTCGCGACGAGTGCAGGATCACGCGCATCAGGCGGCGTGATGATCGCCGTTTCGAGCGCTCGGTCCGAGCCGATTGGGCAGGGTGGATGCTCGCGCGGGAACGCGTGACAGAGCCGCGAGATGATGCGTTGCGACTTGCTCACGTTCTCCCTCAGAACTTTAAGGATCTCCGTGATATCGACCTCACGATAATCATCGTGCCAGCAGTCGTAGTCGGTGACCATGGCGAGCGTCGCGTAGCAGATCTCGGCCTCGCGGGCGAGTTTGGCTTCGGGCATGTTCGTCATGCCGATGACGTCGCAGCCCCAGGCGCGATAGAGATTCGACTCGGCGCGTGTCGAGAACTGCGGCCCCTCCATCGCGAGATACGTTCCCCCACGCGTGATCGCGATGCCTTCCGCGCGCGCGGCCCTCTCGACTTCGTCGACGAGCGCGGGGCTCACAGGATCGGCAACGGAGACGTGTGCGACGCAGCCCGTGCCGAAGAATGATTTCTCGCGCGCGAACGTGCGGTCGATGAACTGGTCGACGAGCACGAAATGGCCTGGCGGGTACTGCTCCTTGAGCGAGCCGCAGGCCGAAATGGATATGAGGTCCGTGACGCCGGCCCGCTTCAGGCAATCGATGTTGGCGCGATAGTTGATCTCGGTCGGGGGGACGCGATGGCCGCGCCCGTGACGTGGCAGGAAACGGACTGGCAGGCCGTCCACCTCGGCGAAGAGGATTGCGTCCGAAGGGACGCCCCATGGGCTTACGACGAGCTCCCAGTGCGGGTTCTTGAGATCGGGGAGGTCGTAGTGCCCGCTGCCGCCGAGAAAGCCGAGAACCGTCTTCACCATCGTGCCAACTCTTTCGTCGCCTGAAACAGACTGCGGCGGCCCGAGAGCCGCCGCAGGTCGGTGCGTGCTGGGTGGCTGGCAGGCTCGAGCCCGCGAACAACCTAGGCTATTTGCAGAGCGTCGCGAAAGCCTTGCACTCCGAGCCGAGCCCGCCCTTCGTGCACTTGAAGCGGACCTTGCTCACTTTGTAGCCCGGCGCCGTGCCAACCTTCTGGCCGGCGGCCATGAACTGGGCCCAGCTACCCCAGTCCGTCGCCTGGAGTACGGCTTCCCACGCCTGGAACTTGGCGCCGTCCTCGGTCGTGTTCGTGCCTTGTCCGCCCTTGTTCATGCACGCAGCCGACGCCACCGATGCCATGCCGAGCGATAAAGCGGCGGCCATCGCCGCCGCGGCGATTCCATAACGAACCGTGCCCATATCCGTCTTCCCCTGTCAGAGTGATCGGGTCGCTCCTTCGCAATGCCTCTCAGCGCCCGATTCGGGGACTATAGCGGCAGGCGGACCGGAGCACAGATGCACGCAAGCCACAGCGGCTTGTCATCAGAGCGTGAAGCCGCCGTCGACGAGGAAGGCCTGGCCGGTCGTGAACGCGGCTTCGTCGCTCGCCAGATAGACGGCGATCGCTGCTATCTCCTCGGCCGTGCCGAGCCGGCCCATGGGTTGGCGATCGATGAACATCTGGCGCACTTCGGCGGCGGGCTTGCCGAGCGCCTGGGACTGCGCGGCGATGCGCGCATCGAGCGAGGGCGACTGGACGGTGCCGGGGCAAATGGCATTGCAGCGGATGCCTTTACGGATGAAATCGGCGGCGACGGATTTGGTGAGGCCGATCACGGCGGCTTTGGTCGCGCCGTACACATAACGGTTGATCACGCCGCGCGGTGCGCCGGCGGCAGAAGCAATGTTCACGATCGCGCCGCCGCCCTTGGCGAGCATGGCTGGAAGAAAGGCCGAGATCGTGCGGTGCATGGACTTCACGTTGAGGTCGAATGAAAAATCCCACTCATCCTCCGAGCATTCGAGCACCGTGCCATTGGCCACGAACCCGGCCGCATTGAAGAGGATGTCGACAGCGCCGAGTTCCTTGGCCAGCGCATTGACGGCTGCGGTATCGCGCACGTCGAGCTTGCGCGCCTCGGCAATGCCGTCGCGCTTCAGCGCTTCGAGCGCGGCCGCGTCGATGTCGGTTGCGATCACGCGAGCGCCTTCGCGCGCAAAGGCGATTGCCGTGGCGCGCCCGATGCCCGCGCCCGACGCCGTGCAGAAGGCGGTCTTGCCGTTCAAACGCCCTGCCATGTGGTCCTCCCGGAGTGCCGATGTTGGTTTTGCCTGGGCGCAAGCTTAGAGGCGGATTGGTCCGTGGGGAACCGGCGCGCCGCAGAACCTCAGCGGACCGTCTCGCCCGGATAGACGCCCCAAAGCTTGTTCTGCTCGACATACCCCCGGTAGTCGCCGACCGAGATTTGGCACCAGTGGCCGTCGCACCGCCGGATGCCGCAGATGACGCCGGGCTCCAGCAGCGCAACCTGGCGGGCGGATGTCGAATCCTCGTCGCGCAGGGGCACCGGCTTCGCCGCTTTGCTCGTACGCGCCTCGCCTGTCGCCCAGGCCATGATCACGCACGTGCGGCGCGCCGACAGCAGGGCGTGTGCAACCCAGCCGACGCTGCCGTCCTGGTCGCGGATCTGGCGCCAGTTCTCATACTCCTCGATGACCTCGACCGGCAGCCCGACGCGGTTGAAGACCCAGAGGATCTTGTGGTCCGTGCCGGGGCCCTGGCGAACCTGCACGCGGTCCGACTTGAGGCTGACGAAGCGTGGGAGCGGCAGGCCCGAGGCCCCGACGCCGAGCGGCTGTGGCGGCTGCGCGGAGATGGGCGTCGCGAAGGCCGCGCCGAGGGCAAGCGTGATTGCTGTGATCGCAAGGCCGTCCCGCCACACCGCACGAGGCCGAATTCGTATGGTCGTCAAGTCTCTGCCCCGTACTCCCTGCCGCATCCCTGCACCAGTGCCTATGCGATTCGTGGTGCCCGTTCGATGCGGCCCGCGCGCCCCTCTAACATAATAAGGAATTCGACCGGATCACGGTCCGCTCGCCGCACTGTGATCGGAGTTGCGATCAAAGGCCGTCGCGGGTACCACTCAGCCTTCTCAGGCGATCGCCGCGCTCGGCTCCTCCAGCGCGGCCGTGTTCAATTAACCGCAGGTAGCCCGTGGCCGGTCATAGTCTTCCATCGACCATCCTTTCCATGCTTGCGCCCGTTCATCGTGACGGGTGGAAGTTCCTGGCCATCGGCGTAGTGCTCGCGCTGCTGTTCCTCATGGTGTGGCCGCCGCTCGGCTGGCTGCTCGTCGTCATCTCCGCTTGGATCGCTTATTTCTTTCGCGATCCCGATCGCGTGACGCCGCTGCGCGAGGGCCTCGTGATCGCGCCGGCGGACGGCCGCATCTCGGCGGTCGAGCGCGTCGTGCCGCCGCCCGAGCTCGGCTTCGGCATCGGCGAGCGCCAGCGCATCTCGATCTTTCTCTCGGTCTTCGACGTGCACATCAACCGCGCGCCGGTCGCGGGCCGCATCAGCCGCTCGGTGTATGTGCCGGGTGCGTTCCTCAATGCCGCACTCGATAAGGCGAGCGCCGACAACGAGCGTCGCGCCCTCGTGATCACGACCGGGACCGGCGAGGAGATCGGTGTCGTTCAGATCGCCGGCCTGATCGCGCGGCGCATCGTCACGTTCAAAGACGAGGGCGACATGGTCGGCGTCGGCGAGCGCTTCGGCCTCATCCGTTTTGGAAGCCGCGCGGATGTCTACCTGCCGGAAGGCAAGACAGCGCTCGTGGCGGTCGGGCAGCGCGCCGTTGCGGGCGAGACCGTGCTCGCAGACCTCACGTCGAGCGAGGTCGAGCGCGAGGCGCGGTTGGGGTGAGTCATGCTCGCGCGGCCGGCCGTGATGCTCATTTCTCCTGCTTCCCGCGCGCAGGGAGAGAGGCGACGGCACACGCCAACGTCAGCGCGAGCTCCCGCCCCTCATCCTAACCGTCTCCCCGCGAAGAACGGGGAGAAGGGACATCTCGCGCTCGCGGCAGCGGTCGCAGCACCAGTTTCATGAGCGCGCGACTGCGCGCCGGCCGCTAGGCTGTCCTGCAACAAAAAGCAGACCTCGCGCGCTTGCCGCCGCGGGCATAGCACTACGGGGCGGTTGCGAAGCGCCTCTTCCCAGCAGCCCGCGGCCACTAAGATAAAGCCGCCCAGATCATCGTAATGCCCGCCAGCACCATCATGGCTTCGAGAATGCCGGCGTAGTGGCGCGCATCGAGACGCATGACGATCGACTTCGCGAACCACGAGCCGACCATGAGCGCGCCCCCCACGATGAGCCCTTTCGCGATCGTCTCCCAGGGCAGCACGCCATACGTGCGGAAGACCAGCGACTTCACGAAGCTCACTGCGCCCGAACCGACGGCCTCGGTCGAAATGTAGGCGCCTTTGGTCAGGCCGTAGGCGAGGAAGAAGGGCGTATTGAGCGGCCCTGTCGAAGCGACGAGGCCGGTGAGGAAGCCGATGGCCGCGCCGACGAGGGCCAACCCCCAGAGCGTCACCGAGAAGCCGCGCACCATGAGCCAGCGCCGGACGGGGATGACGCCGATCAGAAATACGCCGAGCGCGGCCTCGACGAGACGAGCATCGAGCGCGATGAGTGTGCGAGCCCCGAGCGCGGCAGCAGGGATGGCAGTCGCGCAATAGGCGGCATTGGCGCGCCAGTCGACCTCGCGCCACCAGATGGCGACGCGCATCCAGTTCGCGAGTACGCTGGCGATTGCCATGATCGGCACGGCTTCCTTGGGACCGAATGCGAAGACCAGGATCGGCATCACGAGGATCGATGCGCCGAAGCCCACCACGCCGCCGATCACGCCGCCGACGAGCCCGAGCAGAAGAATGAGCATCCAGATCATGCGGGGGCTCGGCAGGGCAGGAGACGCGCGCGTGGGCACACGTCGCGGCTGTGGGCAGAAGGGGCGGCAGGTGCCACCAAAGCAGCCCGCGACCCTACGCCGAGTCCAGCTCGCGGGTCCAGGCTCCTGCCGTGGGCCTGACCACCACCTACCGTCGATCACCCACGGCAAGCCGCCGCTCGATGAAGAGCGAGTAGCGCGACATGCCGAAGCAGAAGATCCAGAAGATCAACCCCGCGAACGCGTAGCCGGTCATGGCGGTCGCGTGCGAGAACCATTTCGCGTCCGTCTGGTTGAGCTGCACGATGCCGAGCAGGTCGAAGATGCCGATGATGAGGACGAGGCTCGTGTCCTTGAAAAGACTGATGAACGAATTGACGATGCCGGGGATGACGAGCTTCAGCGCCTGGGGCAGGACGATGAGGCCCATCTTCTGCGCGTAGGTGAGGCCAAGGGCGTCGGCCGCCTCGAACTGGCCGCGCGGGATCGCCTGCAGGCCGCCGCGGATCACCTCGGCGAGATAGGCGGCGGCGAACAGCGCGACCATGATGAGCGCGCGCAGCAGCTTGTCGATCGTCATGCCCTCGGGAAGGAAGAGCGGCAGCATCACCGAGGCCATGAACAGCACGGTGATGAGCGGCACGCCGCGCACAAGCTCGATAAAGCCGACCGATACCCATCGCACGATTGGCATGCGCGATCGCCGCCCGAGAGCCAGCATGATGCCAAGCGGGAAAGCGCCGGCGATGCCGACGCTCGCGACGACGAGCGTCACGAGGAGGCCGCCCCACAGTTCCGTCGGCACATGGGGGAGGCCGAAATAGCCGCCCGAGAGCAGAAGGAACGCGGCGATGGGAAAGACGACGATCATATAGATCGTGTTGACGAGCTTGCCCGGCACGCGCGGGATCATCAGCGGCACGAGACCGATGAGCGCGAGCACGTACGTCAGGTCGACGCGCCAGCGCTGAGGTTCCGGATAGCGCCCGTACATGAACTGGCTGAACTTCGCCTGGATGAAGGGCCAGCACGCCCCGGCGCCCTCGCGCGAGCACGCCTTGCCGTCCTCGCCCTCCCAGGTCGCATTCAGAAAAGCCCAGTTCACAACGCCGCTCACGACCGTCCAGATCAGCCAGAGGGCGATGAGGGTGAGGATGGCGTTCGTCGGGCTCGAGAAGAGATTCCTGCGCAACCAAGCGAAGGGGCCGACTTCGCTACGGGGAGGGCGCATATCTGCGGTCGTGCTCGTCATGGCGGTCCCCTATCTCTCGACGAGCGCGATGTGCTTATTGAACCAGTTCATGAACGCCGACGTGATGAGGCTGATCGTCAGGAACACGAGCATGGTCAGCAGGATGACTTCTACCGCCTGGCCGGTCTGATTGAGCACGGTGCCGGTAAAGACGCTGACGAAATCGGGATAGCCGATCGCGACCGCGAGCGAGGAGTTCTTCGTCAGGTTGAGGTACTGGCTGGTCAGCGGCGGGATGATGATGCGCAGCGCCTGCGGGAGAATGACGAGGCGCATGGTGAGGCCGCTCGAGAGGCCGAGCGCGTTCGCCGCTTCGCGCTGGCCACGCGGTACGCCCGCGATGCCGGCGCGTACGATCTCGGCAATGAAGCTCGCGGTGTAGGTGGAGAGACCGACAAGCAGCGCCATGAGCTCGGGCAGCACGGTGATACCGCCCTGGAAGTTGAAGCCGCGCAGCACCGGATACTCGAAGCTCAGCGGCTGACCGAGCACGATGTACACAGCGCCCGGCAGCAGCAGGACGAGCGCGAGCGTGGTCCACAGCACAGGGAAGCGTTCGCCCGTCGCGCGCTGGCGCCGACCGGCCCAGATCGCAATGGCGATCGACAGCACGATGCCGATGGTGAGCGCGATCAGGACGGCGTTGAAACCCGGCTCCGGTATCGGCGCCGGCAGATAGAGCCCACGCACGTTGAGCGAGGCCCCGAGGGGCAGAGCAATGCTCTGGCGGGGGTTCGGCAGGTTTTTGAGGACGGCGAAGTACCAGAAGAAGAGCTGCAACAGAAGCGGCACATTGCGCAGGATCTCGACGTAGGCGCCGCAGATGCGCGCGATCAGCCAATTCGACGAGAGGCGTCCGATGCCGACCAGAAATCCGAGAACGGTCGCGAACACGATGCCGAGCGCGGCGACCAGCAGCGTATTGAGGAGTCCGGCCCAGAAGGCCTGTCCGTAGGTCGACTGGTTCGAGTAGGGGATGAGTGATTGTGCGATGTCGAAGCCCGAGGTCCGGTTCCAGAAGCCGAAGCCTGAGGCGATGTTCTGCCGCGCGAGGTTGTCGGCGACGTTATGGGCGATCGTCCAGAAGCCGAAGATGAGGCAGGCGATGAGTAGGATCTGGTAGACGGCCTGACGGAACTCGGGCCGATAGAGCAGGTTCGCCTTGGTGGGCGGGCCAATAGGCCCAGGCGCCGGCCTGTTCGTTGTTGCCGTCATGTCGGCAGAGCTCCCTCGCCGGATGGAAGGCGCCGGTGCGTGCAGATATGCACGCACCGGAACGTTCGATCGTGCTCTTCAGCGGACCGGCGGTGCGTACTGCAGACCACCCTTGGTCCAGAGGTTGTTCAGGCCGCGGGCAATATTGATGCGTGAGCCGGAGCCCACGTTCTTGTCGAAAATCTCGCCGTAGTTTCCGACCTGCTTGATGATCTGATAAGCCCAGTCTCCGCCGAGGCCGATGCCCTTGCCGAACTCACCCTCCTTGCCGAGGATGCGACGGATATCGGGGTTCGTCGAATTCATCATCTGGTCGACGTTGGCTTTCGTGAGGCCGGCCTCTTCCGCGTTCAGTAGCGCGAAATGCACCCACCGCACGATCGTGAACCATTGGCTGTCGCCCTGGCGCACTGACGGGCCGAGTGGCTCCTTCGAGATGATCTCGGGCAGCACGATATGCTCGTCGGGATTCTGCATCTGCAGCCGCTGGGCGTAAAGCCCCGAGGCGTCGGTGGTGTATGCGTCGCAGCGACCGGCCTGATATGCGGCAATGGCTTCGTCGGCCTTCTCGAAGACAACCGGCTTGTACTCGATTTTGTTCACGCGGAAGAAGTCCGCCAGATTGAGCTCGGTCGTCGTGCCGGTCTGCACGCAGACGGAAGCGCCGTTGAGTTCCTTGGCGCTCTTCACGCCGAGTGATTTCTTCACGATCAGGCCCTGGCCGTCGTAGTAGTTGACGCCGACGAAGCTCAGGCCGAGCGAGCTGTCGCGGCCCATGGTCCAGGTCGTATTGCGGTTGAGCACGTCGATCTCGCCCGATTGCAGGGCCGTGAAGCGCTCCTTGGCCGTCGTCGGCACGAACCGCACCTTGCTCGCGTCACCGAGCACCGCCGCGGCGATGGCGCGGCAGTAATCGACGTCGAGGCCTGTCCAGTTGCCCTTGTCGTCAGGCGCGGAGAAGCCGGCAAGGCCGACGTTCACGCCGCATGAGAGCTGGCCCTGCTTCTTGACCTTGTCGAGTGTCTGGGCGCTTGCCACACCGGTCGTGCCGAGAGCAATAGCGGCGGCCGTTGCGAGTAGCCTGGTCGCTCGTTTCATGTGGTTTCCCTTTTCCATTTTGGTCGTGGCTTCGATGCTGCCGGGCACCGGCAGGGCACGATGCGGAAGGCCGCATCAGTGGTTGAGGATCTGGCTCAGGAAGTGCTTCGTGCGATCGGACTTGGGATTGGCGAAGAATTCCTCGGGCGGTGCCATCTCGACGATCTCGCCGCGGTCCATGAAGATCACACGATCGGCGACCGAGCGCGCGAAGGCCATTTCGTGCGTGACACACATCATCGTCATGCCCGAGTTCGCGAGCTCGATCATGACGTCGAGCACCTCCTTGATCATCTCGGGATCGAGGGCCGACGTCGGCTCGTCGAAGAGCATGATGTTCGGGTTCATGCAGAGCGCGCGCGCAATGGCAACGCGCTGCTGCTGGCCGCCGGAGAGCTGCCCGGGATACTTCAGCGCCTGCTCGGGGATCTTGACGCGCTCGAGGTACATGCGCGCGGTTTTCTCGGCCTCGGCGCGGGATTTTTTCTTCACCCAGACGGGTGCGAGACAGAGATTGTCGAGGATCGTGAGGTGGGGGAAGAGATTGAAAGACTGGAAGACCATGCCGACTTCGGCGCGGATCCGGTCGATGTTCCTGAGGTCGTTGGTGAGCTCTGTGCCGTCGACGATGATCTGACCCTGCTGGTGCTCTTCGAGCCGGTTGATGCAGCGGATCAGAGTCGACTTGCCGGAGCCCGAGGGTCCGCAGATGACGATCTTCTCGCCATCCTTGACGGTAAGATTGATGTCCCTCAGGACATGAAACTCGCCGTACCATTTGTGTACGCCACTCAGCACGATCGCGCCGGCCGCGCCATGAGCACGGCGGGCTTGTTGCCGGCTGACATCAGCCATGGCCACTCCCTACGCCACCTGTTGTCCGGGTGCGGCCTGTGAACGGATCGCCGACCGGTTTCTCTTCACTGATCCAAGTATGACGGAAGATTGTCGGCGAAGCAACGCGCTGCGCTTGACCACTATTCTGGCAATAGTGCCCGGACTTGCGGCGATAAGGGCGTTCTTCTTCCGAGCACTACGACTTTATGCTGAGCGGGGCATGTAGAGAATGATGAGAGCGCCTGCGATCGCAACCCCCGCACCTGTCAGATCCCAACGATCCGGCGGCCGACCCTCGACTGTCCACAACCACGCGAGGGAGGCTGCGATATAGATGCCGCCGTAAACGGCATAGGCGCGCCCGGCGAAGTCGACGTCGACGCGCGTCAGCAGCCAGCCGAAGAGCGCGAGCGACAGGAGGCCGGGCGCCAGCCACCACGTCGAAGCGCCATTGCGCACGACGGCCCAGAAAGCGAAGCATCCGGCGATCTCGGCTACGGCTGCGGCGCAATAGAGTGCGAGGGTGGTCATGGTCGTCCGGCGTTCCCAGAAAATCGTTGAAAGCAAAGGCCTTCGCGGATCGTTAACGATGTGTTGCCGGTAGGCAACGATATGGCCGTCCTACGCCACCATAGAGCCACAAAGTCACGACACCGTCATCCTGGCCACTCGCTGAATCATTTCGTCCCAAGCTTTTGATCAGAAGCACGTCGGGGGACGTGCCATTTAGATGGGTGGCGCCGGGTCGCTCCCGCGTCTTCGTGTGAGAGCGACGGGTGCGGATCAGATGCGGTCGCCTGTGGGGTGCGAGGCCAATTATGGCTCGCCCATGCCGGCGGAAAGGTTGCAGTTGTCTCTCGAGCTGAGATCTCGTCGGGTAAGGGCATGGATGGGCGCCATCGGAGGCGCCCTTGCTGTCCTTTCGGCCATGCCGAGCGCCGCGCCCGCGCAGACGCAGGAGACGCCGGGGGTGACGTTCGTCAGTCCCGATGCGGCGCTCGAGCAGGGAATCAACGCCTATCGCGGCGGCTATATCGAATTCGCCATTCCGGCCTTGCGCTTTGCTGCCGGACACGGCGAGTTCATCGCGCAATATCTGCTCGCCGCCATTCTCGCCGACAATGCCAGTCCGCACACGAATCACGCCGAGGCTTTCCGCCTGCTGCGCCAGATCGTCGTCAACAACGTGAACATCGACCCCGACGACGACCCGCGCGCGCCCTATGTCTCGAAGGCGCTTCTGACTTTCGGCGAGTACCTGAACCGCGGCGTGCCCGAGCTGAACATGGCTGCGAATCCCGCCATGGCGCTGCGTTACATCGAACACGCCGCCAAGTTCTTCGGCAATCGCGATGCCCAGTTCCTGCTTGCGAAGATGCTGATCAGTGGCGAGGGCGGCCGGAAGGATACGGCTCTGGCCCTGCACTTCCTCTCGACGCTCGTGCAGGGAGGTCATGCGGGGGCACAGGCCTTTCTGGCGGACCAGTACTGGCGCGGCCAGCTCGTCGAGAAGGATGAGGCGCGCGCGCTGGCGCTCGCCGAGCTTGCCGTTCGCGGCGCCGCGCCCACGGATTACCTCTGGATCGATGAGGTCTATCAGAACATCTACTGCAACATGAACGAGCCGCGCCGTCGCGAGGCGCGCCCGCTCGTCCAGCGCTGGGGACAGTTCTTCGACTTCCGCGTGTTCCGCAAGTCGGAGACGAGCGGCCCCGAGATCGTCCCGACGCGCACGTGCGAGGACGGCAAGCCCGTGCCGCTGCTTGAGGAGCTCAGGGGACCGGGCAATCTGCTGCCGCCGGACGGGGCGGTTGCTGCAACCCCGGCCAAGCCCGACGTAGACCAGAATGCCGTGCGGGGTGTCGGCGCTCCCGGCCGCTGAGGCGGCTGAGGCTACGCTGCGAGCTCTACCCAAGCGGGGACGTGGTCGGACGGTTTCTCCCATCCGCGCGTGAAGCGGTCGATGCCGGCGGCGCGCAGCCGGTCGGCGGCTTGCGGCGAGAGCATCAGGTGATCAATGCGGATGCCATCGTCCTTCTGCCATGCGCCAGCCTGATAATCCCAGAAAGTGTACGCGCCGGGGCCTGGATGGCAGGCACGAACCGCATCGGTCAGACCGAGCCCGGCGAGGCGGCGGAATGCCGCCCGCGTTTCGGGCTGGAAGAGCGCATCGCCCGTCCAGGCTTCGGGACGGCGTGCGTCGGCCGGTGTCGGGATGACATTGTAATCGCCGGCAAGCACAAGCGGCTCCTCGAGGGCAAGCCGTGTGCGGACGTAGGTCTCGAAGGCGGACATCCAGGCAAGCTTGTAGGCGAACTTCTCGGTGCCGATCGGATTCCCGTTCGGCAGGTAGAGACAACCCACGCGGCAGATGCCGGCGTCGCCCGTGACGACTGCTTCGATATAGCGGGCCTGCCCCGTGTCCGGCTCGCCGGCAAAGCCGGTGGTCACATCCTCGATCGGGAGGCGCGAGAGAAGGGCGACGCCGTTGAAACCCTTCTGGCCGTGGACGGCGCACTGATAGCCTGCTTCGGCGAGACGATCGGCCGGGAAGCCTTCGGTCACGCTCTTGATCTCCTGGAGGCACGCGACGTCAGGCTCGGTCTCACGCAGCCACGTCAGCAGGCTCTCCAGGCGGGCCTTGACGCCGTTGATGTTCCAGGTCGCGATCCGCATGCCTCTTCCCCCGCTTCGATATGCTCGTTGGCCGGCCGGGAGCGTCCCGACAGCGCGTAACCTTCCATTTACCGTGCGCGGCTAGAATAGGCGCCTGCTCAAGTGTCCGCAGGCCGTTCTCGCACTCGACGATCGAACATCGGGGCCGCACGTGACGATTTCATACTACGGCGACGAATCCCGCGCACCCATCACGCCATCAGGAACCATGACCTTCCTGATGCTGGCCAATGCGGTCGTCGCCATGACCGTGCTCTTCGCGTGGACCGCCGTCTCGCTCTACATCGTGGAGCCGATCGCCTGGGCCACTTGGATGCCCGTCCGCCGCGGCACGACATTCGAGGACCTCTTCGAGTATCCGTTCGTGATGCTCTGGTTCATGCCGGCGGCCGGCATTTTCGGCGCCTGGCTCGCACTCAAGATCGGCCGGCGCGCGCTCGCCATAAGCTGCGTCACGCTCCCGCTCGGGCTCCTCGGCCTGATATTTGGCTGGTACTACCTCGCCCCGGCGGCCTATCTCTGATCGTCGCCCGCGTGGCGTGAGCGTGGAAGGCGGAGCCTTACGCCGCGGCGCAAGTGCTTCCCTCAGGAACGTTCTCCTACTAGGTTGCCCCCGACCGTGCACTTTGCCACCGGGGAACCAATCTCGATGTCGTCCGCCCCTGCCCCTCTTGTCGAGGTCGAGCCGCCGCTCGATCCCTTTTCGGCCACCTATCGGCAGGGCCGCGCGCAACTCGTGTGGACGCGGCTCGTCGCCGACCTCGAGACGCCCGTTTCGGCCATGCTCAAGCTCGCTGACGGTCGTCCGCTGAGCTTCCTGCTCGAATCCGTTGAAGGCGGCGAGGTGCGCGGCCGCTACTCCATCATCGGGCTCGAGCCGGACACCGTCTGGCGCGCTTTCGGCGACCGCGCGGAGATAAACCGGTCGCCGCGGGAGACGCCCGACACCTTCGAACCCGAGCCGGCGCCGACGCTCACCTCGCTCCGCGCGCTGCTCGAACGCTCGCGCATCGAGACACCGCCCGGCCTGCCGCCCATGGCCGCGGGTGTGTTCGGCTATTTCGGCTACGACAACGTGCGTCTCATCGAGCGCCTGCCGAACGTGCCGCCGGACAAGCTCGGCGTGCCAGACGCCATTCTCGTGCGGCCGACCGTGATGGTCATCTTCGACGCCGTGAAGGACGAGATGACGCTCGTCACGCCGGTCTATCCGGAAAAGCGGGGCGATCCGGCAAAGGCCTACGAGGCCGCGCGCCACCGCCTTTCCGATGTGGTCGCCGGCCTCGACGCGCCTCTCCCGCATCATGCGCTCGCGGGCTTCGATCCGCTCGAGGCGCCGGCGCCCGTGTCCAACACGACGCCGGGCGAATACCGGATGATGGTCGCGCGCTGCAAGGAGTACATCGCGGCTGGCGATGCCTTCCAGATCGTCGTCTCGCAGCGTTTCTCCGCACCATTCACGCTGCCGCCCTTCGCGCTCTACCGGGCTCTGCGGCGCACGAACCCCTCGCCGTTCCTCTTCCACCTGGACTTCGGCAATTTCGCCCTCGTCGGCTCGTCGCCGGAAATCCTCGTGCGCGTGCGCGACGGCCGTGTCACGCTGCGCCCGCTCGCTGGCACCCGCCGGCGCGGCGCCACGCCCGAGGAGGATGCGGCTCTCGAACGCGAGCTCGTCAACGATCCCAAGGAGCGCGCCGAGCATCTCATGCTGCTCGATCTCGGCCGCAACGATGTCGGCCGTGTCGCGAAGATCGGCTCGGTCTCGGTCGCCTCGAGCTTCGATGTCGAGCGCTACAGCCAGGTCATGCATCTCTCCTCGACGGTGCACGGCGAACTCGATCCCAAGCACGACGCCATCGACGCACTGATGGCGGGGTTCCCGGCTGGAACACTCTCCGGCGCGCCGAAGGTGCGGGCCATGGAGATCATCGACGAACTGGAGAAGGAGAAGCGCGGGCCCTATGCGGGCTGCGTTGGCTACTTCGCGGCCGACGGTAACATGGACACGTGCATCGTGCTCCGCACCGCGATCGTGAAGGATGGCCGCATGTACGTGCAGGCCGGCGCCGGCGTCGTCGCCGACAGTGATCCCGAGGCCGAGCAGATGGAATGCGTCTACAAGGCCCGCGCGCTCTTTCGCGCCGCCGACGAGGCGATCCGTTTCGCCGAAGCCGCGCGCCGCGGCAACCGCTGACGGCGCCTAACCCACCCACTTTTGCGATTTTTGCGAGGACAAACGCATCATGCCCGGCCCGCTCGATGGCATCCGCATCGTCGATCTGACCGCCGTCGTCTCCGGCCCGTTTGCGACGCTGCACCTCGCCGATATGGGCGCCGACGTCATCAAGATCGAGCCGCCCGAAGGCGACATCATGCGCAATCCGGGCACGCCGCCGACCAAGGGCATGGGGCCGATCTTTCTCGCTGCGAACCGCAACAAGAAGTCCCTCTGCCTCGACCTCAAGCGTCCCGAGGCCGTGGAGGTCGTCAAGCGCCTCGCCGCCGGTGCCGATGTCTTCGTGCACAACAACCGCCCGCAGGCCATCGAGCGGCTCGGCCTCGGATATGACGACATCCGCGCCGTCAATCCCTCGGTCGTCTATGCCTACTGCCTCGGCTACAAGCGTTGCGGGCCTTACGGCGCCAAGCCGGCCTACGACGACCTCGTGCAGGGCGCGAGCGGCGCCGCCATGCTGACGGCGCGCGCTTCGGGCGGCGAGCCGCGCTTCATGCCGAGCCTCATCGTCGACAAGACGACAGGCCTCCATCTCGCCATGGCTATTCTTGGCGCCCTCGTGCACCGCACGCGGACGGGGCAAGGCCAGCTCGTCGAAGTGCCCATGCTGGAGACGATCACCTCCTTCTGGCTCACCGAGCACCTTTACGATGCAACCTATGATCCGCCGCGCGGCCAGATCGGCTATGCGCGTCTGCTCAGTCCGCAGCGCCGGCCCTCGCGCTCGAAGGATGGCTACGTCTGCATTCTCATCGTCACGGACCGGCACTGGAATGCCTTCTGCACGAACCTCGGCCGCGAGGATCTGCGCACGGATCCGCGCCTCGCGACCATCGCCGCGCGCGCCAACCACCAGCCGCTCGTCCAGCAGATCGTGAACGATCTCGCGCCGAGCCGCACGACCGCGGAATGGCTCGAATTCTGCGATGCCCACGACATCCCGGCCATGCCGGTCAATGATCTTGACGGCGTGCTCGAAGATCCGCACTTGCAGGCCACGGGCTTCTTCACAACGCGCGAGCATCCGACCGAAGGCCCCGTGCGCACCATCGCGAGCCCGCTCGGCTTCTCCGAGACGCCAACGGAGTTCCGCCGTCACGCCGGCTTCCTCGGCGCCGACGGTCCCGAAATTCTCGCGGCCGCGGGCTACACGGATACCGAAATTGCCGATCTCGAGTCGCGCGGTGTGATGAAGGTCGTGCGCCAAGTCCCTTCTCCCCGTTCTTCACGGGGAGAAGGTTAGGATGAGGGGCGGCGGCAAACGCAAACGTCGCATAAGCTCCCGCCCCTCACCCTAACCCTCTCCCCGCAAGAGCGGGGAGAGGGAAGAGGCGCGGTGTACTAGCGGTCGTGCGATGGCCCGCGATGAGGGAGTTGGCGACATGGCAGGCGACGAGAACTTTGTGAGCATCGAGCGCGGTCTCGGACCGGACGGGCGTGTGGCGCTCGTGCGCTTCGACCGTCGCGACAACATCAATGCGCTCTCACCGGCTGCCATGCGCGAGCTACGCGCCGCAGCACGTTCCTTCGAAGATGACATCGAGACATCCGTCGTCGTGCTCACAGGGAACTCGCGTGCCTTCTCGGCAGGCTTCGATCTCAAGGACAACGAGCGTAAGTCCATGAAGGACGAGGGCCTCGGTGCCCTCAAACGCTCGATCGCGACCGGTCCGCGCATGTGCCGAGCCTGGTACGAAATGGAGCAGGTGACGATCGCCGCCATCGAGGGCTTCTGCATCGGTGGTGGCGTGGCGCTTGCCGTCTCGCTCGACTTCCGCGTTGCGGGGCGCGGCGCGCATTTCCGTATTCCCGAGATCGATCTCGGCATGAACATGAGCTGGGGGTCGGTGCCGCGGATGCTGCAACTCATGGGGCCGGCGCGCACGAAGCAGGCCGTGATGCTGGCCTCCGAGCGCATTTATGCCGAGCAGGCCTATGAGTGGGGCCTCGTCGAGCATCTGGCGGAGGACGGCAGCGCGCTGACGGCGGCGATGGCGCTCGCGGGGCGCATTGCGGCCGAGCCGCCTCTGCCGGTGAAGATGACCAAGCTCACGGTGAACCGGCTTTCGGGCGCGCTCGATGATCTCGCGAGCCATATGGATCTCGACCAGTTCATGCTGACGACGACGAGCGAGGATAGTGCCGAGGGGATCGCAGCATTCATCGAGCGCCGGCCTGCGCGCTTCCGGGGCCGCTGATCGGGGCGCGCGCATGTCGAGTGTGGTCAAGATTCTCGTGTATGTGGCGATCGCCTATGGGCTGATTGTCGCCGTCGCCTATTTCGCGCAACGTAGGTTTACGTACTTTCCGAACGCGACGCGCGTTGCGCCTGAAGAAACCGGTCTCGAAGGCTTCCGCGAGGTCGAGCTGCCGACACCGGACGGCGAACGGCTCATTGCGTGGTATGCGCCGGCGCCCGCCGGTCGTCCGACGCTTCTCTACTTTCATGGCAATGGTGGCGGGCTCTCAAATCGCGCCATGCGCTTCCAGCGCTATCAGCACGCGGGCTTCGGCGTCTTCGTGATGTCGTATCGTGGTTATAGCGGGAGCACGGGCCAGCCGAGCGAGGCCCAGAACATCGCCGACGCGCGTCTTGCCTATGATCATCTTATCAAGCTCGGCCTCAAGCCGGCGGACATCGTTCTCTACGGCGAGTCGCTCGGCACGGGCGTCGCTGTACAGCTCGCGGCGAGCGTGCCTGTCGCGGGCGTCATCCTCGATGCGCCCTATACGTCGATCGTCGAGGTGGGGGCGAAGTCATATCCCATCCTGCCGCTGCGCTGGATCATGGTGGACCGTTACGAGAGCGACAAGCACATCGCCGACATCAAGGCGCCGCTGCTGATCCTCCACGGCGCCCGTGATCCCATCATTCCGCTCGAAATGGGCCAGCGAATGCACGAGCTGGCACGGGAGCCGAAGCGCATTGTCGTGTTTCCCGAGGGACGCCATGTCGATCTCGACAAGTACGGTGCGGTCGACGTCGTGCGCGACTGGATCAACACACTGAAGCACTGAAGCGGCGAGTGACCGCCGCGCCACACTGACCTCGCTATCTCCGATCGTCAGCAACCGTCCTGTCGTCATGAGCGTATAGGGACATGGCAGGCCATCGGGGGGCGCCGGACATGAACCAGCTCATCAATCAGATCGTGCAGTTTCTGCAGCAGGGTATCGCGGCGATCTTCCGCTTTGTTCAGCTTATCTGGACGTGGTCGTTCGGCCAGATCGTGCACATCCTCCAATCGAACTGGCAGAGCCTGCCGGCGTGGAAGATCGTGGTCCTGGCGCTCGTCGTTCTCGCCATCGTCTACGTGCTTTACAAGGCGGTGATATCTCTTTGGAGCGCCGCCGAGAAAGTTCTGCTTGCCTTTGTTGCCCTGTTGACCGTCCTCATTACCGTCCTGCCGTATATCGTCATCGCAGGCCTGATCGCGGCCGGGGGCGGCTGGGTCATTCAGAACGTCAATTTCTGACGTCTCCTGCTTCGGTCAACTGGGAGGGCTGTTCGATGAAGGTTGGACGCGAGGAACTGCGCCGTCGCGGTGCCGCGGTGCGCAAGGAATTGGGGTTGCAGCGTGCCGAGGGCGGCGAGCCGCTGCCGAACTTCGACGACTTCATCGCGGAAGTCGCGTTCGGCGGCATCTGGGACCGACCGAACCTCGCAAAACCGGAGCGGATGCTTTGCGCCCTCGCTGTGCTCGGTCTCGGTCCGCATACAGCGCAGCTTCGCCAGCATATTGCTTCGGCGATCGATCTGGGTCTTGCCCCGCGCACCATCCTTGAAGTGTTCATGCAGGCCGGACTGTATGGCGGCTTCATAACGACGGAGAATGCCGGCCAAGTTGCGCAGCAGATCTTTGCCGCGCGCGGTTTGAAGGTTGCGCCGGAGCCGGCGCGCACCGATAGCGACGAGGTGCTCGACCGGCGCGGCAACGAGCTGATGGCTGACCTGCATGGCGATCGCGCGAGCCAGGGCTATGCGGCGCCGGGCAATAACGTGACCGGCGCGCTCTATCCTTCGGCGATCCGTTATGGGTACGGCGAGCTGTGGTCCAGGCCCGGGCTCGACCGCCGCCAGCGGATGCTCGTTGCGATCGCGGCCTTCACCGCTCTGGGTCTCGAGGGACAGCTCAAGAAGTTCGGCGCCTCGGCGCTCAACATCGGCCTCAAAAAGGAGGAGGTCATCGAGGCCATCATCCAGACCGGCCCATACAGCGGATTTCCCCGTGCACTCAATGGCCTCGCCCTGTTGAGCGATACGCTCGCCTAAAGCGTCGTGCCTTAAGACTTACCTGAATTGCATCCCTGCAACTGGCGCTGCCAACCGGCACTGCTATGTTCGTTGGCCGTGACGACGGACGATACGGTAGTCGCCCTTGCCGGTGCGGCAATTCGCGTGGCAGCCCGAGCCACAGCGGACTCGTAGGGGCAGCGATCACTTCCAACGGGCAGGGCGGGAAACCGGAGCGAGGCAGCCGTGTCGATCGGGCTATGGGCGGTATTCACCGTGGTGGCGGCGTTCGGCCAGACGCTGCGCAATGCCATGCAGAAAGAGCTGACGGCGACGCTCGGCACGGTCGGCGCGACGCACGTGCGCTTCCTCTTCGGCCTGCCGTTCGCGCTGCTTTTTCTCGCCGGCGTGCTCGCGGCGACCGGTTATTCGTTTCCTGCGCTCAATCAGCGCATGATCCTGTGGAGCATCCTTGGCGCCGGGGCCCAGATCGCGGCGACGGCCATGCTTCTCGCCGCCCTCAAGCAGAAGTCGTTCGTGGTCACCACGGCGCTGATCAAGATCGAGCCGGTGCACGTCGCGCTGTTCGGGCTCGTCTTCCTCGGCGATGCGGTGAGCGTGCCGCTCATCGTGGCGATCCTGATCGCCTGCTCCGGCGTGCTGATCATGTCCTGGCCCAAGGATCAGGCGGCCGCGGTCGCCGATGGCGGCTGGAAGCCCGCGTTGCTCGGCATTGCGGCAGGCGCGATGTTCGGGGTCTCGGCGATCGGGTATCGCGGCGGCATCCTGGCACTCGAGCATCCGAACTTCGTCGTGGCCGCAACGACGACACTTGCCGTCGGCCTGATCATGCAGACGGCCGCCTTGACGGCCTACCTCTGGCTGTTCGAGCGCGATCGCCTGATGGCCATCTTCCGAGCCTGGCGGCCGTCGGTGCTTGCGGGCTTCATGGGCGCCTTCGCCTCGCAGATGTGGTTCCTGGCGTTTGCGCTCGAGAGTGCCGCCAAGGTGCGCACACTGGCGCTCGTCGAGATCTTTTTCGCGCAGATCGTCGCCCGCAGCATGTTCAAGCAAGGCCTCGCTTCGCGCGAGGGACTCGGGATCGCGCTGGTTGTCGTCGGTGTAATCATTCTGCTCAATGTTTGATCGCGCGGCCCCCGACTGCGGCGTCGCCGCCACATTTCCTCCCCGTACTGCCCCAACTGGCGCCGCAAACCTCCTACAAAAATCCGGACATGGTCAGCGTGAACCTTGGGGTAACGCTCCATTAATACTAAGCGCCTAATAAGCTTAACGGGAAACCGTGGGCGCGGTGTCGGGGGTTTGCGTCGCGTAGCCGAGTTGGGTGTCGTATGTCGTTTCGTGCGTCTGTTGGCGTTCTCGCCGCTATTCTGCTCCTGCCGGGCACAAGCCTTGCCGCAGAGAGCCTTCCTCCCATCAAGCTCTCGCCGTCGAACGCGGTGCCGGAGTGCGTGACACCCGGCCGGCTGATGGCCTTCGTCAAGGACCGCAATCCGCGGCTTCGCCCCGAGTACGAGAAGATCGCCGTCGAATATATGCGCCACGGCGAAGCCCTCGGGATGCGCTGGGACTATGCTTTCTTCCAGATGGTCGTCGAGACGGGCTACCTCACCTTCGAGCGTGAGAAGGGGCGGGCCGGCAACGTGCGCCCGCAGCAGAACAACTTCGCCGGCCTCGGCGCCACGGGGCGCGGCGTCTCGGGCGAGAGCTTCCCGGATGTCTCGACAGGTGTCCTCGCCCACCTTCAGCACGTGCTGATGTACACGGGCGAGCCGATCGATGCTCCGGTTGCCGAGCGCACGCGGAAGGTCATCGAGTGGAAGGTGCTCGATTCCTGGCGCGAGAAGATCAAAGGGCCGATGACCTTCGCGCATCTCGGCGAGCAATGGGCCAACTCCAAGGCCTACGGCGCGATGATCGAGAAGCACGCCGAGATTTTCGCCGAGCATTTCTGCGACATACCCGATCCGGCGCCCGAGCTTCTTGCCGAAGCCCGTCCCCAGCAGCGCGATGCAGCCCGCACGCGAACGGCAGCCCAGGTCGAAGAGCCGGCGAAGTCCCGCGCGTCGACGCCGCCGGCTGTATCCGGTCGCGAGCTCGCTCAGCGGGCAGTCGAAGAGGCGCAAGCGCGTGGTGAGATGCGCCGCAGCAGCCTTGGCGGCCCCGGTTTTGGTGCGCTCGCCCATGAAGGTGCCGCCCCGGCCACAGCGAACCCGCATGTTGAAACGGCCTCGCTCGGTGCGGGTGCCCGCGTCAATCCCATGCCGCCGGCAAACGCGCGGCCGAGCGAACCGGCAACGCCGCTCTCGCCGCTCATGCAGGCGGCCTCGACCGTCGGCAGCATGCTGAAGAGCATGACCGCGCCTCCTCCTCCTGCCGCGCCTGCGCCGCCGGCTGCCAAGACATCCTGCCGCGTGTGGACGGCGAGCTATGGGGGCACCAAGGCCATCCTCATCAAGGCCCCGTCTGCCGAGGGCGTGAGCTACACGGTGCTCGACGTCAACGAGGGCGCCGAGAAGCGCGAAGCCGCGGCCTTCATCGCCGCTTACGCCAAGGGCGGCCAAATCGAGAGCACATTCACAAGTCAAATTCAGGCGCTGGAGAAGGCCTTCGAGCTTTGCCCGGAAGGGTGAGAACGACGGGCCGACGAGAACGAGGGAGCGGTTGTGGGGGAGCGGACGTCAGAAGCCGCGCAACCGTTCATATGATCGAATGACGGGGATCAATAGCCACATGCGTGCGTGCGCGCGCCCTTCGCTGGGGCGCAAGGCTTGTCTCGCCTTCCTGCTCGGACTGCCGGTGTTTCTCGGCGGCGCCGCGACCATCGCGGGGCCCGCGGCCGCTCTGCCGGAAATTCGCACGCACGAGCGCAATCGCGTGCCCGCCTGCGTGACGCCCGAGCGGCTCATGCAGTACCTCGAGCAGCGCAACCGGCGGCTGCTGCCGCAGTTCAGGTCGATCGCCCGCTATTACAAGGTCCATGGCGAGCGCTATCACGTGCGCTGGGACTACGCCTTCTATCAGATGCTGATCGAGACCAACTTCCTCACGTACCGTGCGCCAAGCGGCAAGTGGGGAGATGTGAAACCGAGCCAGAACAATTTCGCCGGCATCGGCGCGACGGGCGGTGGCGCACCCGGCGACCGCTATCCCGATGTCTCGACCGGCGTCCTCGCGCAGATCCAGCATCTCGTCGCCTACTCCGGCGAAATGGTCGATAAGCCCGTGGCGCCGCGCACGCGCGAGGTCCAAGACAAGGTCGTGGAGTTGTCGCGCGCGCTGAAGCGCCCCGTGACATGGCGCGATCTCGCCGGCCGCTGGGCCGTCGACAAGAAATATGGTGCATCCATCGAGTTCATCGCCGAGCGCTTCCGGGCGCGGTTCTGCGATGGCGCACCGGAGATGCAGGTCGCTGCAAACACGCGCGCGGCACCGGCGAGACCGCAAACCCTGGCCGATCTGGCGCCTACATCGGCAGCACGGTCATCGGGGCCGGGGCGGACCACGGCGCGCGGTCGCGTGCTCCCGCCTGACGAGGTCCTCGTCGTGAATGACGACGACGAGCCGACGAGCGCGAGGAATGTCCGCACCGCAGCGGCGGCGCCTACAACACAAGGGCGCGCTCCATCAGCACCGCCTGCTGCCGCGCCGCCGCTCGTGCAGGCGCCCACACCTGCCGAGCGCCCGCGCGCGTGCAAAGTGTGGACGGCGAGCTATGGTGGCAGCCGCAATGTGCTCATTCAGACGATCGTCGGCGAGGAGTTGCACCTGACGGCGCTGCAGGTGCTCGATGGCCAGGAGGAAGAACTCGCCGCGAACTTCATCGCGACGCACGCCATCGGCGGCCACCGCCTTGGGGGGGCCTTCCCGAATCGCGAGGCGGCCCTGATCCGCGCTTTCAATATCTGCCCACAGGCGGCGCGCCTCCAGCGCTGAGGCGCCCATCATAGATGGCTCCTGCGCAGCGGCGTCGAGCCTCGCGGACGGGCTCACTGCCCAGCGCGATATCTCCATCAAAGTGTGCATAAGCTATTGCACCCCCAACGTTGCCATGTGACAGTTGCGTGATAGTTCTGTGACAACTGCTGCTGGCTTCCAACGGATGGGGACATGGGGAAGGCCCGACGTTCGGCACGCCGCTTTCTCGATCGTGGGGAAACGCCCGGGGGGTTCTTCAAAAGCCTGGATGCATCGCGCTGCCGCTACGTGGTGCTGCGATGGTTCGACGGCCTGCCCGAGCTCGAGCCGGGCGAGGATATCGATATCCTCGTCGACGACGAGGACGTAGAGAAAGTTCGAAGCCTGCTCAGACCTAAGCCTCTGAGCGCCAAAATCCTCGGCCGCAAAAGCCTCGTTCGGTGCGACGTCTACAGTGTCTCCGGGGGTGCCGGCAGCAGCTACAAGGGCGTTGCCTATTACCCGCCGCATCTGGCTCGCGGCATCCTGGAGCGCGCGGTGCGCCACGCCTCGGGCGCGATGGTGCCCTGCGATCGGGACCACTTCTACAGCCTCGCCTTTCACGCGCTCTATCATAAGGGCCTGCGCTCAGGCCTGCCGGTCTCCACGCCAGGCGTGCCGCGGGAGCTGTCGCCGGAGCACGACTACACCGGCGTCCTGCAGCGATTGGCCGACAAGGCGGGCATCGCGACCGAAATCGAGATGGATGCCCTGGATGGCGAGTTAGCCCGCGCGGGCTGGCGCCCACCGATCGATTTCATGGAGCGTGTCCTCCCCGGCGACCCTTGGATCAAGTCGCGCGTTCTCGCCGAACGACGCAGACACCCGACTATCGACGGGCTCGCGGTGTTCATCTTGCGCGAGCGTGCCCTCGATCGCGCGGGCGCGATCGAAGACATCTCGGAGCTGCTCAGTAACGACGGGTTCAATATCCTGGCTGTCAATCCTCTGTCCGGCGCGCTCCGGGACAGATGCGAGCATGAGATCCGAGGCGGGAACTGGGGCCGCGGCCCTTGGGCAACGTCGGGAGGTCGGCCGGCGGTCGCCATTGCCGCGCTCGACGTGTTTCCTGTTCCACCGGGCAAGCACCTCAGAGCGCACCATCCCGGCGCCGACAACGAGCGCGTTTTCGCGATAAAGAACCGCATCCGCGACTGGGCCAACGAGACGCTTTCCGCGGAACGGAAATGCAATGTGATCCATTCCTCGGATAACGCCGCGGAAGCTGCGAGCCACATCGATCTGCTTTTTCCGGAAACACGCGAGGTCATCCTCGAGGCTGCGGCACGTCTCACTGCGGCGGCCGAGGTGTCCGGCGATGTCGTCAGTCGGCTGGATCGGACCAGCCGCCGCGCTGCCGTAGAAGTCATTCGCCGTCAGGACGGCAGCTTGGCCGTGCGCAAACGTTTCCGCCCGGGAAAGGAGACCTACTTCCAGCGCGAGCTGAACGCGCTTACGACGTTCGGCCGCATATGTCCCGACCTCGTGCCCGAGGTGCTCGAGCATGGCGAGGGTTATATCGTGATGCCGTTTTATGCCGACACGCGCACACGCCTCGGTATCGAACTTCCGATACCGGTGCCGGCATTACGCAAGGCCTTCCTCGGCGCGAAGACCCTCTTCGACCACGGGTTCATCCTGAGTGACTTCCGCCCGCACAACCTGATCGTTCAGGGCCGCCACCACATCAAGATCATCGACTTCGAGGATATCCAGGAGCGCCGCGCTGGCGAGGGCCCCTCCGACTTCGGCAGTCTCGAAATCTTTCAGCCCGAAGAATTTGATCGCGCCTGGGGGCGTGCGGCCGGGCTTCCTCTCCACAGTCTCCTCAATGACCCTTTGTGGAAGCTGCAGATGAAGCGCTTGACGTTCGGCTATCTGACTTCAGGCGCCTCGGCGCTCAGGAAGGCGCAGCGAAGCCTCGCGCGCAGCATAGACCGGCGTCTGCAACGGACGGCGCTGCGGCGCGCGCGGCGCGCAGCAAAGATCTCTCTGGCAGCGCATGCAGGAGATCGTCAGGCTGCCGGTCCCCCTCGAACAACCGGAGCCAAGCCGTAGCCGGTAGGAAGGCTAGAGCGGGATCGTTTTGAATTGAGCCGTCCCGCTTCGCGTCCGGCCCTCGCTCGCTCCCGATGGGAGCCGAGGTGCTTCTACGCAATGCGATCGTGCCCCAGGGCACGTTCATACAAAATGGAATCGCGATCCCAACGCCCCCCTGTGGGGAGGGGTTAGGGGTGGGGGGAACAAGGCAGCTATATTGGGCTATGCGCTTCCATCCGAAATGAACGTGCCCTAGTTCGTCACGACGAGGCAGTCATAGCCCTTCGGACGGAGCTGGTCGCAGAGCACCTTCGGCTCGCTCACGTTGGCGTACGGACCGAGACGCACACGATAGAACGTGCCCATGCCACCGAAGACGGTTTCGTCGATCTCGATCTGCCGATTGCCGATCGCGCCCGCGTACTCGCTGCGAAGACGTGTAGCGACGGCATTGGCCTCTTTGCGGCTGCGCACGGTCGCGAGCTGAAGCCGGTAGGCGCCCCTCGACACCGCACTGGTGGCGATCGTCCTCGCATCTTTGCTCGGCAGGGCCCGGGCAACCCTGGCAGACTTGTGCTCCGCCGCCTTCGCTACCGGCGGCTTCTCCGCCGTCTCTGCGCGTTCGGTCCGCGGCCGCCACTGAGCGCTGCCGCCGGCGTCAGCTGAGGGCGCCTTCGTCGCCGAAGAGGTGCCCGAGAAGAGGCCCGTGAAGAACGAGCCGATCCCACCTCCCGATGAGGGCGGCGGATCTGCCGGCGCCCTGCTCACTGGCGAAGGCGACGCAGGCAGGGGCGCCGCGCTCACCTGCTGGCGCGGCTCGGATGGACGCTGGCGTCCCTTGGCATCGACCGTCGTCGTGCTTTGCCAGCTCGAAGTGACAGGGCCGGCACCGGCGGCGGGCCCGGCACTGCGCGCGGGCGCCGGCTGCGGCTCGGGTGTCGAGGACGACGAGGAAAAAGGAGAAGTACTCCGCGAGAAGCCCGCCTCGGACAGCGCGTTGGCTACTGCGCGGGACGAGGCGGCGACGCGCGATGGCGGCGCAGCAGCCTCAGGGGGCGCGCTCGCGGACTGAGCGGCTGGAGCTGCTCCACCTCCCCCGGAAGCTGGCGCGGCGATACCGACCTCGCGCGTCGCCTCGCCTCGCGCGCTCAGCGCTGCGGCGCGATCCTTCTCGTTCAGGCCATCCTTGAGCCAGATGGCGCTGGTGAGATCGGCAATGGCCTGCGCGGGGCGGCCCTTCTTGCGATGAGCGAGACCGCGCAGGTAAAGCGCGCGCGCCATATGGGAATTGGAGAGGCCGCCACCGGAGAGGATGCGATCGAGGGCGCTCATGGCCGCATCGGCATTGCCTGCATCGAGGGTCTTGGCCGCACTGTCGAGTGCGCGGTCCGTGTCGGTTGCGGCCTGGGCGCTCTTGGCGGGGGCTTTGGCGGACGCGCGCTGAACCTCGGCGCCATCGATCCCCCCGACGGTGCATGACACAATGACTGCCAGCGACAGTGCGATCCTGTGCAGGCTCGGGCTCATAACGGTTCTCCGGGACCCCCTCGTTCCGGTCCGATTCGCGCATCTTTTGTTCAGTTAAGACAAATCGACTCCTTCGGCAATTCTATGACGTAATGTTTTCCCCGTTGCCTGAACCTATTCCACTGTGACCGATTTGGCGAGATTGCGCGGCTGGTCGACATCCGTGCCCATGAACGTCGCGGTGTGATAGGCGATGAGCTGCATGGGCAAGGCATAGACGAGCGGGGCGACGAACGGGTGCACTTTCGGCGCACTCAGATGTGCCGCCACGCGACATCCGACTTTGTCTGAAGTGGCATCGGACACGAGCACGATCTGGCCGCCGCGCGCGGCGACTTCCTGCATGTTCGAGACCGTCTTCTCGAAGAGATCGTCGTCCGGCGCCACGACCACGACCGGCACGTTCTCGTCGATCAGCGCGATCGGCCCGTGCTTCATCTCGCCGGCGGCATATCCCTCGGCATGGATGTAGGAGATCTCCTTGAGCTTGAGTGCTCCCTCCATGGCAATCGGGAATGCCGTGCCGCGGCCGAGATAGAGCACATCACGCGCCTTGGAGAGCCAGTGCGCCAATTCCTCGTACTGCTGCTCCTCGCGCAGCAGGCCCACCATGTGGCGCGGCACCTCCATCAGAGCCTGGATGAGATCGCGCTCCTGCTCCGGCGTGATGGTGCCGCGAGCGCGGCCGATCGCCAGCGCGAAGCAGGCGAGCGTTGCGAGCTGGCAGGTAAAGGCCTTCGTCGAGGCAACGCCGATCTCGGGTCCGGCGAGCGTCGGCAGGACGGCATCGCTCTCACGGGCGATCGTCGAGGTGCGCACGTTGACGACCGAGAGGATGCGCTGACCCTGCGCCTTGCAGTAGCGCAGCGTCGCCAGCGTATCCGCGGTCTCGCCCGACTGCGAGATGAAGAGCGCGACGCCGCCCGGCGGCATCGGCGCTTCGCGATAGCGCATCTCCGAGGCCACATCGATCTCGACAGGCACGCGTGCGAAGCGCTCGAGCCAATACTTGGCGACCAAGCCTGCAAGATAGGCCGTGCCGCAGGCCGAGATCGTCACGCGCGGGATCGTCGCGAGGTCGATGCCGAGGTCGGGGAACGCCACCGTTCCGGCGACGATGTCGAGGTAGTTCGTCAGCGTGTGGGAGACGACCTCCGGCTGCTCGTGGATCTCCTTGAGCATGAAGTGCTTGTGATTGCCCTTGTCGACCAGGAAGCCGGAGGCCGACGAGGTGATGGACTTGCGCTGGACCTTGCGGCCGTTGCGATCGCGAAACTCGGCGCCGCCGCGATGGAGGATGACCCAGTCGCCTTCTTCGAGGTACGTGATGCGGTCCGTGAAGGGCGCGAGCGCGATCGCATCGGAGCCGAGATACATCTCGCCTTCGCCGTGGCCGACGGCGAGGGGGCTGCCCTCGCGCGCGCCGATCATGAGGTCGTCGTGGCCGGCGAAGATGATCGCGAGCGCAAATGCGCCGCGAAGCTGGCTGAGCGCGCGTCCTGTAGCCGTGACCGGATCGGCGCCGCGGCGCATCTCGGATGTGATGAGATGGGCGACGACCTCCGTGTCGGTCTCAGAGCTGAAGGTCACGCCTTCGCGCGCGAGCGTTTCCTTGATCTCGCGGAAGTTCTCGATGATGCCGTTGTGGACGACCGACACCTTGTCGGTCATGTGCGGATGCGCGTTCTGCTCGTTCGGCGCGCCGTGGGTGGCCCAGCGCGTATGGCCGATGCCGGCACGGCCCTTGAGGGGCTGCCGCGAGAGGCGCTCGGCGAGATTGCGCAGCTTGCCCTCGGCCCGCCGCCGGTCGAGGTGGCCGTTCTCGACGGTCGCGACGCCCGCCGAGTCATAACCGCGATATTCGAGCCGGCGCAGCGCATCGACCAGCTCGTTTGCGACGGGCTTGTCGCCCAGAATTCCAACAATGCCGCACATACGGTTTTGTCCCCGCGAATCGGCTGAATCGGTGTTGTAGCTGAGCTACATGCAAGCCGACCAGCCGTTCAACTCACGTTCTATTTCATCCGTTTGCGTAATGCATTTCTCGTGCCGGGGACGGTTAACGAATTGCCGCATGGCGTTACGCCATTGATCCGTAAAATAAAAATCCCCCGCCAAGCGCACGCAGCGCTTGGCCGGGGATCTCTCGTGCGGTGCCCGCTATTATTCCCGCACGTCCGTACGGAACGTCTTCGAGACGATCCGCCAGCCGCCGTTGAGCTTCAGCAGGGATAGATAGTCGGTGAAGTAGCGCGGGTGGATGGAGCACTCGAGCTTCACGAAGGCCGTCTCCGGCCCCGCCATGTCGATCGAGATGATCCGGTCGGTCCGCTTGAGATCTTTCGACTTCGCCGAAGGCCGGCTCTTGACCATATCGAACCACTTCTCGCGCGGCAGATCGGAAACGCCACCCTCGTGCATGGAGTAGAGGTGGCTGCCCTCGTGGAAAGCCTTGCCGAGCTTCGCCGTGTCACCCTCGTAGAGGCCGTCGAGATAGGTCCAGATGACCTTTTCGATCGCCTCGATCTCTGTCGCCATGGTCCTTCCTCCTGAGTGCGTTGTCGTTCGGTTCAGCTTATGGACGGTGGCGCGGCGCACACCTGCTCGTAGCGGTAGCGTTCCTTGAGCGTGCCGAAGTGCTCGAAGACATCGAGCGCCACCTCGAAGGCCGGCCGTGTGATCTCGACGTGCGGTGTCCAGCAGCCGAGCTTCTGATACGAGGCAATGCAGCGCGCGAGCACGGCCTCGTCGATCTTCGGGAAGTAGGACTTCTCCGCCCGTGCAATCTCCGCGGCCGGCGTCGCGAGCATATACTTGCGCGTCTTCGCGTAGGCACGCGTGAAGGCCTTGGCCGTGTCGGTCGCAAGCCACTCGCGTTTTGCTGCAAGACTCGAGAAGGCGACGGGCCCGATCTTCGGCCCCACCTCGGCGACGATATGGCCGACGCCATCGGCCTCGAGCTGCTGCGGGAACGGTCCCTGCTGCTGCACGTAGCGGCCCTGCCCGTCGCGGAAAGCCTTGTCTATGTCGCCGGCACCGCCCGGCGTGATCGCCTTGATCTTGCTGAAGTCGACGCCGGCCTTGTGGCAGGCGTACTTGAACATGGCGAGCGGCTGGCCAGCGCCGAACAGGACGACCTCGGCGCCTTCGAGCTTCTTCCAGTTGAATTGCGGATCGGGCTCACGGCCCGTGATGAAGAAGCCGTCCATCTCGTTGATCTGCGCGAAATGCACCGCGACCGGCGTCTCGCCCTTCGCGAGCGACGTGAAGGCCTGGCTTGGCGCGGTCTGAATGACGTGCGCCTTGCCTTCCTCGAGCGACTTGATCGCGGAGACGCCCGGCGGCGCCACCGACCACGAGGCATCGAGCCCCTCTTCCTTCAGGAAGCCACCCGACATCGTCGAAATCAGCGGCGAATAGAACGCTGAGAACAGCGTGAACTCGATATGGATCTTTTCCACTTTGTCCGTTTCTCCCAAATGAATGTTGTCGTTGCGCGGGCGCTCACTTGCGCGCGCGCTGGCCGAAGAGAATCTTCTGTGCTTCCTTGTCCTGGCCGAGATTGTAGGTCGGCGACCTCAGCTCTGCGCCTGCCGCGACGCCGCGCGCTACCGCCGGCCGCGCATTCATGCGCTCGACCCACTTCGCGATGTTCGGGAAGTCCGCAAGATCCTGGCCCTGAGCCTCATGGCGGCGCACCCAGGGGAAGCTCAGCATATCCGCGATCGAGTACTCGCCGCAGATGTAGTCCTTGCCCTCGAGCTGCTTGTTGAGGACGCCGTAGAGCCGGTTCACCTCGTCGGTATAGCGGTTGATGCCGTAGGGAATCTTCTCGGGCGCGTAGTTGCGGAAGTGATTGGCTTGACCGGCCATCGGCCCGAGCCCCGCCATCTGCCAGAAGCACCACTCGTCGACGGCGACGCGCTTGCGCTCGTCCGTCGGATAGAACTTGCCGGTCTTGCGGCCGAGATACTGGAGAATGGCACCCGACTCGAAGACCGAGATCGGCTTGCCGCCCGGCCCGTCGGGATCGACGATCGCGGGCATGCGATTGTTCGGGGCAATCTTCAGAAAGTCCGGCTTGAACTGCTCGCCCTTGCCGATGTTGACCGGGATCAGCTTGTACGGGAGCCCGCACTCCTCCAGCATGATCGTGATCTTGATCCCGTTCGGCGTCGGCCAAAAATGCACGTCGATCGGCGCTTGGCTCATGATCGCGTTTCCTCTGTTGCAGGATTGGGTGCCGCGGATGGACGCCGCCTCTCGCCCCGGAGCATACCAAGAGAAGACTGGCGAAGGTCAAGCTGCGATGGCGCAAGCTTGCGTGATCCGGGCGCGGAGCAGGCGCCGTGTCAGGCCTTGGCGCCTTCCATGGCCTCCCGCAGCACGCGGGCATAATTGCCGATCGCGATCTTGCGCACGCGATCTGCCGCGATCTTGCGCTCGAGATAGCGCACGACGCGTCTCAAGTCCCGATAGCTCGCGACCGGCGAGTTCGCGACCGCATTCATGTCCGTGCCGAAGCCGACATGATCGTCGCCGAGCCAGCCGGCCATCTCGATGATCCGGTCGCCGTAGGATTCAGGCGTCGCCCCGACATCCGAGCGCAGGCCCCACAGTCCGACGACGCCACCCTTCGCCGCGATCTGCTTGGCCTGATCGAGTCCGAGCTGGCGCATCATCCACTGCGCGCGGGCGTTGGCACGCACGCTCTTCGTGATCGAGCTGTGCGACCACACGAGCGGCGCCTTCGCGACCGCAAGCGCCTGATCGACGGTCGGGCGCGTCGCGTGCGCGAGATCGACGAGAATGCCGAGCCGGTTGCATTCCTCGACGACCTTGCGGCCGAAGTCCGTCAGCCCGCCATGCTGCGGCGCCTCGGTCTGGAAGTCGCCGATGGTATTGCGCACGAAATGCACGAGCTGGATGTGGCGGACGCCCGCTTTGTGCGCCGCCTCGAGGCCCTCGATGCCATCATCGAGGAAGCTCGCGCCTTCGACAGAGAGCACGACATGCGGTTCGCCCTTGAGCGCGAGATCGAGGTCCGCTGGCGTCGTTGCGATCTTGATGCCCTGTTGGGCAGCGTGCTTGCGGACGCGCGCAATCTCTTCCGTGAACCACTTCGTGGCCGCGCCGGGCTTCGGCGAACCCTTCTGGCGCAGTCCACGCGGCGACGGGCGGATCCAGGGCTGATCGCCGACGAGCGCCCATGAGACGAGCGTCGCGTTGCCTTCGCCCATGAGCTTGCCGAGGGGACGCACCGTCGCTGGCTGGCGGCTGATGCCGAAGAAGAGGTGGGCGTGCATGTCGCCGATTGGGATCGAGCTGCTGTCGCCGGCACGCAGAGCTGCGTAGGGTGCCGCCACGGCGGCGGCACCCAGCATCAACGTTCGACGATCCACTTGGAAGCGCGCCGGCATGCTTGATTTCCAGATTTTGCCTACGCGCCGATCAGCGGCAGCCTGTCACTCGAACATGACCGTCGCCACGTAGTCCATGACGCGGCGGTTGTGGTTGCGCGGCAGCAGCGTGTTGATCAGGTAGGAGGTCGGCGAATAGTTGTTGGGTACCGCCTGACGAAAGGCTGTACTGGCGACCAGCGCAGACGCACGCTGCCAGCCGCCGGCTGCAGCGGCCTTGTAGTATGCCTCGAGCGGCGCGAAGCGCGGCGCCATGGTCTTGGCGACCTCCTGATGGCCGCTCGACATGCGCGCCAGGGCTTTTGGATTCTCCTTGAAGATGTCGTCCACCCACCTGTTGCGCAGTTCCTCGTCCATCTTCATCGCGTCGATGACCATCAGCGGCCCTTCGGCGAGGCCGATTTTCGCGCGGCTCGTGCGTGTTGACATGTAGGTACCGGTCGCCGGCAACGGCTCCATGATCGGCGTGACGCAGGATGGTACGCGGCTTCCGTTGAAGGCATCAGCGGTCTTGGCCGGATCGCAGTTCCGGAGCGCGAGGATGGACCACGCGAACTCCGAGCAGAACATGCTCGTCGTGCCCGGCGGGTTTTGTCCGAGGCCGAGCTGCGCCAAATGCTTCACGAAGCCGAGATTGTCGTCCGAGGCGATTTTTGGTGCGTTGTAGTCGTCGTTGAAGCTGATGCCCGAAGGATAGATTTTCCGGGCTTGGCTGTTGATCCGCGTCGCCCAGTCGAGGATCGCCGCGCGCTGCGCATCGGTGAGGCCGCGCGGGCGGATGATGTGGAGGTACTTCAGCGTGCGATAATGCTCGCTGTCGAAGTTGCCGGCGTAGTTCCCACCGAGGTACTCGGAGTTCAGCGGTATATCGAGCTGATGCGCGACACCGCCTTTCACATAGGCGAGACCCGTGTGGCTGATGCCCATCTGGATGTTCGGATAGGCGCCGCCGCCACCCCACTCGGGGCGGAACGTCAGAATGATGTCGCCGGTCTGAATGAGACCGCTCTTCGCCATGCGCGCACCGAAGCCCGCGCGCTTGGCGACGACGAGGCGCAGGCCGACGTCGCCCTTTTGTTTCATGGCGTCCGGATGCTTGAACTCGATCAGGCGGTCGGTCGTATTGATGCTCTTCGGCAGCGTCAGGCGTGCGCTCGCGGGCACTGCCAAGTACACCGGCATGTCGAGCCGGCGCGCCATGTCATCGTTGGTCTTCGCATTGAACGTGAACTCGGCAGCACCGAGCGGCGTTGCTGAAACTGTGAGAGCGGCCACTGCGGCCACTGCTGCCCTGCGCAAGAGGCGCGCGCTGATCGACGTCGCGGACATACTTCCCTCCGTGCCTTAACCCTGCACCCTGTACCATCTTTGGCGCAGGCGCCAAACGACCACGCAGGATCTATCCACGTCACGGAAGAAGTGTGGCGCTGGAGGCACTATCCAGCATGCATCCGTCTGGAGTGCGGGACGACCAGCGGCAAGGCGAACGCGGTTACGTCTCGATCAAACGGGCGCTAGATCGAGAAGCTCGTACCGCAGCCGCAGGCTGCCGTGGCGTTCGGATTCTGGATTTTGAAGGAGGCGCCGATCAGCTCGTCGACGAAATCGATTTCGGCGCCTTCCATGTAGCCGACCGACATCTCGTCGATGAGCACCACCGCACCGGCGCGCTCGATGACGAGATCGTCCGGCTCGCGGCCTGAAACGAGATCGAACTTGTACTGGAAGCCCGAGCAGCCGCCACCCTCGACGCTCACGCGCAGGGCGTCGGCGTTCGGCTCCCCGGATATGATCTCGGCGATCCGCCGGGCGGCGCGCTCGGTCAGTCCCACCCGCGGGCGATCCTCTACCATCGTCATAAACGGCGCTCCTCGCGTGCTCTACGTCCGCCTACCAGGACATCGCAACCCATGCGGACTCGACGCGGATACTTGATAAATAAATAGGATTTGCACCGCCGATGTCAAACGGCTGCGCGAGGACTATCATAGGGTGAATCGGGGAGCAGCCATGCATCCCGGCCGATCGGCCGGGGGGGGGGCCTGGGCAGCAGGTGATCACGCTGGACGGCATCGAACAAGGATCATCGGAAAGGACAGCCGCGCCGCCACGGCCGGGCGCGCGCCGCGTTGCCGCCTGGGCGCTCGATGCCGACCACAGCCGCGGCCGGGCGACGCTTGAGCCCCCGTGCACCTATCGCACCCCTTTCCAACGCGACCGCGACCGCATCGTCCATGCGAACGCCTTCCGGCGCCTCACATACAAGACCCAGGTGTTTCTGCATCACGAGGGCGATCATTTCCGCACGCGCCTCACGCATTCGCTCGAGGTCGCGCAGATCGCGCGCTCGATGGCACGGCAACTCGAGCTGGACGAGGATCTCGCCGAGGCGCTCTCGCTCGCTCACGACGTTGGCCATCCACCCTTCGGCCATGCCGGCGAGCGGGCGCTCGACCTCGCCATGCGCGACTGGGGCGGTTTCGATCATAACGCGCACAGCCTGCGCATGGTCACGACGCTGGAGCGGCGCTACGCGCATTTCGACGGGCTCAACCTGACCTTCGAGACCCTCGAAGGGCTCGCCAAGCACAATGGACCACTGACAGGTCCGCACGCGCCGCCAGATGCGGCTCAGCGCAATCGCGAGATCCTCGATCTCATTGCCGCGCTCGGACTGACGCAGGGCCTCGAACTCGACCTCTACGCGCCCGCTGAGGCCCAGGTTGCCGCGATCGCTGACGACATCGCCTATACGAACCACGACATCGACGACGCGCTTCGTGCCGGCCTCATAACTCTCGGCGACCTCGAAGGCGCACCCATGGCCGGCCCTTATGTGACGGCCGCTCGTGCGGTGATCGACAGTGCATCGGCCGCGCGGAGCGACGTCGATCGCGACCGTCGCCTGTTCTACGAGGTGAACCGGCGCATGATTACGGTCATGGTCGACGATGTCGTGAAGGAAACGCGCGCGCGCCTCGCCAAACTCGGCATCAAAAGCGCCGACGACGTGCGCCGTGCCGGCGTTCCCGTCGTCGGCTTCCCGGACCGCCAGCGCGTCGAGCTCGATGCCCTCAAGAAGTTCCTGTTCGTGCGCGTTTACCGTGCCCCGCGCGTCATGAAGGTCATGCACAAGGCCGAGCAGGTCGTGGCAGCCCTCTTCGAGCGCTACATGACGAGCCCGGCGGACCTGCCGGGCGGCCGCGGCGAGGCCATTCTCGGGCTTGATCCGGCCGGCCGGGCGCGCCGCGTCGCGGATTTCATCGCCGGCATGACCGATCGCTTCGCGCTCGCCGAGTATGCGCGCTTGTTTGACGACACCATTGATTTGCATTAGCTGCCGCCATGCTATGACGCTGGCGAGAGGCCCATGTCCGAGGGCCGAAGCCTGGGCGTCGCCCAATCCGAGGAACCATCATGACCGTGCTCGCCGAGGTCGAGGCGCAGATCGCCGATGCATTGAGAAAGCTGCAGCAGGCCGGCCGGCTGCCGGCGGAGCTTGCGCTCGGCGCCGTCGAGGTCGAGCCGACGAAGGACCCGCGTCATGGCGATCTCGCGACGAACGCCGCGATGGTGCTCGCCAAGCCCGCGCGCATGAAGCCGCGCGATATCGCCGATGCGCTCGTAGCTGAGCTTGCCGCGCTGCCGGGATACGTGAAGGTCGAGGTCGCGGGGCCGGGCTTCGTCAATATCAGCCTCGCGCCTGATCGCTGGCAGTCGGTGATCGCGGACGTGCGCGGGGGTGGCGAGCGCTACGGAGCTTCAGATCTCGGCAAAGGCGAAAAGCTGCTCATCGAGTACGTCTCCGCCAATCCCACTGGCCCCATGCATGTCGGCCACGGTCGCGGTGCGGTGTTCGGGGACTCGCTCGCGAACCTGCTTGCATTCGCCGGTTACGCCGTCACGCGCGAGTACTACGTCAATGACGCCGGCGCGCAGGTGGATGTGCTCGCGCGCTCGGCCTTCCTGCGCTACCGCGAGGCGCTGGGCGAGGACATCGGCGAGATTCCCGCCGGCCTTTATCCCGGCGACTATCTGAAGCCCGTCGGCGCCGCGCTCGCCAAGAAATTCGGCGACAGCCTGCTCAAGCAGTCGAACGACGAGCGCGCTTGGCTGCCCATCGTACGCGCCGAGGCGATCGCGGCGATGCTCGTCATGATCAAAGAGGATCTGGCCGCGCTCGATATCCGTCATGAGGTCTTCTTCTCGGAGCGTTCGCTCACCGAGGAGGGGAAAGACGAGATCGCGGAGACCATTGCGGAGCTCAGAGCAAAAGGCCTCGTTTTCGAGGGGCGTCTCGAGCGGCCCAAGGGGCATGATGCCGACGACTGGGAGGATCGCGAGCAGACGCTCTTCAAGTCGACCGACTTCGGCGACGACGTCGATCGTGCGCTCATGAAGTCGGATGGCAGCTACACCTATTTTGCCGGCGACATGGCTTATCATCACAACAAGCTGGCGCGCGGCTTCCGGCATTTGATCAACGTCTTCGGCGCCGACCATACCGGCTACATCAAGCGCATGCAGGCGGCCGTTGCAGCGCTCTCGGGCGGCAAGGCCGATCTCGACATCAAGGTCTGCCAACTCGTGCGCCTCCTGCGCGGTGGCGAGCCGGTGAAGATGTCGAAGCGGGCAGGTACGTTCGTCACGCTGCGCGAAGTCGTCGACGAGGTCGGCAGCGATCCGATCCGCTTCATGATGCTCTACCGCAAGAATGATGCGGCTCTCGATTTCGATCTCGCCAAGGTGGTCGAGAAGTCGAAGGACAACCCGGTCTTCTACGTCCAGTATGCGCACGCGCGCGCCCACTCGATCTTCCGCAACGCAGCGGAAGCCTTCTCCGAGATCGGGCCACGCGACAGCGATGTGACAGGAGCGGATACATCCTTGCTTACCGACGACGGCGAGCTCGATCTCTTGCGGCGCCTTGCCTTATTTCCGCGTACGGCCGAAGGCGCGGCGCGCGCCCACGAGCCGCACCGCATAGCGTTCTATCTCTCTGATTTGGCGTCGGCATTTCACGCGCAATGGACGCGAGGCAATGATTCGCCACATTTACGTTTTATCCAGCCGAATGACCGGAAGCTTACCGCTGCGCGCCTCGCTCTCGTTGGGGCTTGTGCACAAGTAATCGCGACGGGGTTGGCGATCCTCGGGGTGCACGCTCCGATCGAAATGCGCTAGCCTGCGAATCAACGTGATGAAACGCGGTCTACGCGACAAGACTTGGGCGGGTTGATCGGCGCGCGGGCAGTTCCGGCACAGCGGGAAACCTGAAGGGGGTATCTCGATGGCACGGCAGAATAACATTCCCAAGGGTGCGGGTCCGCACCTGAGGTCGCCGAACGCTGCGCACGATCCGTCGGCGCCCGGGCAGGCCTACGGCAGTGCTTATCCGCATCAGCAGTACGATCCGCATCAGCCCGACGAGCAGCCCACGCTGCCGGGCGGCGCCGGGCGGGATATCTTCAGCGCGCTGAGGCCTGAGTCGCCTAGCCTCTCCTCCCGTTTCGAGCCTTTTGCGCCACCCGCCGGCCGCCAGCAAACCCACGCTCAGGCGCAGGGCGGCTACGGGCGCCAGCCGTACGGCGAAGCGGATGACCAGGGCTATGGCGCTCAGGGGCATGATCCCTACGGCCGCCCGCTTCCCGGCGGCTATCCTGCCCAGGGCGGATACGGCAGCCCGGCCGGTGCAGAGCACGAGCAGCACTATTACGGCCAGCAGCCGCAGCAGCACGCCTACGCGCCGCAGGGCCAATACGGCCAGGACGACGCTTATGCCTACGACGATCCCTATCGGCCCAATGCCGCAGATCCCTATGCCGGCGGGCAAGGGGGTGAAGGCGGATACTACGAGGATGATTATGCAGATGAGGCCGAGGCCCCAGCGCGGCGGGGCCCGCGTGCCATCGTCGTGGTCGGCGCCCTGATCGGCGCGATCGCGCTCGGCGGCGGCCTCGCGTACGCCTACAAGGCCATGACCAATGGCGGCCGCGAGAGCGGCAAGCTGCCCATCCTCAGAGCCGACAGTGCTCCGACCAAGGCCCAGCCGACCGAGCCCGGCGGCAAGCAGATGGCCCACACGGACAAGAAGTTCCTGAACAGGTTGGACGAGGAGCGCGGCGCAGCGCGTCCTGTGCCCGTCTCCATCCATCCGCCGGCGCCCGAGCGCGAGGCTGCCGATGGCCCGCGCCGCGTGCCGACGATGATCGTCAATCGCGACGGGACGATTGCACCGAGCGGCGCGCCGCCCTCGCCGCCGCCCGCGAGCGGGGTTCCCGGGCTGCTCGTCGACGGCCTGACGCCGCGCATGCCGCCGCCTCAGCGCGAGGCCGCGCCAGCACCGCCGCCGGTTCAGCGTGCCCAGCCCATCGAGCCGCCTGCGCCGGCAGCACCGCCACGTCGCGTGGCTTCGGCACCGCCTGCGGCTACCATCGAGCCACCGGCGATTGCGCCAGCCCCGCCACCGAGGGCCACGCCGGAAGCGCGCCGGCCGGTGCCGACGACGCGTCAGGCTGCGCGGACCCCGCCGCCGGCACCTGCGGCCAGCGCCGCGGCACCGAGTGCCGGCTATGTCGCCGTTCTGGTCTCGCGCACGTCGCACATGGATGCGCTGAAATCACTGGCGGACATCCAGCAGAAGCATCCGGGCATTCTGCAAGGCCGTGCCGCGGACGTTCGCGAAGCCAATCTCGGCGAGAAGGGTATGTGGTACCGCGTGGTCGTCGGACCGCCCGGTTCGCGGGAGACGGCGAATTCCGTCTGCAGCCGCCTGAAGTCCGAGGGCCACAGCGGCTGCTGGATCATGTCTTATTGATCTTTGCCGCGGGCTGCTGCGAAGAGGTGCTTCGCAACTGCTCTGCGGTGTCTAGCCCGTGGCGGCAAGTGCGACAGGGCAGCATCTGGCGGGGCCGGCTGCTTTTCCTTAGGACGGCCTACCGGCCGGCGCGTGGTCGCGCGCTCATGAAGCAGCGAGTCTTTGTCTTGTCGCGGGCGCTGGGAAGGATTGCTTCGCGACCGCTCCGCGGCGCTTGTTCGCGGCGGCCATGGCGATAGGTTAGGATTTCACTGCGAGCGCGACAGGCCCCTTCTCCCCGCATAGGACGGGGAGAGGGAATACTGGAACCCTCGCGGCGAACACCTCATTTAAAAGCGGGGGGCCAGGGGTGTCGCCTGGTCGGGGTCACAGGGGCTAGCCCCTGTTCGCGCCAGGGGCGCGAGTGGGCCATCAGGAGTTCTCATGCGAAGCGCTTTCATCACGGGGCTTGCAGGACCGACGCTGCTCGACGCCGAGCGCTCGTTTCTCGCGTCGGCGCGGCCGGCCGGCGTGATCCTATTCGCGCGCAATTGCGTGGCGCATGACCAGATCCGCCGCCTCGTCGGTGAGGCGCTCGATGCGATCGGCAACGCCGACACGCTGGTTCTGATCGATCAGGAAGGCGGCCGCGTGCAGCGCCTGCGTCCGCCGATCGGCCGGGCGCTACCGGCGGCAGCCGCATTCGGTGCACTTTACGCTGGCGATCCAGAAGATGCGCGCCGTCTCGCTTTTCTCGTAAGCCGGCAGAATGCGGCGGACTTGCGCGCCCTCGGCATCAACACGAACTGCGCCCCTGTTCTCGATGTGCCGGTTCCCGGCGCGCACGATGTCATCGGCAATCGAGCCTACGGCGCGACGGCGGATCAGGTGGCGGCGCTTGGCGCCGAGGTCGCAGCGGGGCTCATGGCGGGTGGCGTGCTCCCCGTGATGAAGCACATACCCGGACACGGCCGCGCCGGCGCCGACAGCCATCATGCCCTGCCGGTGGTGGCGACGCCCCGAGCCACGCTCGAAGCGACGGACTTCGCCCCGTTCCGTGCGCTGGCAGGCCTGCCGGCGGCCATGACGGCGCACGTGCTCTTCACGGATATCGATGGCGAGAACCCCGCCAGCACCTCGCCCGAGATCACCAGGGACATCATCCGCGGTGCGATCGGATTCGATGGCCTGCTCATGAGCGACGATCTGAGCATGAAGGCGCTCGGCGGCACGATCGGCGCGCGGGCCAGGGCGGTGCTGGCCGCAGGCTCGGATCTGGTGCTCCATTGCAATGGCAGCATGGCCGAAATGGAAGATGTCGCCGCAGAATGTCCAGAAGTATCAGGATCTTCGCGGCGGCGCTTGGCTACGGCCCTGGCTGCTCTGCAACACCATGAGCCCTTCGAGCCACAGCTCGCCGAGGCTGCCATTTCACGCGTGCTGTCCGTGACCGCATGAATCAGCTAAAGCTCCCTGTGGATAAGGGCTGGATAACCCAGCTTGCCCGCAAGGGTGTCAAACGACGGCCATGATGGACGGCGGCACGGGCGAAGCGAGTGCAAGCCCCGAGGAATGGGGCGATCCGGAACGCGGGGACATGCCCGCGCCCGGCGACGCATTCGTCGTCGATCTCGAAGGTTTCGAGGGACCGCTCGACCTGCTTCTCGCGCTCGCGCGGACGCAGAAGGTCGATCTCGCGCGCATCTCGATCGACACGCTGGTCAGCCAATACCTCGACTACATCCGCGAGGCGCAGAAACTCCGGCTCGAACTCGCCGCCGACTATCTCGTCATGGCGGCATGGCTCGCCTTCCTGAAGTCGCGGCTGCTCATTCCGCGGGACGACAAGGCCGATGACGGGCCTTCGGGCGAGGAACTCGCCGCACGCCTCGCCTTCCGTCTGATGCGTCTCGAAGCGATGCGCAACGCCGCCGCCCAGCTCCTGACGCGCAAGCGTCTCGATCGCGATATCTTCGCCCGTGGGATGCCCGAAGGCGTGAAAACGATCCGCACGCGCGAGCATTCGGCCGAGATTTACGACCTGCTCAAGGCCTACGCCGAGCAGCGCACGCGCACGACCGTCCGGCGCGCCCACGTCGTGAAGAAGCGGACGGTGTGGTCGATCAAGGATGCGCGCCAGCGCCTGGAAACGCTGATCGGGCGCTCCGCCGGTTCGTGGGTGCAGCTCGATTTCTTTCTCGAACAGTACCTGCCGTCGCCGGAGCTTGGCCGAACGGCGCTCGCAAGTTCTTTCGGTGCAACGCTCGAAATGGCACGCGAAGGTCATATCGAGATCCGGCAGGCCGGGCCGTTCGCGCCGCTCTATATCAGACGCAAGGAGGCAGGCGCGCAGTGGGAGCGCGTGAGCGCTGGAGGAACGAACGGCGCCAACTGATCATGTCGCGATCATGAAGGATCGCGGGAACAACGGGGGCGAGACATGGTTCCACCCAAACTGAGTATCGCACCGGACAGTGAGATGACGAGTAACGAGAAACGAGAGCCGGGTCCCGAAGTCTCCGAGATGCGCCCGCCCGCATCGGAGCGCACCGGGCCGCCCTTGCGCCCGTTCCCGGCGAATATAGCAGCCCTTCCCTCAGCCGATCGGCGCGAGAAGCTGCGTGTGCTCGAGGCGCTGCTCTTTGCAGCTTCCGAGCCGCTCGACGTACAGCATCTCGCGAGCCACCTCGCCGAAGGCGACGACGTCAATGCGCTGCTGACGGAACTGCAGGGTTTCTATGCCTCGCGCGGCATCAATCTCGTGCGCGTTGCCGGCAAGTGGGCCTTCCGCACGGCTGAGGATCTTTCCTTCCTGCTGGAGCGCCACGCCAGGGAAGAGCGCAAGCTTTCCAAGGCGGCGCTGGAGACGCTCGCCATCATCGCGTATCACCAGCCGGTGACGCGCGCCGAGATCGAGGAGATTCGCGGCGTGCAGACATCCAAGGGCACGCTCGACGTGCTGCTGGAAACCGGATGGGTACGCCCGCGCGGCCGCCGTCGCGCACCCGGCAAGCCGATCACGTACGGCACGACCGAAACGTTCCTCAGCCACTTCAATCTCGACACGGTCAAGGATTTGCCCGGCCTCGCGGAGCTCAAGGGCGCCGGACTTCTCGATGCGAACCTGCCGCCCGACTTCAAAGTACCCGAGCCGACCGACGTTGCCGCCCTCATGCCGGACGAATTGCCGCTGGAGGACGATGCCGATGCGGCGCAGGAGGAACTCGACCTCGACTTGCCCGAGGAAGAGGAAGGCGATATGGGCGAGACGGACCGTACGTGAGGACGCTCACTTAGAACGCCTCCAGAGTGCGGCCGATCGAGGTGACGGTTGGTCTTCAAGACACTGCTTGGACGAGTTGGGCCGCGCGGCGAGGCTCGCGGTGGGGCTGCGGCTGCAGAGGGTCACGGCTCCAGGCGCGCGGCCACGACCTTCGCGGCGCGGCTCACCTTCGAGGCCGTCGAGCGCACTTTTGATGACACGATTGCCGTCGCAGGCGTGAGCCTCGACATCGCGCCGGGCGAGGTCGTCTGCCTGCTCGGGCCTTCGGGCTGCGGAAAGACGACGCTGCTCCGCATCGCCGCGGGCATCGAGCGTCCGACGGGCGGGCGCGTGCTCATCAATGATCAGGAAGTGGCCGGTCCGCAGCGCTTCGTGCCGCCGGAAGAGCGCAATGTCGGGCTCATGTTCCAGGACTTCGCGCTCTTTCCACATCTCACGATCGTGCAGAACGTCGCTTTCGGGCTGAAGCAGCTTCCCGCGGCGGAGGCGCGGCGCGAGGCACTGGCGTTGCTCGCGCGCGTTGGCCTTGAGCATTACGCCGATCAGCATCCGCACATTCTCTCGGGCGGCGAGCAACAGCGCGTTGCGCTTGCCCGCGCGCTCGTCCCGCGTCCGGCCGTCATGCTCATGGATGAACCGTTCTCCGGCCTCGACATCCAGCTCCGCGAGCGTTTGCAGGAAGGCACGCTCGAGCTGCTGCGCGAGACGCGGGCAACGAGCATGATCGTGACGCATCATCCCGAGGAGGCCATGCGGCTCGGCGACCGCATTGCCGTGATGCGCGCCGGACGCATCGTGCAGATCGGACGAGCCGAGGATCTCTACCGCCATCCGGTCGATCTGTTCGTCGCGCGCCTCTTTTCCGAGATCAACGAGATCCCGTGGCAGGTGGCCGGTGGCGGGCTCGCAACACCGCTCGGGACGTTCCCCGCGAATGGCGTGCCCGATGGCAAGGCCGTGCTCTGCATTCGCCAACGCGCGATCAAGCTGCTGCCCGAGGGACAGGGACACCCAGCGCGTGCGCGCCACGTGCGCTTTCTCGGCGATGCCGCGCTCGTCGAAATGGCCGTGCAGGGCTTCGACGCGCCCATCAAGGCGCTCGTGCATGAGAGCGAGGTCCCGGCGCGCGGCCGTGACATCGGCGTGGAGATCGATCCGCAGCGCGTGCTCGTCTTCGCGGCGGAGGCGTAGACCTTCCAATGATCAGGCCTATCATGCCGATGGTCACTCCTCCCACGGCCGTTTAGCCGATGCCGTTTCGCTCACCCACGGTCCATGCTGTTGCCGCCCTGTCGCTGACCCAGCTCATTGGCTGGGGCGCCACGTTCTGGTTGCCCGCGGTCACTGGCCCTGCCATGGCCAGCGCGCTCGGCATGGCGCTTCCCGTGGTCATGGCAGGTCCGACCGTCATGCTCGTCGTCATGGCCATGGCGTCCTGGCCGCTGAGCGCGATCTTCGAGCGCTATGGCGCGCGCCCGATCATGGTGTTGGGATCACCCTTGGGCGCAGCCGGCCTGCTGGTCATGGGCCTCGCCGACGGGCCGGTGTTCTACGTGCTGGCGTGGGTCATTCTCGGCCTCGCCGGAGCCGGCATGCTGACCACACCGGCGCAGATCGCGGTGGCCGAAATCGCCGGCGAGAAAGCGCGCCAGGCGCTCGGCGTGCTGATCCTCGCCGGCGGCCTGACATCGACCATCGTTTGGCCGTTGACGGGGCTGCTGCAGGCTCAATGGGGCTGGCGCACGACGACGCTGCTCTATGCCGCTCTCATGCTGCTCGTCTGCACGCCGCTGCATTGGGCGACGCTTGCCCGCCGGCCCGGGGAGAAACGCGCCGCGAAGACGACGGCCGAACCCGCGGCCATTGACCGGCCACGCTTCGTCCTGCTCGCGACGAGCTTTGCCGCGAACGGCTTTGTCACCTGGGGCTTTGCCCTTACCATCATCATCCTGTTCGAGGCTCAGGGCCTCGATCGCGCGAGCGCGCTGGCGGCGGCTGCCTTTATCGGTATTGCGCAATGGGCGGGGCGCCTGGTCGATTTCCTCGGCGGCCGGCGCTGGTCAAGCTTCGCCACAGGCCTTGCCGCCTCTGCCCTGTTTCCGCTGAGCTTCATCGTTCTTCTGGTGACCAGCAACTTCACTGGCGCCATGCTTTTCGCCACGCTCTATGGCGTTGCCAGCGGCGTCACCTCTGTCGCGCGCGCCACGCTGCCCCTGCAGATCTTTCCCGCCGGCGCCTATGCCCGCGCATCGGCGCAACTCGCCGTGCCCCTCAACTTTGCCTTCGCTGCTGCCCCGCCGGTCTTCACGGCGATCCTCACCTCGGCCGGTCCCCATGCCGCCCTGTGGCTGGCCTTGGTGATCTCGATCTTCGCTTTCGGCGCCCTTTCCGGGCTCTTGCTCGTGCACCGCCGGATGCGCCACGCATCGGCCTGACGGTCGCGCCGTCGGCGCGCGTGGGGCTTTCGCCCCACGCCCCACGCCCCAACCGGGGAACACCCCCAGAACCCCCGTCTTTTATGACTTTTCAGGCATCACGTAGTTGAGCGGCAGGCGCCCGCCATCGGCGTAGATGGTCGTGCCCGTGACGTAGCTTGCTTCATCGCTCGCGAGCCACGCGACGATCGCCGCAACTTCCTCCGGCTGGCCGATACGACCCATCGGCGTGCGCGAGAGAACCTTCTTGCGGAAGGCCTCGTCCTTGACGACACCGGCCAGCAGCGGCGTCTCGATGGTTCCGGGACCTACCGCGTTCACGCGCACGCCCTGCGGCGCGAGCGCAATGGCCATGGCTTTCGTGAGCTGTGCGAGGCCGCCCTTCGAGACCGAATAGGCAACATGGTCGGGAAGCGCGAACACCGCGTTGATCGAGCTCATGTTGACGATGGCGCCGGCACTCCCGGTGTCTTTGCGCGTGCCCTGTTTCACCATTTGCCGCGCCGCCGCCTGACCGGCGAGGAATGCGCCCTTGAGATTCGTGCCGAGAATGCGGTCGAACTCCTCCTCGGAGAGATCGAGGAAGGGGACATCATCGACGATGCCGGCATTGTTCACGAGTACGTCGATGCGCCCGTGCACTTCGAGCGCCTTGGCGATCAGGTTGTGCACGTCGAGCTTTTCCGAGACATCGCAATCCACGTAGTCGGCGACGCCGCCGCGCCCGCGGATGTCCTCGACGACGCTCTTGCCTGCCTCGCCATTGACGTCCGCGAGGATGATCTTGGCCCCCTCGCGTGCAAGTCTCAGCGCGCAGGCCTTGCCGATGCCCTGTCCGGCGCCCGTGACGATCGCAATGCGGTCCTTGAGCAGCATGGTTCTTGTCTCCTCACGCTTCGGCCGTTCCGCGCCGCACGGCATCGACGACGGCAATGGCCGACATGTTGAGCAGCCCCCGGACGGTGATCGAGGGCGTGACAATGTGGGCGGGCCGCGCTGCGCCGAGCAGTATCGGACCGACGGCCACGCTTCCCGAGACCACCTTGAGCAGGTTGAAGGCGATGTTGGCCGCATCCAGGCTCGGCATGATGAGCAGGTTGGCGGCGCCCTTGAGAGCGGAATTCGGGAAGACTTCATCGCGAATGAAGGCCGAGAGCGCCGCATCGGCATGCATCTCGCCCTCGACTTCGAGATCGGGCTCCCACTCGCGCACGAGCGCCAGCACCTCGCGCATCTTGCGCGCCGACGGCGTATGCTCCGTGCCGAAGTTCGAATGCGAGAGCAGGGCGACCTTGGGCTCGATGCCGAACCGGCGAACTTCTGCCGCGGCAAGTTGCGTGATCTCGGCGAGCTGGGGGGGCGAAGGGTCGTAGGAGACGTATGTGTCGGCGAGGAAGAGCGGGCCCGAGGGCAGGATCATGGCCGAGAGCGTCGCGAAGCCGCGCGCGCCGGACCTGAGGCCGACCACTTCGGAGACGTGCCGCAACTGCGTGAGATAGCGCCCGACCGCGCCGCAGATCATGGCATCGGCATCGCCGCGTCGGAGCAGGAGACCCGCGAGCACGGTCGAGCCGTTGCGCACCACGCGCTGGGCATGCGAGGGCGAGACGCCGCGGCGCTCGACGAGGCGATGATACTCGTCCGTGAGCACGGGCATGCGCGGATCGGTGGCCGGATCGACAATGTCCACGTCCACGCCGTCGCGCAGGCGCAGGCCGAGATGCGTCATGGTGCGGCGGATGTCCTCGCGCCGACCGATCAGGATCGGATGCGCGATGCCTTCCGAAACGAGCTGCTGGGCGGCCTGGAGCACGTAAGGGTGATCGCCCTCGGCGAAGGCGAGCCGCTTGCGCGTCTCCTGCGAGGCAGACTTCGCGGCATCCATGATCGGTTTCATCACGAAGCCCGAGCGGAAGACGAAGCCGCTCAGTCTTTCCCGGTAAGCGTCGAAATCGGAAATCGGCCGTGTCGCGACACCAGAGTCCATGGCTGCCTTCGCGACGGCCGGCGCGATCTCGATGATGAGGCGCGGATCGAATGGCTTCGGAAGGATGTACTCGGGGCCGAAAATGAAGGTCTCCGCGCCATAGGCCGCCAGCACGATGTCGGAGGCTTCGCTCTCTGCAAGGCGTGCGAGGGCGGTCACCGCCGCTGCCTTCATTTCCGCGTTAATGGTCGTCGCACCCACGTCGAGCGCGCCACGGAAGACGAACGGAAAACAGAGGACGTTGTTGATCTGGTTGGGATAGTCCGTGCGGCCCGAAGCGATGATGGCGTCATCGCGCACGGCCTTCACCTCTTCCGGCATGATCTCCGGATTGGGGTTGGCAAGCGCGAAGACGAGCGGTTTGGCCGCCATCGAGGCGATCATCTCGCGGCTCACGATGCCCGCCGCCGAAAGCCCGAGGAACACGTCGGCGCCCGCCATGATCTCGGCCAGCTTCCGCTTTTCCGTCGACTGGGCGTAGATGGCCTTGTACGGGTCCATGAGTTTCTGGCGCCCGGCATAGACCACGCCCTCGATGTCGGCGATCCAAATGTTCTCGTGCTTGGCGCCGAGCACGCACAGGAGCCCGAGGCAGGCGAGCGCCGCCGCGCCCGCGCCCGAGCAGACGATCTTCACTTTGTCCAGCGGCTTGCCGACGAGCTTGAGCCCGTTGAGGATGCCGGCGGCGACGACGATGGCGGTCCCGTGCTGGTCGTCGTGGAAGACGGGGATCTTCATGCGCGCCTGGAGCTGGCGCTCGATCTCGAAGCACTCCGGCGCCTTGATGTCCTCGAGGTTGATGCCGCCGAACGTCGGCTCGAGGCGGGCCACGGCCTCGACGAAGGGCGAGACCTCGGTCTCGGCGACCTCGATGTCGTAGACGTCGATCCCGGCGAACTTCTTGAAGAGGACGGCCTTGCCCTCCATGACCGGCTTCGAGGCGAGGGGGCCGATATTGCCGAGCCCGAGCACGGCGGTGCCGTTCGTGATCACGCCGACGAGGTTGCCACGTGCGGTGTAGCGGGAGACGGCCGAGGGATCCTCGGCAATGGCCTGGCAGGCAAAGGCGACGCCCGGCGAGTAGGCGAGCCCGAGGTCGTTCTGGTTGGCGACGGGCTTCGTCGCGTGGATGGCGACCTTTCCGGGCGGGTCCGCCTCGTGGTAGTCAAGCGCATTGCGCCGCAGATTGTTGTCGGGCATTTGCCGCGTTCCTCATTGCGATCCGGCAGGCCCGCATCTTTGCCACAGAACCATGGCGGAGTGCCAATGCCATGCGTGCGGTCGGGAACTTTGCTGAACATTTGTCGCGCGCCGGCCGCGGCGCAGCCGCCGGACTGGCATTGGTGGCCGCCGTGGCATTGACGGGTGACGCGGCCGCGCAGCAGGCGCCTTCGGGAGCGGAGGCAAGCCAGGAAGTGCAGGGATTGCCGCCAGCAAACTGGCCGTCGTCGCCGCACCGCGGGGTGATCGACGGATCGGGAAGGGTCATTCCCTGCCGCTGCCGCTTCAACGGCAAGGCCTACCAGCTCGGCGAGATCGTCTGCATGAGGACGCACGTCGGCACTGTCCTCACGCGCTGTGATATCTTTGGCAACAACACATCCTGGATGCCGAGCCGCCAGCCATGCGAGCCCGATGCCGGCACCTGATCACGCCATCATCCCGCCAGCAGATGCCAACCGACGCCGAGGGCGCCGCAGATCGCGAGTGCCGTCATGATCCCGCAATGCAGCCGGAAGAGCAGCACGAAGGCGACGAGCGTCAGGCCGAGCGCCACCACGTCGAGGCTCGCGAAGCTCGGCACGTAGAGACGTAGGGGGCCATACCAGCTCGTGGTGTTCTCGCCGAAGAGCACATTGAGCGCGAACCAGACCGTCAGGTTGAGAATGACGCCGACGACGGCCGCAGTCACGGCGGCGAGCGCCGCGCGGAGCCGGGGTTCGGCATTGATGCGCTCGATGTAGGGGGCGCCGACGAAGATCCATAGGAAGCACGGCGCGAAGGTCGCCCAGAGGGTAACGAGCGCGCCCAGCGTCCCCATGAGCAGTGGCGGGCCGCCGCCGTGGCGATAGGCGGCGAGAAAGCCAATGAACTCCGTGACCAGGATGAGCGGGCCGGGCGTGGTTTCGGCTAAGCCGAGCGCGTCGACCATCTCGCCGGCCGTGAGCCAGCCGTAGTGCTGGACGACGTCTTGAGCGAGGTAGGCGAGCACGGCATAGGCGCCTCCGAAAGTCACGACAGCGAGCTTCGAGAAGAGCAGGCCGAGCTGGGACAGGACGTGCCCGCTCCCGAAGATCGCACTAATGGCCATCAGTGGTGCGATCCAGACGCCGAGCCAGATGACGGCGGTTCGCGCAGTTTCCGTGAAGCTGGTCGGTGGCGGGGGCGCTCCTGCCGGATCGGCGATGCCGGCGCCCGTTGCAAAGCCGTAGAGCGCCGCGGCGAGGACGATCAGCGGAAATGGCACGCTGAGAAAAAAGATCGCGATGAACGCCAGCGCGGCAAGCGCGCGGTGATCCCTCGTTGTCAGCCCGCGCCGCGCGATCCGGATCAGTGCCTCGACGACGATCGCCAGCACGGCAGCCTTGACGCCGACCAGGAGCGCGGCGGCGAGCGGCAATGAGCCGAACGTGACGTAGAGTGCCGCGAGCACCAGGATCACGAGTGCGCCTGGAAGAACGAAGAGCAGGCCCGCGGCCAAGCCGCCCCATGTCCCATGCAGTCGCCAGCCGACGTAGGTGGCAAGCTGCGTCGCTTCGGGGCCGGGAAGCAGCATGCAGAAGTTGAGCGCCTGAAGATAAGAGCGCTCGTCGATCCACTTGCGCTCGTCGACCAGAATGCGGTGCATGAGCGCGATCTGTCCGGCCGGGCCGCCGAACGAGATGCATCCGATGCGCGCCCACACGCCGAGCGCTTCGGCGAGCGAGGGCGCCGGCGCGGCCGTTTCGATCTGATTGCCGCTCATGATCCCCGCTTTTCCGCGCTTGCCGCGCCTGAGGCTCGAGCCATGGCGCATATTTGCATCTCAGAAGTATGACAAGAGCGCCAGCTTCATCGGCGTGGAAGCCGGGGCTGGCTCCAAAGGTACCCATCCATCCCGCACTGCACGCAGACTGGGTTTTGGGCACCGTCGGGCGCTGATAGCCTGATATATCGTGAGCGCTGATTCCTTGGCCCAGCTCGGCCTTGCCGGTCTCCCAGCTCATGCCGCGCTGCGACGCTTCGAGATCAGGCATTCGGAATGCATTCCTCCTGGCTGGCCCCTTTCCAAGTAAGGACGTTCCGTTTTCAGTGGCCGGCGGCGCTCATCACCGTCTGGGCGCTCGAGATGGAGACGCTCATTCTCGGCTGGTACGTTCTTGTCCAGACCGGATCTGTCGTCCAACTGACGATCTTTGCGTCGTTTCTGTATTTCGGGACGCTGTGCGCGCCGCTTCTCGGCGTGGTGGCGGACCGCATTGGCCACGGCAACACGCTGGCGCTCATGCGGTCGTGGTACATGGTGCTTGCGACGACTCTTCTGGCCTTTGCAGTCTCGGGCCAACTGAGCCCGGGCGTGGTGCTCGTCATAGCTTTTCTGAACGGTCTGGTGCGGCCTTCCGACTTGGCCATCCGTAGTGCCTTCATGGCGGGTCGGCTCCCGCGCGAACTGCTGAGCGGCGCGATGGCGCTCGAGCGCATGACCATCGATACCGCGCGGATCGCCGGCGCACTTGTGGGCGCGGGCTTGTTCGCTGCGCTCGGGATCGCGCCGACGTACGTGCTGATCATAACGCTCTATGCGCTCGGGGTCAGTCTGACGCTCGCCGCAAAGCGTGGTGCGCCAATCGTAGACGCCGGTGCCGCAGCGTATCCCCTCTCGCAAAAGCCGCGCAATGCCTTCTGGCACGAGCTCAAGGAGGGATTGGCTTATGTTTGGGCGCGTCCGGTGTTGCGCGCGGCCATGTGGCTTGCAGTGCTCGCCAACCTGACGGGATTTCCGCTTACCAACGGTCTGCTGCCGTATGCGGCACGCGAGGTGTATCAGGCTGACGAGCGCGGCCTTGCCTTACTCGTCGCGAGCTTTGCCACGGGTGCGCTGATTGGATCGCTCACATTCTGGGCTGCCAGCCGCAGAATGCCCCTCGCCCGGCTCATGCTCGGGGGAGCAGCGGGCTGGTACGCCATGCTCGCCATATGCGCGCTGATGCCAACGATCTACGGCGCAGCAGCGCTCCTCGTGCTGGCCGGGCTTGCACAGAGCCACTGCATGATCGCCATGGTGGTGCTCATCCTGCGTGCCGCGGCGCCGGTTGTGGCAGGGCGCGTCATGGGCGTGCGCATTCTGGCGATTTACAGCCTGCCGATGGGCATCCTCGCCGCCGGGTGGTTCATCGAACGGATCGGATTCTCAGCGACGATCTTCGGATATGCGCTCGTCGGCCTTGGCATGGTGCTCGTGCTCACGCTGCGCTTTCATGCCGATCTCTGGCGCGTCGAGGCACCGGCGAATAGCATTTAGGGGCGGCGGCATTCGGGAGACCTGCATGACGCGCCTCATCACTCTCAGCGAGATGCTGACAACCGGCGCGCGGCTCTTCCCCGATCGTATCGGCGCCCGCGATCTCGAACGGCAGCTCAGTTTCCGTGCGTGGAACGCGCGCGCTTGCCGCCTCGCCAATGCGCTCATGGGGCTCGGCCTCGCCAAGGGCGATCGTGTCGCCGTGCTCGCCTACAACGCGCTCGAGTGGGCGGAGATCTATGCGGCAACGGCCAAGGCCGGCCTTGTCGCCGTACCGATCAACTTCCGCCTCACCGGCCCCGAGGTCCGCTTCATCATCGAGAACAGCGGCGCTTCTGCCCTGATTGTCGAGGATCAGCTCCTGGCCATCATCGAGGAGAGCATTGCCGAGCTGCCGATTGCATCGGGCCGTTACATCGTATTTGGCGGCGGCAAGGTGCCGGCCGGCTTTCGTGCCTACGAGGATGTGCTCGCCGCCGCGCTCGACCGCGAGCCCGCAGTTGACGTCGCGCCGGGCGATCCCTGGACGCTCATGTACACCTCGGGCACGACGGGCCGTCCCAAGGGCGCCATCCGCAGTCACGGCGCAAGCGCCCTGCATTCGCTCGTCACCGAGGTCGAGTTCAAGCTCTCGGCGCGCGACACGGCGCTGCTCGTCATGCCGCTGTGCCACGCCAATTCGCTGTTCTTCTACGGCGCCTTTGCCTACTGCGGCGCGACGACCATGATCTACAACCGCAGGAGCGTCGATCCGGAGCATCTTTTGGCGACGCTCGCCCGATCCGGCGCAACGTTCACGTCGCTCGTGCCGACGCACTACATCATGATGCTGGCGCTGCCCGCGGCCGTACGCACGCGTTACGACGTCTCATGCATGGAGCGTCTGCTCATCTCGTCGGCGCCGGCGCGACACGACACCAAGCTTGGCATCATGGAGCTGTTCGCGAACTCGGGTCTCTACGAGATGTACGGCTCGACGGAAGCAGGATGGGTGACGATCCTGAAACCCGAGGAGCAGTTGACGAAGCTTGGCTCTGTCGGGCGCGAGGTCGTCGGATCAGGCCCCATACGCTTGCTCGCGCCCGACGGCAGCGAGGTTGCCGATGGCGAAGCCGGCGAGCTCTTCTCGCGCACACCGTGGTCCTTCGACGGTTACTGGCAGCTTCCCGACAAGACGGCCGAAGCCTTCCGCGGCGAATACTGCTCGGTCGGCGATCTCGCGCGTCGCGATGCGGACGGCTACATCCATCTCGTCGATCGCAAGAGCAACATGATCATCTCGGGCGGCGAGAACATCTATCCCTCCGAGGTCGAGACGGCGCTCGGTGCGCACCCCAAGATCAAGGACGTGGCGATCGTCGGCGCGCCGGACGAGAAGTGGGGCGAGCGCGTGCACGCGTTCGTCATCCTGCACGATGATGCAACGGTGACGGCCGACGAGCTGATCGATTGGTGCCGCGATCGCGTCGCGCCCTACAAGCGCCCGCGCTCGGTGAGCTTCATCCGCGAAGAGGACATGCCGCGCACGGCGACGGGGAAGGTTCTCCATCGCGTGCTGCGTGCACGATTGACGCAATAGGTCGCGCCTGCGGCGCGAGCGAGGCTAGCCTCGCGCTCCACCGGGAGGGACACCCTCCCGGACCCGCCCGTCTTTTTGACTCTCCGTTCCTGATTGGTAGCCGCGGCGCCGGTAGGCGGAGCCTCCGGCGACCGCGGCCATAAAGCTACTGCACCGGCGAGTGCGCGCTCGGGAGCATGATGAGGTTGTTCATCTCGTCGAGCAGCGGGCCGCCGGTCTTGAGGAACGCCTGCCAGCCGGGGTCCTTCACGGCATCGCCGCGTGCCTTCGCGCGTGCGTTGAGGTCGGGATAAGCCCACAAGTGCACGACCTCGTTCGGCTGGCCCGCTTCCGTCGTCCAGAGGCCGGCGATCTTGGAATATTTCTCGCGCACCTCGAGCGCGCTCGTGAAGGCTTCCACCCAGGGCTTCTGGCCGCCGGGGAAGCAGCGGTAGTAGCGCAGCTCGTAGACGTTGCCGGTCGTGGCCGGCGCGCGCAGCGGAATGATGGGATTGAGGAGGCGGATGTCCTGGCGCACGAGGAACGGGCGGATGAGCGGGATGTATTCCTGCGTCCAGCGCTTGTTCTTCTGCAGCTCGGCGCGGAGCCGCGCACGATCGTTCAGGCTCTCGTAGGTCCACAGGTGGACGACCTGGTTCAGCGAACCGATCTCGGTGATCCAGTAGGCTTCGAGCTTGCCGTAGTTGTCGCCGCGGATGGCGCGGGCGACGGTACCGGAATTCTTCGCGACCTCCGCCGCCGAGCCGGCCTTGAGCGTGTAGATGCGCAGCTCATTGATCATGGGCGTTCCTCCAGGGTTGTCGTCGGTGATTGGGAATGCCCGACGATAGGCCGACGGCCTGGCGCTGTCATCCGGCACGCGCGCGGCTCAAGAGAGCGGAATCGTCATGCCGGAGCGAGGTCGCGGGCGAGCTGAAGCGCATCCTCGCGGGTGCCGCCGGGGAGCGTGTAGTAGGCCTTTCGCCGGCCGATCTCGGCGAAGCCGCAGGAAGCATAAAGCGCACGGGCGGCGACATTGCTGTCCGCCACATCGAGGAAGAGACGCCGGGCCTCCGAGCGGCTGGCCGAGCGCGCGGCGCCCTCGACGAGCTGGCGGCCGATGCCATGACGCTGCTGATCCGGAGCGACGCCGATGGTCAGGATCTCGGCCTCGTCGGCGGCGATCTGGGCAATGATGAAGCCGGCGACGACTCGGCCCGGACGGGTGGCGACGAGCGCCAGCGATGCCGGATGCTCGATGAGGGCCTGGATGGCATCGCGCTCCCAGGCCGTCGGAAAGAGAACGGCGTGGAGTGCGGCAATCGCCGGTGCATCATCCGGGAGGGCCCAGAGCAGGCTGATCGGGCCGGTCGCGGCGTTGCTGCTCATGGCACCCTCGCGATCGGTTGGGGTTGGGGCTTCACATCCGGCGCGCGCAGATAGAGCGGGCTGATCTTGTCGGATGGCGGTCGCTCGGCGGCAAGTTGCACAAGGAAACGCGCGTGCGGCTCGATGGCGGGGAGGGCCGTTTCGATGTCCGGTGCGGCCTCGGCGACAAGCGGCGCACCGGAGCCGATGACGACCGCGCCGTGCAATCGCGCCAGCTCCGCTGCTTCCTTCGCAGTCAGCAATGCCGGTGTGTCGGCCGTTCCGGGCGCGCCATGCACCGCGCAGTAGAACGCGCCGCGACGGGCGTCGACCGCGACGAGAAGCGCACGCGAAGCCGCTGCTGGCCCGAGAAGCGCCCGCCCGCGCGCTGCGATGACCGCGAGGCTGCTGATCCCGACCACGGGGCGGCCGGTTGCCAGCGCGAAGGCGCGCGCTGCCGCCACGCCAACGCGCACGCCGGTGAAGGTGCCAGGGCCGACGGTCACCGCGAAGCGGTCGACGTCCGTGAACGCGCGACCCGCCGCGGCCATGACCTCGGCGATCATGGGCATCAGGCGCTCGGCATGGCCGGTCTGGCGCGCCTCGTAGGCCTCGCGGATGAGCCAGTCACCGTTCGCCGCACGATAACGCAAGGCGACCGAGAGCGCTCCGAGGCAGGTGTCGAACGCGAGAACGGCCATGCCCCAACCCTAGATGATCTTGGCCACCTCGTCGAACGCGAGGCGCGGGAGGCGGCCCAGCAGTGCCGAGGGATCGCCATAGCCGATGTTGATCAGGAAATTGGATTTCACCTTCCCATCGGGGAAGAATTCCTTGTCGACGCCGGCCTGATTGTAGCCCGACATGGGCCCTGTATCGAGACCGAGCGCGCGCGCGGCGAGGATGAAATAGGCGCCTTGCAGAGAGCCGTTTCTGAATGCCGTTGCCTCGGTGAATGCGGCGTTGCCCGTAAACCAGCTCTTGGCCGCCTGATTGTGCGGGAAGGTGCGCGGTAGGTTCTCGTAGAACTCGAGATCGTGGGCGATGATCGCGCAGACCGGTGCCGCCATGGTCTTGTCGCGGTTCCCTTCCGAGAGAAAGGGCTTGAGGCGAGCCTTGGCCTCGGGCGTCTTCACGAACAGGATGCGGGCCGGCTGGCAATTGGCGCTGGTGGGCCCGAGCTGGGCAAGCTCCACAACCTGCTTCAACAGGCTGTCGGGTACTTCCTTGTCGAGGAACTTGTTATGCGTGCGCGCCGTGCGGAAGAGCTGGTCGAGCGCGGCGGCATCGATGGATGAAGCCATGGAGGACTCCTTTTGAACTTGTTGAGGCGCATAGCAGGCCGTTCGAATGTCATCATGCGGCACGGGACGTAAAATGTGGACCGCAAATTTCCGAGAGCGGTATGAACAAAAAAGCCCCGCGGTGGCGGGGCTTTCTCGTGTCTCGCGGTGCCGGCGTATCAGACCGGGCGCACTTCCTGAACTTCCGGCAGGAAGTGCTGCAGCAGGCGCTCGATGCCGCCGCGGAGCGTCGCCGTCGAGCTCGGGCAGCCGGCGCAGGCGCCGCGCATATGCAAGTAGACGATGCCTTCGCGGTAACCGTGGAAGGTGATGTCGCCGCCGTCGTTCGCCACGGCCGGGCGCACGCGGGTGTCGAGCAGCTCCTTGATCGCCTTGACGGTCTCCTCGTCTTTTTCGTCGTAATCGCCGCCCGGCAGCATCTCGCCGTCCTCGCCGCCCTCCATGACAGGCGCGCCGGACATGTAGTGCTCCATGATCGCGCCGAGGATCGCCGGTTTCAGATGCTGCCACTCGCCGTCGCCCTTGGTCACGGAGATGAAGTCCGAGCCGAGGAACACGCCGCGCACGCCCTCGATCGCAAACAAGCGCCGCGCGAGCGGAGAGCCTGCGGCCTCGTCCAGGTCGCGGTAATCGGCCGTGCCGTCGGCGAGGACCGACTTGCCGGGGATGAATTTCAAAGTGGCCGGATTGGGGGTCGGCTCGGTTTGGATGAACATGGCTATCCTCTTGCTCTTCGCAGCCCGACGAGCGGACGGCGGCGGGGCCGGCTGGGGGCCGAAAAGTTGGAATCTTTCTAGTCTAGGGGCGCGCCCACGTCAAACCCCGACTCTACAGATATCCATTTGGGATCTGCGTGCCGCGCGGTCAACCGGCAAGGGGCAGTGGCGGGCAGCTACAGCCCGCGGGCGAAGGCCTCTCGCTCAGGCGAAGGCCTTCAGATCCTCGAGCCCCAGGTTGCCCGGCACGATGGTGATCGGCACCTGGAAGTTGCCGGCCATTTGCCCCGATCCGATCGCCGAGACGAGCGGCCCCGGACCCTTCGGATCCGTCGAGGCCCCGAGAACCAGGATGGCGATGTCCTCATCGTCCTCGATGCACTTCACGATCTGCTCGGCCTTGGTGCCTTCGAGGATGACCTCCTCATGCTCGAGGGCCTCGAATCCGGCGTTGTTAAGCTTGCGCCGCATGAGGCGGAAGAGGGCCTTGGCCTTATTGGTCTCTTCCTCGAGCTGCACCTGCCGGATGCCGGCCCAGTGCTGGTATTCCTGCGGCTCGATGACATAGAGCAGCAGCAGGCGCCCGCTCGTGTGCGAGATGCGCAGTGCCGCGTAGAAGAGCGCGGACTCGACCTCCTGCGACTCATCGACCACCACCAGGAATTTCCGATGGTGTCCCTGCTCGAAGACCCGTCTCTGCTTGGCCATGGAGTGACCTGCCCTTGCTGGGGGCGCGCGGAGGTCTCCGCGCGCCGAGTCTCACCTCGCCTGCGTCCAGCGTATCACGAACGGACGAAGCCGACGATGTCCTTGACCTCGTCCATGATCGGACGGGCAATCTCCTGCGCGCGCCGGGCGCCATCCGCCAGAATGCGATCGATCTCGGCCGGATCGGCAGAAAGCCGCGTCATCTCGGAGGTTATGGGCGCGAGCTTGGCCACGGCGAGATCGGCAAGGGCCTTCTTGAAGGTCGAGAACTGGCCGCCGCCGAACTCCTTGAGCACGGCCTCCTGCGTCGCGCCGGCGAGCGCGGCATAGATGCCCGTGAGGTTGTCGGCCTCGGGCCGGTTATCGAGGCCTTTCCGCTCGGAAGGCAGCGCATCGGGGTCCGTCTTGGCTCTCTGGATCTTGCGCGCGATCGCGTCGGCGTCGTCCGTCAGGTTGATGCGTGAGAGATCGGAAGGGTCCGACTTGGACATCTTCTTCGTGCCATCGCGCAGGCTCATGACGCGGGTCGCCGGGCCGAGAATGATCGGCTCGGGCTGCGGAAAGAAAAGCCCGTCCGCATAGCCCTTGGCGACGATCGTCTCGCGCCAGTCATTATTGAACTTCTGCGCGATGTCCCGGGCGAGCTCGAGGTGCTGCTTCTGGTCCTCGCCGACGGGCACGTGCGTGCCGCGATAGACGAGAATGTCCGCCGCCATGAGATTCGGATAGGCGTAGAGACCGACCGAGGCATTCTCGCGGTCCTTGCCAGCCTTCTCCTTGAACTGGGTCATCCGGTTCAGCCAGCCGAGGCGGGCGACGCAATTGAAGATCCAGGCCAGCTCCGCGTGCTCGTGCACCTGGCTCTGGTTGAAGAGGATGCTCGACTTCGGATCGATGCCGCAGGCGATGTAGGCCGCGGCGGCACGGCGGATCGACTGGCGCAGCTCCTCCGGCTCGAGCCATTCGGCGGTGATCGCGTGCAGGTCGACGACGCAGTAGATGCACTCGTGCGTCTTCTGCATGGCCACCCAGTTGATGAGCGCCCCCAGATAGTTGCCGAGGTGCAGGCTGCCCGTGGGCTGCATGCCGGAGAAGACGCGGGGCTTGAGCTCGATCATTGTTCAGTTTCCTGGTGGAAGCGCGCCGGTTTATGGCCTGCCGAGCACGCCGGGGCAAGAGGTGCCGTGCGAGAGCCGACCTCGCGGGCCCAAGATTGCTCAGACAACAGATTGGGAACTGTCCCGCCCATTGAGCCGTTCATTCCCGGTATGGCGCGGTTCCTCGCGCTTCGTCCCCCCTGGCACCGAGAACCACAAATGGCCGACACCGCCGATCGACCGACGCTTCCGACGCATGGCGCGGCGACGCTGCCGAGCGTGACAGTCGACAACTACAATCTGGAGATCGAGGATGCCGACGGCTTCGTCGGCGACAAGGCGCGTCGGGATGCTTTCCGCGAAGCGCTCGATGACTGGCGCGAGCACCACAAGGCAGCAGCGGGCGAGGATCCGCTCGGCGATACCAAAACCGCCGACATCAGCAAGAAGCAGCTCGATGAGCTACTCACGAGCGGCTCCGTCGAAGCGGCCGGCATCATTCTCAGTGCGATCGAGGATTACGCGCAGGCGCTCTTCACGGTGCTGCGCCGCTTTCTCAAGAACAAGGCCTGGGCCGAAACGGAGGCCATCGTCTTCGGCGGCGGATTCCGCGCGAGCCGTATCGGGGAACTGGCGATCGGCCGCGTCGGCGCGCTGCTCAAGGCCGAGAACTTCGACGTCGATCTCGAGCTGATCGTGCATGATCCCGACGAAGCGGGCCTCATCGGCGCGGCGCATCTGCTTCCGGCCTGGATGCTCGAAGGCCATGACGCCATTCTTGCCGTCGATGTCGGCGGCACGAACATCCGCGCAGGCATCGTCGAGCTGCGCCTCGGCAAGTCGAAGGATCTCTCCTCGGCCCGAATTGCCGAGTCACATCTGTGGCGCCACGCCGACGAGAAAGTCTCGCGCACCGAAACCATCGAGCATCTGACGGATATCCTTCAGACGCTGATCAAGCGAGCCAAGAAGGAAAAGCTGTCGCTGGCGCCGGTCGTTGGGATCGGATGTCCCGGCATCATCGAGGCCGACGGCAGCATTGCGCGTGGCGCGCAGAACCTGCCAGGCAACTGGGAAAGCAGCCGGTTCAACTTCCCCGCTGCGGTCATCGAGAGCATTCCGCACATCGGCGAGCATGAGACCATGGTCGTCATGCACAATGATGCCGTTGTGCAGGGGCTGAGCCATCTTCCTCTCGCGCAAAAGCGCAAGCACTGGGGCATTCTCACGATCGGTACCGGGCTCGGCAACGCGCGCTTCTCGACGCGCGGAAAGAGCAAAGGCAAGGGACGCTGAAGTCCAGGAACCGACGCGGCGAAGCAGGGGCTTCGCCCTGGCTCTAGGCGCCAATCACGAAGCGGCAGGCCCTCGATCGATCGCCTCCGGGTACCTGCCCCGGCGGGCGATGCTGCGCCCGCACGCCATGCCCCGCGAACTCTCAGGTTCAGTCAAGAGCGCCTTTGCTCGCGAAGCGCGCCAAGGCGCGGCCCGGGAATGCTCAGTCGAGCATTGATCCGCCCAAGGAAATCGTTATACGACTTTAGTCAAAGGGGAGGGAATGGAGGCGCAACGCCGCTTCCGGGCCGCCGAGGCGGTCACGATTTCATAATCCCTAAGGAGGAGACGGCAGTGGCTGAGAAAGACAACGACGATCGCATAGTCGGCGCTGTTGGCGGCGCGAAGATTCGCCGCCGTGACGTGGTCAGAGCGGGCCTCACTGGTGCCTCGCTGGCGGCCATCGCGAGCCTTCCGACGAAAGCGCACGCGCAGAAGGCCGAATTCCGCTTCCGCATGCAGTCCTTCCTCGGCCCGGGCACGGTCGAGTGGGAGACGCTCATTCCGCGCTACATCAAACGCGTGAGTGAGATGTCGAACGGCCGCATTCAGATTCAGGCATTCCCGCCTGGCGCACTCGTTCCGACATTCGAGATGCTCGACGCCGTCGGCAAGGGTGTCGTCGAGATCGGCTACGGTGCACAGCCCTACTGGCGCGGCAAGATACCGTTCACGCTGTGGACGTGGGGTATTCCCGGCGCCTTCAAGACCCTCGATCACTATGACTATTTGTGGAACGAGACGGGGCTGCTCGACGTCGTCCGCGAGTCCTTCGCGAAGCACGGTACGCACTTCCTCGGGCCGGTCTACTCGGACGAGTGGGGCGCGACCATGTCACGTCAGGAGCTGAAGACGCTCGACGATTTCAAGGGCGTGAAGATTCGCAGCTTCGGCCTCGGCGCCGAGGTCTTCAAGACCAAAGGCGCGAGCATCGTCACGATTCCCGGCGAGGAGCAGTACACAGCTCTCTCCACAGGTGTGATCGATGCGTCCAACTGGGGATCACCCGCCGGCTTCTTCCAGTACAAGATCCATGAGCCGGCGAAGTTCTACCTCGGTCCGTCGACCATCGCCTTCGACATGGAAGACATGTTCATGAATATGCGGGCCTACAACCGCCTGCCGAAGGATCTTCAGGAAGTCATGAACATCGTCACGCGCATCTACGCGATGGAGCGCGCGTGCACGTCGACCGCAGAGAGCGCAAAGTGCATCCAAATCATGAAGGATGCGGGCGTGAAATTCAACACGCTACCTCCGGCGGACGTCGAGTACTACGAGAAGACGGCCAACGAAGCGCTCGAGAAGATGCAGACGAAGGACGAACCCACGCAGAAGGTGCTCAAGATCATCTTCGAGACGCGGGATATGTTCCGCAAGCGCCCGTCCAGCATCTAGCCGCTCCTTTTTGTCATCCGTGACGGCTTCGGCACCGCCTGAGGGCGGTGCCGGGGCCGTTCGGTGCTGAGAGCCACTTGAGGGTTCCCATGAACTTGGTACGCGCGCTTGTGCGCTTCATCGACAGGCTGAACGGCTTCGTCGGTTACGTTGCTGCCATCTCGCTGCTCGGGTTGATTGCTCTGGTCTGCTACGAGGTCTTCCTACGCTACGTGATGAAGGCCCCCACGACATGGGGCAACGAGATGATCAGCTTCATCTTTGCTGCCTACGTGATGTTGGGTGGCGGCTATACGCTCCTGCACCGCGACCACGTCTCCATGGACATCATCTATTCGCGGTTCTCCGACCGCGGTAAGGCGATCATCGACATCTGCACCGCCTTCTTCATGCTGTTGTTCTGCTGGGTGCTTTTCGATCAGACATTCATCATGGCGAAAGAGGCGCTGGAGACGGGGCAGCGCGCTTCGTCGGACTGGAGCCCACCGCTGTTTCCCGTGATGGTATCGCTGCCGATCGGCGCCGGCCTGCTTCTGCTCCAGGCCATCGCGCGCGTCGTTCGCGATCTGCATATGGCTCTGACCAACACGCCGCTACTGCCGGAAGACGCGGTCCTCAAGTCTCCGGAGGTCCGTCAATGAGCATCGAAGTCATCACGGTCCTGCTGTTTGGATCGTTTCTGCTGCTGATGGCAGCCGGCTTGCCACTCGTCTTCTCGCTCGGCAGCGCCGCGATTATCGGTACTTATTTCCTGTGGGGTCCGGAAGCGCTCTATGCGCTCGGCATCAAGACGTTCAGCACGGCCACGAGCTTCGTGCTGCTCGCGATCCCCATGTTCATCTTCATGGGCAGCATGCTGGAGAGATCCGGTCTCGCGACCGACCTCTACGACATGATGAAAAAGTGGTTTGGCGGGATCAAAGGTGGTCTCGCCGTCGGCACCATCCTCGTTTGCACGATCTTTGCCGCGCTCGTTGGCGTCAGTGGCGCGGCAACGGTGACCATGGGGCTTGTGGCACTGCCCTCCATGCTGGCCGCGCGATACAGCAAGGGGCTCAGTATCGGCTGTATTGCGGGCGGCGGTGCGCTTGGCGTGCTCATACCGCCAAGCGTGCTCATGATCGTGCTGGGCCTCTACGCCAACGTCTCGGTCGGCATGCTGTTTCTCGGCGGCATCACGGCCGGCCTGGTAATTGTCGTCTTGTTCATCCTCTACATTCTCGTCGCATGTGCTATCTGGCCAGAGATGGGGCCTGCGCTTCCCCTGACCGAACGTGCAACGTGGCCCGAAAAGCTTACGGCGCTGAAGGCGGTGATCCTCCCGATCGTCCTGGTGGCGCTCGTGCTTGGGTCCATCGTCGGTGGCGTTGCGACGCCGAGCGAAGCCGCCGGCATCGGCGCGGCAGGTTCCATCCTCTGCGCGCTCGCCTATGGCAAGCTCACTTGGACGGCACTCAAAGAGTCTTCGCTTATCACGCTGCGCCTGACCTGCATGGTCATGTGGATCGTGTTTGCGGCATCCATGTTCACGGCACTCTATGCCGCCGTCGGTGCGGACCAACTCGTCAAGGACGCTCTCTCGTACGTTCCCGGCGGTAAGTGGGGCACCATCATCGGGATGCAATTGATCTGGATCATCATGGGCTGCTTCCTGGATCCGATCGGAATCATGCTGCTGACGGTGCCGCTGTTCTTCCCGATCATCGTGCAGCTCGGCTTCGATCCAGTCTGGTTCGGCGTCCTGTTCGTGGTGAACATGGAAATGGCGTTCCTGACGCCGCCGTTCGGGTTCAACCTCTTCTACATGCGGAGCGTTGCGCCGAAGGATGTCTCCATGCTCGACATCTACAAAGCCGTTGTGCCCTTCATATTCCTGCAGTTTCTGGCTCTGCTGTTGATGGTGGTCTTCCCCGAGCTGATCACGTGGCTGCCCTACAAGATGCTGCGCTAGTGTGAGCACCAACCCGAGAATGCCGAAAGCCGCCCATCAGGCGGCTTCTGTGCATTGGCGGCGTGCTGTTCTCAACTCTGCTGAAGCGCGCCCAGAAATGCCGCGCCGTAGCGGGTTACGCGCGCCTCGCCCATGCCGTGCACGAGCTTCAGCTCGTCGCGCGTACGGGGCTTCAGGCGCACCATGTCGATGAGCGAGCGGTCGTGGCACACGATGTAGGGCGGCACGTTCGCGTCGCGTGCGAGCTGGCCGCGCACCTCGCGCAGCGTGCGGTAAAGCTCGACCTCGTGCTCCTGCAGACCGGGCACTGCGGCATTGCGTCGTGACGCGCGCTTTCGTCCTTCGCCGCGCGCGCGAGCACTCGCCGACGCCTTGCGCACCATGAAGGGCGCCTCGCCGCGGAGCACGGTGCGTGCGCTTTCCGAGAGCGCGAGCGTGCCATGGCCTTCTTCATCGGCGACGAGATGGCCGGCGGCGAC
>DATMRT010000007.1:0-7710 GCA_035565975.1 Hyphomicrobiaceae bacterium
TGGAATGCACGCCGGAGGACGGCAGTCCGATGAGCAGGTCGCCGACCCCGAGATCGGCACGCGGCAGCACGCCGCCGCGCTCGACGGCGCCGACACAGAAGCCCGCGAGATCGTAGTCGCCGCCGCCGTACATGCCCGGCATCTCGGCCGTCTCGCCGCCGATCAGCGCACAACCCGCCTCATGGCAGCCGGCCGCGATCCCCGCGATGACCTCGCGCGCAACCTCGACGTCGAGCTTGCCGGTGGCAAAATAATCGAGGAAGAACAATGGCTCGGCGCCTTGAACGAGCAGATCGTTGACGCACATGGCGACGAGATCGACTCCGATCGTCGCGTGCTGTCCCGTCTCGATGGCGATCTTGAGTTTCGTACCGACGCCGTCGTTGGCAGCAACGAGGATCGGGTCCTTGTAGCCGGCAGCCTTCAGGTCGAAGAGGCCGCCGAAGCCGCCGAGGTCCGCATCGGCACCGGCGCGCCGCGTCGCGCGTACGAGCGGCTTGATCGCGGCCACGAGGGCGTTGCCGGCATCGATATCGACGCCGGAATCACGGTAGGTGACGGCGGCGGTCGGGTCCGTACCTGCGCCGTTGTGGCCGATCGACGTCATGCACCCTCACTGAGGTCGGTCGCAGGCTCTCAGGCGCGGCGCGCGTGCCACGCGGGGCCAGGAACACGAACCTGGGCGAGCCGGGAGACGCACTATGCGCCGACAAACCCTACTTTTGCCCCAATGGTCATGGCCCAACTGGCGAAGCCCAACTGAGCGGGGCAATAGCAATCCGTGGGGCATTCGGCAACTCACGGAAGGGATAGCTCGTCCTAACTTTGCGGACAATTTCTCGAGCATGGACTGTTTGGGCACTGTGAGAGGGCATTTGGGCAACACAGATCCAATCCAGTGGGCGCGCCCCGGGGCCGTCCGCGCGGTATCCGCCATGGCCGCAGCCCTGGTGCTGGGCCTCGCGACCGGGCCGGCGGAAGCCGAGGACACCAAGGTCTTCGTCATCGGCAACTACCCCGTCGAGGCGCGGGCCGCCGATGCCGTGACGGCCAAGGAGCACGCGATCTCGGATGGCCAACAGGCCGCCTTCCGCTCGCTCCTGAAACGCATCGTCCCGGTTACCTCCTACAACCGCCTGAAGCAGATCAGGGCGACGCCGGCCGGACCGCTCATCGAGGGCTTCTCGGTCCGCTCCGAGCGCAATTCCGCAACCCAGTACATCGCGAGCTACGACTTCTCCTTCCAGCCTGCAGCCGTGCAGCAGCTTCTCGACCAGCAAGGCATTCCCTACGTCGACAAGCAGGCGCCCCGCATCACGCTCGTGCCTGTCTACGTGGCCGAGCGCCAGCCGCAAAACGTCGTCGCCGAAGCGAGCGACACGTGGATGTACGCGTGGCGCGGCCTCGATCTCACCAATACGCTCACGCCCGTGACGCTTGCCGACGCAAAACGCGCGCGCAATCCCGACACCATCAAGGCCGCGCTGACGGGCGACGGCAATGCGCTTGGCGCACTCGCCAATGAGTTCAAGACCTCGCTCGTCGTACTTGCCGCACTCGAGCCGAGCGCCGACGGCAAGAAGGTCACCGTTACGCTGAGTGGGCAGGATTCGGTTGGGCCCTTCACGCTCGTGCGCAACTACCGTCTCGACGGCGATCTCGCCTACACTTCGGAGCTTGCCGCGGTGGTTGGACTTGGCGTGCTCGAGGGACGATGGAAAGCGGCCAACGCGCCCGCCGGCATGGCGCGCGCACCGGCATCCACTGACTTCACGCACGCACCGGGCGCGGGCTATGGCGAAGGTCCCGCGAGTTACGGCGCGCGCGGCAGCGGCGTGCCGGGTGGTCAAATCCGCTTTGCCGTATCCTTCAATGGCATGGGCGAGTGGCAAAGTATCAGCCAGCGCCTCGCATCGACGCCGGGCGTGGACAATCTGGAAGTCGAAGGCCTTTCCGCACGCGGCGCGCGCATCGCGCTGAGTTTTCCAGGCAGCCCCGATGACCTTTCTCGTGCGCTCGCAAGCCAGGGCCTCAGCCTGCGCAATGGGCCAGATGGTCTGGTCCTGAGCGGGCGTTAGCTACGGCTGGAACAGCCGCATGTCCCAGGCGACGGGGTGCTCGAGGCCGGGGCGGATGCGCGCGGCATCGGGATGGCCGCAGTTGATGATCACGTTCTCCTCGATGCGCGCCACATACGACGGCACGATCAGGATCGCCGAGCGCTTCTCCCTGTACCACTTCGAGCCCGCCGCCCGCGCCTTGGCGAGTTCCAGCCAGCCAGGGACGGAATCCTTCGTGAAGATCTCGTAGGAGACGCCCTTCGGGATCTCGATCTCGATGTAATGCTGGTTGGCCGGCAGCACGCCGTTGAAGTGTGCGAGCTTCTCGAGTAGCGCGGTCGAATAATGGCGCGAGGTGTAGATGACCTCCTGGCCCTTCTCGTGCCAGCGCCCCTCCGTGCGCGCAGCACCCTCGCCGCTGTAGATCGGATAGGCGCCCTGCGGATCGCCGATGCGATAGACGCGCATCGGCTCCGCAAGCGTCCTCAGATCAGGCCGCGACGCCGGCATCGGCCTTGGCGAGCAGCTTGAGCACGAGATCGGCGCCCGCGATCGATTCCTTGGCGAGATCGATCGGCGTTCGCCCGCCGAGCAGAGGGTGCTCCTGCATCATGAAACGCGCGGCGCGGCCTGCGTCGCCGTGGTAGATCCGGAGCACTTCATAGAAGACCTTCGAAAGCGCCCAGACCTTCTCGCTCTCGTCCTTGGTCAGGGCGTGCTTCCTGCGGTGAAGCGTCGATTTCGGGATGATGTCGGTCGCGCGGACGAACCGGCCTTCCGGGTCGATCCGCTCCATGACGACCGTCGCCGTCCTCACTGGGAAGCCCTTGGCAACCCGTTCGACGAGCCCGAGATCATCGAGCTTCGCCCAGTCCGGCAGGCCTATGAACTTCGCGATCCGGCGGGCCTCCGATACGGGTCCGGTCTCGGTTGCCTGCATGGTCACATCCTAGGACATAGCTCCAACTGGGAAGAATATAGTTCCACATGGGACGCAATGCAAGCCCGTCCCTCGGCCTTCAGCCAGATGGCCCCCAAATCCCCATTGTCGGCATGATGTTCGACACGCGCGCCAATCTGCCTGTTGCGCTTGGCGGTGAACCTGCTATGCCCAGCCCACCCCCCAATTCTGTCCGGGTTCCGATACCGCCGCGATGAATGTCGTCACTTCGACCGACGGGCTTGCCGCCCTTTGCCGCGAGCTCGCACAAAATCCGTATGTCGCCGTCGACACCGAGTTCATGCGCGAGCAGACCTTCTGGCCGAAGCTGTGTCTCGTCCAGCTTGCCGGTCCCGATGCCGAAGCGATCGTCGATCCGCTCGCCGACGGCCTCGACCTTGCGCCTTTCTGGGAGCTGATGACCGACCGCGACGTGGTGAAGGTCTTCCACGCCGCGCGCCAGGATCTCGAAATCGTGCACGTCAAGACGGGCGCGCTGCCGGCACCGGTCTTCGACACGCAGGTCGCGGCCATGGTCTGCGGCTTCGGCGACAGCATCAGCTACGTCAATCTCGTCAAGCGCATCAGCGGCGAGGACCTCGACAAGACCTCCCGCTTCACGGATTGGAGCCGTCGCCCACTCAGTCAGAAGCAGCTCCACTATGCGCTCGGTGACGTCACGCATCTGCGCAAGGTCTATACGAGCCTCAAGAAAATGCTCGAGACCTCGGGGCGCGCGCACTGGCTCGACGAGGAAATGGCGACGCTGCTCGACCCCGGCACCTACGAGACGCTCCCGGAGGATGCCTGGCGCCGGCTCAAGCTAAAGGTGCGCGGGCGGAAGTCGCTCGCCGTACTGATCGAGCTCGCCGCGTGGCGCGAGCGCGCAGCGCAGGCACAGGACGTGCCGCGGAGCCGCATCATCCGCGATGAAGCGCTCTACGATATCGCGAACCAGATGCCGACAGAGGCGAAGCAGCTCGCCGAGCTGCGCACGCTGAGCGACGGCTTCTCGCGTTCGCAACGCGCCAAGGAGATCATCGAGGCGGTCAAGCGCGGTCTCGAACGCGATCCCGCGACCCTGCCCTCGGTCAGCGCGCACCACCCCTCGTCCGGCGACGTCAACGCGCTTTGTGACATGCTGCGTGTCCTGCTCAAGGCGGCCGCCCAACGCAACCGGGTGGCGCCGCGCCTCATTGCCGATGCCGACGATATCGAGGCCATTGCGAGCCAGCGTAATCCGGATGTGGCAGCCCTCAAGGGTTGGCGGCGGGAGCTCTTCGGAGAGGATGCGCTCCGGCTCAAGCGGGGCGAGCTCGCGCTTACGGTCCGCAATGGCGAGGTCATCGCCGTGCCGGCCGCAAAAGGTTAGTCGCCTGGGCCGCGCCGCGGGAAGACGCTGCCCGAAAAATGCGCTGCAGATCGCCGAGGACACCGTCTAGCGGTGATCGTGCGGTCGTTTTATAAGGCTTCCAATCGCCCGGTCGCCGTCCGCCGGTCCCGCCAGATGGATGGTGCTTGCCGTGCACTCACGTGCCCGGGTCCCGACAACCTCGATCGACTGCCGGATGGCTGCAGGAGACGTGCCCGTCATGACCCTCACCCCCACCTCACTCGACAGTTTCAAGTGCCGCAAGACCCTCAAGGTCGGCAACAAATCGTACGAGATCTTCTCGCTGCCCGACGCCGAGCGCAACGGTCTCCCCGGCATCTCGCGGCTGCCCTTCTCGCTCAAGGTGCTGCTGGAGAACCTGCTCCGCTACGAGGACGGGCGCTCGGTCAAGGCGGATGACATCAAGGCCATGGCGGCCTGGCTCACGAAAAAGACATCGAAGGCCGAGATCGCCTATCGCCCGGCCCGCGTGCTGCTGCAGGACTTCACAGGCGTGCCCTGCGTCGTCGATCTCGCCGCCATGCGGGACGCGATGCAGACCATGGGCGGCGATCCCTCCAAGATCAACCCGCTGGTGCCCGTCGATCTCGTCATCGACCACTCGGTCATGGTCGATTTCTTCGGCTCGGCCGATGCCTTCCAGAAGAACGTCGACATCGAGTACGAGCGCAACAAGGAGCGCTACGAGTTCCTCCGCTGGGGCGGCTCGGCCTTCAACAACTTCCGCGTTGTCCCGCCGGGCACCGGCATCTGCCACCAGGTGAACCTCGAGTATCTCGGACAGACCGTGTGGACCAAGGACGTCGGCGGCGTCACCCAGGCCTTCCCCGACACGTGCATCGGCACGGACAGCCACACCACGATGATCAACGGCCTCTCCGTGCTCGGCTGGGGCGTCGGCGGCATCGAGGCTGAGGCAGCCATGCTCGGCCAGCCCGTGGCCATGGTCATTCCCGAGGTCATCGGCTTCCGACTCAAGGGCGCGCTCAAGGAAGGCATCACGGCGACTGATCTCGTGCTCACCTGCACGCAGATGCTGCGGAAGCGCGGCGTCGTCGAGAAGTTCGTCGAGTTCTTCGGCGACGGCCTCGATCACCTCTCGCTCGAGGATCGCGCCACGATCGCCAACATGGCGCCGGAGTACGGCGCGACATGCGGCTTCTTCCCGACGGACGCCGACACCATCAAATACCTGACAGCCACGGGGCGCACGAAGGAGCGCGTGGCTCTCGTCGAGGCCTACTGCAAGACGCAGGGCCTGTGGCGCCAGCCCGGCCACGAGCCGATCTTCACCGACGTGCTCGAGCTCGATCTTTCGACGGTCGAGCCCTCCATGGCCGGCCCCAAGCGGCCGCAGGATCGCGTGCTGCTGAAGGACGCCAAGGCCGGCTTCGCGAAGTCCCTTCCCGAGATCGTGAAGGGCGCCACCATCGAGGCGAAAACGCCCGTCGGCGATGGCAGCTACAGCATCGGCAGCGGCGACGTCGTGATTGCCGCCATCACGTCGTGCACGAACACGTCGAACCCCTCGGTGCTGGTTGCCGCCGGCCTCGTCGCCCGCAACGCGCGCGCCAAGGGCCTGACTGTGAAACCCTGGGTGAAGACGTCGTTCGCGCCGGGCTCGCAGGTCGTGACGGACTATCTCACCAAGGCCGGCCTGCAGTCGGAGCTCGATGCCCTCGGCTACAATCTCACGGGCTATGGCTGCACGGTCTGCATCGGCAACAGCGGCCCGCTGCCGGAGCCCGTCTCCAAGGCGATCGCCGACGGCAACCTGGTCGCCGCCGCCGTGCTCTCGGGCAATCGCAACTTCGAGGGCCGCGTGCACGCCGAGGTCAAGGCGAACTATCTCGCCTCGCCGCCGCTCGTCGTCGCCTACGCGCTCGCCGGCACGATGAACAAGGATCTGACCACCGAGCCGCTTGGCAAGGACCAGGACGGCAAGGACGTCTTCCTCCGCGACATCTGGCCGACCACCGCTGAGATCGCGGAGATCGTACGCTCGAACGTCACGCCGGATACGTTCGCGGCTCGCTATGCCGACGTCTTCAAGGGTGATCCGAAGTGGCAGGCCCTCGGTAAGACCCGCGCGAGCCTCACGTATGGCTGGAACACGGTCTCGACCTACGTGCAGAACCCGCCCTATTTCGAGGGCATCACGATGGAGCCGAAGCCGATCACGGATGTCGTCAATGCGCGCATCCTCGGCCTCTTTGGCGACTCCATCACCACCGATCACATCTCGCCCGCGGGCTCCATCAAGCGTGACGGTCCGGCCGGCACCTACCTCCTCGAGCGCCAGGTGCGTCCAGCCGACTTCAACTCGTATGGGTCTCGCCGCGGCAATCACGAGGTCATGATGCGCGGCACGTTCGCCAATATCCGCATCAAGAACCTCATGCTCGGCGGCAAGGAGGGTGGCAACGCCATCCACTATCCCGACGGCAAGGAGGGCTCCATCTACGACGTCGCCATGCAGTACAAGGACGAGGGCGTGCCGCTCGTCGTGTTCGGCGGCAAGGAGTACGGCACGGGCTCTTCACGTGACTGGGCCGCCAAAGGCACGGCGCTTCTCGGCATCCGCGCCGTGATCGTGCAATCCTTCGAGCGCATCCACCGCTCGAACCTCGTCGGCATGGGCGTGCTGCCGCTCGTCTTCGAGGACGGGCTGTCATGGCAGGACATCGGCCTCACCGGCAAGGAGCAGGTCACGATCCCCGGTCTCGCCGACCTCAAGCCGCGCCAGAAGATCGTCATCCAGATCACAGGCGAGGACGGCGTGACGAAGGACGTGCCGACGCTCTGCCGGATCGATACCGAGGACGAGATGAGCTACTACCGTCACGGCGGCATCTTGCACTACGTGCTGCGGAACCTCGCCGCGGCCTAAACTTCAGTCGTAGAGGTTGCAGGCCCATCGCCTGTTGCCGATGGTGAAAGGGCTCCTGTCCGATCGGACAGGAGCTTTTTCTTTTGGGATCCCGCATATTCCCAACCGTACCGCCAAGACCCGGGCGGTGCGAAGAAGAGACCGAACTACGAAGTTGCGTCCTCCTCCCCTCCAAAGCAGAAAGGGCCGCCCGAGGGCGGCCCTTTCCTTAGGTATGTGCGGTGAACCGATCCGGATTAGAAGCGGATGCGGGTACCGGCGAGGACGTAGTCGAGGTCCTTACAGCCGCCGACGCAGAAGTCGGGAGCATCGAGCGAGTAGTTCTTGTATGTCAGCCAGAACTCCATGGCGGCTGCATCGACGTGCTGGACGATGCCAACGCCCCAATGCTCGACAGTCGAATCACCCGTATTGCCGGGGCCATTCA
>DATMRT010000008.1:2500-51290 GCA_035565975.1 Hyphomicrobiaceae bacterium
GCTGGAAGACGATGCCGCGGTCTGCACCCGGCGCGGTAATGGGCCGGTCGCCGAGCAGAATGCGCCCCTCCGTCGGCACGTCGAAGCCCGCAACCATGCGCAGAAGCGTGCTTTTGCCGCATCCTGACGGGCCGACGATCGAGACGATCTCCGACGGCGCGATCGTGATGTCCACGTTCGAAAGCGCGTGGATCGTGCCGCTCGGACCTTCGAAGCGCCTGTCGACCTTGGAGATCGTGAGCGGCAGGGCCGCTGTGCGGGCCTCCGTTATCGTCATTGCTTGCCCCGCCAGTGAAGTACGCGCCGCTCGATCATCAACAGGATCCCCTCCAGTACGAGCCCGATAAGGCCGATGGTGAGAATGCCGACGAAGACCAGAGGTATTCGGAAGAAGGTCGTCGCATCGGTGATCAGGTAGCCGAGGCCGACCTGAGCGGCGATGAGCTCGGCCGCCACGACGAGCGCCCACGAGAGCGTCATAGCGATGCGCATGCCCGTAAGGATGTGCGGCAAGGAAGCTGGCAGCACGACATGCGAGAAGATCTGCCGCCCCGTCAGGCCCAGCGACTGCGATGCGAGAATGAGATCGTGCGGAATACCTTTCACGCCCGCTGCCGTGTTGACGGTCAGGTACAGAAAGGCCGTCATGAAGATCAGCGCTACCTTCGATCCTTCACCGATACCGAAATAGAAAGTGAAGAGCGGTACGAGCGCGATCGGCGGAATGGGCCGCATGAAGGTGAGGAACGGGCTGATCACCGCATCGGCCAAGCGGCTCGAGCCGAGCCAGATGCCGAGCGGCACGCCGAACAGGACGGCAAGACCGAAACCCGCGAGCGCGCGGCCCATCGACGCCATGATCTGCACGTAGAACGGACTGCCCGAGTAGCCGCGCGTCAGGAGCTCGCTCAGGGCTTCCCAGATGGCCTGTACGGGCGGAAAAGTGTTGGTTTCCAGAAGTCCTGCTGCACTGAGGGCGCCCCAGAGCGCGAGGGCAAGCGTCACCACCGCGACGCTTACGATGCGATAGAAACCTTCGGAATGCGACGGCATCAGAACGTAAATCTTTCGTTTTAGGCGGGCGGACACGCCACCCGCCCGTCGACCTCGCCGGGAGGACCAGACGCGCGCTGCTTCGTCAGCCTTTGCGCGCCAGCTCCATCACATCGGTCCGAACGTAGTCGTCGATGTTGATGAGCTTCTTCGCAATACCGATATCGTGGCCGAACTTGAGAAAGTCGCCGAGCATCGTGTGCAGCTTGCTGCCCTTGGCCCAGTGGACGACGCTCTGCGGATCGATGGCTGCGGTCGAGTTGAAGCAATCCAGATCCTTCGCAATGGCAACAGCCTGCTCACGCGCCATGCCCGTGAAATCGAGCGTGTAGCGAATTGCCATTTCGGGGTCCTGCTTCATTTTCTCGAGGCCCATGTTCCAGCCACGTAGCAGACGCGACACGGCATCCCTGTTCTTCTCGAGCCACGGCCGCCGTCCAGCCCAGCCAAGAAACGCCGGGCCAGGCGACAGATCGGAATTGCGCGCGATGATGCGCGCGCCGGCATCAACCAGAGGTGTTGCAAAGGGCGCCCAGATGAAAGCTGCATCGACGTCGCGCGCATTGAAGGCCGCCACTTGCTGAGGGGGCGCCATGCCCACGAGCTGCGCGTCGTCCTTGCTCATTCCATGCTTCTGCAGCAGTTTCCAGAGGCCGTAGTGAACGTCCGAGCCCTGGACGCCAGCCACTCTTTTCCCCTTGAGGTCCTTCATCGATTTGATGGGGCTATCCTTCGGGACAAGCACCATTTCGAGTTTGTTGTAGTCCATGAGGACCGAGATGAACTGGAGATCCTGTCCGTTCGCGTTGGCAACCAGAAACGGTCCGACGCCGCCCCAGGCCAGATCGACCTGACCGCCCGCGATCGCAGCAAATTGCGCCGGTCCCGATGTGAATTTGACGAAGTTGACCTCGAGACCGAGCTTCTCGAAGTACTTCTCGCGGAAGGCGATATGTGCAGGCCCGTTCATGATCGGCTGCATGCCGGCGTTGATGCGCAACGTCGACTGCGCGCGCGCGATAATGCTCGGCGCAAATACCGCTGCGGCACCGCCTGCAGCGATGCCCTTGATGATGGAGCGTCTGCCAATGCCCGATCTCATGGTGGTCTTCTCCCGGCAGTCTTGTTGTCCGCGGATCGATCCGCTTTCCTATGCATCGACGGCGTCGATCAGGCCTTCTTCACCTTCTCCATGAACTGGGTCATGAGGTAGTCGTCGATGTTGATGACCTGCTTGGCGAGCCCGAATTCATGGCCGAACTTCAGGAAGTCGACGAGCACAGTGTGCAGCTTGCTGCCTTTGGCCCAGTAGGCCGGGCTCTTGGGATCGAGCGCTGCCGTTGCTTCGAAGTGGACGAGATCCTTGATGATGGCGTCGGCCTGCTCGCGCGCCATACCGGTGAAGTCCAACGTATAGCGGATGGCCATCTCGGGATCCTGCTTCATTTTCGCAAGACCCAGGTTCCAGCCCTCCAGAAGGCGCACGATCGCTTCCGGGTTCTGCTCGAGCCACTGCTTGCGACCGGCCCAATTCAGGAATGAAGGACCTGGATCGAGGTCGGACATGCGCGTGATCTCGCGCCCGCCGGCTTTGAGCATCGGCGTGACGAACGGCTCCCAGGTATACACGCCGTCGACGTCGCCGGCATTGAAGGCAGCAATCTGCTGCGTCGGTGTCATGCCGACGAGCTGCGCGGCATCCTTAGCCATGCCGTTGTTTTGCAGCAGCTTCCACAAGCCGTAATGGGCGTCCGAGCCTTGCACGGCGGCGATCTTCTTGCCCTGCAGATCCTTCACGCTCTTGATCGGGCTGTTCTTCGGCACGACCAGTGCCTGCAGCCTGTTGTAGTCCATGAAGACGGCGATCGATTGCAGATCCTGGCCGTTGGCCTTGGCGATCAGGTAGGCGCCCATGCCGCCCCAGCCGAGATGAGACTGGCCGCCCGCAAGAGCCGCGAACTGAGACGGGCCGGATGTGAATTTGATCAGATTGACGTCGAGGCCGAGCTTCTCGAAGTACTTCTCGCGCAGCGCGATATAGACGGGGCCGTTCAGGATCGGCAGCATGCCCGCGTTGATCCGCAGCGTTGTCTGCGCGCGCGCAATGACGCTCGGCGCAAACACGGCGCCAGCCGCGCCCACTGCGATCCCCTTGACCATCGAACGTCGCGTTACAGATTTCGACATGGTTTCCTCCTGCTCTCAGTTGTTCGGCGATTGCGCGCGGCTTCAGTGACCGCCCTTGCTGGGCTTTCCACTCGGCCGATCTGTAGTCGCAGCGCCGAGCATCTCGGCGACGCGGCGCGCGAGCCCGACAAGGCGCGGTGCGAGGTCGGTCTCGATCAGGCGCGGCGGCAAGGTCGAGGCGAGGCCACCGATGTTGAAGGAGAGAATGCCGTAGGGCGAGTTCACGTCGAGCGGCACACCCACCGAATGAATCTCCGGCACCCAATCGCCGAGCGATGTGCAGTAGCCGCGCTCGGCGACGTCGCGGATGGCCTGCTCGATGCCGCGCCGCGCTTTTGGCCACGCCGAGGGATCGTTGCGCCGGAGCTCGTCGAGCAACGGCTTGCGGTCCGCCTCACTGATGGCCGCAAGATGGGCGCGGCCGACGCTTGTCGTTGCAAGCGGGATGCGGTCGCCGATATCGAGACCGAGGCCCAGCGCGTTCGGGCTCCTGCGGAACTCCAGATAGATCATGTTGAGGCCGTCACGCGCGCAGAGCGCGACACTCGCGCCGGCATAGTCGGCGAGGTTCTGCATGAGCGGTCGCGCAACCTGGCGCACGTCGAACTTCGACAGCGACGCATAGCCGAGCGCGAGCGCACCGGGACCTAGCCGATAGCGTCCGCTCGATGAGTCGTGCGTGAGATAGCCGAGGCGACTCAGCGTGTAGGTGAGGCGTGAGATGGTCGCTTTCGAAAGCGCGGTGCCGCGCGAGAGCTCGCCATTCGAGAGCGTCTCGTGCGCGGAAGAGAACATGCGCAACACGCGGAGTCCGCGCTCCAGCGCCGCGACGAACTGCCGATCATCCGCCGGCAAGTCCTCGACGTCCCGCAGCAGCTCGATTGTGCGGCTCCGCCCCATAGTGCGCTTCCCCTACAGTTTTCTGCATTTGAGCAGCGCGCGCTGCGTACCGCAAGTCAAAATATGTTCCGCAGTGCGGATCACGCGCATTCAGTAGAGGCGAGCTGTTCGCGTGTCAGGAATCGATTCCTGCGGGCAGCACGTCGCGCGCCGCGGAGGTGGCGGCGTGCTGCAGTTCGTGGATGCAATGAGACGTGCGTGAGCGCGGTTCGTCCGCTCAATCCTGCTCGCGGAAAGCTTCCTCGCGTCCCTTGCGCAAGGAAGGGAGCGCCATGAGGAGCAGTAGTGCGACGGTGACTCCGATCAGCGTCGCACTGAGCGGCCGCGTGAGGAAGATCGAGAAGTCGCCGTCCGAGAGCAGCAGCGTGCGCCGGAACTGCTCTTCGACCATGGGGCCGAGAATGAAGCCCAGCACGAGCGGTGCCGGCTCGCAGCCGATGCGGCGCAGGAAGTAGCCGAAGACACCGAAGCCGGCCATCGCGAAGACGTCGAAGACGCGGTAGTTGATCGAGTAGACGCCGACGCAGCAGAACACGAGGATCGCCGGAAAGAGATAGGCGTAGGGGATCTTCAGCAACTTCACCCAGATGCCGACGAGCGGCAGATTGAGGATGACCAGGATCATATTGCCGATCCACATGCTCACGATCATGCCCCAGAAGAGCGACGGCTGATCGGAGAGGAACTTCGGCCCCGGCGTGATGCCGTGGATGGTCATCGCCGCGATCATGAGCGCCATCACGGCATTGGGCGGGATGCCGAGCGCCAGCATTGGAATGAAGCTCGCCTGGGCGCCGGCATTGTTTGCCGCTTCCGGTCCGGCCACGCCCTCGATGGCTCCCTTGCCGAAACGGGATGGATCATCGGCAAGGCGCTTCTCGAGGCTGTAGGAGGCGAACGACGAGATGAGCGCGCCGCCCCCCGGCAGCACGCCGAGAAGCGATCCGAGCAGGGTGCCGCGGATCGCCGCCGGCGCGGCCTGCTTGACGTCGGCCTTGTTCGGCATCAGGCGCGTGATCTCCGCCGACCCCGACGTGCGCCCGTGGCTGTCGGCCAGGTTGGAGATGATCTCGGCGACGCCGAAGAGGCCCATGGCCACGACGACAAAATCGATGCCGTCGTAGATCTGGCGGATGCCGAAGACGAAGCGCTGTTCGCCCGTCGTCACGTCGGTGCCCACGAGGCCGAGCAGCATCCCGATCATGACCATCCCGATCGAGGCCACGATCGAGCCCGAAGCGAGCACGACGGCCGCTATGAGACCCATGACCATGAGCGCGGTGAACTCGGGTGGGCCGAAAAGCAGCGCCATGCGCGAAAGGGCGGGCGCGGCGACGGCGATGACGATCGTCGCGACACAGCCGGCGAAGAACGACGCCAGTGCCGCCGTCGCGAGAGCGACGCCCGCGCGTCCCTGGCGGGCCATCTGGTAGCCGTCGAGCGCTGTCACCACGCTCGAGGACTCGCCCGGCAGATTGACAAGGATGGCCGTCGTCGAGCCGCCGTACTGCGCACCGTAGAAGATGCCGGCCAGCATGATGAGGGCGCCGGTCGGCTCGAGGTGGAACGTGATCGGGAGCAGCATGGCGATGGTCGCCAGCGGCCCGATGCCGGGCAGTACGCCGATGAGTGTCCCGAAGAGCGCGCCGACGAAGCAGTAGAAGATATTCTTCAGCGTGAGTGCGACGGAGAAGCCCAGCGCGAGGTTCGAGAACAGGTCCATCAGAAGGGCCAAACCGGAATCTGAAGGTTGAGGGCGGTCGAGAAGAGTAGCAGTGACATTACGGCCAGTCCGACCGCCATCACAACGAGCATCGGCCAGGTGAAGGTCTCACCGGACGCGGCCGCCATGAGGGTGATCAGCGCCACCGTGATCGGAAGGCCGAGATAAGGCAGCAAGCCACCGAAGGCGGTCACCATCAGCGTGACGAGCACCAGCGGCCGCCAGGCAATCGAAACGCGCGGGCCTTCCTCGGCAGCCTTCACGGTGAAGGCTTGCAACAGCAGGATGCAGCCAACCACGATGCATCCGATCGCCAGCGCGCGCGGCGTATAGCCGATGCCCATCTCCGCGGCTGTGCCGATCGTGAGGTCGCGTCCCGCCCACACGGCGAAGGCGCCGAACGCGATGAAGAAGAGGCCGGACAGATACTGCTGCTGCACGCCCATGAGTTTCTCTCGAGTGAGCGACGCGAGCAGCTCGCCGCCGCTCGCGCCGTGAGGTCACTTCTTGCCGAGGCCTGCGGCCTTGACGAGCTCGCCGACGCGCTTGTAGTCGGCATCGACGAACGGCTGGAATGCGGCGGCATCCATGTAGGCGATCGGATACTTCTGACGCTCGAAGATCTCCTTGACCTTCGCGTCATCCAGCGCGGCCTTGCAGGCCTGTCCGAGTTTCGCCTTCACGTCGGCCGGCGTCCCGCGCGGCACGAATATGCCATTGTAGTTCGTCACAACGACGTCGAAGCCGGCTTCACGGACCGTCGGTGTGTCCTTGAAGGTTTCGATGCGCTTCTCGGCATAGACGGCGATCGGATAGAGGTCGTACTGCGGCACGAGATTGGCCTGGTCGCTGTACAGCTCGGTCGTGTTCGACATCATTGCCTGCACGGCATCGGCCGAGCCCTTGAAGGGCACATGCTTCAACTTGATGTTGGCTGCCTTCTCGAGCGCGAGCGCCGCCAGATGCGTGATCGAGCCGGGCCCCGACGTGCCGTACGTGATCTTTCCAGGCTCGGCCTTCGCCGCAGCGACCAGATCGGCGACCGTGCGGTACTTGGTGGTCTTCGGCGCCATGAGCACGAGTGGCTGCTCGACGAGCTTGCAAACGGGATCGAAGCTGTCGATGTCGTACGTGAGCTTCATGCGGTGCGGCTGCGCCACCGTCGGCCCGCTCGGCGTGATGAAAATCGTATAGCCGTCAGGCGGGGCCGCAGCAGCCTCCGCGGCACCGATCGTTCCGGACGCGCCGTTCACATTCTTGACGACGAGCTGCTGTCCCAACGCGCGCCCGAAAGCCTCCTGCAGACCGCGGGCGACGAGGTCCGTCGCGCCGCCCGCCGGGAACGAAACGATGGCCGTGACGGGACGGTCCGGATAGGTCGCGTAGGCGGGCAAGGGCGCAGCTGCACTTCCAACAAGAAGTGCAAGTGCGAGTAATCTTTTCATTTCGGGTTTCCTCCAAGCTGCAATTTTTTTTGTGAGGGCCATCCTTGCTGAAGAGTCGCAAGGGAGCAACCCGCCAGAGCGCATAGCGCTGCTACGTCGCGCCGGCGGGCTCGTGCATCACTTGGGGCTGAGGCCAGCGCCGCTGATCAGCTCGCCGTTCTTCTTGAATTCGGCCGCGATGAAGGCAGTCGCATCCTTGCTGCCGAGGTAGGAAATGGGCTGGCGCTGCTTGGCGAGCATGTCCACGACCGTCGGATCGGCAATCGTGCTTTTGCAGGCACCCTCGAGCTTGGCGAGGACAGGCGCCGGGAGGCCCTTTGGCGCGAACATCGAGAGCCAGATGGAGAACTGGAGATCGTAGCCAGCTTCTTTCAGGGTCGGAATGTCCTTGTAAGTCGGAATGCGCTCGGAAGCGAAGATGCCAAGCGCCGTTAGATTGTACTGCGGCACGAGATTCGGCTGATCCGTGAACAGGTCGACCGTGTCCGTGAGCAAGCCCTGCACCACGTCCGCGGAGCCCTTGTACGGCACGTGCTTGATTTCGATCCCTGCAGCCTTCGCGAAGGCGATCATAGACACGTGGGGGATCGTGCCGGGACCGGTCGATCCATAAGGAACTTTGCCGGGTGCCGCCTTCGCGGCTTTCACGACATCGGCCACGGTCTTGTATTTCGCGTTGGGCTTCGCCATCAGAACGACGGGGCTGTCGGCGATTTTGCAGATCGTATCGAAGCTGTCGTAGCTGTAGTCGAGCTTCATGCGATGTGGCTGCAGCGTGATCGGCCCGATCGGGCTGAGCAGGATCGTATAGCCATCCGCTGCCGCGCGTGCGGCTTCCGCCGTGCCGAGCGTTCCGGCAGCACCGGGCACATTCTTCACGACGATCTGCGTGCCGAGCGCTTTCTGGAAAGTATCCTGAATGCCGCGCGCCACCAGATCAGTGGCGCCACCTGCCGTCCATGCGACGATCATCGTCACCGGGCGCTCGGGATAGGCAGCTTCTGCAGATGCGCCGAGCATGGTTGCGATGGGAGCCAGTGCGCAAAGAAGCGTGCGGCCAAGCCGCGCGGGGCGGGTCATCCTGTTTCCTCCTCGATATCGGCGCGCTCTGGCGCCTTGCGAACTCGGCCGGAGCCTAGTCGGCACTTCGCGCGCCGTCAAAGCGGAATATCGTCCTACGGAATTTTTGTTCCGCAAGACGAAACATTAGAATCGAGACTTCGCGATCGGCGCGACCCGATTGAGATGCCGTTCGCAGTTAGGCGAGACCTTTGGCGCGCAGCTCGCGGAAGTGCTGGATCGTGCGTCTCACGCCCTCACTGAGCGGCGTCTGCGGCCTCGGGCCGATAACCTGCTCGAGCGCTGCCACATCGAAGCCGGCGGTGGGCGAGAGCCGCTCCGGGCCGGTCGCCTGCACATCGGCCTCAGGTGCGCTCGCGCGAATGGCGGCGATAATGTCGGCCGTGCTTTCGATGACATCCGTCATGTCAGCGAGGTGCGCGCCGCTCCATTCGCTCTCGACGACGCGTACGAACATCTCCGCGATGTCGTCCGCGAATTGGAAGCAGGTGGCCGTTGTCCATGGCACGGTGTAGCCCACGCCGAACGCGGCGGCCCGCATGGCGCTGGTGACGGCAGACGTTTCGCCTTGATCCCGGCCGATGCCGTACACGACGTGCGGCCTCAAGCCGAATGAAGCGACGCCGAAGTCCTCGGCATAGAGGCGCGAGATCTCTTCGTCGGCCCGCTTGAAGACGCCGTAGAGATTGGCCGGTGCCTTGGCGGCGCCGCGCGGCTTCGCGGCAACCGAACTCGTGTACACGACTCGCGCGCCCACGCCGCGGGCGGCCTCGAGCACGCCGACGTGGCCGACCACATTGACCTTGGCGCCGGCAATCGGGTTCGCTTTGCATGCGGGGATCTGAAGGGCGGCAAGATGCAGGATCGTGCTGGCTGCATATTGTTCCGCAATGCGAGACATGACGCCATCGGTCGTCAAATCGGCGCGCTCCCAGATAATGCCCTGGGGTGCTGGCCCCTTCATCACCTGGCGCAGTCGCGTTTCATCGCGCGCAATATCGACGGCGACGACTCTAATGCCGCGTGCGACGAGTTTCGGCAGTATCCACGCGGCCAGAAAGCCTGAGGCGCCGGTTACCACGACCGTATTGTTGCTGCTTGTCATATGCGTCCTCGTATGCAATCTCGCATCCCGATGCGGATGGTATCGCACTTCTGCCGATCCTAAATCTACTATTCCGCAATGCGAAACAGTATTTGGCGCTCTTCTCATTCGGAGGCTCGCGGCGCATGGTCAAGACCAACGAGCTCGTCGTCAACGCCCTCGTCGAAGGCGGCATCACGCATGCATTCACGCTGCCCGGCCTCGGCATCACGTGGTCGCTTCCCGCCTTCAAGGCGCAGGAGAAGAAGATCAACGTCGTTCTCGCGCGCTCGGAGTGGATCGCCTCCGTCATGGCCCAGACTGCGGGGCGCCTGCTGCGGCGTCCGTCCGTGCTCATGGGACAGGGACCATGGATCACGACGATCGGCGGCATGGGCATTCTCGAAGCGCACTTCTCCGGCTCGCCCATGGTCGTGCTGACGGAGACCTCGGACTACGACGGCTATGGCCAGATGGGCGTCTACCAGACCATGACCGGCGACTACGCCGGCGCCGACGCCATGGCTTCGCTGAAGCCGATCACCAAGTACTGCACGTACGCGACGGCACCACAGGAGGCCGTCTATGGTGTGCAGATGGCGATCAAGCACGCGAGCTTGCCGCGCATGGGGCCGGCCGCCGTCGTGATGAAGACACCGATGATTCGCGCGGAAGCGCCGGCGGACATGAAGCCCGTGCTCTATCCGTCCGCCGGCTATCACCGCTACACGCCACCGCGTCCTGATCCGTCGGCCGTCCGCAAGCTCGCTGAGATGTTGGCGCGCGCCGAGCGGCCGCTCATCATCGCCGGCAATGGCGTGACCATGACCGAAACCGGACAGGCGCTGCAGGACCTCGCGCTGGCGAGCGGCATTGCTGTCGCGACGAGCTACAACGGCAAGGGCGTGATCGCGGAAACGGCGCCCATTGCCGTCGGCATGCTCGGCACATGGGGCCACGCCTGCGCCAACCGCGCGGTGGCGGCGGCCGATCTCGTCGTCATGCTCGGCGCCAGCATGGGCCCCGACTACACGCGCTTTCGCGATCCCGCGATGATCCGCCCCGGCGAGCAGGCGCTCGTGCAGGTGGACATCGATCCGCGCAATGCCGGCTGGGTCTATCCGGTCGATCATGCCGTCACCGGCGACGTCGCGGATGTTTTGGCGGAGCTTGCCAAGCTCGACCTCGGCGCGTCGAAGAAGACCGCGCGCCTCGCGCACATCGCGTCGCTGCGTGATAAGTGGGACTTCGATCGCCTTCCCGCGCTCAAGGCCGGACAGGGCAGCGTGCATCACGCGGACATCATCAAGGCCATGCAGGGCTTCATGGGCCAGGATGACCTGATCACGCTCGATGCCGGCGCGAACCGCATTTGGGCGACGTTCGGCTTGAGAAGCACGCACCCGCATCAGTTTCTCGTCGCCGGTGGTACGGGTGCCATGGGGTGGGGCGCGCCTGCGGCCGCTGCCGCCAAGCTGGTGCTTCCGAAGCGCCGCGTCACGTGCCTCGCTGGCGACGGCGGCTTCATGATGACATTGCAGACCATCACCACGTGCGTGCAGCAGAACCTTGATGTCGTGTACATCGTCGACAACAATGCCGGACTCGGCATGGTGCGGGACAATCTCGGAGCCAACCGCATTGCCGTCGATTTTGCAGACTGTGATTTTGCGAAGATTTCGGAAGGTCTCGGCGGGCGCGGCATGACCGTCACGCATCCGGACCAGCTACGCGACGCCATCGAGGAGGGCCATCGCATGAGAGGCCCTGTCGTCATCGACGTGAAGGTCGATCCCGAGGCCGGTCATAAGGAGGCATCCGACAATGCGCCGATTTGAGAACCGTTCGGCCCTCATCACGGCGGCCGCGAGCGGCCTCGGCCTCGGTGTGGCGCAGCGTCTCGCGAGTGAAGGCGCGCGTGTGGTGATCTGGGACCGTGACGCGTCCCTGCTCGCCGATGTGCTCAAGGAAGCGGCGGGGGCGGGCCTCGACATCGCCGGCCGCGCGCTCGACATGATGGACAAGCGCGCCATTGGCCAGGCCGTCGCCGAGATGATCGACAGCCACGGCCGCATCGACATCCTCGTCAACAATATCGGCGGCTCGCTGCATGTGCCCTTTCGCTTCCTCGAGCAGTCGGACGAGGACTGGCAGCGCGTGATGGACGTCAACGTCAAGACGTGCGTGTGGGCGACGCGCGCGGTCCTCCCGCACATGCAGAAAGCGCACTACGGACGCATCATCAATATGGGCTCGAAAGCCGGACGCTTCGGCTCGCTGTTTGCCGGCACGCCCTACGTTGCCGCGAAGGGCGCCATGCAGGCTTTCACGCTGCAAATCGCGCAGGAGTTCGGCCCCGACGGCATTACCTGCAACACCGTGTGCCCCGGCGCGATCCTGACGCCGCGCGTCGAGTCGTTCCTCAACGAGCGCCACACGCCCGAGGAGCGCGCGCGGGTGCTCGCGTCCATTCCGGTGCGCCGCCAGGGTCGCGTCGAGGATGTTGCCGCTGCGATCGCCTACCTGACGTCGGAGGAAGCCGGCTTCGTCAACGGCGCGACGCTCGACGTCAACGGCGGTCAGGCCATGTCGATCTGATCAGCCCTTCGCGCCGTAGCTCGCCGTTGCAGCTTCGCGCGAGACATAGCCGTTCGCGAGGTCGTCGGCGATCGCCTGCCGACTGCGCTGTGATGGATCGCCGTATCCGCCGCCGCCCGCCGTCACCAGACGGAACACATCACCCTTCGCGATCGCCTTCCCCGCGACCTTCGACGGCAGGCGCTCGACGGTACCGTCGGCGTGCTGCAGCTCGGCGAAGCTCGCGGCTCCCGCGGCGCCACCCGCCAAGCCATAAGGCCGCGTCTTGAAGCGATCGAAGTTGCACGCGAGCGTACCCGCGGGCGCGTCGATGCGGAAGGCGCGAACGAGGCCGCAACCACCACGATGCTCGCCGGCGCCACCCGAGTCGGGCATCAGCGTATAAGCTTCGAACGTCACCGGATATGTGCTCTCCAGCATCTCGACGGGCGCATTGGCGATATTGTGCAGTCCGCAGGAAAAACCGTTGGCGCCGTCCCCCTCGGGATGTCCGCCCCAGCCGCCGCACGTCAGGTCGAAGTACACCTGCCGGCGGCCGTCGGCATGAAAGAGATTGGTCGCATAGGCATAGCTCACGCCGTAGTAGGCCGCCGGCACGCGGCCGGGAATGGCTTTCGCGAACGCGCCCATGACCGCATTGACGACGCGGTGGCCGATCGCCATGCGATTGGCGACCGGCGCCGGCGAGCGCGCGGTGACGCAGAGCCCGTCCGGCGCGACGATGTCGACGGGCTCGTAGCAGCCCGCGTTCGCCGGAATCTCGCTGCCGATCGACATGAGGATGCCGCAGAAGACGCCGGAGCCGGACATATTGCGCGTGCAGTTCACCGGACCCTGTACTTGCGGCGACGAGCCGGAAAGATCGACCGTCAACGTGTCGCCGCGCACGGTCAGCTCGACGGCGATCCTGATCTGCTTCTCGCGATCGATGCCATCGTCATCGGTGAAGTCCTCGAAGGCGTACGTCCCGTCGGGGATGCCGCGGATCATGGCCCGCATGGCCATCTCCGACTGGCGCCGGATGCCGCGACACGCTTCGCCGAGCCGTTCGGACCCGTAGCGCCGCGCGATGCGATGGAGACCTTTCACGCCGATGTCGAGTGCGGCAAGCTGCGAGGCGAAGTCGCCGCCGACGTTGGCCGGCTCGCGCGTGTTGCGCAAGAGGAGCTGGATGACTTCCTTGTTCCGCCGTCCCGCATCGTCGAGGCGCATGGGCGGAATGCGGAAGCCTTCCTGATAGATCTCCGTCGCGCCGGCGTAGTAGCTCCCCGGTGCGCCGCCCCCGACATCCAGATGATGCACGAGCACGCCCGCAATGCCGACGAGACGCCCGTCGACGAAGGCCGGCTTGAAGGTCAGGATGTCATTGAGATGTTGCCCACCCGAGTAGGGGTCGTTGGTGATGATGATATCGCCTTCGCGCCACTGGCTGAGCGGAATGTGATCGCGCAGGATGTCGTCGAGGCAACTCGACATGGAATTCAGATGCACAGGGATACAGGTCGCCTGCGCGACGCTCTTACCCTCGGCGTCGAAAACGCACGTTGAATAGTCGAGCAAGTCACGCACGACGCTCGAGCGGCTCGTGCGCCAGATGGTGACACCCATTTCCTCAGCGGCGGCAACGAGCGCATTGCGGATGACTTCGAGCTGGACAACGTCGAGCGCTTTCATGCCGCGCCTCCCGTGCGCTTGGTTGCAACAAGATCTCCGGTCGGTGCGGCGGCAATCTCCCACCCCGGCGGAATGAAGTGCGTCGCGTGCGCCTCTTCGATGATCGCGGGACCGCTGATCTTGAGATCGGCGGTAAGTTTGGTGCGCTCATGGATGGGCGCGTCATGCCAGCGCCCCGCGGCATAGACGGGCCGCCGCCCCTTGGGCGCGTGCGAACCGGCGAAGGCGAAATCCTGCTCGATCGGCTTTCGGAGCCTGCCTGTCGCCGCGATACGGATAGCAACGATTTCCGGCATCACGTGCGGCTCGGCGTGCGCGTATTGGGCCTCGTGAACCTGGTGAAACGACGCGATCGAAGCGTCGAGCGCCGTCGCAGGATCTTTCGCCGAGGCATCGAACGGAACCTGGATTTCGTAGGCCTGGCCGGGATAGCGCATGTCGAGCGCGATCGGCAGAAGCTGATCGGACCGCGCAATGCCGTCGGCTTCGAGCCGTTCCGCGCCCAGGCGGCGAAGCTCGGCGCAGATCTCCGCGAGGATGGGTATAGCGCCTGCATCGGCCTTCATGAGGCGCGCCCGAGCAAGCGCGTGCACGACGTCGGAATAGAGCATACCCCAAGCGCTCAGCGTGCCCGGATCGCGCGGAAAGACGACGCGGCCGATGCCGATCTCGTCGGCGGTATCGCAGGCATGGAGCCCGCTCGCGCCACCGAACGAGACGAGCGTGAAGTCCTCGGGATCGAGCCCCTTCTCGAAGAGCGAGAGGCGGATCGCGCCGGCCATGTGCGAGACTGCGACCTGAAGAATGCCTTCGGCCGCGGCCTCGGGCGTGAGCGACAAGCGCTCCGACACGTGCGTCGTGATCGCCGTGCGCGCCGCGGCATCGTCGAGGCGCATGGCGCCGCCGAGAAAGAATTGCGGATCAATGCGGCCGAGCACGACATTGGCATCGGTCACGGTCGGCTCGGTGCCGCCGCGGCTGTAGCAGGCCGGGCCGGGCTTGGCGCCGGCACTTTCCGGTCCAACGCGCAAGCGACCGCTCTCCTCGACGAGCGCGATCGAGCCGCCGCCCGAACCGATCGTGCGGATCTCGATCATGGGCAGGCGCACCGGCAGGCCGTCGACCGTGCCCTCGGTCACGAGGCGCGTGCGGCCGCCGCTCACGATCGAGACGTCGTAGCTCGTGCCGCCCATGTCGACGGCGACGACGTCGGGCATGGCGAGGCGCTGGGCGATGGTCTCGGCCGCCAGCGCGCCGCCGCTCGGCCCCGAGAGCAAAAGCCGCGCCGGCAGCAGCGCGGCCGTCTCCGGGCTCATCACGCCGCCGTTCGATTGCACGAGATAGACCGGTGCTTCGAAGCCGGCGCTCTTGAGGCGCGCTCGCAGACGCTCGAGATAGCGGCGTACGACCGGCATGAGCAGCGCATTGAGCACGGTCGTCGACGAGCGCTCGAACTCGCGGATTTCGGGGCTCACCTCGTGCGAGAGCGAGACGTCCAGATCCGGTGCGTACTTCGCGAGGAGCTCCGCGATGCGCTTCTCGTGCTTTGGATTGGCATAGGCATGAAGCAGGCAGACAGCGACGCACTGGATGCCGCCGGCTTTCATCCTTTCCGCGAGATGCTGGACTTCGCGTTCATCGAGCGGCGTCTCGATCGCGCCGTCCGCACGTGTGCGCTCCTTGATCCCGAAACGCCAGGCGCGCGGAACGAGGACCACGCGCGGCTCGGCCTTGCTCGCATAGACCTGCTTGCGGAAATGACGGCCGATCTCGAGCACATCCTCGAAGCCCGCGGTCGTGATCAGTGCGCCCTTCGGCAGGCGGCGCTGGAGGACGGCATTGGTCGCGATCGTCGTGCCGTGCAGGAGCGCGGAGATGTCTCCGAACGCGAAGCCGACCTCCTTGCCCGCCATGCGCAGGCCCGTGATCAACCCCTCGGAGGGATCATCCGGCGTTGTCGGTGTTTTGACCGCAAAGGTCTGGCCGGTGGCCTCATCGAGGATCTCGATGTCGGTGAATGTGCCGCCGATGTCGACGGCAATGCGCACGGCGCGGCGCGATGCTGTGGGCTGCATCTTGAGTTCGGAACCTCGATCGGGCTGACGCCGCAATCGCGGCCGGCGCCATTCTGCCGGAAAGCTTTCGCGCAAAGCAATACCGCTCGCGCACTGCGAGCCCGACCGTGCAAGCCCAGAATGTGGAACGATAAAGGCCGATCCGCCCCATCATGGGCGCATTGAGACCCGCCTTTTGTCTCAAAGTGCGGGTTAGAGTCTTCCTCAAAGGTGATTCGTCATTGCCGTATGCGCCTGCGGGCCGAATCGGCGATGATGGTCCGGGCACGGGATCAGGGCGGGTTACACGCTTTGGGGATCAGATTCAGCAAGCTCACATTCCTGTTCCTCGGTGCGGCGGCAAGCTGCGCGGGGGCAGGCGGGACCATCGCTCTCGAGCGGCTTGGCCTGCTGGCCGGTGCGCCCGCTCCGGTTCAGACCGTCGCGAAGCCGTCCGCCGACGAGCCCATACCGAGCCCCGAAGGGCCGGCCGGCGCCGATCGTTTCACATACGTGTCGTTGGATCTGGAGGCCCTGCGTTGGCCCGGACCGACGATCGAGGTCGTCGCGGTGGCGCCGCTCAAAACGCTCGCCGATGAAATTCCGCAGTCATGGTCGACGGAGACGCGGGCCGAGCGGGTCATCCCGCTCCTGGAGCCGCCGCGCCTCGCCGTTCGGCCGCCTCAGGCCTCGGCCTGGACCATGCCCAAGGCGAGCGCGCCACTCCGCGACTACAGGCTCGCGCGCAGGCTCGCCGAGATCTCGCCCGGTGCGACGAGGCGCCTCGAGGAGAAATTCAGGTCGGCAAAGGCCGCGTGGCCGCCGGCGGAAGTCGCTTTCGTCACGATCAAGGATGAGAAGGCGGTGGAGTTGCACGCGCGGCCCGAGGGCGGCACGTGGAAGCTCGTCCATCGCTATCCCGTGCTCGCCGCGAGCGGCAAGGCCGGGCCTAAGCTGGAGCAAGGCGACAGGCAGGTTCCGGAAGGCGTCTACAGCATCTCGTATCTCAATCCGGCGAGCCGTTACCACGTGTCCATGCGCGTGAACTATCCGAATGCCTTCGACCGCCAGATGGCAGCCAAGGACAAGCGAAAGAACCTCGGCGGCGACATCATGATCCATGGCAAGGCCGTATCTGCCGGCTGCATTGCCGTCGGCGACGAGGCAGCCGAGGAGCTCTTCGTCCTCGCCGCCAATGTCGGCCTCGATAACGTGAAGGTCGTCATCGCGCCGAGCGATTTCCGGCGCAACGGCCTGCCGCCGCCGAACCCGGCTCAGCCCGAGTGGGTGCCGGGGCTCTACGCTCAGGTGGCCTCGGCCATGACGCCCTTCAAGCCGAAGCCGAACCCCAACCTGCTCTCGTCGTTCTTCGGAAATTGAACGGCGGCTTTCCCCGGCGCCCGAAAAGGCCGCGACCGCCTGATCGATTACTTGCGGCTTGCGCCGGATCGGCGCACCGGCGCCATGCGTGGTGAGCGCCTCGCCTTGCTGTCGGCGCTCTCGCGCTCTCGCTCCGTCTCATCGAAGCGCTGCAGCGAAGCCGCCGCGGCATTCTCGACGTAAGCCCTGAGGCTCTGCGCGGCCAGCTCGCTGTCGCGGCGCTCGATGGCATCCATCACGATGGCGAGTTCGCGCCCGCTCTCCTCGAGGCGTCCCGGCACCGCTATGGCGAGCACGCGCACGACATTTATGCGTGCCGTGAGCTTGCGCAGTACGTCGCCGATCAGCTCGTGGTCGACCACATCCATCATGTGTTCGATGAAGCGCTTGGTCAGCACCACGATACGCGGCACCTCGCCGGTCGCGCGCGTAATGCGCAAGTCTTCGTAGATGCGCCTCAGCGCAGCAATATCCTCATCGGTTGCGATCTCGGCGAAGCGCCGTACAAGCGCGGCCTCGAGCATGGCGCGCACTTCATAGATCTCGGCGATCTGCTTGCGCGTCATGCGCGCCACCACCGGTCCACGGCGTGGCTCGACCTGGATCAGATGCTCGGCCTCGAGATGGCGCAAGGCCTCGCGGATGGAGGTGCGGCTGACCCCCATGCGCTCGCACAGCTCGCGCTCGATCAGGCGATCGCCCGGCTTGAAATGGCCGGCAATGATTGCGTTGCGGAGTCGCTCCAGGACTTGATCGCGCCGCAATGGCGGTAGCTCAGTAAGGCGCAGGATATCACCGGTCATTCGTCCCTCCAGAGCGACGTCAGTATCGCCCGCCTCTGAGAGGCGGTCCATCGCTCCGCTGCAGCACGGTTTTGCGACGCACAAAATGGCGCCGCACACTGCCAAAACATTCATCGAAGCTCAAGTTGACATACCACCCTCTATCATGCAGTCATCTTGACTGCTGTCATACAAGAATATGACGGTAAAAGTGCCAACGTGAAGTTCCGGGAGAGCGGCCAATGTCGAGCGCAAAAGTGACGGATGAGGTCTCTGCGGACCGTATCCGGGCGCACGTCGAGAAGATCGTTACGGAGATCCCCCATCGCGCGGCGGGGAGCGCCAACGGCCGGCGCATGGCCGAGTACAGCCGCGACGCCATGAAGGCCAATGGCCTCACCGACGTCGTGATGCACGAGCTGCCGGCGATCGTATCCTTCCCCGAGCACGCCGAATTCCGAGTCGAGAGCCCGACCGAGATCGCCATCCAGGCCAACACGCTCGGCCATAGCATCAACACCACGGACGACGGCCTGCGCGGCGAGATCGTCGATGTCGGCGGTGGCGCCTTCTCGGACTACGAGGGCAAGGACGCTCGCGGCAAGATCATCCTGACCGAGCTTTCCTATTCGCCGGCGCGCCATGAGAAGCAGCGCATCGCCGGGATGAAGGGCGCCATCGGCGCCGTGATGATGAACTGGGGGCACCCGGAGAACGAGGCCGTCCCGTTCGGCTCCGTGAAGCCCGTCTGGGGCAATCCGACGCCCGAAAACGTCAAGACCGAGATGCCGACCATCCCGTGCATCGGCATTGCCCGCACGGCCGGACTCAAGCTGCGCGAGATAGCGGAGAAAGGCCCGGTGCGCGTCTGGTTCCGCACGCATATCGAGAACGGCTGGCGCCCGATCCAGGTCACCATCGCGCGGCTGCCCGCGCCGGCAAGCTCACCCGAGAAGGATGATTTCGTGCTCGTCGGCGGCCATCAGGATAGCTGGCCGGGCGAAGCGGCGACCGACAACGCCGCCGGCAATGCGTGCAAGATGGAACTTGCCCGCGTCTTCATGCAGCACCGCGACAAGCTGCGCCGCGGGATCACGTTCGGTTTCTGGACCGCGCACGAAACGGGGACGATGGCCGGTTCGGCCTGGTTCGCCGACCGCAACTGGGATGACCTGCGCAAGAACTGCGTCGCCTATCTCCAGATCGACCAGCCGGCCTTCATCGGCACGACCCAGTGGAACACGGCTTCGAACGCGGAGCTCAAGGCCTTCCACCAGGGCATCGAGAAAGAACTGCTGACCAAGAAGTTCAAGTGGAAGCGCGCGGTGAAAACCGGCGACTCGAGCTTCTTCGGCATCGGCATCCCGATGTTCCATGGCGAAGGCGGCTTCACCGATGAGGAGCTGAAGGCGACCGCCAATGCAACCCTTGGCTGGTGGCACCATTCGGTCGAGAACCGCCTCGACAAGATGGACTGGAAGCTCATGCAGGAGCACATCCGCCTCTATGCGGCCTATCTCTGGGAGCTGACGACGGCGCCGGTGCTGCCCTTCCGCTTCGTGCCGGTCGCCGAGCAGGTCATCGCCCGCCTCGAGGAATTCAGGGAGCCGGGCAAGAGCGTCGGTCTCGACGGTGCTCACGTGCGTGCGAAGGAATTCTACGACGCGGCCGCACGCATCGACGCTGCCGCCGGCGCCGAGGCCCAGAGGTTTGCCGCCGGCAAGGGCTCGGAGGCAGCCGCCCAGCTGCTCAATCGCGCGATGAAGCGCCTCTCGCGCATCCTCGTGCCGCTGCAGTCGACGGCGATCGGTACGTATGGCCACGATCCGTACGGCTACACGCCGCAGACGACCATGATCCCCTGCCTCTATGACCTCACCGAGCTCGGTAAGCTCCCCGACGGCGAGCAGCGCTGGATGCTCGAGACCAAGATGGTGCGGGCGCGCAATCGCGTGGCCGACGCCTTGCAGGACTCGACGGCACTGATCGATGATACGCTGGCGCAGTTGAAGTAGGGGAGCCATCCCATGGCCCGCCGTATTGTCTACCAACTCGTCGCGCCCATGGAAAAAACCCTCGGTACCGCCGAGATGGAACGGCGGCGCGACTATCTCCAGCGCCACGCCGGCGCCGGTACCGAGATCGCGGTGCAGAGCGTGCCGGAAGGCTATGCCTCGATCGAGAGCGAGCGCGACGCCGTCATGGTCGCGCCGCATCTCATGGCCGGATTGAAGAGAGCGGAGGCCGAGGGCGCCAGCGCGGGCATCGTCGGCTGCTTCTCCGATCCCGGCCTCGATGCCATTCGCGAGACGGTGTCGATGCCGATCGTCGGCCCCGGCCAGTCCGCGGTGACGCTCGCCTTGCAGCTTGGCGAGCGCTACTCGATCCTCTCGCCACTCGACAGCGGCGCCAAGCGAGCCGCGCCTCGGCTCCGCGCTCAGGGCCTCAGCGAGCGCCTTGCATCGGTGCGCGGCGTCGGCGTGTCGGTCGTCGATCTCGCGCGCGGCGGCAACGATGCCTGGGACCGGATCGTCGCGACCGGGCGGCGCTGCATCGACGAGGACGGCGCCGATGTCCTCGTCATGGGCTGCATGAGCATGGCCTTCATGGGCGTCGAGCGCGAGCTTTCGCAGCGGCTTTCCGCACCCGTCGTGAGCCCGGTGCTGGCGGCATTGAAGACGGCCGAGACGCTCCTCGATCTCGGACTTGCCCACTCCCGAACCGCATGGCCCGCACCGCCCGACAAGGTCTACGTCTCCTGATCGCCTGGCTGCTGAACAGCAACTCTTAGTTGGAGGGAAACTATGAAGCGCAGAACATTCCTCGTCGGTACTGGCGCAGCCGCTGCAACTGCCGTCATCGGATCGCCGATCGCGCTCGCTCAGCGTAATGCCAACGAGCTCATCTGGGCCGACCAGCTCCCCGGCAATCTCGATCCTCACGCCCTCTTCGACGTGCCCATGCAGGGCTACATGGTCAACGTCTATGACACGCTCTACGCCTACGAGGGCAATCCGCCGAAGCTCGTTCCGTGGCTCGCGACTGGCCACACGGTCAGCGAAGACGGCCTGACCTGGACGTTCAAGCTTCATGACAACGTCAAGTTCCACGACGGCAGCCCGCTCACGGCGGAGGACGTCGTGTGGAGCTTCCAGCGCCTGCTCGGCATCAAGCGCGGCGCGGCGTCCGCCTTCCTTCCCGTGCTTGATCCGAAGAACGTCACTGCGCCTGACAAGACGACGGTCGTCTTCAAGCTCAAGCACGCCTACGTGCCGTTCCTGTCGGCGGTTCCGCTCGTTGCGATCGTCAACCGCCGCGTGATCGAACCCAACGTCAAGGACAATGACTGGGGCACGGCGTGGCTCGCGTCCCATTCGGCAGGTTCGGGCGTCTATGTTCTCGACCCTGAGACGTACCGCCCCGTCCAGCAGGCCGATCTCAAGCGCAACCCCGATCACTTCAAGGGTTGGGGCCACAACAAGCAGCCCGTCGAGATCGTGCGCCGGCGCAACATTCTCGAAACGACGACGCGCATCAATGCGCTCATCAAGGGCGAGATCGACGCCACCGACAGCTACCTGCCGACCGATCAGGTCGAGCGCGTCATGAAGTCGAAGACGGCGACCGTGTCGCAGGACCAGTCGATGCGCGTGATGGTGCTGCGCATGAACAACATGAAAGCACCCCTCGACAACGTGAACTATCGCAGGGCGCTGAGCCATGCCTTCAACTACAAAGGCTTCATCAGCGGTGTTCTGAAGGACTACGCCGTGCGCAATGCAGGGCCCATCCCGGCCAATCTGTGGGGGGCGCCCAAGGATCTGAAGCCCTACGACTACGACCTCGACAAGGCCAAGGAGCTGCTCGCCAAGGCCAAGGCCGAGGGCGCGCCGATTGATCGCCCGATCGAGATCCACATCCAGCAGCATCTGGCGCAGACCACGCAGGCCGCGCAGATCCTCCAGCAGGATCTGCGGCGCATCGGCGTCACGCTCAATATCGTGCCGAACCTCTGGCCGCAGCTCACGGCGTCCACGGCCAAGCCCGAGACGACGCCCGATATGTGGGTGCACTGGGTTTCGACGTATTTCGTCGATCCCGAGAACTGGATCGGCCAGATGTACGATAGCGCCTTCCATGGCACCTGGAAGGCCTCGTGCTGGTACAAGAACGAGAAGGTGGACACGCTTCTGCGCGAGGCACGTCGCCTCTCCGATCAGGCGAAGCGGACCGCGCTCTACGAGGAAGCCTCGCGCATCGTCGTCTCCGAAGCCGCCGACATCTGGATCTACAATACGATCGAGCTGAGGGGCCTCTCCAATCGCGTGAAGGGCTTCCAGTTCACGCCTGTGGGCTCGGGTGCCATCTTCCGCATCATCTCAGTGACCGGCTGATGGCGCACAATCACGGAGCGCAAGAAGCGCGATGACGCGGTTTGTTCTGCGCCGGCTGTTGCTGGCGCTCCCGGCCCTTTTTGGGCTGCTCGTGCTCACGTTCATCATGCTGCGCGTGCTGCCGAGTGATCCCTCGGCGGCGCTCGCAGGCGAGAACGCGACGCCCGAGCAGATCGCGGCCGTGCGCAAGGCTTACGGCTTCGACGAGCCGATCTGGAAGCAATTCGTCATCTACGTCGGGCAGGTCGCGCGCGCCGACCTTGGCAATTCCATCATCTCCAACCGGCCGGTCGCGAGCGACATCGCCTGGCGGCTGCCGGCGACCATCGAGCTGACATTTGCGGCGCTGCTCTTCGCGGCTCTCGTGGGCATACCGCTCGGGACCATGGCCGCCGTCTGGCACAACTCGCCCTTCGATCACGTCATGCGCGTCGTCACGGTCGGCGGTCTGGCCATCGCCTCCTTCTGGTTCGCGATCATTCTCCAGATCGTTTTCTCGATGGATCTCGGCTGGCTGCCGCTCAGGGCCCGCTATCCTGACGGCGTTCCGCCACCGACCGAGATCACGGGTCTCTATCTCGTGGATAGCCTTCTGACGCTACGCTTCGACCAGTTCTGGGCATCTTTCAAGCACATCATCATGCCGGCCTTCACGCTCTCGCTCGGCGGTCTTGCCTCGATCGCCCGTTTCACGCGCGCCGGCGTGCTCGAGACCATGCAGAAGGATTTCGTGCACTACGCCGAGGCTGCAGGCTATGCGCGCAAGCGCATCATCTGGGTCTACGTGCTGCGCAACTCGGTCGTCGCGGCAACGACCCAGATCGGTCTCCTGTTCGGGACGCTCATCTCGAGCGCCGTCGCCGTGGAAGCCATCTTCGATTGGCCGGGCGTCGGCTCCTATGCCGTCAGCGCCATCCTGACCTCGGACTACAAGGCCGTGCTCGCCGTGACGCTGATCGTCGGCGTCATCTATGCGGTGGTCAATATCATCGTGGATGTCGTGCACGCCATGCTCGACCCGCGCGTCGCCGAGACGCTTTGAGGGCGCGCGGATGCTGATCGTCAAAAAGTTCCTGCGCGATTTTCCGGCGGTCCTGGGACTGCTGATCATCACGGCGGTTTGCCTTATTGCCGCATTCGCGCCGCTGCTCATCCCTGACGCCGATGCCGTCTACTTCGGCAATATCATCGACCGCCTGAAGCCGCCTTCTGCAGAATACTGGTTCGGCACCGACAATCTCGGACGCGATGTCTTCGCGCGTGTCGTCATGGGAACGCGCGGTGCGCTCATCGTGGCGCTCACCGTCGTCGCGCTCGCCATCGCCATCGGCGTACCGGCGGGCCTCTATGCCGGCTATACGAACGGCTGGGGCAGCGAGCTCATCATGCGCGTCACGGATGTCTTTCTCGCCGTGCCGCAGCTCATTCTGGCGCTCGCCATCGCGCAGCTCATGGGCCGCGGCCTCGAAAGCGCCATGGCGGCACTCGCGCTCACGTACTGGCCGTTCTTCTGCCGGACCGTCTATGGCGAGGTGCGCCGCGTGCGCAATGCGCTCTTCGTCGAGGCGCTTCAAGGCCTCGGCGCGTCGACGTCGCGCATTCTCTTCGTGCACGTGCTCCCCAACGTCGCCTCGCCGATCATCGTGCGCGCGACCATCGGCATGGGTTTCACCATCCTGACCACTGCGGTTCTCGGCTTCCTCGGCATTGGCGCGGCGCCGCCGAGCCCGGACTGGGGTCTCGCGATCGCGGAAAGCCGTGAGTATCTGCCCGAGTCCTGGTGGGCCGTGACCTTTCCTGGCCTTGCCATCCTGATCACCGTGCTCGGCTTCAATCTTTTCGGCGATGGCCTGCGCGATCTCGTCGATCCCCGCCTGAGGCGTTCGCGATGATGATGGGCGAGAAGCCAGCACCGGTCCTCGAGGTTCGCGATCTCTCCGTGTCGGTCGGCACGGATGAAGGTGAGGCGCGCATTCTCGACAATGCGGGCCTCGCGCTCATGCCGGGCTCGATCCATGGTGTTGTCGGCGAGTCCGGCTGCGGGAAGTCCACACTGATCCGTGCCATCCTCGGCATCCTTCCGAAGCGGGGCCGCGCTACGCAGGGTTCGATCATGCTCGGCGAGCGCAATCTGCTCGATCTGCCGGCCGACGCGCTGCAGAGGGACGTGCGCGGGCGCGCCATAGGCTTCATCCCGCAGGACCCCTTCCAGGCGCTCAATCCCGTCTTCCGCGTCGGCACGCAGTTGCTCGAGACGATCCGCGGGATCGGCAATGAGAGCCGCGAGGCCAAGAAGGCGCACGTGATCTCGCTTTTGAAGGCCGTGCAGCTTCCCGACGCCGAGCACGCGCTCGACCGCTATCCGCATCAGTTCTCCGGCGGCCAGCGCCAGCGCCTGCTCATCGCCGCTGCGCTCGCGGCCGCGCCGGGCATCATCCTCGCCGACGAGCCGACGACGGCGCTCGACGTCACGACACAGCTCCAGATCCTGAAGCTGCTGCGCGGTCTCGCCCTCGAGCGCGGACTCTCCATGCTGTTCGTCACGCACGACTTCGGCGTCGTCGCGCAGCTCTGCGACACCGTCACGGTGATGTACGCGGGTCAGACCGTCGAAACCGGCCCGGTCGCGCAGGTGCTGAAGGCCCCCTCCCATCCCTATACGCAGATGCTGCTTGCTTGCCACCCCGAGCGCGCCAAGGAACTCGCAGGCATTCCCGGCGCCGTGCCCTCGCCACTCAGGCCTCCTCCCGGCTGCCGCTTCAATCCGCGCTGTCCGAGTGCGCGCGCTGAATGCAGCGCCGGCCAGCCGCCGCGCGTCGCGCCGCAGCCGGGTCATGCCGTGCGCTGCGTCCTCCATCTCGACGAGGCGGCGGCATGAGCGCGAACGAGCCAGCACTGCTGGAGATCGAGAATCTCGTCACCGAGTTCGGCGGCGGCAAGGCTTTCCTCGGCAAGCAGCAGCCCATCGTGCGCGCCGTCGATGGCGTGAGCCTGCAACTCAAGCCCGGTCAAGCCCTCGGCCTCGTCGGCGAATCCGGCTGCGGCAAGACGACGATCGCAAAAACGGCGCTGGGTCTCGTGCGGGAAAAGGCCGGAACCATGCGGCTCGAAGGCCGCGTCGTATCGGGGTTGGCGCCAAAGGAAGCGCGCGCCGCACGCGCGACCATCCAGTACGTGCATCAGGACCCCGGCGCGGCGCTCGATCCCTGGTGGAGCATCGGCCACGCGCTCGACGAGGCCCTGCGCATTCACGGCGTGAGCGATAAGAGCGAGCGCACGACGCGCATCGACGACATGCTGCACGCCGTTGGTCTCGATCCGAGCTTCCGCACGCGCTATCCGCATGAGCTCTCGGGCGGCCAGCAGCGGCGTGTCGGGCTCGCGCGCATTCTCGTCCTGCGCCCGCGCATCGTCATTCTCGATGAACCGACCTCGGGTCTCGATCTTTCGGTGCAGGCGACCGTGCTCGGCGTCATCGACGAGTTGCGCCGTCGCTTCGGCCTCACCTACCTGTTCGTCAGCCACGATCTCTCCGTCGTCGAGCGCATGTGCGAGGAGGTCGCGATCATGTACCTCGGCCGCATTGTCGAGATCGGCCCGACTAAAGAGATCTTCGCGCGACCGCAGCATCCCTACACGCGCGCGCTGCTCGCGGCGGCGCCGCGTCTGGAGCCGGGCTCGCTCAACGACACGCCCGCTTTGCCGGGCGATCCGCCATCGCCGACCAATCTGGTTTCGGGATGCACGTTCCGGCCGCGCTGCGCCTTTGCTGCGCCGAAATGCGCCGAGGCCCGCCCGCCGCTGCGGACGATCGGCGACAAGCATTCGGCCGCCTGCGTGCGGCTCGAGGAGATCGGGGCACCCACCCCGGCATAAAGCAGACGAGGAAACAGCCATGGCACGCATCGCAGTCGGCGGCTTTCATCATGAGACGAACACCTTCGTCACGCCGCCGACCGACTACGCCTATTTCTGCAGTCATCGCGACCGGCCGCCGCTCGTGCGGCGCGGCGACGTGCTCAAGTGGCTGAAAGGAATTTCGTTCGCGCTCTCGGGTTTCCTCGATGTCATGGACAAGGAGCACGAGATCGTGCCGCTGCTGTGGACCAGCGGTGGTGCAGGCGGCATGGTGACGCGCGACGCCTACGAGCGCATCGCGGCCGAGTTCGTCGGTGAGCTTTCCCAGCAGATGCCGGTCGATGCGATCTATCTCGACCTGCACGGTGCCATGGTGAGCGAGGATTTCGAAGACGGCGAGGGCGAGCTGCTCCGCCGTATTCGGGCGTGCGTCGGGCCTGACATGCCGATCGTCATCAGCCTCGACTATCACGCCAACGTCACGCACGAGATCACGGACTATACCGACGCGGTGTCCGCTTATCTCACGTATCCCCACGTCGATCGGCCGGAGACGGGCGTGCGCGCCGCGCGCACCATGCGGCACGTTCTGAAGCACGGGCGCTCGCCCGGGCGTGCACTCCGCAAGATGCCGTTCCTCATTCCGCTGCACAGTCAGTGCACGATGGTCGACCCTTCGAGTGGCATTATCGCGCTCACGCAAGAGCTCGAGAAGCGGGATGGCGTGATCAGCGTGTCCTACCTCGCGGGATTTCCGCCATCCGACCTCTTCCAGTGCGGCCCGTGCGTCGTCGTGCACGCCGCGACGCAGGAGATCGCCGATCGCGTCGCTGACGAGGCTGCGCGCCACATCGCGCTCAAGGAGGCAGAGTTCGCCGTCCCTGTGCTCTCGCCGGCCGAGGCCGTGGAACGGGCGAAGCAGATAGCGGCCGGCGCGAGCCGCCCGGTCCTGATCGCCGACACGCAGGACAATCCGGGCGCCGGCGGCAGCGCGGATACCACGGGCCTCCTCTTCGCACTCGTCGAGGGTAAGGCGGAAGGCGCCGTGCTCGGCTATCTCTGCGATGCCGAAGCCGCCAAGGCCGCGCACGCCGCCGGCAAGGGTGCCGAGATCAAGCTCAAGCTCGGCGGCCGCAATGGCCCCGAAGGCGTCGTGCCTTTCGAGGGTACATTCCGCGTCGAGGCGCTCGGCAATGGCAAGTTCCGCACGTCGGGACCGGTCTCCGGCAACCGCGATATCGACCTCGGGCCGATGGCGCTCCTCGCCATCGGAGGCGTGAAGGTCGCCATCACCACGAAGCGCATGCAGGCGCTCGACCAGGCGCCTTTCCGGCATCTCGGTGTCGAGCCCAAGGATCAGAAGATCCTCGGCCTCAAGAGCACGGTGCACTTTCGCGGCGACTTCCAGCCGATCGCGGAGGAGGTGCTCGTCTGCATCGCACCGGGCGGGCATCTGGCGGACTCGGCCAAGTACCCCTATCGGCGCCTTCGTCCGGGCGTACGGTTGATGCCGCTCGGGCCGGACTCGCGCGGTCCGCGAAACTCGTGAAATCCGCCGCGCCCGGGTGGGCGTAAGAACTTAGAATTGCTTAGTATTCTCCCATTCGGCAGCCCTGGATCGCCGATGGCTCATGCTGTGCTCATCCTGCCGCCATATGCAACCTTCGCTGAGCCGCCGGGGTTGCGGTGCGAGAGACTGCGGGTATCGCTGAGGTGAACGCCCCAACGATTGACTAACGGATCCCCGGTAGTTACCTGCATTGTAAGGTTTCGGAGGCCCCATAGTCGGGACGCATCCGGGATGCCGGCCCAGGTTCTTGACCCTGCGCGCCCAAGGAGATCTGTGATCATGGCCATCTCATCGCACGCCGCGCCAAGCGGCCGGATCGAGGCTTACGATCCCATCTGGCAGGCCATCCGCGAGGAGGCGGAGGCTGTCATGACTGCCGAGCGCGCGCTCGGCGGATTCATCTATGCGACCATTCTCAGCCACGAGCGCCTCGAGGACGCCATCTGCCATCGCCTCGCCCAGCGGCTCAATCATGCCGATGTGGACGCCGGGCTGATCGGCCAGATCTTCGAAGATGTGTTGCGGGCCAGCCCCGAGATCGGCCACTGCTTCCGCGCGGACCTTGCGGCCGTCTACGACCGCGATCCGGCCTGCCACCGCTATATCGAGCCGCTGCTCTACTTCAAAGGCTTCCATGCGATCGTGACGCATCGCTTCGCCCACAAGCTGTGGCTCGAAGGGCGGCAGGACTTCGCCCTCTACCTTCAGAGCCAAAGCTCGCGGATCTTCGGCGTCGACATCCATCCGGCCGCACGGATCGGCAAGGGCCTGATGTTCGACCACGCGACAGGCATCGTCGTCGGCGAGACGGCCGTCATTGGCGACCACTGCTCGCTCCTCCACGGCGTGACGCTCGGCGGCAGCGGCAAGGAGACGGGTGATCGTCACCCTAAGATCGGCGACAACGTCATGATCGGTGCCGGCGCCAAGGTGCTCGGCAACATCTCGGTCGGCAACTGCTGCCGCGTGGCCGCCGGAAGCGTCGTGCTCCAGGACGTGCCGCCGCAGTCGACGGTCGCCGGCGTGCCGGCGCGGATCGTCGGTCCGGCAGGATGCCCGGAGCCGGCGCGCAATATGGATCAGCGGTTGCAGCCAGGCGACTGCGGTTGCTAAGGCAGGCTTTAGCGAAAGACGCGGGCCCAAGGTGCTCGCCGGCGAAGGAGTAATTTATGGCGGCGGGACCAAAAGGCGCGTCGAAAGCGAATGCGCTGACAAAACCTGAGCTCGACAAGCTGCAGGTCTACTTGCGCAAGGTGCTCGCGAACAAGACCGTGGAGGTGCGTGCCCGCCAGCGCGCCGTCGACGCGGCGGAGGTCTATGTCGGCGGCGAGTTCGTTGCCGTCGTCTCGAAGGACATCGAGGATGGCGACACCTGCTACCAGCTCAGCATGAGCATCCTCGAATTCGATCTCGAAGAAGACGCCTCGTCCTGAGGCCGGAGTCCTTAATGCCCCTCTACAAGCTCGGCGAGCACGCCGTCTCGCTACCCGCGGCCGGCAGCTATTGGATTGCGCCGACAGCAGTCGTCATTGGGCAGGTGACGATCGAAGAGGAAGTCGGCATCTGGTTCGGAGCCGTCATTCGCGGCGACAACGAGCCGATCCGCATCGGTGCCCGCTCGAACATCCAGGAGAACTGCGTCCTCCATGTGGACCCTGGGTTCCCCATGGTCATCGAGGAGGAGTGCACGATCGGCCACACGGCCATGCTCCACGGCTGCCACATCGGGCGCGGTGCGCTGATCGGCATCGGCGCGATCGTTCTCAACGGCGCGCGCATCGGGGCCGGAGCCATGATCGGTGCCGGCGCACTCATTCCGGAAGGCAAGGTCATTCCGCCGAACAGCGTCGTGTTCGGGACGCCCGGCAAGGTCGCACGGGAAGTGACCGCGGAGGACCGCAAGCGGGTGGAAACCGGCGTCGCGGACTACATGGCACGCTGGAAGCGCTACGCCGCGACCTTCAAGCCGCAGACCTGATCGCGCTCCCGGGGATCTTCAGCGGCGACGCGCCTCTTCGTTGCGAACGCCCGCCAGTTGGTCGGGCGTGCGACTGTCGCGACTGTCGAGCGACACCCAGACCTTCGGATTGATGTACGACTGGCGCATGATGTAGGTGTAGCCGACTGCGTGCCACGCGCGCACGTCATCGAACTTGTTGTCGAGGATGAAGTCCCCCTTGGACGTGCGCGCTGTCAGGATGGCGTGCCCTTCGTTCTTCTCGTCGCGCACCACCGTGAGCAGAAGCGCGCTCGCCGGCCAACCACGCTGCATGAGCACCTGACGCTTCAGGAGGGCATAGTCCTCGCAGTCGCCGCGCGTCATCGGGATCGTCCAGTACTCCGCGACGCCGAAGATTTCCTGATCCGTCGCGGGCTCGATCAGCCGGTTGATCGAACGGTTCACGTGATCGAGTTGCTCGCGGCGTTCGTCGGTCAGCTCCAAGCGCGTGTCCTCGAAGGGACCCTGGCGGCACTCGACCGGATTGCGATCGCAGAAACTCACGAAGCCGAACGGAGGAAGTGTCGGACCGTAGACGCGCATGAATGCCGACGGGCGAGGCTCCGGCGTCTTACGGTGCGCGTAACCGTCCACGCTGCCGACGGTCGCCAGCAACACACCACATGCAGCACCCAACAACCATCTCGACGCCGGCAACATGACTTCGAAACTCCCTTCAGTCCAATAAGAGACTAACAGGCGGACGTTAGGCGACCTCCAACGGGACGCGGCGCATTTGAGGCAAACGCTGCCCAAATTCTCCTCGAATTGACGCCAGATCGATAACTCCCTGCTTACCGATGCCGTTGCATCGGCCACCGGCCTCATTCCCTACTGGATCAGTCAAAGTGGTTGCGGAGTGCGGCGGGATTCTGGATGTCCCTGAACCGGACGCCGATGCCCTTCGAGTGGTGGCGCACCACGACCGCCCGCAACTTGCCGAGAAGGATCTCCTGGCCGATGGGCGGGCGCGCCTCGGTGCCGATAGACGCACCTGAGATGGACACGTCGAGCACGCGGACGGGGACGACGATGCCCTCGTCGAGCTTCATCATGGACTCTGTATTGTTCGGAACGACGCGCTCGTGTTTGCGTTCGTCTTCGCCCTTGAGCTCGCTGCGATTTATGAGCCAAGTGAGCTGGGCGACGAGCTTCTCGCGCTTGTGCTGCGTTGCGTTGAGCTGGATGGCAAATCCGCCCTCGAACCGGCGGACGACATTACCTTCGAGGCCACCGAGCTGGTCGAAATAAGCAACGATGCGCTCGCCTTCCTCCACTTCCACGGGCGCCATGATGGCGGCGCCACCGACCGACACGTCATACAGCTTGCAGGGGTATTCCTGCTTGTTTGCGCGCATGAACCGGCCCAGCAGCGTCAAGGCAACGCGCTTGTAGCGGCGGCGGTCGGCTGGCGTGCGGGTGAGAATGCTCCCGGTCGGGATTGTCGTCGGCGCGGGTTGGAGCGACATGGAAATCCTTTTGTCTTGATGACAAGAGCGAGTTCAGCAGGCAAAGGCCCGCGCCGAAACTGGCGTAAGCGCCAATCCCACAACTCGGAACCGATTATCAGGAGGGTGATTTAATGATGTGCTAACTGCACGCCATTTTGGCACGCCTTCGCGTTAACCTGTTTGTGATTGATCTGACGGCCGTGGCCTTTTTGACGCCCGGTTCTGCTGGCGGTATCTTCAAACCATGAGCGCTGAAACGAGCAGCACCGCGCGCACGCCGCGCATCCTCGCGGCCTTTGTGGCCGCCCTTGCAATCGTGCTGGCCGCCTCGGCCAACCTGGCGCGCGCGCAGGAGCCCGCGCCTTCGGTGCCACAGCAGCAAGCGCCGGACGTTGCGCCGTCGCCGCCCGAAGCTGACAAGGACACGGACGGCGATGAGCCGGCCGGCCACCTGCCGCCGAGCCGCATGCCGACTTCCGCCGACGAGAAATCGAAGATCCTGGCCGACCTCTACGCGCATCTCGCGACCGCCGACTCGCCTGATGCCGCGAAGAAGATCCAGGCCACCATCGAGCGCTTGTGGGGCTATTCGGGCAGCGACACGGTCAGTCTGCTCATGCAGCGCGCGTCGAAAGCGCTCGGCGCCAAGGACTACGATCAGGCCCTCAAGTTCCTCGACTATGTCGTGCAACTCGCGCCGGATTATGCCGAAGGCTTCAACCGCCGCGCCTTCGTCCATTTCTCCCGCAACGACATGGCCTCGGCCGTCGGCGATCTGAGGCGGGCTCTCGCGCTCGAGCCCAACCATTTCCGGGCGCTGGACGGTCTTGCGCAGATCTGGCGACAGACCGGTAACGCCAAGGGAGCGCTGAGCGTCGTCAAGCAGCTCCTCGAGGTGCATCCCTACTGGGAAGGCGCCGCCCGGATGGCCGAGGAGCTTGCCCGCGAGGTCGAAGGGCAAGGGATCTGAGCCCACGGGTGATCCGGCGGAGCCGGCGGCTCTTCAGAAGATCCGGTTCGGGAAATAGCGCAAAATCAGCTCCTCGTAGCGGCCGTTCCGTCTGAGCCGGGCCAGCGTCCGGTTGATCATGCGCTTCAGCTCGACATCGCGACGCGGCACCGTGATCGCGAGACCGTCACCGAAGAACTTCGGCTCGAAGAACGGCCCGCCCTTGAGCTCGCAACAGTCCTGTGACAGCGAGCCATTGACCCAGAACACGAGGCCGATGCCGTCGCCGAAGACGAGGTCGGCGCGCCCCTGACGGACAGCCTCGCGCGCCTCCTCGACGGTGTCGGTGGTCTCGATCGCGCTCTCGCGGAAAAAGGTCCGGAGGTATGCCTCGTGTGGACTGCCGCGCGCGACCGCAATGCGACGGCGTTCGAGCTGCTCCGGCGTCGTCGTCACCCGCGGGCTCGTCCGCAGGCCGGCAAACCAGGCGGCCGTATAGAAATAGCGATCCGATACGTCGAAGTCCTTGAGCAGCGACGGCGTGATCCGCTGCGCGGCGATCACGGCATCGGCCTCGCCCCGGCGCAGCGCCGGCAGCAGCTCATTCCAGGGCAGCGCGCGGATATCGCACTGTGTCCCGAGCTCGAGACAGATGGCACGCGCGAGATCGACGTCGAAACCCGTCAGCACGCCGTCTTCGTCATAGTAGTGGAAGGGCGGAAATTCGCTGTCCGTCAAGAAGCGGATCGCGAACCGGCGTGGGCCTGCTCCGGGCGGCGCAGGCGGGGGCGCAATGCTCGGCGCCTCGGTCTGCGTATCGGCCGGTGCCTGCGCCGAAACCGGCGAGACGGTCGCAAATTGATCAAGAATCAGTATTGCGCACGCCAGCGCTGCACTTATGATCGCATTGCGCACAACGCATCCTCATTCTTTGGCGCAGCGCGCATCATCATTCACCTGCCTGTCCGTGCGTCGCCCAAATCATATTCCCCGATCGCCAAGCTGGCTTCATTGCCGTCATGAACCAGATTTCCGAGTCTACTGGGCTCCGTCCCCGCCGCTGGGTCGTACGGCGGGAATCGCCCCGCCAGCGCAGCATCTTAGCGCGACTGAGGAGTGTGCGACAGCGCATCGGCCGACTTCGGGCTTCGACGGCAGAGGCCGCGGAGAGTGAATACGCCTTTCTGGTGGGACACGCCATCGATGCAGCGACGCTCGCAAGGGCCGAGCGCATTGCGCAGGCATGGGCGGTCCTCCCGCACGAGGTGATGATCGCTCTTGGCTGGATCGACGAGCGCCAGTATGTCGCCGCGCTCGGCGCAGCGCTCGGCATCGACTGGCTCTCCCGGGGGCCCGATCGGCAGCGGCGGCCGGGCGAGACCGTGATCAACGCCTACGCCATGCGTCCCAAGGTCATTCGCGAGGCCGTCTCGCTTCTTCCGACAGGCAAGCTTCCCGTCCTTGCGACCCGTCGCGAGATCGATGCCCTGCACATGGCCGGCGCGGAGGCGGCGCTCATCGATAGTGCCATCGAAGGCCTCTGGCGAGCCGATCCCGCGGCGTCCGCACGCACGGGCGCCGAGATGTGGCAGGCTCTTGCTGCCGTCACGCTGGTTGGTCTCGTGCTCGGCGGTGCGGCGGTCGCGCCCGAGGTCATGCTGCCCTTCGTCATGGCGGTTCTTACCTTGCCATTCCTCTGTGTCGTGCTGCTGCGTTCCGCTGCGGTTCTGGAGCTCTTGCGCCGGCCAGATCGCCGCGACGTCAAAAGCACCCGGCCCGTCGCCGATGCCGAATTGCCGCGCTACAGCGCATTGGTTCCGCTCTATCGCGAAGCCGACATCCTGCCCGATCTCGTCGCCGGCATGGCGGCCCTTGATTATCCCGCTGCGAAGCTCGAGGTGCTGCTCGTGCTCGAGGCCGAGGATACGGAAACACGCGCCGCGCTCGCCCAACTCGACTTGCCCGGCAATATCCGTCCCGTGGTCGTTCCGGACAAAGGCCCGCGCACCAAACCCAAGGCCCTGAACTACGCGCTCGAGCTCGTCCGCAGCCCCTTTGTGGTCGTCTATGACGCCGAGGACATCCCCGAGCCCGATCAGCTTCGCCGGGCGCTGGCGGCGTTTGCGGAAGGCGGCCCCGAAATCGCCTGCGTGCAGGCGCGCCTCGGCATTCACAACACGCGCCAGGGCTGGCTGCCGCGGCAGTTCGCACTGGAGTATGCCTCCCTCTTCGATGCGCAGCTCCCCTCGCTGCAGCGGCTCGGTCTGCCGATCCCGCTCGGTGGCACGTCCAACCACTTCCGCGTCGATCGGCTGAAGGAAGTGGGCGGCTGGGACCCCTACAATGTGACGGAAGACGCCGATCTCGGCTTCCGCCTGGCCCGTGGCGGCTACCGCACGCTCACGATCGCCTCGACGACCTGGGAAGAGGCGCCGATCGCACTCAGGAGCTGGGTCCGTCAGCGTACACGCTGGCTCAAGGGTTGGATGCAGACCTATCTCGTGCACACGCGGCGGCGACCCAAGAGGCGGCGGCGGTCGCTCGCGCGCTTCGGCGGCCGGGCACTTGGACAGGGCTTAGGATGGTGGCCGCGCGCCGGCCTGCACGTACTGATCGGCGGGATGCTGGCGTCCGCGCTGGTGCACCCGATCGTGCTGGCAATCATCGCGTGGCAAGCATTCACGGGCAGCCTCCTCGCACCATCGACCGGTCCGTTCGAGCGGGCGCTCGTGTGGATCGGCCTCGCCAATCTGGCGGCCGGATACGTGAGTGCGATGCTGGCGGCCGCCATCGCCTCCTGGCAGCGGGGCTGGCGCCGCCTCGCGTTCGCGGCCTTGCTCATGCCGCTCTACTGGCTGCTCGTGTCGTTCGCCGCCTACCGCGCGCTCGTGCAACTCATCACGGCACCGCACCTCTGGGAGAAGACGGCGCACGGCCATTCGCGGGGAAAAAGTTAAGCAATCATCCCTCTCCTCGCGAGCGAGGAGAAGGGGATTGGGCTACCCCATCGTAATGCTGTCCACCTCAGCCATGTCCTCGGCCGTGAGTTGCCAGTCGGCAGCCTTCACGTTGGCCTCGACCTGAGCCGGCGTGGTCGCCCCCGCAATGACGCTCGTCACCGGCGACTTGCAGGCGAGCCAACTGAAGGCGAGTTCCAGCAGCGTGTGCCCGCGCGCCTTGGCAAAGGCTTCGAGCTTCTCGACCTTGGTCCAGTTGGCGTCGTTGAGATATTTGTCGGCCCAGCGCTTGGCCTGTGAGAGGCGGCCGTCTGCGGGCATGTTGCTGCGCGCGTACTTGCCGCTGAGAAGTCCGCTCGCCAGCGGGAAGAAGGGCAACAGGCCGAGACCGTAGTGCTCCATGGCCGCCGCGAGCTGCGGCTCGACCACATTGCGGACCACGAGGCTGTACTCGTCCTGGCAGGAGATGAAGGCCGTCATATTGTGCGCTCGCGCAATCTCCTGCGATTTCGCCACCTGCCACGCCGGCATGTTCGAGCAGCCGACGTAGCGCACCTTGCCCTGTCGCACGAGATCGTCCAGCGTCGCCATCGTCTCCTCGAGCGGGGTGAGGGGATCGGGCTTGTGGTACTGGTAGAGGTCGATCCAATCGGTCTTGAGCCGCTTCAGGCTGTCTTCGACGGCGCTCATGATGTAGCGTCGCGAGGCCCCGCGCTTGCGGCCCTCGTCGTCCATCTCCCAGCCGAATTTGGTCGCCAGCACGATGTCCTTGCGGCGTGCGCCGAGCACCTCGCCGATGATCGTCTCCGAGCCCCCTCGGCCGCCGTACATATCGGCCGTGTCGAGCAGCGTGATGCCGGCATCGAGCGCCTTGTGGATGACCTTGCGCGAGCCTTCGAGGTCGAGCTTGGCGCCGAAGTTGTTGCAGCCAAGGCCAACCACGGACACGCGCAGGCCGGAGGGCCCGAGATTGCGTTCCTTCATTGAAGTTTCTCCTATGGGGATCAGTTATCGATCGTGCCGCCCTTCCTTGCAGGTTGCGATGAGCAGCCGGCTCTGCCAAGAGCTATTCACATCCTGCCTTCACTGAGGCCCCCGATGATCCGCCCCGCGCTCGACTATCTCCCCGCTGCCGAAAGCTTTCATGATCCCTTGCGTGAGGACGCTGCCCATCCGGAGCGCGCGCGTGCCGTGGTGATCCCTTTCGGGCTCGAGGCTTCGGTAAGCTACGGGGCAGGTACGGCCACGGGACCTGCCGCGATCCTCGCGGCGAGCCACCAGCTCGAGCTTTACGACGAGGAGCTGAGGCGCGAGGCCTGCCTCGAATACGGCATTGCCACCATACGTGAGCCGCGCATCGCGAGGCCGCTCGAGGCCGCGCTGGCGCAGCTTTCAGGGCTTGTCGAGCAGGTGCTGGAGGAGGGCCGCTTCCCGCTCGTACTCGGCGGCGAGCATTCGCTGACGGCCGGCGCCATCAATCCGTTCGCCGCGAGCTACAAGGATCTCGTCGTCCTCCAGTTCGACGCGCACGCCGACCTGCGCGATGGCTATCTCGGCGAGAAGTATTCGCATGCCGCCGCCATGCGCCGCGTACTCGATCATGCGCATGTGGAGCTCGTGTCCGTCGGCATCCGCGCGATCTCGAAGGAGGAAGCGGACTTTGCCGAGGCCCTTCCCGAGCGCGTGCACATCTATTGGGGCAAGGACCAGGCGCGCTGGGATATGGAGGCGATCGCTGCCCGTCTCCGCGGCCGTCCGATCTACGTCACGTTCGATATCGATGGCCTCGACGGTGCGGTCATGCCGGCGACCGGTACGCCGACGCCCGGCGGACTCTCCTATCTGCACGCGCTGGCGATCCTGCGCCGTGCCGCCGAGGTCGGCACCATCGTCGGCGCCGATGTCGTGGAGCTCGCGCCCATTCCGGGCTTCCACGTCTACGACTACACGGCAGCGGCGCTTGCCGCCAAAATCATGAACTACGCGCTCGCCGGGACAGGACCGCGCTGACGAATCACGTGCCCATATCGGCCTTGAGGCGCTCCATGGCCTGCGGATCGGAGGCGAAGAGATACTGCGTGAAGCCGACCGTGATCAGGATCATAACGCCATTGAAGGCGAGCGTCGGCCCGAGGCCGAAATGCTCGGCGATGGCGCCCGTCATCAGGTTGCCGAGGGGCGCCATACCGACGAAACACATGACGTAGATACCGATCACGCGCCCGCGCCAGGCATCCTCCACCGACTGCTGCATGATCGTGTTGGTGGAGGCCGACGTCATGAGGATCGAGCCGCCGAGGACGGCGAGCAGGAACATCGACAGCGGCAGATAGCGTGACTGGCTGAACGCGATCAAAGCCAGGGCGACAGAGAATGGGGCGAAGCGTACGAGCGAGAGTTGCACGCGCGTGCTGGTCTGCATGGCGAGCACGACGGCAGTCACGAGCGCGCCCGCCCCGACCGAGCTCATGAGCAGTCCTAGTGTCGAGGTATTGCCGCCGAAGAAGTTCACGGCGATCGACGGCATGATGTGCTGGTAGGGCAGGGCGAAGATAGCCACCGCCGTCACCGTCGGCAGCAGATAGCGCGCCGCCGGATGCTTGCGGAGATAGGCGATCGTCTCGCCGAGCGCGATGCCCTTCCGGCCGTCCTTGCGCTCCGGAATCGGATCCGGGATGCGCATGAGGATCAGCGCAATGATCACAGCGCCGAAGCTCACGGCGTTGATCGCGAAGCACCAGGCTTCGGTGAGATGCAGGAGCAGGATGCCGGCGATCGTCGGTCCGATGATCCGTCCCATGTTGAACAGCATGGAGTTCACGCCGATCGCGCTCGGCAGCAGCTTGCGATCCTCGACGATGACGGAGAGCATGGCCTGACGGCCGGGTGTCTCGAATGCCGTCGCCGTGCCGGAGCAAAGTGCAAGTGCGAGATAGAAGCGCACGTCGCTGACGCCGAGCGCTGCCATGGTGGCCAGCACGCTCGCCAGCGCGGCGAGCACGATGTTCACCGTGATCAGCATGCGCACGCGCCGTACGCGGTCCGTGAGCGCGCCGGCGAAGGGCGAGACGACAAGAAAGGGGATCTGCGTAAGAAAGCCGGACACGCCGAGCAGGAGGACCGAGCCCGAGAGCCGGTAGATGAGCCACGAGAGCGCGATCTGCTGGATCCAGCCACCGATGATCGAGATGGCTTGGCCGGTTGCGAAAAGGCGGAAGCGCGGCTTCGACAGCGCTGGCGGCAGGAATGCGGTGATTGCCACCATCTATTCAGTCGTCCTGGCTTGGGACCAACGCGTCGGACCTAGAATGCGACCTCCGCTTGGGTCGGCCTCGAAGTCGCACGTAAGGTCCAAAGACGTTTAGAGTCATAGGGTTCTAAAGCAACTTTGGACTTGAAATTCACTCGCCACCCAGCCGCGAATTGAGGTGAATTTCAAGTCCGTTGCTTTAGATGCCGAGATCGAGGGACGCGGGCGGGATCAGTCCGGGCGCAGTGATGCAGGCATATGCGCGGCGTGATCATTGCAGGCCATCCGAAAGGATGTCGAGGGTCAGGTGTTCTCTTTTCTGTGACGCCAGCCGCCGGCGCGAACATTGGCCGCGGGCAACCGGACACGCAGGCACGCGCCAAGCACCTTGCCATCCTCGATGCGGTTCTCGGCCCAAATGTGCCCGCCGTGGGCACTGACGATCTCGCGTGAGATCGAGAGGCCGAGGCCGGAGTTCTTGCCCCGCGTGCGGTCGCTTTGCGGCCGGTCCGAATAGAAGCGCTGGAAGATCTTGTCGATGCTTTCGGGCGGGATGCCGGGGCCTTCGTCGCTGACGGAGATCTCGACGCCGTCGCTGAGCGCGACGGCACGCACGGTCACGGTGCCGCCCGGCGGCGAGAACGAGAGGGCATTGTCGAGCAGGTTCGTGACGACGCGGCTGAGGTTCGTCTCGTGGCCATTGACGATGAACGCCCCGGGGCGCGCAGGCAGGTCCTGGATCTGGAGCGCGACGTGGTGCTGACCATCCTCGATGGTGGCGCGGATGCTCTCCACGACAGAATTGAGAATGGCGCGGACGTCGACAGGCGCCGTCGTCTGCAGTGCAAGCTCGGCATCGAGGCGCGAGGTATTGGCGACGTCCGTAATGAGACGGTTGAGGCGTTTTAGCTCGCCGAGCACCTGCTCGACGACCTGCTCGCGCTGCTCGGTCGTCCGGGCATAGTGCAGCGACTGCGCCATGACCTGGGCCGCCGTCAGCGGGTTCTTCAGCTCGTGGGCGACGTCGGCAGCGAATTTCTCGCTCGATTCAATTCGTCGGTAGAGCGAGCGGGTCATACTGTGCACAGCATTGGAGAGCTGCCCCACCTCGTCCTGGCGATTTCCGAAATCGGGGAGCTGGGCGTGCGCATGGATGCTGCGGCTCACGCGCTCGGCTCCCTCCGACAGGCGGCGCATGGGGCCTGCGATGGTGCGCGCCAGCAGCATCGATGCGAGTACGGATGCCGCGAGCGCCATCAGTACCAGCATGGCCATGGCCGAGCGTTCGCTCGCGATGATCTCGTCGATCTCACCTGGCCGCGTCGACAGGAGCAGCGCGCCGAGGATGGCATTGCGCCGCTGGATCGGCACGGCCAGCGAAACGATCTTCTCCTGGTCGTCGGTCAGCAGCAGCATTGGAGGAAGTGCTGCGCCCCTCAGCGCCTGGCGCACTTCCGGATAGCTGGTGCCGCTCGCATTACGCCCGATCTCCTTGTAGATGGGCAGATCGGATCGATCGAAGAGCCCGGTGAGCCGAGTCCAGAAATTCTTTACCTTGACGCGCTTGCCGGGATTGTCCTCGGGCTCTCGACGCTGCTCGCCATCGAGCGGTAGCGGGAACTGCAGATCCTCGAGCTCATTGGAATCGACGATCAGCTTGCCGTTTCTGTCGTAGATGCGCGCGCGCGTGTTGTGCGTCGGGTGGATCAGGCGCCTCAGAACCGGAATGACTCGCTCGTGACGCAGCGACAGTTCCATGGCCGCGAACCCGTCGTCGCGGAAAGGAACGCGCACGCCATCGAGCTCCGGCAGGCGGTCGGGGTCGAAGGAGAGGCTGCCCTCGCGCTCGATAAGGGCGCTTGACGCGATCGCCGATGCGATGATTTCGCCCTGGACCTTGAGGCTTTCGTATTTTGCGGTGATCAGCCAGGCGTGCTGCTGGCTGAGCCAGAGCATCCCGCCGACCAGAACGACGAGGCCGAGCAGGTTGGCGAGCACGATGCGCCGCGCGAGCGTCGCGAAGAGCTTGCGTAAGGGGCCATGCTTGTCGAGAAACTGCCAGATCTCGACCGTCCGCTGCCAGGCCGCGGTGAGCCATGCTGCCCGGGGCTCCCGCTTGGCGATCCCGCCGGCATCGCTATCCGATGCCGGGATCTGCCACATGCGATCGCCATCGAGTGCCATTCTCGGTTCCCTCGCTCTCGCGGCCAGGAGACTGGCGCAGGTGCCGCGGGCCTCTCAGAATGGCTTGGCGCGGCACGACATGGCGGTCAGCCGGTGCCCGGAAAGGCGCAGGCCGCCAGAGGCGTTCTCATGCCGGGAATATTACAGCTGGCGCCCCGATGCCAGCAGCATTGCGTTTCCCGCTTCGGACGCCCGATCCCGTCAGGTCTCCTTGAAGCGATAGCCCACCCCGTAAAGTGTTTCAATCACGTCGAAATCGTCGTCGACCTGCTTGAACTTCTTCCGCAGACGCTTGATGTGGCTGTCGATCGTGCGGTCGTCCACATAGACCTGATCGTCGTAGGCGGCATCCATCAGCGCGTCGCGAGTCTTCACGACGCCCGGGCGGGTCGCCAGTGCCTGCAGAATGAGGAATTCGGTGACGGTGAGTGTCACCGGGCGATTGTCCCAGTGGCAGGTATGACGCTCGGGATCGAGACGCAGCTTGCCCCGCTCCAGGATGCGGGCCGCCTCGGTGGGAGGTGCCGTGCCGTCCTTGGCCTGCGCGCGGCGAAGGACGGCCTTCACCCGTTCGACGACGAGGCGCTGCGAGAAAGGCTTGGCGATGTAGTCGTCGGCGCCCATCTTGAGGCCGAACAGCTCGTCGATCTCCTCGTCCTTGGACGTGAGGAAAATCACCGGCATGTCTGACTGCTGGCGCACGCGGCGCAGCAGCTCCATGCCATCCATGCGGGGCATCTTGATATCGAAGATGCCGAGATCGGCGGGCTCTTCGGTCAGCGCCTCGAGGGCGGCCGCGCCGTCTGGATAGGTCCGCACCTTATAGCCCTCGGCTTCGAGCGCCATGCGGAGTGCCGTCAGAATATTGCGCTCGTCGTCAACGAGGGCGATGGTGCTCTTCTCTTTCATGGCCTCGACATCCTGGCTGTGGACGCACGCTTTCGAGCCTCTATGGCTTCAGCATGGGCGAATTGTGACCGCGCGGGTGGTCGCGCCGGACATTGGACGGTGACTGACTATGCCCCTTCAGGGGCGCATCGCCAAGGCTAGCACGGCCAGCCCGCCGTCGTGGCGGACTTTTGCACAAGCTGACATCAACGTTTGCCGCCGCAAGCAATGCTGGCGCTTCCTCGTTCTGCCGGCCGACAGCCCTCTGCGGACATATCCTAATGCCCGCAAATACGAAAATCCGGCTCAGCACGCATAAAATCAGAGGCCGTCCTGATGCGGCCAGCCGATCGTGCGGCCCTCTGCCGCGCCCGTGGCTCGAGCGGATTTCAGGTCTGCACGTAAGGGCTTGGCGCCGGGCCTGCCATCCGGTTCAATGTGGTTCGAGACCTCGTACACTCGCGCCTGTCCGCCTCTCCTCCTCCCGTTCAGGAAATGCCCCGCATGACTGCCACAAGCTTCGACATCATCGTCATTGGCGCCGGCCCTGGTGGCTACGTGGCGGCCATCCGTGCTGCCCAGCTCGGCTTCAAGGTCGCCATCGTCGAGCGCGAGCACATGGGCGGCATCTGCCTCAACTGGGGCTGCATCCCCGCCAAGGCGCTGCTGCGCTCGGCCGAGATCTATCACTACGGCACGCATGCCAAGGACTACGGCCTCAAGCTCGAAGGAAAGCTGACGGTCGACACGGCCGGTGTCGTGCAGCGCTCACGCGACGTCTCGAAGCGCCTCAACAACGGCATCGGCTTCCTGATGAAGAAGAACAAGATCTCGGTCATCTGGGGCGAGGCCGTGATCGAGCGGGCGGGGCGCATCCAGGTCAGCGCCACCAAGAAGGCGCCCATGCAGCCGCAGATCCCGCCGCCCGCGGGCACGCTCGGTCCGGGCACGTACGAAGCCAAGCACATCATCATCGCGACGGGCGCGCGCCCGCGCGTGCTGCCCGGCCTCGAGCCGGACGGCAAGCAGGTGTGGACCTACTTCGAGGCCATGCTGCCGCAAACCATGCCGAAGTCGTTGCTTGTCGTGGGCTCGGGTGCGATCGGCATCGAGTTCGCATCCTTTTATCGGACCATGGGATCGGAGGTGACGGTCGTCGAACTGCTGCCGCAGATCCTGCCTGTCGAGGACGCCGAGATCGCGGCGCACGCGCGCAAGCGCTTCGAGCGCCAGGGTATGAAGATCATGACCGGCGCCAAGGTCGTGGGGCTCGACAAAAAGAGTGACAAGGTCGTCGCCACCATCGAGGACGACAAGGGCAAGCGCACGACGGGCGAGTTCGAGAAGGTGATTTCCGCGGTCGGCGTCGTCGGCAACGTCGAGGGTCTCGGTCTCGAGAAGCTCGGCGTGAAGATCGAGCGCGGCACGATCGTCACGGATGGTCTTGGCCGCACGAACGTCGCCGGCATCTATGCGATCGGCGACGTCGCCGGGCCGCCCATGCTCGCGCACAAGGCCGAGCATGAGGGCGTCATCTGCGTCGAGACCATCAAGGGCCTTCACACGCACGCCATGGACAAGCTGCAGATTCCCGGCTGCACGTACTGCCATCCGCAGGTCGCGAGCGTCGGCCTCACGGAGGCCAAGGCCAAGGAGCAGGGTCGCGCGATCAAGGTCGGCCGCTTTCCCTTTGCCGGCAACGGCAAGGCGATCGCGCTCGGTGAGCCCGAGGGGCTTGTGAAGACGATCTTCGACGCCAAGACGGGCCAACTCATCGGCGCGCACATGGTGGGGGCGGAAGTGACCGAGCTGATCCAGGGTTTCGTCATTGCAATGGGGCTCGAGACGACCGAGGAGGAGCTCATCCACACGGTCTTCCCACATCCAACGCTCTCCGAGATGATGCACGAGAGCGTGCTCGATGCCTTCGGTCGCGTCATTCATACCTGAGGAGCGCGCCCCATGATGAAGCTCTACTATGGCGTCGGATCGTGCTCGCTCGCGTCGCACATTGCGCTCGAGGAGGCCGATGCGGACTACGAGGCCATTCGCGTCGACTTCCGGGCCAATCAGCAGCAGTCGCCCGAGTATCTCGCGCTCAATCCCAAGGGACGGGTGCCGACGCTCGTCACCGATCGCGGCGTCCTGAGCGAGACCCCGGCCATCCTCGCCTACATCGCCCAGACGCATCGCGCGGCGGAGCTCGCGCCGATCGACGATCCCTTCGCGTTCGGAGAGGTCCAGGCCTTCAACAGCTATCTCTGCTCGACCGTGCACGTCGGCCATGCGCACGGGCTGCGTGGCGGGCGCTGGGCAGACGATCCGGAGGCGCACAAGGCCATGAAGGCTAAGGTCACCCAGAACATGACCGACTATTTTACGGTCATAGAGAGCAGGATGTTCCGTGGGCCGTGGGTCATGGGGGAGAAATATTCGATCGCGGATCCCTACCTTTTTACCGTCGCGAACTGGCTGGAGCGCGACGGCGTCGATATCAAGAAATTTCCCGGCGTCGCCGACCATTTCGAGCGCATGAAAGCGCGGCCGGCTGTCGCAAAAATTCTTTCAGTGGTGAGCGCGACGGCCTGAAGCCGCACATTCAGATCGCGCAACGCAGAGGATGAGGCATGACCTGGTCGATCATTGCGCGCGACCCCGCGGGCGGTCGGATCGGTGTGGCCGTAGCCACGTGCAATTTCGCGGTCGGCGCGCGCGTGCCGCATGTGCGCACGGGCGTCGGCGCGGTCTGCACGCAGGCGCTGACCAATCCTTTCTTCGGGCCACGCGGACTGGCGCTGTTGACAGCGGGCGGCACGGCCGAGGACGTCGTGCGCATGCTCATGATGGCGGATGAGGGGCGCGATCATCGCCAGGTGCACATCATGGACCGCGAGGGGCGCTTCGCGGCCGCGACCGGCGCCGCGTGCGTCGGTTGGTGTGGGCACCTCATCCGAGAGACTCTCTCGGTCGCCGGCAATATGCTGGCCGGGCCGGACGTCATCCGGGCGACGGCCGATGCCTATGAGGCGGCCTCAGATCTTCCACTTCCCGAACGGCTGGTCAGAGCCATGCAGGCGGGCGAGCAGGCAGGTGGCGACAAGCGCGGGCGGCAGTCGGCGGCACTCGTCGTGCACGATGAGGAAGACTCGCCCCTGCTCGACATTCGCGTGGACGACCACGTCGATCCCCTGGCCGAGCTGGCCCGCCTGGAACTCGTCTCGCGCGAGCGCGCCATCCACGCACGTCGCTTCGGCCCGACACGCGACAATCCTACGGGACTTCTCGATCGCGCCGCCCTCGAGGTCGCCATCCAACGCTCGGTTGAAGAGGGTTATCGCTGAGGCTGCCCGTCCCGCATGCGTCCGCGCCACATTATGGCGAGGACCACGCCGGCCGTCAGGACCGCCATCGCTGCAAGGCCGAACGCTGCACGATAGCCAAACCACGTGATGACGAGGCCGGCGATCGGCGGAATCACGACATACGTGCCGAACAGGAAGAAGGTGGCGCCGGCTGTCGCCTCGCTGACGCGACCGGGTGAAAGCGCTGCGACCTCTGCCACCCATAGGCCGTTCCATGTCGCCACGGAGAGGCCTGAGAAGATCGCCACCGCGACGAGGGCAGGCACCGGCCATCCCGGCCCGATCGAGGCAATGGCGATCGCCGACGCCGATGAAAGCACGGCGAGCCAGCACAGTACGAGCCGCGTCGACCTCACCCAGTCTGCGACCAGACCAAAGATGACGCGGCCTGCGACGCTCGAGATCTGATTGAGCGCGTAGAGGAATCCGGCGAGCTTGAGGTCATAGCCGAGACCGTTGGCGAGGAACGTGACGAAGAAGGCGTTCAGCGTTCCCTGAACGGTCGCGAATCCCATGCTGCCGAGAGCGATCAGGCGCAGGCCGGGGATGGCGGCGATCGTGGCGAATGGCTGGCGCAAATTGGAGAGCGCGAACAGAGCGCTGGGACGAAAGCGGGCACGCGGCTCGCCGTTGAAGCGGTGCGGGGCAAGCAGCAGCGGAATGCTCGTCGCCAACAGGAGGAGGACGATCGTCGCAAGGGCGGCCCGCCAGCCGTACCGGACTGCGATTGCGCTGCCGACCATGCCGGCGATGGCGCCGCCGAGCGGCACGCCGGCCTGCCGGAACGAGAACATGCGATTGCGCACACGAGGAGGCGTATTTTCGGCGAGGATCTGGCTCCCCGCAGGCCCGGTCGTCGAGTAAGCGAAGCCGACGAGCAGTGCGCCGATGACTATCAGCGCATAGACCCCTGTCGCGATGAGAGCCGCACCCGTCACGCCAATGGCGACGCCGGCGATCAGCGCCCGAACAGGGCCGAGCGGCAGCGTGAACGCCGAGTTGGACATGTACAGCCAGACTGAGCCGAGACCGGAAGCGCCGCCCACTAAGCCGTAAGCGGCGGCCGGCATCCCGGCGCTCGCCATCATCATCGGCGCGAGCACGCCGAGCGACAGCGTCAGCGTCGAGGCGCCGATCAGCGAGATGAAGACGACGTTGAACGCTGCGAGTGTGGCGTATTGCGGCTCTTTCGATGGGGCTGAAGAGCGAGCGTCGTTCACGTGGTGCCCGCCCTCATTTGTCGGTATCCACGCTCGTGAGAATGCCGCGCACGCCGGCTTCGAGCAGCGCCTGATCAGGCCCCGCGGCCAGCATGTTGAAGCCGAGCTTCCGGTACTGGCGCGCCCACTCGGCGCTCGCCGCCATGAAACCGAGGCCCTTCTTGTGCTTGCGGCCCGCGGCCACGATCCGCTCGACAGCCTTCACGTACGTCGGATTGTCGAACTCACCAGGAATGCCGAGGAAATTCGTGAGATCGAAGTGGCCGACCCAGAGCACGTCGATGCCATCCACGGCCGCGATGGTCTCCACCTGCTCGAGGCCGCGCTCTGTCTCGATCTGCGCGATCACGAGCGTGCGCGCGTCCGCCGTCCGCATCTTCGCTTTCGGGTCACCGGCGGCATAGTCGTCATGGGCAAAGCCGAATGCGGCGCCGCGCCGTCCATGCGGTGGATAGTGCGTCGCCTCGACGATGGCGCGCGCCTGCGCCTCGCTCTCCACCATCGGGATCATCACGCCGTGGCAGCCAATATCGAGTGCGCGCGCCAGGAAATGATACTCGCCGCGCGGTACGCGGGCCATTGGGGCGATCGGCAGCCCGCGGCAGTATGCGATCTGCGCCTTGATGGTCTCGAGTGATGTGCCCGTGTGCTCCATGTCGTAGATGACGTATTCGGCGCCGGCGTGCACGAGAAGCTGTGGCACGCCCGGGCCGTACAACTCGAACATCATGCTACCGAGCACGGTTTCGCCGGCAAGCACGCGCTGGCGCAAGGATCGGCGAGCCATGTGTCGAGTGCCTCCCCAGATGGCGCGTTGGCCGGCATTCTTTATGGGCAGCAACCGCCCCTCAGCGCCCGCCAGCCATAGCACGCCGGAAGCGCACGCGGTTGGCCGCGCCGTCGAGGGAGAGCTTGTCCTTCGGCGCGTCGGCCGTCGAGACCTTCACCAGCACGAATGAGGTGCCATTGCTTTCGCGCAGCATACGTGCGCCGGCCGCAAGCTGATCCTCACGCTCGACCGTCATCGTTGCACTGATGCCGGCGCCGATCGCCATCCGCTCGAGGTCGACGCCGAGGCTCGTGTGGCTCCTCTGGTAGCCGGTTTCGCCGTAGTGGCCGTTGTCGACGCACAGGATGGAGAGGTTTGGCGGCTGCATCACGCCGATCGTTGCGAGCGCACCGACATTCATCAGCAACTCGCCGTCGCCTGTCGCCACCAGTACACGCCGCTTGGGTTGCGCCAGTGCGAGCCCGAGGGCCATCGGCAGCGCCGCCCCCATCGCGCCACCGAGGGCGAACAGGTTGTCGCCATCGTTCGTGATCGCCGCGAGCTCGTAGGCCGTGCCGGCGAGGCCGGCGATCATGAGAAAATCAGCCGGGTTGCCGACGAGGACGGGGACGGCATGGTTACGGTCGAGGGGCATGAGGCGGAGTCCTCCCGGGGAGCCTGAGGCCATTCCGCCTAGGATTGCGCGATGACGCCCCGAGGGGCAAGCTACACCCGCGCATACCCATGCGTCATGCGCCGCTAAGGGGGCGTTGCGGGCCGGCAGCGCGGGGGCCATTGATCTGCATCAAGCGCGATCACGGGGCGTAAGGCCATAGAAGTCGGATGGGAGACTGCGGCCGCTAGGAGGGAGGCGTCCTGGATGAGGGAAAATGCATTGCTGGAGCGCCCCGTGTCACAAGCTGCGATCCCGCGATCGGCTCTATCGATCCGCGCCGTGCCGTTCGATGCCCCATGGGGGTGGCTCGCCGCCGGTTGGAACGATCTCTGGCGCGTTCCGCACATTTCGCTCGCCTATGGAGCCATCTTTGCCATCGTGGCCGGCGGGCTCCTGGTCGGCTTGACGCTCGCGCGCTGGCAATCGCTCGTGCCGGTCCTTGCAGGCGGATTCATGCTCGTTGGACCATTGCTCGCGGTGGGCCTCTATGAGACCAGTCGGCGGCTCGAGGCCGGCATGGCGATCGAGCTCGGCGATGTCATTGGCGCCGGCCTCCGCGCGAAGGGCCAGCTCGGGTTCTTCGGCGTCGGCCTCATGGTCATATTCCTCGTATGGCTCGAACTCGCCTTCATCCTCCTCGTTCTGTTCCTCGGCGGCGCTGGCCTGCCGCCGCCTTCGGAGTTCGTCGCAACCCTTCTGTTCACACCGGCGGGCCTCGGGCTGCTGATCGTCGGCTCACTGGTCGGCGGCGTGCTCGCTGCGACCGTTTACGCCGTCTCCGTCATCGCCGTGCCGCTTCTGCTCGTCCATCGCATCGATGCGATCTCGGCAGTTGCGACGAGCCTCGCCGCCGTGCGCCAGAATCCGAAACCCATGCTGCTGTGGGCCGGCCTCATCGGCGGCTTCATGGCACTCGGCTGCGCGACCCTCTTTCTCGGCCTCGTCATCATCTTCCCGCTCGTCGGCCACGCGACCTGGCACGCATTCCGGGCCTTGGTCGCCGTGCATGAGGAGGACGCCCGCGTGGCAATCATCTGAGATGCCGCGCTTCGCGGGGTCTAGCCTGTTTTCCGGTTCGTCGGCGGCGCGCATACGCGTGTAATTTGCGGCCCCGAGCCCCTGGGCGCGGCGGCATCTTCTACTTGGCCGTCGGCTTGACCTTGGCCTTCGAAGCGCGCATGTGTGAGCCCTGGGGGGCTCACTCGAGGTGCGCCTTCCCGATCCGGCCCCGTAGCTCAGCAGGATAGAGCATCAGATTCCTAATCTGAGGGTCGCAGGTTCGAATCCTGCCGGGGTCGCCAAG
>DATMRT010000009.1:0-99248 GCA_035565975.1 Hyphomicrobiaceae bacterium
CTTCGGGCTTGGCGGTACGGTGACGGCCGGCATCGTCTCCGCGCAGGGGCGCGACATCGGCTCCGGGCCCTACGATGATTTCCTGCAGATCGATGCTCCGGTGAACAAGGGCAATTCCGGCGGTCCGACGTTCAATCTCCAGGGACAGGTTGTCGGCATCAATACGGCGATCTTCTCGCCGTCGGGCGGATCGGTCGGTATCGCATTCGACGTTCCGGCAAGCACGGCGAAAGTTGTTGCCGCGCAGCTCGAGAGCAAAGGCTCAGTTACGCGCGGTTGGATTGGCGTCGCCGTTCAGCCCGTCACTCAAGACGTGGCCGACAGTCTCAACATGAAGGAGGCCAAGGGCGCATTGATCGATGATGTGCAGGCAGGTGCGCCGGCTGCGAAAGCAGGCCTAACGCCGAGCGACGTCGTTCTGTCTGTCGATGGAACTGCGATCGCGGATGCTCGCGATCTCGCTCGCAAGGTGGCAGCCATCGATCCAGGAAAGACAATCTCGCTGCAGGTCTGGCACGATGGTCACGAGCGGACGCTCCGTGCAACGGTCGCCGCGCTTCCGGATGAAGCAGCGCCCCGATCCGAGCAGAAAAAGCAGGGCGAGACCGGGCTCGGTCTGTGGCTCGCGCCGGCTGCCGGTGTCCAGGGAGCTGGAGCGCAGGGTGTGGTGGTCATGAACGTCGATCCGCAGGGCAAGGCCGCGGAGAAGGGCATTCGGACGGGCGACATCATCCTCGAAGTTGGCGGCAAGGCGGTGTCGACGCCTCAGGAGGTCCGCGCCGATCTCGATGCAGCCGCGAAGCACGGCCAGCGCGCCGTTCTCCTGCGCATCAAGTCGGCGGCCGCTACAGATACGCACTTCGTCGCGGTGCCGCTGGCATAAATCAATCGCCACAGTGGCGGCGCGCACTCGTCCAAGCCAACGACTGTACGCGCCGCCCATGCTTGTCGGGCCCTCTCAATGGAGAAGGTCGTGCAGAAGCAGGCCGGAGAACCAGGGCAGGGCCCGACCAGACGCGTCTCGCTGCTCTGGATGCTGGCAGTCCTGCTTTTGCTGGGGTTCGTTGGCGCGGTGGCGCTCTATCTGCGCTCGACGGGAATCCAGCGAGGGATGATCCGTGAGGCGGCGGCCGTCGCGGCGCCCGTGCATGTCGCGACGGTCGAAAAGCGGGATGTGCCCGTATTCATCTATGGTCTTGGAACGGTCCAGGCCACGAACGCCGTGACCGTGAAATCGCGTGTCGATGGACAGATTACGAAGATCGCCTTCGAGGAAGGGCAGATCGTTCACCAGGGCGATGTGCTGGTGCAGCTCGATGCAGCTCCCTATCAAGCGACCCTCGATCAGGCCATCGCAAAGCTCGCGCAGGATCAGGCCTCGCTGACCAACGCGCACCAGGATCTCGCCCGGACCATCCCGCTCGCCAAGGCTGGCGATGCGACGCAGCAGCTTTTGGATCAGCGCACGGCCGCCGTCGCACAGCTCAATGCGCAGATCCAGGCGGACAACGCGGCGATCGAAAGCGCCAAGGTACAGTTGGCCTACACCACGATCCGCGCGCCTCTGACCGGGCGCGCAGGATTTCGCCTCGTCGATGCCGGCAACATCGTGCACGCGAGCGATCCGACCGGCATTCTGAGCATTACGCAGATCACGCCGATCTCCGTGATCTTCACTGCTCCCGAAGGCGAGCTTCCCGCAATCAGTACCGCGCTCAAATCAGGTCCGCTCGCCGTCACTGCGTTGAGTTCCGACGGCAAGCGCACGCTTGCGGAAGGCACGCTGTCTTTGATCGACAACGAGGTTGATGCCGCGAGCGGGACGATCCGTCTCAAGGCCAGCTTCCCGAATGCCGAGCAGACCCTTTGGCCAGGGCAATCGGTGGCGACGCGCCTGCTCGTGTCGACGATGAAGGACGTCGTCGCCGCGCCGGATGTGGCGATACAGCGGGGCCCGAACGGCCTGTTCGCCTACGTGGTTGGCAATGACGGCAAGGCCGAGCTTCGCGACACAAAAGCCGGCGCGATCGAGGATGGATGGATGGTGATCGCGAGCGGGCTTGCACCCGGCGATCGGATCGTGACGTCCGGTCACTACAGAGTGCAGCCCGGATCACCGGTCCAGATCCTCGGCGATAGCGGTGCGACAGCCGGCGGCAATCCATCGGGTGCGCCATGAAATTCAATTTTTCAGCGCTTTTCATCCAGTATCCGATTGCGACCTCGTTGCTTATGGCCGGGCTGTTGTTCGTCGGTCTTGTGGCCTATCCCAGCCTGCCGGTCGCCCCGTTGCCCAAGGTCGATTTCCCGACCATTCAGGTGAGTGCGCAGCTCCCGGGCGCCAGTCCCGAGACAATGGCATCGTCGGTGGCGCAGCCGCTCGAGCGGCAGTTCGCGCAGATTCCCGGCGTGGCGCAGACGACATCGACGTCCGGACTCGGCACGACGACGATCGTTCTGCAGTTCGATCTCGATCGCAACATCGACGGCGCCGCCAACGACGTTCAAGCAGCCATCAACGCTGCGTCAGGGCAGTTGCCTCGCAATCTGCCATCGCCGCCGACGTACCGGAAAGTCAATCCGGCCGACGCGCCCATTCTCATCATATCGGTAACATCGGACACGCTCCCGCTCACGGAGCTCGACGACAATGCGGACGTCAAGCTTGCCCAGCAGATCAGCCAGCTTCCGGGCGTCGGGCAGGTCACCATAGGCGGCGAACAAAAGCCCGCCATTCGCATCCAGATCGATCCGGCCAAGCTCGTCGCCAAGTCTCTCTCTCTCGAGGACGTGCGCACGCAGATCAGCCTGACGACGGTCGATGCGCCGAAGGGAAACATCAATGGCGAGCGGCGGAGCTTCACCATCTATGCAAACGATCAGCTCTCTGCGGCCAAGGACTGGAACGACGCGATCGTTGCATACCGTAATGGAGCGCCGCTCCGCGTCCGCGACATCGGTCAGGCGGTGGCAGGCCCCGAGGATACGACGAAAGCCGCGTGGGCATCCGGCAAGCGCGGTGTGTTCCTCATTGTCTTCAAGCAGCCCGGCGCCAATGTCATCGATACCGTCGAGCGCGTCAAAGCCGAGCTGCCGAGGCTGAGGAGCAACATACCGGCCGCGGTGCATGTCGATGTGCTGAGCGATCGGACGCAGACGATCCGTGCTTCGGTCGATGACGTGCAGTTCACGCTTCTGCTGTCCATCGCCTGCGTCGTTGGCGTGATCTTCGTCTTCCTGAGAACCTTCTGGGCCACCGTCATCCCGAGCGTGACCGTTCCGCTGTCGCTGCTCGGGACGATGGGGCTGATGTACGTCATCGGCTACAGTCTCGACAATATTTCTCTGATGGCGTTGACGATATCGGTGGGATTTGTCGTCGATGACGCAATCGTCATGCTCGAGAACATCGTGCGCTATATCGAAGAGGGGATGAACCCTCGAGCAGCATCCTTCAGAGGCGCCGGAGAGATCGGTTTCACGATCATTTCGATCAGCCTGTCATTGATCGCCGTCTTCATTCCTCTGCTTCTTCTCGGCGGCATCATCGGACGGCTCTTTCGTGAGTTCGCTGTGACCGTGAGCATGTGTATTGCGGTTTCTGCGTTCGTTGCGCTCACGTTGTCGCCGATGATGGCATCGCGCTTCTTGAGACGTGAATCCGAGACAGGGCATGGGCGTGTCTACCAGCTCACCGAGCGCATGTTCGATGGCATGCTGCGCGCCTATGAGCGCGGCCTGGACGGCGTGCTCAGGCATCAGTTTGCGACCCTGTGCGTATTCCTGACGACGCTCGTGATCACGGGATACCTGTTCGCCGTCATTCCCAAGGGCTTCTTTCCGCAGCAGGACACGGGTTTCATCACCGGAACGTCCGAAGCGGCCCAGGATGTGTCTTTTGCCGAGATGATGCGGCGGCAAGAGGTGCTCGGCAAGATCGTCGGCGCCGATCCGGCCGTCGCATCCTATGCGATGGCGATCGGCACCGGCGGCGGAACGTCGGCGGGAAACAACGGACGCTTTTTCATCACCCTCAAGCCCAAGAACCAGCGCGATGCCTCGGCCAGCGAGGTCATCGCCAGACTGCGGACAAAGGTGGATAAGGTGGAAGGGGCACGTCTCTATCTGCAGGCCTCGCAGGACGTGAACATTGGTGGCCGCGCCGCGCGAACACAGTTCCAGTATACGCTGCAGGACTCCGATTTGGAGGAGCTCAACGCGTGGGCGCCGCGCGTTCTCGAGAAGTTGGCCGCCATTCCGGAGCTGCGCGATGTGGCGACCGATCAGCAGATGTCAGGGACGGCGCTGACGATCGCGATCGATCGCGACCAGGCCTCGCGATACGGGATCACGCCGCAGCTCATCGACGACACGCTCTATGATGCGTTCGGCCAGCGGCAGGTCGCGCAGTATTTCACTCAGCAGAACAGCTACCACGTCGTGATGGAGATTCTGCCGGAGCTTCAAGGGCGCGTGGAAAGTCTGGACAAGATCTATGTGAAGTCGCCGACGACGGGTGCGCAGGTGCCGATGTCAGCGTTCGCACGCTGGACCACCCTCCTGGCGAAGCCGCTTTCCATCAGCCATCAGGGCCAATTCCCGGCCGTTACCATAAGCTTCAATCTCGCGCGTGGTGCGTCCCTGGGCACGGCGACAGCAGCCGTGCAGAATGCCGTCCGCGAAATGCAGATGCCGGCAACACTTGTCGGCACGTTCCAGGGCAATGCACAGGCTCTGCAGGATTCGCTGAGGACGGTGCCCATGCTCATCGGCGCAGCGTTGGTTGTCGTCTATCTGGTGCTCGGCATTCTCTATGAGAGCTACATCCATCCATTGACAATTCTTTCCACGCTCCCGTCCGCGGGAGCCGGCGCCATCGCGACACTGATGCTGTTTGGCTTCGACTTCAGTCTGGTGGCGATGATCGGCGTTGTGCTGCTCATCGGCATCGTGAAGAAGAACGGTATCATGATGGTGGACTTTGCCATCAGCGCCGAGCGGGAGGAGCATTTGCAGCCCACCGAGGCGATCCGCCGCGCGGCCTTGCTACGTTTCAGGCCGATCATGATGACGACGATGGCGGCCCTTCTCGGAGCCATCCCGATCATGCTCGGCGCCGGCACCGGCGCGGAGATCCGTCAGCCGCTCGGGTATGCGATGGTCGGCGGTCTTGTCGTGAGCCAGGCGTTGACGCTTTTCACGACGCCCGTGATCTACGTGTACCTCGATCGTCTCAGCAGCTATTTCAGCGGCGGTGGTCCGGAAGTCGCGGAGCACGACCCTGCGGACGATGACGATATCGTGCGGAAAGCTGCGAGCGTTCGCTGAGAGTAGGTACGCCATGCAACGTCACGGCTCGAGAACGGATGATCGTAATGGAGCGCGCGGCGACGCCGCGCCTGGTGCGCGGATCATCCCGTTCAGGCAAAGAACGACGGCTTCGGCTCCAGGGAGTGCGGACGAGGCCGAGAACGCGCGGCGCACGATCATCGATGAGGATCGCGTACGCATGCGGCAGAATATTGCCTCGGCGGCGGTGGTGATTGTTCTGATGCTCGTCGGAGGCTGGTGCATCGCGAACCTGCGGACGAGCCTGCATGTGGAGGCTTGCCTCGAGGCCGGCCACCGCGACTGCTCTGTATTGCATTGGTGACCGGCAAGTGCGAGCGCGCAGGTTGCGCCTGCGCGCAGGACCGAGGCATCAATTCCTGCGGCGGTGGACGGAAGAAGCGTGATGCGGAACCGCCGTCTTTGTGAGGTTGTCCGTGACGCCACCGCCGGTGTCGAGACCGTTGAGCGTGCGCACGCAGGTGTCGTGCCACTCGCTCTTGGTCATGTGTGTGTCAGCTTTCCAGAACGACATGCACGCTGCAAGCGTATCGCCGCCACCGCCCGGGTGCGTGTCCGGCGCGAGCGTGCCGCCGGTAGTCTCGACCACTTCGGGTGCACTCGTATTCGACGGCGTGCTTGTATTGGACGGCGTGCTCGCTGAGGTCTGCTGCGTCGTCGATGTGCTGGAAGAAGGCGCGACGGTCGTCGTAGTTGCAGCATCGCTCGACGTATCGAAGAGGGATGTTGTGTCGGTTGTCGTATCTGTGGGTGGCGTTGTCTTTTTCGATCCTGGCGGCCGGTGATGATCACGGTGGTGCGCATGAGAGTCGGCCGCGGGCCAGCCAGACGACGTGCCTGGTTGCGGCGATGTCCCGCGATGGGGGGGGATGCCGGTGGAGCCGCTGGAGTGCGGCATGACTTCCGGCGCGGAGTGCTCCGCGAAGGCATGGCCTCCGCCCGCGCCACGCGCAAGGCTCGGCTGTGCGGGAAGCACAGTAGCGAGCACAATGGCCGACGCGGCCAGAAAGCCCAGATGAGAAAGGCTGATCCTTGAGGCGACAGGCATGGGAAACTCCTTTCCCTGGTGCTCGATCGATGATCCGAGCGAGCTGCGCTGACATGCGAGACGCGAGGCAAGCCGCGCTTCGACGCCGATCCGGGTGCAACGCATATTTCGTGCCGGATTTCCATGCCACAGTGTCGCTGGTGGTTTGTAACCGGCCGGCGGCGTGCATGCCCCCAGATCCCTGCAGATCGAGAACCGCGCCATGAACAAGCTCTACCGCAGAGCCGCGCTCAAGTTCCTTCAGCTCCCGGTCATCGTCGGGCTGCTGCTCTTCCTGCCCGCCGGCACCTTCGATTATTGGGAAGCATGGCTGTTCACGGCGGTGTTTTTCGCCTGCTCGCTCGCCATCACGATCTATCTCGCGGTTCTTGATCCCCGGCTGCTCGAGAGCCGGATGAATGCCGGGCCGGGGGCTGAAAAGGAGCCGGCCCAGAAAGTCATCGTCTTTCTTGCGCTTCTCTGTTTTGCCGCTGTGCCGGTCGTCTCTGCGCTCGATCATCGCTTCGGGTGGTCGCATGTGCCGCCGGGCGTCGTTCTCCTCGGCAATGCTCTGATCGTTTTGAGCTATATCGGCTTCTATTTCGTCTTCCGTGCAAACCGATTTGGTTCGGCGACCATCCAGATCGCGGAAGGCCAAAACGTCGCCTCGACCGGACCGTACCGTTTCGTTCGGCACCCGATGTACAGCTTTGCCTTGATCATGACCGTCGGCATGCCGCTGGCATTGGGGTCGGGATGGGGGCTCGCGATGCTTGTGCCGACATTGGCGGTGATCATCGCGCGGCTGCTCGACGAGGAGAGGTTTCTTGCCAAGAGCCTTCCGGGCTACGCGTCGTATATGAAGGAAGTGCCTCATCGGCTGGTGCCGTTTGTCTGGTGATCATCCGTTCGACGCGCCGAGGCATTCCGTGGCCTCGATGTTTCGAGCGCCCACACATCGCCCACGCCGACGTGCTGCTCAGTGACGGCGTGGGCATCCGCGATCGTAGCCAGAGTTTCCGTATCGTAGTGCGAGCGACCCTTCGGGATCTCGATCAGGATATCGATCGTGTCAGGCGTACTCGGCGGCGATGCTCTTGCCGGTATAGTCGCGCATAAAGGCAGTCGCGATGAGGCTCAGCACCGAGCAAGCCAGGATGTAGGCGGCTATCGCCAGAGACGATTGATAGTGCGCGTACAGCCAGGTGGCGATGAGCGGAGCGGGCCCTCCGGCGATGACCGATGCCAGCTGGTAGCCCAGCGAGGCACCGCTATAGCGCAGGCGGCCCGTGAACGATTCCGCAATCAAGGCGGCTTGAGGCCCGTACATCATGTCGTGCGGGACAAGCGAGAGCACGATGGCCAGGAAGATCAGGACCAAGGAGCCGGTGTTCAGCAAGCCGAAATAGACGTAGCCGAATATGCCCGTCGCCAGTGCGCCGAGAAAGTACATGTTCTTGCGCCCGATCCGATCGGACAGGTGTCCGAAGAACGGGATGGAAAAGAAAGATAAGACCGCGGCAGACATCACGGCGACAAGCAGGAAGTCCTGGGAGACATTCAATGTGTGCGTGCCATAGGCGAAAATGAAGGCGGTGAAAATGTAGAAGGGCGCCTGCTCGGCCATCCGCAGCAACGCGCTGAGAAGAATTTCTTTGGGTTGGCGCTTGATCACTTCGAGGATCGGCATGCGCTCGATCCTGTTCTGCTCGATGAGGCGTCTGAAGGTGGGCGTCTCGAGGATGCCCAGACGAATATAGAGCCCGACGCCGACAAGGACGATGCTAAGGGCAAACGGAATGCGCCATCCCCAGGCCAGGAACTGATCGCCCGACATCTGACTGAATGCGAGGACGACAAGGTTGGCGAGGAAGAGTCCGCAAGGCACACCGAACTGCGGCCATGACGCGATGAACCCGCGCGTATCGTCGGAGCGGGCCCACTCCATCGACATCAGCACCGATCCCCCCCATTCGCCGCCAACACCGACACCCTGGATGAAGCGCACCACCGTCAGAATGATTGCGCCCCAGATGCCGACAGTCGCGTAGGTGGGTACAAAAGCCACCGCGAAGGTTGCCAATCCCATGAGCATGAGTGTGGCGATGAGCGTCGCCTTGCGACCGATACGATCGCCGTAGTGCCCAAAGATTGCAGCGCCTACCGGGCGGGCGATGAAGCCAACAGCGTAGATGGCGAATGCTTCGAGAGTGCCCACCAAGGGATCCGAGTGGGGAAAGAACAATTTCGCAAAGACGAGCCCCGTCACGGTGCTGTAGAGGAAGAAATCATACCATTCGATGGTGGTGCCGATTGTACTCGCCACCACCGCCCGCCTGAGCTGGATGCTGTGCTGTTCGTCAGATAGCGATGCGTGAGACATCTCGACACGATCCATGGCACCATTTCCTCAATGCTTCCGCCGGTCACGAAACGACCTCGCGGTCTTCTCGCGGCTCGAGGACGGATGACCTGCCCGCAAGCGGTACTGACCGCCTGCAACCTGTTCTCAGCACCTGTCATGCCAATGCTGTAGGATATTGATGTATTGGATCTTTTGGCCTGGATCGGACCGACCTCAGCGGGCGCCTGGTGCTCTTCAACCACCACAGTCGCCAACTTGGCTCACATCACCCCACATACAGGCGCAGTTTTGGGCGAATGGAGAACATCACGTCCAACGCGACGCGCCGCGCGCGCGATCCGCAATCGCACGCTCATAGTGCCTGATGTCGAGATTGACGTCCCCCGATTGCGCGGGGTGTGAGCTAAGGAGCGGTGACAGCGCCATGACGTGCTCGAACGCGCCGCGCTGCTCTGTGCCCCATCAAGCGACGAGCACGCGGATCAAACCGATGAGCGTCGCGGCGATCGCCAGCACCGCCGGTATCAGGAGAATCTGAGCCCAAGCCTCGACACCCGACAACGTGCCGGTGGCCGTATCGAAGCGGGATGAGAGGAAACTGTAAATGCCTAGCCTGCGCACGTGCGAATGAGCAGCCGCAGTCTTGTACACGAGGATCGGAAGGCCCAAGAAAATCGTTGCGAGCGCAGTGGCCACTGTCAGGTCCAGATCAACACTCCCACCTCGCGCAAACGCGACCCATGCGGATAGAAAAATCCAAACGTAGGCGAGGAGAATCGATATGTAGACCACCGCGGGCAACTCACCCCCCGGCGTCGACCCGTAACTCGAGCGAACGTCCTGTTCGCCCTCCTGCTCACGAGCGGTTGCGGCTTCCTGGCCGGCAGGCGCCGGTAAGGTCGATGCGGCGGATAGGGACCGGAGATTGCGTATCGGCATGACACACCTCCTTTGAGCGGTGTTGAGCGCTCCGCCCAGTGGCGACACACACGAAACATCTCGCACGTGGTGCATGAAGTCGGCCGGTTAAAGCCTCCGGCTTCTCAAATTTGATCGAGCGTCGCTGGATACAGTGTCGCAGCAACGTGGAGCACATCAGCACAACGTTTTCACTCGCTTCTGGCAACGCACGAAGGCGAGGATGACCCGCTGTGTTGCGCCGAGCCGAGTAACAGACGGACTCGACGGCTAATGCGGCCATGAGCTGTGGTGCCTATCCACCGAACGGGCCGGACGTCGGTGGTGCGGGACAACCAAGTGCGCACCTGCCGCCACTCAATATCTGCTTCAAACAAGTGCTACGCGGTTGGCACGACCAATGCGTAGGCGCTGGGGGTTGGCTACGGCATTGGCGCTCAGCGCGTTCGTGCGCACGTCGCTGTTGGCACCCGCGCAACAACCCGGTTATTTCAAATGGCATCGCTCCTCGAATATGCGCCACCACGGGAAGTCGAGCAGGAGGGCCACACCAGGCGCGACTTCCTTGTGGTTGCGGCAGGCTCCTTCGCAGCAATCGGCGCAGCGTTCGCGCTTTGGCCATTGCTCGACAGCATGAATCCATCCGCTGACGTGCAAGCGCTGTCATCGACCGAGGTGGACCTGGGGCCGGTCCAACTCGGCCAGCGCATCACAGTGTTGTGGCGTGGCAAACCCGTATTCATTGATCACCGCACGCAACAGGAGATCACGCGCGCCGAAGGAGATGATGGCAGCCCGACCTTGCTCGACCCGGCTCGGGATGAGGATCGCGTCAAGCGCCCGGAGTGGCTGATCGTCATTGGCGTATGTACGCACCTCGGTTGTGTGCCCCTGGGCCAAGGCGCCAATGATCCACGAGGTCAGTGGGGTGGTTGGTACTGTCCGTGTCACGGGTCGCAGTACGACTCGTCCGGTCGCGTGCGTCGCGGACCGGCACCGAGAAATCTCGAAGTACCGCCCTATAGCTTCAAGGGTGATGCAACGCTTGTGATCGGCTAGCGCCGATGTGCCATGTGAGCGCCGCGGACGCACGACCGGGTTAGACCGGCTACGATAACGAAAAGGGCCGCGCGGGCGGCCCTATCGTAAGTCTCTCAATTCCCTTTGGGAATTTTGGAGCGGGCGATGGGATTCGAACCCACGACCCCAACCTTGGCAAGGTTGTGCTCTACCCCTGAGCTACACCCGCATCCATTCGAGAGCGACCGCCCTTGGCGGCCGAGGGCCACCTTATGGCGGAAAGCCCGGCCGAATGCAAGCCGGTCCGGAACACACGCTAACGGACGTGAGAATCCGGCTCGAGATGGTCCGCCATGGGCCAAAAGAGTCGGCCGCCACCCCTCTTTTCGCGCGCGCGTTCGAACCTTCGGGGAGCCTGCCGCGACCCATAGGCAGGAGCGCATGGAGCGCCCCAGCACCGAGGAGAAGGCACCATGAAAACTCCCATCATCGCTACCATCTTCGCCGCAATCGGCACCGCGACCCTCGCGCAGCCGGCGTCGGCCTGCCCCGCTGGATACGAGCCCGCCTGGATCCAGGGCAACATGGTCTGCAAGATCAAGACGCCCAAGCTTGGTCTCAAGGCCAACACGGGCCCCGAGCTGAAGAAGAACTCGACCTTCAAGGCCAAGCAGGTCGGCCAACCGCCAAGGCGCGCCGTGAAGATGCAGTAAGCCGCGATGCGTCGCGCGCACAAGCAACGAGCTCCGGCCGAGTGATCTGCCGGGGCTCGACGACTGCCGATGAAACGCGATGCGCAGATCGCGCGAGACGACATCTCCCCACAACTTGCATTTCAGAAAAAGAGCTTCAGCGGCGTTCGCAGGAACTTAAGCGCCCTCTCCTCGCTTCGCATGTGCCGGGGTAACGAGAGGAGACCTGGAATGCTAAGAGGAATGATCGTTGCAGCAGCGTTGGCCGCCGGTGTCATGATGTGCGGTGTCGGCGGTGCAAGCGCTGCACCTCTTTCGGCCAAATCGCCGGGTGCGACGCTTCCGCAACTCTCACTCATCGAGAAGTCACAGTATCGCCGCTACTGCCGCCGCTGGTACCGCGAGTGCCGCGCGCGTTGGGGTAGTGGCTGGCGCTTCCGTCGCTGCCTGCGCCGCCACGGCTGCTGACGCATTCTGAAGCTTGGCGCGGGGCAACCCGCGTCAAGCCCACCTCAAGCCGCGCAGATGTAGCTCACCGTGCGGATGCGGCGCTCCTGGAGATTGCGCACCTGATTGCGCGTCATTTCGACGAAGTCCTCGCCGAGGAACGTGCGGAACGTCAGCGGCGGCGCCGCGCCGCCTTTCATCCGCTCGGCCATGGTCTCGAACCAGCGCTGGCCCTCTTCGGTCGAGTCCGTAACGCTCAGGATCTTGAATCCGGCAGCGCTCAAAAGTGCCTGCATCTCGTCCGGCGTCGCGAGGTGGCTGATCGAGGGCTCGCGCGCCCATGGCACCGGATAGAGCACCTCCCCGCCTTCGCCTTGCAGAATGTCGTAGATGCCAAAGCGCCCGCCGGGTTTCAGGACGCGCTTCGCTTCCGCGTACATCCTGTCCTTGGCCGCGATGTTCATTGCGACATGGATGGTCATGGCCGCATCGAAGCTGCCGTCCGCGAACGGGAGCTGCGTCGCATCCCCTTGCTGGAAGGATACCTTGTCGCCCAGGCCGACCCACGCGCTGAGCGCGGCCGCCGCCGCGCAGAAATCCGGCGTGAGGTCGATGCCGGTCACATGACAGCCGTAGGCCTCGGCGAGCGTCCGTGCGGGGCCGCCGAGCCCGCTGCCGAGATCGAGAACGCGGGTAGCGGCGGTAAGGTCCAATCCTTCGGCCAGCTCGAGGGTCGCCTTGCGGCCGCGGACATGGAACTCGTCGATGGCGCCGATGTCGGCGGTCGTCAGCGCGTTCGGATTCTTGCCGATCTCGCGCAGCTTATCGGCAATGGCGCCGGTAAGATTGCCTGAGCTGCTGTAGTGGCTTGCGACCTGATCTGTCATGGGACCGCTCCGGTAGGTGCGCGATCCCACTCTAGCCAGCGAGGCGTCCCTGCGTCTACTTCCCCCACTTCGCCCAATAGGGTCCGAACAGTTCTTCCTCGGGGGGCTTGTCCTCGGGAATGGTCATCACGAGGTAGGTAATGTTGACGAAATTGCGCCAGGAGAGGTTGTCGGAGAAGGCGTTGGCCTGCCAGGTGCCGCAGCCCATGGTCAGCGTGAACGGGAGCGCGTTGTTGAAACCGCCGCCATTGCCGAATGTGTGCGCCTGATTGACGAGCACCCGCACGACGTCCGTGTCGGCAGCCAGTTCCCGCGCGTGGTCCATGTTCTTCGTGTGGATACCGCAGGAGTGTCCGCGCCCTTGATAGTCGAGGATGTCCTTCACGAGCCGCTTGGCATCGGAAAAATCCTTCGCGCGATAGACCGTGAGCACGAGCGAGAGCTTCTCTCCCGAGAGCGGGTGCGCCTTGCCGATGCCCGTCTCCTCGGCCATCACGAACTTGCAGCCCTTGGCGCGCGATGAGAGTTCGAATACCTCTATGAGCCGCTCCGGCCCCTGCGCGATCACGGCGCGGTTGAGCTTACCGTCGAGCCAGAGGCGGTCGACGATGCGCGAGCGCTCGGCCTTATCGGCCATGTATCCGCCGTGCTTCTCCAGCGCTTTGATCGCCGCATCGTAGACCGCGTCGACGATGACGACGGCATTCTCGGACGAGCACGATGTCGCGTTGTCGAATGTCTTCGACTGCATGATCAGATCGGCGGCCTGGTCGAGATCCGCGCTCGAGTCGATGATGACGGGCGCATTGCCGAGGCCGACGCCGAGCGCCGGCTTGCCCGACTTGTAGGCCGCCTTGACGTTGGCCTGGCTGCCGGTCGCGACGACGAGATCGGACATCTCCATGAGGCGCGTTGTCATCTCGCGTGACACCGGGCTCGGCAGCATCTGCACGAGGTCGGCGGGCAAATCGATGCGGGTGAGCTCTGCGCGCATGCCGGCGACGGCAGGCTCCGTCGCAGCCCAGGCAGCAGGCGGCGGCGCGATGACGATGGCGTTGCCGCCCTTGATCGCCATCATGGCCTTGTTGACGGGCGTCGCCTGCGGGTTCGTCGAGGGCGTGATGGCGGCGACGACGCCGACGGGCTTGGCCCACTTCACGAGCCCCTTCTCGGGCAGCTCTTCGATGATGCCGGTGGACTTGGCGCGCAGGAGATCGCGCAGCGTTCCGAAGGTCTTGCGCTGGTTCTTGATGACCTTGCTCTCGACCTCGCCGATGCCGGTCACCTCCACGGCCAACTCGGCAAGGCGTCGCGCTGTCTCGGGCTTATAGATGGACCAGGCGAGCGCCGTGACGGCCTCGTCGATGCGCGGCTGGCCCTCGCGCGCGATCTCGGCGGCGAAGGTGGCCATCGCGGCACGGGCGCGCCGGATCAGATCTGGCACGGGATCGGCGGCAGCGGTCTCGGCGGGCTTGCGGGCGGGCGTGTCCTGCATGGCGTCCCTCGGCAGTGGCTGGCGGTGGCTGTCTTCTTTTCGCCTATTCGCGGATCAATTGACAGGTTGCGCGCCAGCATGTCAAACCGCGAGACGAAATGTCCTGGTGAGTGAGACGCTGCAGTGCGCAATGCGCGGCTTGGCGGCAGCCCGGATGTTCGCAAAGATAGTCGATCGCCTGGATTAGGCAGGTATGCACAAGGGAGGTGTGGCCATGACCAAGATGACGACCGAGGAGGCCTTCGTGAAGGTGCTCCAGATGCACGGCATCGAGCACGCCTTCGGCATTATCGGCTCGGCATTCATGCCGATCTCGGATCTCTTCCCCAAGGCCGGGATCACCTTCTGGGACGTCGCCAACGAGATGAACGGCGGCTTCATGTGCGACGGCTACACCCGCGCATCCGGCAAGATCGCCATGTGCGTGGCGCAGAACGGTCCCGGCATCACGAACTTCGTCACCCCGGTCAAGACCGCCTACTGGAACCACACGCCCATGCTGCTGGTGACCCCGCAGGCAGCCAACAAGACCATCGGCCAGGGTGGCTTCCAGGAAGTGGAGCAGATGGCGCTCTTCCGCGACATGGTCTGCTACCAAGAGGAGGTGCGCGATCCTTCCCGCATCGCCGAAGTCCTGAACCGGGTCATCCTGAAGGCGAAGCGGCTCTCGGCGCCGGCCCAGATCAACGTGCCGCGCGACTACTGGACCCAGGTCATCGATATCAATCTCCCCGCGGTCGTCGAGTTCGAGCGACCGGCCGGCGGCGCGGAGGCCATCGCCGAGGCGGCGAAGCTGCTCTCAGACGCCAAGTTCCCGGTCATTCTTTCGGGCGCCGGTGTCGTCATCGGCGGCGCCATTCCCGACTGCAAGGCGCTCGCGGAAAAGCTCGATGCGCCCGTGTGCAGTGGCTACCAACACAATGACAGCTTCCCCGGCAGCCATCCGCTCGCCGTCGGCCCGCTCGGCTACAACGGCTCGAAGGCCGCCATGGAGCTGATCGCCAAGGCGGACGTGGTGCTCGCACTCGGGACGCGCCTCAATCCCTTCTCGACGCTGCCCGGCTACGGCATCGATTATTGGCCGAAGGAAGCGAAGATCATTCAGGTCGACATCAATCCCGACCGCATCGGCCTCACCAAGCCGATCGCCGTCGGCATCGTCGGCGATGCCAAGCTCGTCGCGCGCCAGATCCTCGCGAAGTTGACGCCGACCGCCGGCAGCGCGGGGCGCGACGAGCGCAAGGCGCTCATCCATCGCACGAAGTCCGCGTGGCTGCAGACGCTCTCGGGCATGGATCACGAGGACGACGATCCCGGCACGACATGGAACGAGCGCGCGAGGAAGCGCGATCCGAACCGCCTGTCGCCGCGCCAGGCGTGGCGCGCCATCCAGGCGGGCCTGCCGAAGGAAGCGATCATCTCGACGGACATCGGCAATAACTGCGCGATCGGCAATGCCTATCCGACCTTCGAGCAGGGGCGGAAGTATCTGGCGCCGGGTCTCTTCGGGCCGTGCGGCTATGGCTTCCCTGCGATCATCGGCGCCAAGATCGGCTGCCCGGATACGCCGGTGGTCGGCTTTGCCGGCGACGGTGCTTTCGGCATTTCGATGAGCGAGATGAGCTCCATCGGCCGCAAGGAATATCCCGGCATCACCATGGTCGTCTTCCGCAACTACCAGTGGGGCGCGGAGAAGCGCAACACGACACTCTGGTACGACGACAACTTCGTCGGCACGGAGCTGCATCCGGAGCTGAGCTACGCCAAGGTCGCGGAGGGTTGCGGTCTCAAGGGTGTCATCGCGCGCACGCAGGACGAACTCAAGGCGGCGATCGCGGAGTCGTGCGAGGCGCAGAAGAAGGGCGTCACGACCTTCATCGAGGTCATCCTCAATCAGGAGCTCGGCGAGCCCTTCCGCCGCGACGCCATGAAGAAGCCCGTTGTCGTCGCCGGCGTTAAGCGCGAGGACTTCCGGCCGCAGAAAGTGGATTGAGAGGTTCTTTGCTGGCCGCGGGCTGCTGGGAAGAGGTGCTTCGCAACCAATGCGCAGTGCCACGCCCGCGGCGGCAAGAGCGATAGCCTACGTGTGCAGAGCTCCGAGCCTTCTCCCCGTGAGCACGGGGAGAAGAGACAGGGGCGCCGTAAGCGGCGCGCTCCAAAATCATAAAAAGCGGGGGTTCGGGGGTGGCCCCCGATCGGGGCGTGGGGCCCCGGCCCCACTCGCGCCAGGGCGCGACTTGCGGGAACCCGTTACGTCTTCGGCTTGCGATCCCCGGCCTGCAGATGGCGGCCGCTGTCGAGCAGCTCCGCCGTGTACTCCTCATATGTCACGCCCGCCGCCTCCGCCCGCTTCAGGCGGAACATCATGATGCTGTAGGGCGGGTTCTTCCACGCTTCGCGGTGGGCTTTGCGCCAGCGATAGGCGACGAAGATGTCGTTGACGGGCGGATCGAGCGGTGGTCCGCCATTGTGGCCGATGGCGGCGGGCTCACCGAGGCCCCAGCGGATGATCTCCGGCGGCGGCCGCCTCAGCCCCGCCACGAACGGTGGGCGTGGCCCCTTACCCCAGCCTCGATCGTACCGATCACCCATGTGCCGCGTCCGGCAGCCGCGATTCCAGACCCTGTCTTGCGCAAACGGAACCATGCACTCCGGCGGCTGGCGAGCCCGAATTCCGGCCGGGCTGCCCAAGTTTCAAGCAGGCGTCCGCGCCACTTGGCTCGCACGCTGCGTTGATAGGTCATTAAGCAGCCACGCCTACAATCAGAAGTAGAGTAATGCGCATAATGACACGCATAGGATGCGCGGATGCCGGCCTTCGAACTGCATACCCTGCTCGTCAGCCCGGATTCCTTGGGGAAAATCCGGCTCAAACGCCCGGCCGGCGCACGGGTCCGTTTCGGAAGCGTGAAAGCACAGCGCCTCAGGCGTTGCCGCCGCCCCCGCCGAACAAAGCTGGATGTGGATGTACTGACGATGAGCGGCACTCATCGCGCCGAGCTCGCCTCGATCACCCTCTACGGCGCCAGTCTCGACGGCGGCCGCCGGCTGAGGCGCCGTGAGATGTTGGCCCTGCGCCTGCCGAGCGGGGTGCGCGTGCAGGCGCGCGTGCGCTGGCGTCTCGGCCGGCGGTGCGGCGTCCAGTTCCTGAGCCCCGTCGCAGACTTCGCGCGGCTGTTGCGCGAGAACCGCCTTGCCCAGGGCACGCACGTACCATCCCGGCCTCCGGGCGCTGCCCCATGGCTCAGCACCGACCAGGGCAGCCCCATGCTCCGCCTCCGCGGCGCGCTGACGAGGACACAGCGCCTCGGCCGTCAGATCCTGCGCTGGTCCCGCAGTTTGTGATCACGCGCCCGTCGCATTGCCATACTTTCCACGCGATATCCTGATCGTGGACAGGGCATGAGCGGCCTCGGCCCGCGCGCCCTGCCCGGTGCAGCGCCCGCGCGGCTCGATTGCGGGAAACTGGAGAACGGCACGTGACTGGAAGTCTGCGTCTGCCGGCGCGCATTGGCATGTTCGTGGTGGCGGCACTTGTGCTTGGCACGAGCGCAAGCGGCAGGCTCGCCGCGCAGATGGCCACCTATCGCCTGGACAAGGACTACACGGCCATCAACTTCTCCTGGTCGCACCTCGGGCTCACGCGCCAGTCCGCACGCGTCACGGCCGCGGAAGGCCGCGTGAACTTCGATCCTGCCAATCCCGAAGCCAGCGCCATCGAAGTCACGATGAAGGCTGCAAACATCACGTCCGGCATCCGCGACTTCGACTTGCTCCTGAAGTCGCCGGAGTACTTCAACGCCGCACAGTTCCCGTTGATCACATTCAAGTCGACGGCGATCCGCCAGTTGAGCGACAAGACCGGGCAGGTCATGGGCGATCTGACCATCAAAGGCATTACGCGGCCCGTCGCGCTCAATGTCGTGTGGAACTATTCGGGCGAGCACCCGCTCGCGAAGGTCAATCCGAACTACCTTGATGTGCAAGTCGCGGGCTTCTCGGCGACGGCAGTGCTCCGGCGCTCGGATTGGGACCTCTCGCGCGCCATTCCGCTCGTCTCGGACGAGGTCCGCCTCAGCATCGAGACCGAGCTGCTGCGGAGCGAGTAGAGGCGTAGTGGCACCATGCAGATCCTCGGAAATTGGCGATCAGTGCTCTGGCTCCTCGCGGCCGCGACTGCGATCGCGATCTACCTCTCCGTCGTCTTTCTGACGACGCTCGGTGCCGACGACTGGCGGGATTGCTTCGGTGCCAGCTCGCGGCCCCACCGCTTGGCCATCCAATACTATTCATGGACCATGCACAGGGAGGAGTTCGCCTGGGGCTTGGCGGCTGCCATACCGGTGGCGCTGTGCCTTGCCTTGCTCCGGTCTCCATGGCTCGGCCTGATTTGCTGGGTGCTGTTGCTACCCCTTATCAAGACTATGCTCGGAGACTTCTCGCTGATGCTTGGCGAATGGCTCAATGGCGATGTGGTCACCGCGCAAGGTGGATATCACCATTGCGACCGTAAAGGTCACGATAAAGCGGATATCATGCGCTACTGGCTGTACGTCTCGAGCTTCATCATCACCATCTCGGCGGTGAGCATTGCAGCGCGGCGGCGGCGCAAATCCCGGCCGGGCGACGATGGTGACAGCATGAAGGAGAGCGCTGCATGAAATCCCGCTTCGAGCAGCTTGCCACCTACAACAAATGGGCCAACGGACGTCTCTATGAGGCCGCGTTTGCGCTTCCGGAGGCCGACTACCGCCGCGATGTCGGGGCCTTCTTCAAGAGCCTCAACGGCACGCTCAATCACCTGCTGGTGGCGGACCGCATCTGGATGAAGCGGCTCACCGGCGCGGGCGAGCATCCTGACAAGCTCAATGCCATCATTCACGACGATCGCGGCGCGCTGGCGCTGGCCCGCGCCGACGAGGATGACCGGATCATCCGGTTTGTCGCGTCATTGGATGACGCGGCGCTTGCCGGCACACTCAAGTACGCGACGACATCGGGAAAGGCCTTCGAGCAGAACCGCGCCGACGTCCTCTCGCACTTCTTCAATCACCAGACGCACCATCGCGGGCAGGCGCACACGATCCTCTCGATCGTGACGGGCGAAGAACCGCCGTCGCTCGACATGCTGCAGATGCAGCGCGGCATCGTCGCGCCGGATCTGCGAGCGCTGGCGGCGCCCTGAACTTCACCGGCGCTACAACCGTACAGACACATCACGCTGGCACTGTGGATACAGGCTCCATTGGTCTGATGTCCGCTGGGTTGACATTAGCCTGATCTCCAAGTCTGAGTGAGGAATGTTCAATTGCGATTCCGTTCAGGGGCGGGTCGGCTGCTGAAACGGTGGTTGCTGCACGACTTGGGGGATGCGAATGGCCCGATGGGCATTGAGGCGATCGGCGCGCGCCGCGATCGCCGCACTGGCAGTTGCTGCCGCGCAGACGGTATCAACGAATGCGGGGGCGGAAAGCCTCACATCCCACCAGTGGTCCGGCTTTTACGCCGGGGTGAATGCGGGTTACGCGTCGCATGATGCCTCGGCCATCCTGACAGGGGACAATCCCGTGGGCGGTGGTACCCTCATCCTCAACCGAGCCGCTGGCGAGATTGGCAATGAATACGTTCCTCGATCTTTGTCCCTGAGTTCTGAGGGCCGCATTGGCGGTGTACAGCTTGGATTTGCCAATCGTCTGACACCTAGCTTTGTCCTCGGCTTGGAAGCTGACTTTCAGTTTGCTGACGCTGATGATCAAGCGAGCATGATCGGAGTAAACACCTTCGGTAACCCGCTCACTCTCACGGTAGGACAGCACCTGGAGTGGTTCGGAACATTACGAGGGAGGCTAGGGTATCTGGTCAACGACAATCTGCTGATCTTCGGCAGTGCAGGTCTCGCTCTTGGAAAGACATCGAGCGACGCAACAGTGGATCTCGGAGGCACCGTCGGCAACTGGTCCTTTATCGGCGGCGCCTCGACTTTTGTCTGCGTGTTCGGAACGACCTGCCTCGCGGGCTCTTCTTCGGGCACATCAGCGGGCTGGGTGATCGGCGGTGGCTTCGAATTGGCGCTGACCAACACGATAAGCCTCAAAGCCGAGTATCTGCGGCTCGATTTCGGTAGCGACACTGTGCGCATGACGACGGTGGCCCCCTCGGCCGGCAGTGCATTCATCGACGTCAAGGTCAAGCACACCTACGACATCGCGCGCGTTGGCTTGAACTTCAGGTTCTGAGGGCGAGCGCCCTCAGACCCCGAGGTCCTTCCGCACGGTGAACACTTCCATGATCCGCGCGCCGCGGTGCGGACCATCGACGACGAACTGCCAGCGTCCTTCCGAGTAGGTGTCGCAAAGCTTCACGCCTTTCACGAGCACCCAGTGTCCCTCGCGCCCCTTGTGAATGGCGAGGATGTAGTGCGTCCAGGCGCTGCGCGGCTTCTGCATCCAGGTCCACAGGCTCGGCCGCTCCTTGCGCTCGAGGTGCATGTAGCTCTCGATGAGATCCATGCGATAGCCGAAGTGCGCCAATGCAGCGGCGACCTCCTCGTTGTCCGTACCCTTGATGATCGGCTTGCGATGGGTTGGAATGTTGCGGAAGGTGCGGATCTCGTCTTCCATCCGGCTGATCGGATAGCCCGTAATGGCCGCGAGCACATAGGGCCCGCAGAAGGCAATGCGGCCGGTGTCGTTCGCGACCTCGTTGAGGGTCGAGGTCAGGTGGGCGCTGGTCATAATCGGGGTCCGCGAAGCGGGATGGTTAACAAAATCTTTCCACCCATTGGTTAACAAAGGGTTTCCAGCGCGCAACTCACCCTGCGCCTGTCACGCACAGGTGATTGGTAAAGCGTCGCGCATCCAGGAACGCCGCCATGGGCTTGCCGTTGTAAGGGCACGGAAACGCTCAATCGGACCACTCCATCGGACCACTCCCATGACAAAAAGCATCTCCCTCCTTTCCGCACTTGCGATCGCAGCTCTGGTCAGCGGCATTAGCGGTGGTGCGGTGACAGCCGCGGCAACGCGCACCCAGCAGGATCAGCAGAACCCACAGCAGGCTCATCAGCGGAAGGCGATCCATCACGGCGCTGAGCACTCATCTTCCTGCGGTGTGTTCATGTACTGGCATGAGGGCAAATGCGTCGACGCCAGGGGGCAGCACCGGCAGCCGTGGACGTCCTCGGTCTTCTAGGCTCTTCGGATCGTCGACTGCGCCAGCGGCGAGGACGCTGCCTGCCGCTCCGATGATTGGAATTTTCGCATCGATCGCTTGCTGTCCGCTTCCCTCCCGGCGCAATCTCATGCCGTCGGGCTAGGGAGTCCGATCTCCACGGGAACGGGGCCATCGCGGCCTCGCGGGCGAGCAGAGGCGAGATATGGCGAGAAAAGAAAAATCGAATGGCGGCAAAGCTGGAGATGCCGCCAAACTCAGTGTGCCACAGAAGGGCTTTCTCCAGGGCCTCGCCAACTACGGCGATGCCGATTTCTCGATCTACATGCGCCGGGCCTTCGCGCGCTCGCAGGGCTTCTCGCTGGACGAGCTTTCGCGCCCCGTCGTCGGCATCGCGAATACCTACAGCCGCTTCAATCCGTGCCACCGCCACTTCCCGGAGTTGGTCGACGCCGTAAAGCGCGGCGTTGCGTCGGCCGGCGGTCTCGCGCTCGAATTTCCGACCATATCGCTGCACGAGTCGACGCTGACGCCGAACTCCATGAAGTTCCGCAACCTCATGGCCATGGACACCGAAGAGATGATCCGCGCCCAGCCCATGGACGCGGTCGTGCTCATGGGTGGCTGCGACAAGACCGTTCCGGCGCAGCTCATGGGGGCCGCGAGCGCCGGCAAGCCCGCCATCCAACTCATCGGCGGCCCACAGATGACCGGTCGTTGGCGCGAACACCGCGTCGGCGCCTGCACGGACTGCCGCAAGTTCTGGATGGAATATCGCGCCGGCCGCATGGGCAAGAGCGAGATCGAAGAAGCCGAGGGCCGTCTCGTGACGACGGCCGGGACCTGCGCCGTCATGGGCACGGCCTCGACCATGGCCGCGATCGCGGAAGCGCTTGGCATGACACTGCCGGGCACTGCCGCGATCCCCGCCGTGCACGCCGACCGCATTCGCGCCGCCGAAGCGACGGGCGTGCGCGCCGTCGCGTTGGCGCGCGGTGATCTCGCGCCAAACAAGATCATCACACAGAAGTCCATCGAGAATGCCGCCCGCGTGCTGCTCGCGCTGGGTGGATCGACGAACGGCGTCGTGCATCTCGCAGCCATTGCTGGCCGCGTCGGCGCCAAGCTCGATCTCGCGCGTTTCAATGAGCTTTCCGATACAACACCTGTCCTCGCCGCGGTGAAGCCGGTCGGCAACGAGCACTACATGGAGGATTTCTTCGCTGCCGGCGGCATCGGCGCCGTGCTGCGCGAGCTGAAGGACCGCCTCCATCTCGACGCGATGACGATTACCGGCGAAACGCTCGGCGAGCGGCTGGCCGCGGAAGAGGGCACCTGGGTGGATCGCCGCGTCATCAAGCCGATCAGCGATCCGATCGAGCCGCAGGGCGGCCTCGTCGCGCTGTTCGGCTCGCTCGCACCCAAAGGCGCGATCATCAAGCGCTCGGCCGCGACGCCTGAGCTGTTCGAGCGCACCGGCTGCGCGGTCGTGTTTTCTTCACTCGCTGATCTCTCCGCGCGCGTCGATGATCCCGACCTCGACGTCACCGCCGACGACTTTCTCATCCTGCAGAACGCCGGTCCCAGTTCACCGGCCGGGATGCCCGAAGCGGGCTTCCTGCCGATCCCGAAGAAGCTGCTCGCGGCCGGCGTCAAGGACATGGTCCGCATCTCGGACGCGCGCATGTCCGGCACGGCCTACGGCACCATCGTGCTGCACGTCGCGCCCGAGGCCGCGGCCGGTGGCCCGCTCGCGCTCGTACGCACGGGCGACAGGATCAAGCTGTCGGTCAAAAATCGTTCGATCGATCTGCTCGTCGATGCCGCTGAACTTGCCAAGCGCCGCAAGGCCTTGGAGCAGGAGAAGAAGCCGACCGCTCCACGCGGCTACGACCGTCTTTTCCGCGAACGCGTGCTGCAAGCGCCCGAGGGCTGCGACTTCGATTTTCTCGCGCCGGATCACTGACCCGTATCGCGCCTGCGGCGCGAGCGAGGCTTGCCTCGCGCTCCACCGGGAGGGACACCCTCCCGGACCGACCCGTATTTATAATCGAAATACTCGCGCCGAATGCTTTCTTCTCCTTCTCCCGTCCTTACGGGGAGAAGGTCGGGATGAGGGGCGGCACCTGCCGCCGTCGCCGCTGCTCATCAGTTCAGCGCCCGCCAGATGATCATGCCGCCGCCGAGAAGGATGCCCGCTTCGAGAATGAGTGTATGAACGCGTGCCGAGAAGCGGCGCACCATCCACTTCGCGGTGAGCGTCCCGGGCGTCGCCATGATGCCGATGAGCAATGAAATCAGCATGAGGTTGAGATCGAGCGCGCCGAAGCCGGCGAAGACGCCCGTCTTCACGAAGCCGAGCAGGAATGAAATGGCGGCGTCGGTGGCAATGACCTGCGTGCCAGTGAGGCCCGTCGCCATGAGCAACGAGAGCAACATGACGCCGCTGCCGGAAGTGCCGCCCATGATGAGGCCATAGCCAGCCGACGCATACGCGAGCCCGCGCTCGGAGAGCCTGAGCTTCAGGTGTTCGAAAAAGCGCCGCGCGGGGACGAGCACGATGAGCATCATACCGATGAAGATGGCTGCGCCTTTCCCGGTGAGCTGCGTATAACCCCAGGCCCCGAGCGCAGCGAACGGGAGCGCGATGATCGAGACGATGCCGGTCTTGCGAACATCGAGGGCCTCCCGAAAGGCGGCGACTCGGGTTGCATTCGTGATGATGGCGCTGAGGGCGATGATCGGCACCACGGCCGGCGCGCCGACGAGCGGCACGAGCACCAGCGGCATGAGGAGGCCGGTGCCATAACCGGCCATGCCGCCGATGATCTGGGCGACGAAGGCCGTCGCCGCGACGAGCACGAGCTGGGCCACAGTGAGGTCGGCAAGCATGGACTACAACCTCTCTGCGCGGAGTCTGCTGTCAGGATAACGAGCGCCGAAGAGAACGCTTCCGCTCATGTCGACGCACGCGCAGCACTCCATTCCTGCGGCCCGCTGCCGGAAACGCCAACCTGCCGCTATGGCCGCCGCGGGCAGAGCACCACGCACGGCTGCGAAGCACCTCTTCCCAGCAGCCCGCGGCCTGAAACGCCAACCTGTCGCTATGGCCGCCGCGGGCATAGCACCACGCACGGTTGCGAAGCACCTCTTCCCAGCAGCCCGCGGCAAAAACTAAACAAGCCTACTCTGCTCGATGGCGGCGCCGATGAAGCTTGCGAAGAGCGGATGGGGCTCGAAGGGGCGGGATTTGAGCTCAGGATGATACTGGACGCCGACGAACCAGGGATGGTCGGGAATCTCGACTGTTTCCGGCAGCAGGCCGTCGGGCGACATGCCGGCAAAGCGCAGCCCCGCGGCCTCGAGGCGCTCGCGGTAGCGCGTGTTGACCTCGTAGCGATGGCGGTGGCGCTCGTGGATGTCGTTCGAGCCGTAGATGCGCGCAATGCGGCTCCCTTCGGCAAGGCGCGCCTCGTAGGCGCCGAGCCGCATGGTGCCGCCGAGATCGCCGCCGGAGCGGCGCTGCTCGAGTTCGTTGCCGCGCATCCACTCGGTCATCAGGCCGACGACCGGTTCCTTGGTGGTGCCGAACTCGGTGGAACTGGCGCCTTCGATGCCGACGAGATTGCGCGCCGCCTCGATGCAGGCCATCTGCATGCCGAAGCAGATGCCGAAGTATGGCACGCCACGCTCGCGCGCGAACTTGGCCGCGAGGATCTTGCCCTCCGATCCGCGCTCGCCAAAGCCTCCGGGCACGAGAATGCCATGCACGCCTTCGAGGTAGGGCGTGGGGTCCTGGTGCTCGAAGACCTCGCTCTCGATCCACTCGAGGCGCACCTTCACCTTGTTGGCAATGCCGCCGTGGACGAGCGCTTCGATCAGCGACTTGTACGCATCCTTGAGCCCCGTGTACTTGCCGACGATGGCGATGGTCACAGTGCCCTCGGGGTTCGCGATCGTGTGGGAGATATTCTCCCACTGCTCGAGGCGTGGCGCGGGCGCGCCCTCGATGCCGAATGCCGAGAGCACCTCGCGATCGAGGCCTTCGCGGTGATAGGCGAGCGGCACGTCGTAGATCGAGGCGACGTCGAGCGCCTGGATGACGGCACTTTCGCGCACGTTGCAGAAGAGCGCGATCTTGCGCCGCTCCGAAGGCGGCACCTCGCGGTCGCTGCGGCAGAGCAGGATGTCGGGCTGGATGCCGATCGAGCGCAGCTCCTTGACGGAGTGCTGGGTCGGCTTGGTCTTGAGCTCGCCGGCCGAGGGGATGTACGGCATCAGCGTCAGGTGGATGTAGACCGAGTGCCCGCGCGGCAGCTCGTTGCCAAGCTGGCGGATGGCCTCGAAGAACGGCAGGCCCTCGATGTCGCCGACGGTGCCGCCGATCTCGACGAGCACAAAATCCACGTCGTCATTTCCCGAGACGACGAAGCTCTTGATGGCGTCGGTGACGTGCGGGATGACCTGGACGGTGCCGCCGAGATAATCGCCGCGCCGCTCGCGGCTCAGGATGTCCTGGTAGATGCGTCCGGTGGTGATGTTGTCGGTCTTGCGCGCGGGCACGCCCGTGAAGCGCTCGTAGTGGCCGAGATCGAGATCGGTCTCGGCGCCGTCGTCAGTGACAAAGACCTCGCCATGCTGATACGGGCTCATCGTGCCCGGATCGACATTGAGGTAGGGGTCCAGCTTTCTCAGCCGGACTCGATAGCCACGGGCCTGCAGGAGCGCTCCAAGGGCTGCCGAAGCAAGCCCTTTGCCGAGCGAGGAGACCACGCCGCCGGTAATGAAGATGTACCGCGCCATGGGCCTCCACCTTACTCGCTTTCCACATGATTCGGGCCGGCGTTCATGACACCGGCCCCATCCATCCACAGCCCACATTCCAGATGGCTGCGACCCCAGGTGGTCGCGGTCATCCGCTCGGCAATCTCAATTAGCGGCCCGTCGGCGCCGAGGGAAGCTGCTGGCGTCCCTGCTGCAGGCTGTCGAGCAGACTGCCACCGCCGCCGGTGGTCGGTGCCGTGCCGCCGCCCGTCGGCGCGGCGGGCGCTTCCTTGCCGGGTACGGCCGGTGCCGTCGCGGCAGGCCGGTCGAGCGGCGAGACGCCGCGCCGGCTCTGCTGAGCGATGAGCGTGAGACTGATCGAGGTGACGAAGAAGGCCGCGGCGAGACCCGCGGTCACGCGCGTCAGCATGTTCGCGGTGCCGCGTCCGGTCATGAAGCCGCCGGCGCCGCCGCTGCTGCCGATCCCGAGCGCGCCGCCTTCCGAGCGCTGCAGCAGGACGACACCGCAAAGGGCGGCGGCGATCATCAGGTGTATGACCAGCAGTACGGTTGCCATCTAATGCCTCTTCGTCGTGCGCCCGAGGCGCCGGCCACCCGGAAGCCTGTTGTCGGAAAGGCGGATCGGAGCCGGGGGTGCCGGCTGCCAGACCCTGGGGGCCAATTCTGGGGGGTGGTCTACACCATGTCGCCGCGAACTGCCACCACCTCGCCTGCGGCCGATTGAAAATCTACTGCTTCGGCCCCCACGCGGCTCCGCTGCCCTCGCTGGTCCGCGGCGGTGGGCGATAGGCATCGTCGGCCTTGGGCTGCGGCTTCTTCTTCGCGGGAGCCTTCTTGGGCGGGTTCGTCGCGGCGGCAGGCGCCGCACCCTTTCCAGCCGCCTGCGCCGGGGCTGCTTTCTTCGCCGGCTGTTGTTTTGCTGCGGCGGGATTCGTCGCCCGTGCCTTGGGCGCAGCCGCAGTCGTGGCAGCCGCCGGGCGTCCCGGAGAAGGCGGTGCCTTTTGCGGCAAAACGATTGTGCTGCCGGAGCCCTCGATCGTGGCCTCGCCGGGGCCGGGAAGCTCCTCCTCCCCGCCCTCGATCGTGGTCGGCAGCGTGATCTTGGCGAGCCCGCAGCGAAAATTCAGCTTCTCCTCGACCTCGAGCAGCATGCCGACGCGCCTGAGCCGGTCCTCGGAAAGATTGGCCCGCGCCCATTCGGGTCCGCGCGCCATGTCATCAGCAGCGCCCTCGGCCCGCAGTGCGTCGTGCTGTATCTGAAGCTGCTCACAGGCCGGGGCATCGAGCGGTACGGCCGCGACAGGCGCCATCGTCCCGAGTGCCAGCGTCAGCATCGAGGCGTGCGTCGCCGCAAGGCTCCATCGAAACAAATTCATTCACATCAACCCCGCACCTGGGTTTTCAAGCGTAGGCGGCAATGATTCCGAGGAAGTCCGCCGCTTTGAGGCTGGCGCCGCCAACGAGCGCGCCGTTCACGTCCGGGACAGCCATCAGCTCCTTCGCATTCGACGGTTTCACCGACCCGCCGTAGAGAATTCGCATGGCCTTGCCTTCATCGCCGAAGCGCTTGGCAAGAGCCGCCCGGATGGCGCCATGCACCTCGGCGACGTCGGCCACCGTCGGCGTCAGGCCGGTGCCGATGGCCCATACGGGCTCGTAGGCGATGATCGTGTCGCCGGCGCGGCACGCATCGGGGAGGGAGCCGGCGAGCTGGCGCCCGACGACGGCCAGCGTTTGGCCCGCCTGGCGCTCCGCAGCCGTCTCACCCACGCAGACGATCGCAGCGAGCCCGGCGCGGTGCGCGGCTTCGGCCTTGGCCTTCACCACGGCATCGCTTTCGGCGTGGTCTGTGCGGCGCTCGGAATGCCCGACAATAACGGAGCTGGCGCCCGCGTCCTTGAGCATTTCCGCCGAGATGTCGCCGGTGTGGGCGCCACTCGCCTTCGCATGGCAATCCTGGCCACCGACCGAGATGCGTGAACCCTCGAGCGCCGAGGCCAGCCGTGCGACCAGCGTCGCTGGCGGGCAGATCAGGACGTCGGCCGCCTCCGTGCCGAGGCCCTTCGCCATGGCCTCGGCCTCGGTGAGAGAGGCGCCGAGACCGTTCATCTTCCAGTTGCCGGCCACGAGCGGCCTGATCGCGCGATTCGTCATAATGTCCTCGCTCAGCCGGACGACCGGTTGCGCCATGCCTATCGCGCGGCTCCCGTACTTTCAACCCTGACGGTGGCGGCTCGCCCGGCGTTCCTGCAAGCACTTGCGGCAAAAGGAAATCCGCTACCTTAGAGAGCTGAAAGTGGACGCCCTCGCGCACACCGCCTATATGGACAGCAATCCGACCTCACCGCGCCGCCGCGCTGCCCATCAACAAGGACCGATCAGAATATGCTGGAAGCATTGAGACGCGGCGTCAAAGGCATTTTCATGCAGGCTCTCCTGGGCCTCTTGGTGATTGCCTTTGCCATCTGGGGCATTGCCGACGTTTTCCAGGGAAGAGCACAGACCTCGCTCGCCCAGGTCGGCAAGACCGAGATCTCGCAGGATCAGTTCCAGCAGGCCTTGCAGCTCGAGATCAGCGCGCTGTCGCGTCAGTTCGGACGCCGTCTCACCGTCGAGCAGGCCCGCCAGTTCGGGATCGATCAGCGCGTGCTTTCGAGTCTCATCGGCAAGGCCGCGCTCGACGCGCACGCGCACGAACTCGGCCTGCATCTCTCGGATGCGGCCATCGCCGAGGCCATCCGCAATGATCCGACCTTCCAGGGCCCGAGCGGAACGTTCGATCGCAACTTCTTCACCGAGCTTCTCCGCCAGAACGGTCTCAGCGAGCAGCACTACTTCGCCGAGCGGCGCGGCGACGAGGTGCGCGAGCAACTCACCGACACGCTTGCGGGCGGGAATGTGCCGCCGGATTACCTCATCCAGGTCCTGCACCGCTACCAGGGCGAGACACGCACGATCGCGCACATGACGCTCGATCCCGCGGCTTCCGCCAAGGTCGAGGCGCCGGACGAGGCCAAGCTCAAGGCCTACTACGAGCAGCACAAGAGCCGCTTCGTCGCGCCGGAGTTCCGCAAGGTGCCGCTCATCCTCCTGACCACGGCAGCCGTCCAGCAGCGCGTGGCGGTGAGCGAAGACGAGATGAAGGATCTCTACGACCGCGAAAAGGCGACCTTCGCGACGCCCGAGCGCCGCCACATCCAGCAGCTCTCTTTCCCCGACCGCGCCGCCGCCGAGAAGGCGCTCGCCACGCTCAAGGCTGCGCCTAATTTCGAGGAGGGGCTCAAGGGGCTTGGGCTCAAGGAGGCTGATATCGACCTCGGCACGTTGGCCAAATCCGACATGATCGACAAGGTCATTGCCGACGCCGCCTTCAAGCTTGAGAAGGGCCAGCTTTCCGATCCGGTTGCCGGAACGTTCTCGACGGTCCTGCTGCGCGTCACGGACATCACGCCCGGCAAGCAGAGCACGTTCGACGAGGTCAAGGGGCAGCTCCGCGACCGCATTGCCAGCGAGCGAGTGAACCGCGAGATGCAGGATCTGCATGATCGCATCGACGACGCGCGCGCGGGCGGCAGCAGCCTCAAGGAAGTGGCCGAGAAGCTCAATCTACCCTTCGTCGAGATCGCGGCAACGGACAAGCAGGGTATGACGCCCGAAGGCAAGCCGGCGCTCGACAATCCCGACGCGGCACGCGTTATTGCCTCGGCCTTCGAGGGGGGCAGCGGCATGGATCGCTTGGCCGTGGAGCTCACGGACGGCGGCTATGCCTGGGTCGATGTGGCCGGCGTCACGCCCGAACGCCAGAAGCCTTTCGAGGAAGTGCAGGAGGCGGTCAAGACAGCCTGGATCGAAGCGGAGCAGCGCACGGCCCTCAACGCGGCCGGCCAGAAGATCGTCGAGCGCATCGACAAGGGTGAGGCGCTTGAGGCCATCGCCAAGGAGCTCGGTCTCGAGGTGAAGCTTGCCCAGCCGGTGACGCGGACCCAGCAGGCAGAAGGCCTGACGCGCGCGGCCGTGCAGCGGGCCTTCGCGCTCCCGCGCGGCAAGGCAGCGGCTGTCGAGAGCGCGGATGGCAAGTCGCGCACGATCATCGTCGTTCGCGCAATCGTCGATCCGCCGCAGCCGACGCCCGAGCAGATGACGAAGCTGCGCCAGGAGCTTTCGCGCCAGCTTCAGGGAGACGCGATCAGTGCCTACGTCAGCGCACTGCAGTCACGCCTCGGTTTCAGCGTGAACCAGACGGTTTATCGCCGCGCGATGGGGATCGAGACGCAGCAGCCGTAGCCGCCAAAGAGAACAGCTAGCCCTCGAGGCGCCAGGAGCGGTCGGCCATGCGGCAGGCAATGCCCTCAGTGCGCGCTGTGTTCCTGCCGGCCGTGAGCGACATGATGATATGGCGACACACGCGACCGTCGGGGTCCTTGAAGGAGGAGGTCGGGCTGATGATGCCGGAGAGCCGGCCATTGCGCTGGTGCCAGACATAAGAGGCGCCATCGCCGATCTCGCTGAGCGCGAGGTGCACGGCCTCGAGGGCGGCGATCTCGTCATTGGCGTCGAGGCCCGGCGTGGGCTTCATCGGCTCGGCATCGGCGAATTTCGGACGCGGCCAGGGTTTTGCGTTCTCGCTGTCCGGGCAGCTGCAGGTCGCGGCGTCGGGCTGCTTGGCCGGTGCCTTGTCCGTGGCGTGGACAAGAGCAGGTGCCAGGATCAGGAGGCTCCCGAGCACGGCACTCGACAAGATGGCCAGCGCGAATGCCAGCGGGCCGGGGAATGGACGCATGGTACGGAACTCGACTAGAGGTTACGCAAGCGATCCGTGACGACGGAACGCACTGTGGCACCATGACGTGTCTTGGTTAAGGCGGCGTTGACGTGCGTGCCACACTTGCTGTGGAAATTTGGCTCGCGGTGGCGGGCAGGATGAGCTGGATCATGTCAGGAACTCATGAGCATAAGCCGGCTGCGGCGGGCGATTTCACGGCATCGGACGAGCCGTTTGCGCTCTTTGCCGAATGGTTTGGCGAGGCGGAAGCCAGCGAGCCGAACGATCCCAATGCGATGGCGCTCGCGACAGTCGATGGGGACGGTCTGCCGAACGTTCGCATGGTCCTGCTCAAGGGCGTGGACGGTGCGGATGCAACACCACGTGGTTTCGTCTTTTATACGAACCTCGAAAGCGCGAAGGGCCGCGAGCTCGCCGCAACGCGGAAAGCGGCGCTCTGCTTTCACTGGAAGAGCCTCAGGCGGCAGGTGCGCGTGCGTGGGCTCGTCACGCCGGCGAGCGATGCCGAGGCGGACGCTTACTTCGCCTCGCGCGCGCGCGGCAGCCGGCTCGGTGCCTGGGCGAGTGCCCAGTCGCGTCCGCTCGAAAGCCGCTTCGCGCTCGAGAAGGCCGTGGCCGCGATCACGGCCCGCTATCCGATCGGCGAGATCCCGCGCCCGCCGCACTGGTCGGGCTTCCGGATCACGCCGCTCCAGATCGAGTTCTGGCACGACCGGCCCTTCCGTCTGCACGACCGGCTCGTGTTCCGCAGGCCGGATCCTGCAGCGCCATGGGCGAAGCAGCGGCTTTATCCGTGAGGCAAACATGTCCCTTCTCCCCGTGCTCACGGGGAGAAGGTTAGGATGAGGGGCGGCAACTTGCCCGACATTTGCGTATGCCGCCGCCCCTCACCCTAGCCCTCTCCCCGCAAGTGCAGGGAGAGGGGACATGTTGCGCTTGCGGCGCGCGCCACCGCCCCGCTCAGTGCTTCAAGTTCAGCTTCGAGCGGAAAGGCCCGATGATGTCCGAGAAGTCATCGGTCCAGGGCCTGAGACCGCGCGGATCGAGTTCGAGGTTCGTCTCCAACTGACGAAACGGCGCGAGGGCCTCGTCACTCTTCGCGAGGACGACAACGGTCGAGCTCGTCTCTGCGTAGCTGCCATCCGCGGCGTCATCCGACACGATCGCACCCTTGGCTCCCTTGACGAGCGGCAGCGTTGCCGCCGCGACACCGTCGAGGTCGAGGTAGCGGTTCGATACATGCAGCACGACGACACCCGTCGGCTTCACTTTCGAGAGGAAGAGGCTCAATGCCTCCGCGGTCATGAGATGGACGGGCACGGCATCCGACGAAAAGGCATCGACGACGATGAGGTCGAAGCTGTTGTCGCGCTCCTTGCTCATCGTCAGGCGGGCATCGCCGAGCACGATGTCGGGTTCCGGCTGGCAGCGCGCGATGAACGAGAAGTTGTCCGGGTTCTTTGCGATCGACACCATCAACGGATCGATCTCGAAGATTCTCCACTGCTCGCCCGGCTCCGAATGACAGGCCATCGAGCCCGAGCCGAGGCCGATCACGCCGTAGCGGCCCTTCGGTGCATCTTGACCTTCCGGAGCCGACTTGGCGAGCCTCTCCCTGATGATGCGTACGGACTGCGCCATCGGGCTCTTCGGATAATAGTAGGTGGCCGGGATCGGTCGTCCCTTGATCTCCTCGCCCTTGTCGTCGCGTACGCGCTGGGCGCCGTGCAGCGTCGTGCCGTGCATGAGGATATTGAAATCACCCGCCGAGCCGACGCGGTAGACGCCGAAGTAGCTGCGCTGGGCCTCGCCGCGCTTGACGCCCGAAGGATAAATGACGATGGCCGCGAACATCATGAGCGCCATGATGAGCTGACGGGGCGGCCATTGCAGGAAGACAAGCATGCCGAGCGCGAAGAGCGCGACCATGGCCGCGGTCATGCCGTATGTGCCGTAGTTCACCTCGAACGAGTCCGACATCCAGGGAATCCAGATGAGTGCCAGGATGCCCGTGGCGATGAGCAGCCACAGCACGAGCAGCTCGTCGCGATCCTTCAGCGAGATCGAGAGCGCGCCCGGCCGGCACGCCATGGAGAGCGCGAGCAGCAGCGGGTACTCGAAGATTTCCGAGAAGATCATCGGCGCGATCAGGGCCGCGAACAGGCCGCCGAGCACGCCGCCGAGCGACATCCAGAGATAGAACTCGGTGAGATAGGCGGCGCTCGGCCGCGCCTCGTAGAGTGTGCGATGTGCGACCAACGCTGACGTGAAGAAGACCGCGATGCCGGTGCCAGCCGTCAGGAACCAGCTCTCGTTCACCGTCTGCGAAAGAACGAGCAGCACGACTACGACCGACGCGAGGTGAAGCCCCAGCAGAATCCGCATGGGGATCAAAAAGCGGTCCCGGAACGCCAGCACGAACGTGAGCAGATAGAGCGCGAGCGGCAGCACCCAGATGAGCGGCGCCGAGGCGACGTCCGTCGAGATATGGGTCGTGATGGCCGTGAGGAGGGCGGAGGGAACGAGTGCGAGCCACACCCACGTGAGACGCGCCCGCCATGTCGGCCGCGGACGGCTGTCGGCCGCGGACGGCTCGATGGCGGTCTCGGCTTGCGGATTGCCCCGGCCCGCACGTACGGCCGCGTAGGAGATTGCCAGCAGGACGAGAAGCACCACGAACCCGATGGTCCAGATGCCGCTCAGCGCCTTGAGCCCGAACGCAGGTTCGAGAAGAAGGGGATAGCTCAGGAGGGCAATCAGACTGCCGAGGTTGCTCGCGGCATAGAGGAAATAGGGATCACGCCCATGCGGATGGCCGGTGGCGGCGAACCATGCCTGCAGCAGCGGTGCGTTTGCGGCCACAGCAAAGAAGGGGAGGCCGACGGCGACGGTGAAGAGCCCGAGCTGCCAGAAATAGGGGCTGCCGGTCGGCGGCTCGGACCAGCCCGCGGGGAGACCGATCGGCAGAACGACGAAAGCGGCGAGGCAAACGGCGAGATGGACGAAGCCGCTCGCTCGCGCGCCGATCAGGCGGATGATGAGATGAGCGTAGCAGTATCCTGCGAGCAGTGCGCCCTGGAAGAAGCAGAGCGCCACCGCCCAAACCGACGGCGAGCCGCCGAGCACCGGCAGCACCATCTTCGCGAACATCGGCTGGATCGAAAACAGCAGCAGCGCCGAAACGAACGTCGTCAGCGTGAAGAGCCACAGCGTCATCGGTCCGGCGCCGGCCATCGTTGCCGGTCCACCGCCGCCTCCGGGCATACGCTGGCCTCCAGCGATGCCAGGACCACTGTTCGACACACCCTCGTCCTGCATCGCTTGCTCCGACATGCCGGCGGCGCGACCGGTCCGTCAGGTCCGTTTCGCGCCGCTCACTTAGTCGATCACATAAATGGCTTTCGTCAGGCGGTCACGCTCTCACCGACCTTGGGGACCGCGACGTTGTGCCCGGCCATAGCCTCGACGAACTTCGAGGCATCGGGGTCCAGCATCCCCGGGAACGTCCCATAGTGTGCCGGCAGGATCGTTTTGAACGAGAAGAACTTCTTGCACGCGAAGGCCGCGCGCTTGCCGCCCATCGTGAAGCGGTCGCCGATCGGGACGATGCCGATATCGGGCTTGTGGAACTCGGCGATCAGGCTCATGCCGCCGAACATCTCGGTATCGCCCATGTGGTAGAGCGTCTTGCCCTCCTTGGCCGTAACAACGACGCCGTTCGGGTTGCCGAGGTACACGCCTCCGCTCGAGGACGAATGGAGGGCGTCGACGAGCGTCAGCTCGAAATCATCGACCGCGACCGTGCCGCCCGTGTTCATCGGCTGTAGCTTTTCGGCCCCTTTGGAGCCGACGTGCAGCGCCAGCTCATAGTTGGCGAAGACCGGGGCATCGTTGCGCTTGCTGATCTCGGCAGCGTCGCCGACGTGGTCGTCATGTCCGTGCGTGAGGGCGACATGGGTCACGCCGTCGACTGCTTTTTCCCAGGCAAGGCCGGACTTCTCGAATGTCGGATTGCCCTTCAGGAACGGGTCGATCAGCAGAACGCTCTTCCCGGTCTCGATGCGAAAGCAGGAATGTCCGAACCAGGTGATCTTCATGGGGCGTATTCACTCCTTTTAGGGATCGGTTCTGGTGCGCGGACCGGCATCGAGGTCCTGGCCTTGGCGTGGGCTTTGGTCTGTCGCGCAGCTTCAACTGCAGGTATAAGGCCCGAATGACAGGCGATAAACCCCCCGCCGCTGACGCTTGCGTGAAGGCCGCGCCCCCAAAAGCGGTCATCCTCGATGTCGAGCCTTTCGCCGCGGCGTTGCCGGTCAGCGCCCGGCTCATCGGTATCGATGTCGGCACAAAGACGCTCGGGCTTGCGCTCTCGGACTTGTCGCGGACCATTGCGAGCGGTCTCGAGACGATCCGGCGCACGAAGTTCAAAGCCGATGCCGCGCGTCTTCTGGCGCTCGTGCGCGAGCACAAGGTGGCGGGTCTCGTTATCGGTCTGCCGATCGGCATGGACGGCTCGTCGGGCCCGCGCGCGCAGGCGTCGCGCTCTTTCGCGCGGCTCATCGGCCCGATGGCGGAGGTGCCCATCCTCATGTGGGACGAGCGCCTGACGACGGCGGAAGCCGAGCGCCTGCTGATCGAGGCCGATGCCTCGCGCAAGCGCCGCGCCGAAGTCATCGACAAGATGGCGGCCACGCTCATCCTGCAGGGTGCGCTCGACCGGATGCGGGCGCTGCGAAAAGACGGATCGTAGCAGGCCATGCCGGTGCCGATCCTGATTGCGGGACCGACGGCCTCGGGCAAGTCGGCTCTGGCGCTCGAAATGGCCGAGCAGCACGGCGGCGCGGTCATCAATGCCGATTCCATGCAGGTCTATTGCGAGCTGCGCATCCTGACGGCGCGGCCGACGCCCGAGGAAGAAGCGCGCGTGCCGCATCGTCTCTTCGGCCATGTGAGCGTGCGGGACGCCTATTCGGTCGGCCGCTGGCTCGACGATGTCGCGGATGCGCTCGCATGGTGCGCGGGCGCGGGCCGGCGGCCGGTCATTGTCGGAGGGACCGGGCTCTACTTCAAAGCCCTGCTCGAAGGGCTGGCGCCGATCCCGCCGGTCGCGCCCGAGATCCGCGCGCACTGGCGCCGCGAGGCGGGCGTTCGTGCGGCGCCGGAACTCCACGGCGTGCTGGTGAAGCGCGATCCTGCAATGGCGGCAAGGCTCGATCCGGGGGATACGCAACGCATCGTACGGGCGCTTGAGGTGATCGATAGCACCGGCGTGTCGCTAGCCGAATGGCAGCGCCGGCCGGGCACGCCGCTCGTCCAGGAGGCTGAGGCGGAGCGGTATGTCATTCGCAGGCCCCGCGAGGAGGTTCGACGCCGCGTCGACGCTCGGTTCGATGCGATGATGGCCGAGGGTGCCCTCGATGAAGCCCGCGCCCTTGCCGCGCTGGATCTCGACCCGGAGCTACCGGCGGCGCGTGCACATGGCCTGCGTCCGCTGATCGCCCATCTGCGGGGGGAGACGGATCTTCGGGCCGCCATCGAGGCTGGCAAGCTCGAGACCCGGCAATATGTTAAGCGGCAGGAAATCTGGCTACGACGTAATATGATTGCGTGGAAATCGATATCATAGCAATCTTACAACTATTTTGCCTTATTTAGAGTCACGGAACTCGAAAAGCGCTTGACCGCGCCGCCGCATGCGATCAAACACGCGGTCAAATCCGAAGCCTGTATTCGCGCGCGTGCCGCCCTCTTCGGCCGGCCAACGTCGTGCGGCACGAAAGGGATAGCCCATGGCACGCACGATGACCGGCGCCGAAATGGTGATCAAAGTTCTCGCCGATCAGGGCGTGGATTTCCTGTTCGGCTATCCCGGCGGCGCGGTGCTGCCGATCTACGACGAGCTTTTCCAGCAGGAGAAGGTCAAGCACATCCTCGTCCGTCAGGAGGGAGGTGCGGTTCACGCTGCGGAAGGCTATGCGCGCTCGACCGGCAAGGTCGGCGTCGTCCTCGTCACGTCGGGACCGGGGGCCACCAATGCCGTCACAGGTCTCACCGACGCTCTCATGGACTCGATCCCGCTCGTTTGCCTCACGGGGCAGGTGCCGACGCATCTCATCGGCAATGACGCCTTCCAGGAGTGCGATACGGTCGGCATCACGCGCCCCTGCACCAAGCACAACTGGCTGGTCAAGGACGTCAACGATCTCGCGCGCATCCTGCACGAGGCCTTCTACATCGCGAAGAGCGGCCGGCCGGGCCCCGTCGTCGTCGATATCCCGAAGGACGTCCAGTTCGCGACCGGCACGTACGTCTCGCCTTCGAACACGGCGATTGCGCACAAGAGCTACCGACCCAAGCTCAAGGGTGAGCAGCCAGCCATCCAGCACGCTGTCGAGCTGATGGCGAACGCCAAGCGTCCCGTGTTCTACACCGGCGGTGGCGTCATCAACGCCGGCCCAAAGGCGAGCCAGCTTCTCCGCGAGCTCGTTCGCCAGACCGGATTCCCGATCACGTCAACGCTGATGGGGCTCGGCGCCTATCCCGCCTCCGACAAGCAGTGGCTCGGCATGCTCGGTATGCACGGCACGTACGAGGCCAACATGGCCATGCACGATGCCGATCTGCTGATCAACATCGGTGCCCGCTTCGACGATCGCATCACCGGCCGCACGGACGCCTTCTCGCCGGGCAGCCGCAAGATCCACATCGATATCGATCCCTCCTCGATCAACAAGAACATCAAGGTCGACGTGCCGATCGTCGGCGATTGCGCCTATGTGCTCGAGGACATGATCCGCGCGTGGCGTGGGCTCGCCTCCGCGCCCGAGAAGAGCGCGCTCAAGGGCTGGTGGAAGCAGATCGAGCAGTGGCGCGCCGTCAACTGCCTCAAGTACAAGAAGCACGACGACGTGATCATGCCGCAGTACGCGCTCGAGCGGCTGCAGGCGGCGATCAAGGATCGCGATGTCTACATCTCGACCGAGGTCGGCCAGCACCAGATGTGGGCGGCGCAGTTCCTCAAGTTCGATGAGCCGAACCGCTGGCTGACGAGCGGCGGCCTTGGCACCATGGGCTACGGCCTGCCGGCCGCGATCGGCGCGCAGATCGCGCATCCGAAGGCGCTCGTCGTCGATGTTGCCGGCGATGCCTCGATCCTCATGAACATCCAGGAGATGTCGACGGCGGTGCAGTATCGCCTGCCGGTCAAGATCTTCATCCTCAACAACCAGTACATGGGCATGGTGCGTCAGTGGCAGCAGCTCCTGCACGGAAACCGCTACTCGGAGAGCTACACTGAGGCGCTCCCCGATTTCGTGAAGCTGGCGGAGGCCTATGGCGGTGTCGGCATGCGGTGCGATCACCCTGCTGACCTCGACGATGCCATCAAGGCCATGATCGCGGTTAAGGACAAGCCGGTGATCTTCGACTGCCGCGTGGCCGCGCTCGCGAACTGTTTCCCGATGATCCCGTCCGGAAAGGCGCACAATCAGATGCTGCTTGGCGAGGACGTCTCGCCGGAGGAGATCGACAAGGCCATCGGCAAGGAAGGCAAGGTGCTGGTGTAGGCCAGCGCCTGCGAAGTGCCCAGCCATGAAAACGATCATGCCTTGGCGGATACGGCGGTCATCATGACGCCTTCGCATACCCTGCAGCACTATGCGCGGCACGATGCGCTGACGCATCCGGCCGGCCATGCTTCGCTTTTCGAAGCGTTGCCGGCGGGTATGTCGGCGCTGTGCGATGTGCTGTCGGGGCTGATCCTGCACACGTCCTGGGCGGACAAGTACGGCATCCCGTCCGGCACGCCGCTGTCGCGCGAGACGAAGCCCGTGGCGGAGCGGCTGGCTGAAATCCAACAGCGGTTCGTTGGACCACTCGCCGCCGCGCGTGAACCGCTTGCGCGCCCGTTCGGCACCTGCCGCGATTTCGCGCTGTTGACATGCGGCGCTTTGCGCCATCGTGGCATTCCGGCGCGCGTGCGGTGCGGGTTCGCGACCTACTTCGCAAGTGCGCGCTATGCCGACCACTGGATCTGCGAATACTGGAGGGCCGAGGAGGCGCGTTGGGCGATGGCGGATGCCCAGCTCGACCGGCTTCAGCGCGATCAGCTCGCAATCTCCTTCGATCCTGCGGATCTGCCGGCTGATGCCTACCTTACAGCCACCGATGCCTGGACGCTCGTCAGGTCGGGAGCTGCCGACGCCGCAGACTTCGGCCATGGCGATGCGCGCGGCCTCTGGTTCCTCAGCGTCGATCTGCATCGCGATGTGCTGGCGCTTGCCAATCGCCACGTGTCGGCGTGGGATAGCTGGCGCAGCGCGGATGCAGAGAGCAAGCGCCTTTCGGAAGATGACGTCGCCGTTTGCGATCGACTGGCGGGTGCGGCCGCCGAAGCCGTGGCCTCAGGCAATGTCGCCATCCTTGAGATGCTGGCCGCCAAGTGTGAGACGCCGCCGTGGCGGCGTTCAACCAACTGAGATGTAGTCATGCACCTCTACGTCGCCAACAAGCTCTATTCGTCGTGGTCGCTCAGGCCATGGATACTCATGACCGCCCTCGACATTCCCTTCGAGGAAACGGTCATCCCGATGTACTTCCCCGATTCCAAGGCACGGATGCTCGATATCTCGCCGACGGGCAAGATGCCGGCTTTGGTCGTGCCGCCCGCAGAAATGCCGTCGGGGGGAAGTACCGTCTCCGGCACCTGCGGCGGCTCTTATCAGGCGATCTGGGAAAGCCTTGCGATCATGGAGTTCCTCCACGAGCGATTTCCGGACAAGGACGTCTGGCCGCGCGTGCCGGCCGCGCGCGCCCATGCGCGCGCCATCGCGAGCGAAATGCACGCCGGCTTCCAGGCCCTTCGCCAGATGTGCCCTATGAACCTCACGAAGCGGTTCGCGCCGCGCGAGCTTTCCTCGGATGTGGCCGACAACGTGCGTCGTCTCGAAGGTTTGTGGGCGGATGCACGGCGGCGCTTCGGCGGCGGCGGGCAATTCCTCTACGGCGCGTTCGGCGCGGCGGACGCCATGTACGCGCCCGTCGTCACGCGGCTCGACACCTATCAGGTTCCGGTCTCTTCCGAGACGCGGCGCTACATGGATGCCGTCCTCGCGCACCCCGCTTTCGTGAAGTGGCGATCAGACGCGCTCAAGGAGCCCTGGACGATCGACCACTACGAGGAAGGCTGGACGCCCGTCGAGACTTTCCACACGGGTGCCGAGCGCACCGACCATCCCCGCCACAAAGCCTGAGGGCACTGAGGACATACGCCATGTCAGAAAAAGGCACCGGCTCCGCCTACTTCCTGGAAGAGCGCAAGGACGCCACCGAGCGGCATACGTTCTCCATCCTCGTCGACAACGAGCCAGGCGTGCTCGCGCGCATTTCGTCGCTGTTCTCCGGCCGGGGTTACAACATCGAGAGCTTGACCGTCTCCGAGACGGACGAGGCGCGGCGCCTGTCGCGCTTCACCGTGGTGACGACAGGCACGCCGATGGTTCTCCAGCAGATCCGCAATCAACTGGACCGGCTCGTGCCCGTCCACAGCGTCACCGACCTCACCACGAGCGGACAGCCGATCGAGCGTGAGCTGGCGCTCGTCAAGGTGGCGGGTAAGGGCGAGAAGCGCATCGAAGCCCTGCGGCTTGCAGAAATCTTCAGGGCGAGCGTGGTCGACACGTCCACCGAGCACTTCGTGTTCGAGATCACCGGCAAGTCGACCAAGATCGAGCAGTTCATTGCCATCATGCGCGAGCTCGGTCTGGTGGAGGTCTCGCGAACGGGCATCGCGGCCATGGCGCGCGGCGCGCAGGGTCTGGCATAGGCGGCGTTTTGCCGAATGAAGAGCTCCGTCGAGCGGAGCCCGTCACAGGCGAAGCACGTTAATTGTAACGCCAGCGCGTCGGCTGCTATTGCTTCTTTGGGTCGACCATGTCAGGGGCGCTCGCGCCTGTTGCAGCCAACTCGTCGAAGAAGCGCCGCGCATCGAAGTTGGCCGGCATGGACGCGCCGCGGATCTGAAGCTCCTTGAAGAAGGTTTCAGGGTCCAGGCGGTTCTGGGCGCTGGCACCGGTCGCGCGCAACTCCTCGAAGAATCTCTCCGGATCGAGCGTGCCGGTGCTGACCCCGCGGCTCGAAAGCTCGTTGAAGAATTTCTTGCCGTCGAATCCTTGGGCGAGAGCAGCCTGACCGAGAACAGCCAAGCTCACGGCACCTATTGCACATATTCGCACGAGTTTCGTGGACATGTCGGACTCCATCCTGACTGGATCGACGCCGATCCTGGTCCGGTGACTGTGTGGGGCAAGGGGTGGAAATCCCATCGGGCGTAACCCGCAATCGCACGCGTGTATTTCCATGAGACCGGAAGCACGAGGAGCCGACACGCGCGCTCCGAGCACGGCATGCTCTCTGCGGCCTCTCTGCGGGCGCGGGCGGCTTTACGGGGCGGCGTGCCATATCCGTGCGGTCGCACGCCTCTTTTGGGGGCTTCTACTGATGGACCCGCCGTCTCAACTGGCGACCATGGGCATCAGAAGAATGTTGTCTCGGAACATGCCGCAGCCGCTCAGCTCCGGCATATTGGGGGAGCGTTATGCGTCCACTCAAAAATGACCTTGACCGCTACAACTACGAACGCGTCCAGCTCGGTGAGTTTCATCCGGGTTCGAGCCTCCGCCCGACGCTGCTCGCGTTGTTGGACAGAACGAACACCATTGTTGCCATGCGGAAGCCGCAGCCGAGCGACCTGGTCCTGAAATGTCTCCACCGCGACGATCCTCTGCGGCACACGTATCTACGGCGGCGTTGGCGCGCGACGTAGAGGTCCAGGAAGGCGAGCTGGCGCGCGCCTCATATTCGCGGGCACCGCCGCGCCGTCAACTTTGAGGCACGCTCAGCGAAGCGCTGGCGGACTGGCGCGCCGAAATCCCTGGCATTCGCCGACATGCGTGTCTTCGTGGCATCTCAGCGGAGAGTGACGCAGAACGGCACGCGTCGCCATCGCGCCGCGCGCAGTTCTGCCGAATGTCGCTGCCGGTGCCGGGCTCAGGCCGCCGCCGGCTTATGCTCGAGCGCCGCGCGCAGGCTGTCCTCCTGCTTCGTGGAAAGCGATGTCTTCAGGATGCGAGGATTGAAGGGCTGGATCTCGGGCAGAACCTTGTCAGGCGTCGAGCTCTTGATCAGCACGAACAGAGCCGATGAGCCGTTCGGAATGTGCTTGCCGATATCCTTGATGAACTCGTCGTTGATGCCGTAGTCGGCGAGCGAGCCCGACAGGGCACCGAAGCCAGCGCCAGCCAGTCCGCCGACGGCCAAGCCGGCAAGAGGATTGAGCACGAGCAGGCCGGCCAGCGCACCGATCAGCATTCCCGTGCTGGCGCCGCTTGCCGCGCCGATCGAGACGAGATGCACCGCCTGCTTGATCTGAACCGCGCCCGAAGCATCGCGCACCACGACACACGCGTCCTCGAGGTCGATGAGGTTCTCTTTCTTGAGGCTGCGAAGCTTCGTCAGGACTTCATCAGCGGTGCCGGTGCCGTCGAAGCCAAGGACTACGAGATCAGACATGTAACCTCTCCCACCATGAAACGCTCGAGCGAGCTCAATGGACCTTTCCGCGCCCAAGCCTGGTGTTGGATGGGCGTTGACGATTCTCGGAATGCCAGTGGCAAGGACTATCGCAGGCGCGCCCGCACGAGCCATACGGGAAAACCCGTAAATGCTGCGGGAGAGCACCGAAGCGGTAAAGCGGACCGATAGCGACCAGCACGTGCGGAAATGGAGATGACGGCATTCTTCGTGGCCATTCCGATGAGCGCGAGAATTCCGATCTCTAGATCCAGCGCCAGCCGCATACCCGACGCCTGCGATGCCACCAGCACACCCACCGGCGGCGCCGTCGTCTGCGCCGACGCGGTCCCACCACGACAACCTGGGCCTTTTCGGCGAGCGGCTCGGGCTCTCCTGCTGGATTGGGAGGCAGGGACAACGGTGCGGCGTGCGCATCGGGTGTCCATGACCTGGAGAGCAAAGTTGATGCGGCTGCTGCGCCCAGACCAAGGGCTAACATCCGGCGGCGATCGATGTGGTTCACGTGCCGTCTCCCGAACGTAGGCATCCACCCCATGTGTTGATGCTAGTGAATTCGGAAAGGCGGCGTACATCCGAGGAAACCCGGAAATCGCCCGTGTGGCTTAGCATGAATTAACGCAGGCTTGGGCAGCACCGTTAAAAACTTCCGATAATCGTACCGAGCACAATGACGACGGCGAGCGCGAGGAGAGCGCTCACGATGGCGGCCATGACGATGTCGAGGTAGCCCTCCTTGTGGCTCACGCCACAGACTGAGAGGAGCGTCACGACCGCACCGTTGTGTGGAAGGCTGTCGAGTGTGCCCGCTCCGATCACAGCGACGCGGTGCATGAGCTCGGGGTTCATGCCGATCTCGGTCGCAAGCTTCATGTAGCTCGGACCGAGCGCATCGAGGGCGATGGTGAGACCGCCCGACGCCGAGCCCGTCAGCGCGGCAAGTATGTTCGTCGCGACCGCTAGAGACACGAGAGGGCCACCGCCCATGGAGAGTACCCAGTCGCGCACGACGACGAAGGCCGGAAGCGAGGCAACGATGGCACCGAACCCGACGAGACTCGCCACGGATACGATGGGCAGTACCGATGCGTTGGCGCCCGCGCTCATGGTTGCCCTGAGCTCGGGTACGCTGCGAAAGTTCATCGCGATCACGACAACAATCGCCGCGAGCAGTGCCACGATCACCGACCATAGGCCGCCGACGGCCGAGAGCCCCGCCGAGCCCCATTGCGGCTCGGCAAGGAACGCCGCGTCCATGCGCGGCAGGATCACGAACGACATCAGCAGATTGATGAGGACCACCACCACGATCGGAAGCACCGCGAGCGCGATCGGCGGCCCGCTTGGTGCTTCGGCGCTGCGATGGATTTCGGCCGGGTCGAACTCGCGCGCGGTCGTCGCGCGCTCGCGGACGATCGGATCGTCCGCGGCAATATCGGCGGTTGGGCCTTCGTCGGGCCCAAAACCTTCGCCGGCGAGGCGCGCTCGCACCTCCGCGCGCTTCAGCCACCACATGCCGAAGGCCAGCATGATGGCGGAAGCGATGATGCCGAGGCCTGGTGCCGCGAATGGCGTGGTGCCGAAGAAGGGCATGGGAATGGCGTTCTGGATGGCGGGCGTGCCGGGGAGGGCCGACATCGTGAAAGTAGACGTGCCGAGCGCGATCGCGGCGGGCATCAGACGGCGCGGCACGCCGGCCTGCCGAAAGAGCACCATGCCCATGGGAGCAAGAACGAAGAAGGCAACGAAGAGGCTGACGCCGCCATACGTGACGATGGCGCCCGACAGCACCACCGCCAGGATTGCGCGCTCGGGACCGAGCGTGCGCGTCATGTAGGTGGCAATCGACGAGACTGAGCCCGAATCCTCCATGAGCTTGCCGAACAGGGCGCCGAGCAGAAAGAGCGGAAAGAACTGCGCAATGAAATCCGCCGCATTGATCATGAAGATCTGCGTCCAGCTCGCGAGCAGTGGCTGGCCGGAGAAGGCGGCGGCTATCAGGCCCGCGAGCGGTGCCAGAATGAGAATGCTTGCGCCGCGATAGGCGAAGTAGATGAGGCCGAGGAGACCGATGAGGATGCCGAGAAGCCCCATGGATCAGCACTCGGTAAGCAGGACGTCGAGATCGGCGCTCGAGCGGTGCCCGATGTCGTCGGCATGTTCCGCGAGAAAGGCGCTCGTCGCGCGCCGCCCTTCGGCGCGAAGCATATGCAGGAACTCGCGTTCGGCATTCAGCTTGGAGGAGTAACCGAGCTCGGCCATCATTTCCGTCATGATGCGGTGGGTCCTCATCTCCGCCCATCTCGCGCCTTCGCCGCGGCCCGGATCGGCGGCCTGCCGCAGGAGCGCGATCATGCGCAGCTCCTTCATCAGCGGCGCGTTGAAGGACACTTCATTGAGGCGGTTGAGAATATCGTTCGCCGTGCGCGGCGTGCCGGCGCGCTCGCGCGGGTTGATCTGGACGAGAATGGTGTCACGCGCGTTGCTCTCGCGAACGAGCGGCGTGATCGTCGGATTGCCGGAATAGCCGCCGTCCCAATAGGGCTCACCGTCGATCTCGATCGCCTGGAACATCGTGGGAAGGCAGGCCGAAGCCAGCAGGACTTCCGGTGTCAGTTCTCCATTGCGGAAAATGCGTCCGCGGCCAGTGCGCACGTTCGTCGCCGTGACGAAGAGCTTGATGGGCGATTGTGAGAGGCGGTCGAAATCGATGCAGTCGTCGAGGATCTGCTTCAGCGGATTCACACCGCGCGGGTTGAGATCGTAGGGCGAGAAGAGCCGCGCCATCAGATCGAGAGCGATGAATGCGGGTGACGTATCGAGAGTCCAGCGTCCCAACAGGCGATCGAGCAGCGTCCGCTGCAACGGACTGAACACCGCGGCGCGCGCGACCTGCTCCCAGTATGTATCGAGCGCCGCGCGGGCGCCGGATGCGCCGCCATGAGTCCAGCCGTCGGCGAGAACAGCAGCATTCATGGCGCCCGCCGAAGTTCCGGAAATGGCGTCGATACGGAGCCACGGCTCTTCGAGCAGACGATCGAGCACGCCCCAGGTGAACGCGCCGTGCGAACCTCCGCCTTGCAAAGCGAGATCGATGACGACGGTCGCACGACTCTCGGGAGTGCGGCCAGCGTCGGATCCTGCAGCGGGCGACTTGGACCGAGCGCGCGCCTGTCGTGACGCTTTGTCGAGCATGCCTTAAGGATTTCTCAGGCCGGCGTGCTTGCCGGTGCGATCGGCGAACGGGTCGGCGGTCCCTGGCTCGGGCGGTACCCACGACGCGATGTTGCTGATCTGCCAACGCAGACCGAAGGTTCCGAGAATGACGGTGAGCAGCGCCGGCAGGATGCTTCCGGAGAACTCTGCAGGCGTCGGGAGGAGAAGCTGAGCGCCTGTGACGATCAGCGCGGCGCCGCCGAAGGCAGAGGCAATGACGATGAAAACGTCGAAGTATCTGAGCGCAATCGTCGCGCCGAGGATGCCGCCGATGGCGGCGAGGATCGTGACGGAGAAGCCGGCAACCAGTCGATCCATGCCGAGGATAGCCAGTGTCGCGAGGACCAGCACGACGCCGCCCATAAAGCCCACGAGGGCGCGCCGGTATGGCTCCAGCAAATAGGCGGCCGCCGCTGCGGCGGCGCCGATCGCAATTCCGAGCGTGAACGCGAGCACGCCCACATCTCCCGTCAGCCATCTGCCGAGCAAGAGGCCGATTTCCAGGCCGAACAGTCCATAGAGGAGGGGCAGCCACGCGTAGAACATCAGGAGGCCAAACCCCATGATTCCGATGCCGCAGAGAATGAGAAGGATCGCGAACGAGATCATCATGCCTCATCCCCCTTTCGCCTCAAGCCGGCGATGCAGACGATCAAAAAGCACGTGCTTGCGTGATCACACTAATGGAGCGCATCGGCGCTCCTATCAGGGGTAGCCCGCAAACCGGCTGGGGAAGGCCCTTAGAAAGTAGGAATGGCTCGGCTGTTCGGCTCACGAAGCTCGGCGGGGAGCGGCGACCTCGCTCAAGGTGCAGCGATCAGGTCCTTGAGCTTGCGAAGCTGGAGTGCCTGGTCTTCTTGAAAATTCAGCGTGTCGCGCTGCCGGCCGGAGCGATCCATGAGATAGACGTGGGCGGAGTGCGCGATCGTGTAGGCGTTGTTGCCTTCGTCGATGCGGTCGTAGACGGCCTTCCAGGCCGCAGCGACGGACTTGATCTGCGCGGGTGTTCCGGTAAGGGCGATAATCCTTGAGTCGAAGGACGTCAGATAGCTCTCGAGGACCTCGGGCGTGTCGCGCTCCGGATCAACGGTCACGAAGATAATGATGATGCGATCGGCGTCGGCGCCGAGTTGCTGCAGGAGGTTCGACATTTGCAGCAGCGTCGTCGGGCAGATGTCTGGGCAGTGCGTAAAGCCGAAGAAGAGCGCGTAAGGGCGCCCTGCGAGCCTCGTGGCGCGAAAGGATGCGCCCGACTGATCGGTGAGGGCTTCGAGGTGGTGGACGCGCGCCTCTTCCTGCGCCCTTGCCATCGAGCTTGCGAGCAGCCCGGCCGCAAGCAGGGCAATGGCGATCGTCAGGAGATGGCGTGTCGCGCGACGCATCGCTCAGTCGAAGCTCATGCCCCCATTGAGATGGACCGTCTGACCGGTCATGTAGGCATTGCCGACCACCATCAGCGTCGCTTGCGCGACTTCGTCCGGATGGCCGGCCCGGCCAATGGGGATGCGGACAGCTGCATTGGCCTCCGTGGCCGGCATCATCTCTGTTTCGATCAAGGATGGAGCGACGGCATTGACCGTGATGCCCTCCTTGGCGAGCCGGCTTGCATAGCCGCGCGTCAATCCTTCCATGCCGGCCTTGGAGGCATTGTAGTGCAGGCCGATGCTGCCGGCGCCTCGCGCTGCGCCCGATGAGATATTGACAATACGGCCCCACTTCCCGGCCCTCATGTGTGGGAGGACGGCCTGCGTGCACAGGAAGGCTGACTTGAGGTTGACGGCAATGGTCTCGTCGAAGTCCGCCTCGGTGAGATCGTCGATGCCGCGGCGCAGTCCGATGCCGGCATTGTTGATCAAGACATCGATCGGCCCGAGCACGCTGCCGATATCCGCCACCATGGCTGCGACGGCGGATGCCTGGGCGACATCCGCCTGTACGACGACCGCGCGGCGGCCGAGCGCCGTCACTTCCGCCGCGACGCGCTTGGCCTCCTCGATCCGCGAGCGGCAATTGATGGCGACGTCGCTGCCGGCACCCGCCAGGGCGATCGCGATGGCGCGGCCGATGCCCCGGGATGCTCCCGTCACGAGCGACACGCGGCCAGCAAGGTCCGGTACGAGGCTCATGACCGTCCGATCACGACAACAGCCAACCACCGTCCACATCGACGGTCGTGCCGGTCACGAAGTCGTTCTGGATGACGAACAGGATGCCCTGCGCGACCTCGTCGGCCGTGCCGGCGCGTGGGATCAGGTTCTTGGCCGTCTGCTTGCGGTAGGCCTCTTCGCGCTCCGCGCCCTTCAGCTCTGACATCGGGGTGTCGATCGTGCCTGGCGAGACGACATTCAGCCGGCGCGGGACGATCTCAGGCGCGACGGCTCTGACCAAGGCCTCGACAGCGCCGCCGACGGAGGCGATCGCGACCTGCCCGGGCTTGGATTTGCGCGCCGGCGATCCGCTGACCAGTACGATCGTGCCAGTCGGGGTCACGTGCGGCGTGCCGAGTTGCAGGACATTGGCGTAGCCCCAAAGCTTGGCGAACGATGCCTTGTAGCCCTCCATGTCCATTTCGAGGAATGTGCCGCGGGCGCGCGTACCGCCGGTTGCCGCGCTCACCAGAATGTCGAACGGCGCGTGCTTCTCGAACAGCTTACTCAAGGCATCGCGGTCGAGCACATCGCACTGCTCGAGCGTGATGCCCTTGGGCACGTCTCCCGCACGGGTTGGATTGCGGCTCACGGCAACGACCTTCGCACCGAGCGCCGCAAGCTGCTTCGAAGCTGCCAGACCGATGCCCGAGGTGCCTCCGAAAACCAGCGCTTTCTTTCCTGATACGTTCATGTCCGTGATATCCTCTTCGGGTCTGTGCCAAGGTTCGTGCAGGGGTGGGACGAGGAAACATAGCCGGCACATCGAAATGTCGCCAGACAAAGGAGCGAGAGGATGCCGAGACTGCCATTTCCGACAGATACGGATGCGTACAGCGAGGAGACGCGCACCGCCGTCCGCCACATTCTCGCGACGCGCAAGAGCATGCCGCCGCCGAGCATGTATCTGTCGTACGCGGGGCAGGCCGGCGTGCGGCTCTCCGATCTTCTCGACCATCTTCGCAATCACACATCGTTGAAGCCAGCCGAATCCGAGCTTGCCATTTGCGTGGCGGCCCGCGCGGCCAACGCCGACTACATCTGGAATTCCCACGTCAAGCTCGGCCTCGCCGCCGGCACGCGCGCGGAGGCGATCGACGTGGTTGACACGTATGGTCCGCTCGATGGTCTTACGGCCGACGAGGCGCTCATCATCCGCTTCGGGCGCGAGCTGCTGGAGACACCCGCCGTCAGCGACGCGACCTTCAATGCCGTACGCGCCCGCTTCGGCGAAAAGGGTCTGGTCGAGCTGATTGCGATCATGAGTGCGTATCTCATGAACGCCACGATCCTGCGCGCGATGGAGCACAAGGCGGCCCCCGACGCGCGGCATCTGGCCCCGCGCCCGAAATAGGCGCCGGCGCCTCAAGCCGCCGGCCGGTTGGCGTCGAGGAACATCCGAATGTGGCGCAGCGCCAGCGGAATCTGCTCCGGCTTCGCTTTCCATGGATAGAGGCTGACTTGGGAGTTCGGCGCCAGTAGCGCTGCCTCCATCGCCACCGCGTAAGGATGCGCCGGTATGTCGTCCGGCAGGATCAGCACAGGCGTCCGGCAGGCGCGGACGAAATCGCGCGTGACCGTGAAGACGAAGTCCGCATCCGTGCGATACATCCGCGTCAGGAATGCGTCCACAGTCGCCATGCTGATCTCGGGCCTCCGGGCGATCAGTGCCGGGCCCCAGCCCTTCATGTTGTTCTCGTAGAAGAGATCCCGCGCTTCCGGGCGCGAGCCGCTCGGCTGCGCGAGAACGCCTGCGACGACGCGGTTCGGCGCACGCTTCAGCAGGTTCCAGATGAAGGGGCCGCCGATGCAGAAGCCAAACACCATGAACTTGTCGATGCCCAGATGATCCATCAGTCCGAGATGATCGTCCGTATGGGCATCCCAGGGACGCTCTATCTCGAGCGGGCCGGTGGATTGACCATTGGTCGCGTTCCGCAGATCCATCGCGATGCAGCGGTAGTGGTTCTTGAATTCCTCCATCGGATTGAAGGGCGAGTTCTCCCGCAAGTTCGCGATGCACGAGTTCAGTCCGCCGCCCGCGATGATCAGGAGGGGGAAGCCGGAGCCCGCTTCTTCGTAGTGAATGCGGACGGGACCCTTCTCGAAAAACGGCATGGCGATCCTCCGGCGATTTTTCTGACGCGTGCTCTCGCAGCATACATCAGATGCGCCGGCCGTCCTCGCCGAAGAGGTGCAGGTCATGAGGTTCGAGACGGAAGGCTATGCGCTCGCCCTTCGACGGCGTGGCGGCCGCACCGAAATAGCGCGCAGCCACGACCGTGCCGTCGGATAGAGCGGCGTGTAAAAGGCGCGATTCCCCGAGATCCTCGATATGAAGGACGCGGGCCTGCACGGTTCCAGGCTCACCCTGGCTTGCCTGCGTGAGGGCTTCCGGACGGATACCGATATCCGCAGGTCCGGAATAGTGTGTGTTGACGGCTATGCGCTCGCCCGTGGCAAGAAGCGCATCTCCGCCGGACACTTTCGCCGGCAGGATGTTCATCGCCGGCGATCCCAGGAACTCGGCCACGAAGCGCGACGCTGGCTGTCGGTAGAGTTCGGTGGGCGCCCCGACCTGCTCGATGCGCCCTTTGTCCAGGAGGGCGATCCGGTCGGCCAAGGTCATTGCCTCCTGCTGGTCGTGCGTCACGTAGATCATGGTCGACGACAGCTCGTCGTGCAGGCGCGCGATCTCGAGCCGCGTCTGGGCGCGGAGCGCGGCATCGAGATTGGAGAGCGGCTCATCGAACAGGAAGACACGCGGTTCGCGAACGATGGCGCGCGCGATGGCAACGCGCTGGCGTTGACCACCGGAGAGCTCCCGCGGCTTGCGATCCAGCAGATCGCTGATCTGTAGTTTTTCCGCTACGCGCCGCACGCGCTGGTCGACGCTTTCCGTGCATGCATCCGGCAGCTTCAGGCCGAAGGAAATGTTCCGGTAGGCATCCATATGCGGATAAAGAGCGTAGCTCTGAAAGACCATGGAGACGCCGCGCTTCGCCGGCGGCAGCGCGGTGACGTCGTCATCGCCGATGTAGATTGTGCCGGAAGTCGCCTGCTCGAGACCGGCGATGAGCCGCAGTAATGTCGATTTCCCGCAGCCGGAAGGTCCGACGAAGACCACGAACTCGCCGTCGGCTATGTCGAGGGTGACGTCGCGGATCACCTCGGTCGTGCCGAACTGTTTGACGAGATTCTGCAGTCGCACGCGCGCCACCGGCCTATCCTTTCACTGCGCCTGCTGTCAGGCCGGCCACCATGCGCCGCTGAAACACCAGCACGAGTGCAATCAGCGGCAAGGTCACAACGACCGAGGCGGCCATGATGCTGCCCCACGGAAGCTCGTGCTCGCTTGCACCGGTAATCAAGGCGATGGCGACCGGCACGGTACGCTGCTCGTTCACCAGCGTGAAGGTGAGCGCAAACAGGAACTCGTTCCAAGCCGCGATGAAGGCGAGCAGACCTGTTGCAGCCATCGCTGGCGCCATGAGCGGCAGGAAGACGCGAAAGAGAATGACAAGGGGGCTGATGCCGTCCATCAGCGCCGCCTCTTCGAGCTCCACCGGAAGATCGCGCATGAATGTCGTGAGCACCCACACGGTGAACGGCAGCGTGAAGATCATGTACGAGAGCACGAGTGACGCGAGGTTATTGTAGAGGCCGAGCACCCTGATCAGCTCGAAGAGACCGGAAAGGACGGCGATCTGCGGGAACATCGATATTCCGAGGATCGCATATAGAAGCAGCCCGCGTCCCGCAAAGCGCACGCGGGCCAACGCGAAGGCGGCCGTCAAGGCGAGCGCGAGCGACAAAAGGACGACGCTCGTTGCGACGACGATGGAGTTCAGGATGTTGCGCCCGAAGTTCTGCTCGGTCCAGAGGCGGGCATAGCTCGTCAGGTCGAACTCGCGAGGCCAATAGCTGACTTGGAACAGCTCCGACCCAGATTTGAGGGAGGTGATGACGGCATAATACAACGGAAACAGCAGAAAGACCGCGAGCACGAGGCACGCAAGGAACAAGCCTGCATTCTTGAGCAAGCCTCTCATCGCTGCCGCCCGCCGAGATCGAGGCGCGTGGCCATCACATAGAGCGCGGTCAACAGCGCGATGATGAAGAAGACGAGTGTCGAAGCCGCCGAGCCATACCCCACGTCCTGGAACCCGATCAGCTCCTGCTGCGCAAAGACGGACAGTGTGATCGTGGCATCCGTCGCGCCGGTCATGACATAGACGAGGTCGAACATCCGCATCGCATCGAGCAGCCGGAAGATGATCGCCACGGCGAGCGCAGGAGCGATCAGCGGCAGCGTCACGCGAAAGAATACCCGTACCGGGTGAATGCCGTCGACCTCTGCGGCCTCGTAGCAATCCTTGGGCACCATCTGCAGGGCGGCAAGGACGAGCAGCGCCACGAAAGGCGTCGTCTTCCATACATCGACGAGGATGACCGAGAGAAGTGAAAGCGATGGATCCGCGAGCCAGGCCACAGGTTCCGCGATGAGGCCAGTCCTCATGAGGGCATCGTTGATCACGCCGAACTGGTCGTTGAGCATCCAACCCCACATCTTGGCGGAGACGACAGTCGGGATGGCCCACGGAACGAGCATGGCGGCGCGCATGAGACCGCGGCCGGGAAAGTGCGCATTGAGCAGCAAGGCGATCAGCACGCCAAGAACGGTCTCCAGCGTGACGGAGATCACCGCGAACACCAGCGTGTTGCGGAGCGCTGCAAACCACTGCGGATCGCTGAGCACGCCGTACCAGCGGCCATTGTCGTAGGTCAGATAGTTCGACAGGCCGACGAGGCTGTAGTGCTCCATGTCCACGAGCGTCGCATTGGTCAGGCTGAAGTAGAGCGTACGTCCGAGCGGCCACACGGCAACCAGCAGCAGGACGATGAGCATGGGTGTCAGGAATAGCCATGCCGTACGCGCCCGTTCGGAGGAGAGTGAGGGCCCCCTCATCACCAGCCCGCCCTGTACTTCACGCGGTCGAGATCCTCCGCGAGCACGTCGATGCGCCGTTGCGCCGGTGATCCGGCGAGTATGTCATGCGCCGCGCGCCAGATGTCGCTCGAAAGACGATTGTAGTGAGGGCCTGCGACGCGCGAGGGGCGAGCGACTGCCTTGCGCAAGGGTTCAAGCAGTTCGGCGAAGAACGGGTTCGCCGCCAGCACGTCTGGATCGTCGTAGAGCGACGGGAGCGTCGGATTATAGGATCCCGTGATCGCGCGCTTCTTCTGCTGCTCGGCGCTCGCGAGAAATGCGACCAATGCCGCCGCCTCTTTCGGATGAGGAGAGTAGCGCGATACCGCCAGATGCCAGCCGCCGAGCGCGCCGGATGATTGCCCCTCGGGGCCGCCGCTCGGCAAGGGTGTGACACCGACTTTGCCGCGCACGGGGCTGTCCGCGCTCTGCGCCAGGGAGAAGGCATAAGGCCAGTTGCGCATGAAGACGGCTTGGCCTGTCTGGAAGACGCCGCGTGCTGCTTCCTCGTCGTAGTTCAGCACGCCCTTCGGGGAAATCTCGCCGATCCAGTGTCCTGCCAATGACAGCGCCTCCACGGCGCGCGGGTTGTTCACGGTAATCCGGCCCGCCTCGTCGACGATGGTGCCGCCGCCGAACGACGAGATCCATTCAATCGCATTGCAGGTCAGTCCTTCATAAGCCTTGCCCTGGAAAACGAAGCCCCATAAACGCCCGTTCCCTGCCGCGCGCTCGGCGTCCTGGATGGCGCGGGCGGTGCTCGTCAGATCCTGCCACGTGCGGGGCGGCGCGAAGCCGTACTGCTCGAGCAGGTCGCTCCGGTAGTAGAGCACGCCGACGTCGACCCACCACGGAAGGGCGACGAGACGACCGTCGATCGTGTCGTTCTCGATGAGAGCTGGGAAATGGTGGCGGGGTGCATCCCCGACATAAGGCTTCAGGTCGGCAAGATGGCTGGCGAGGATGCCGGCCCAGACGACGTCAATCTGGAGGACGTCGATATCGCCGGTGCGCGAGGCGAGAAGCTGAAGGTACAGCGCCAGTCGATCCGTTGATGAGTTCGGCGTGGTGATAATTCTCACGCTGTTGCCGGTTTGGCGCTCCCATTCTCCGACAGCCTTGCTGCACAGCTCGAGCTCTATGCCGAGGGCGCCGCATGCGATGGAGATCTGTGCCGCGTGAGCGGGTGTTCGCGCTGCCGGAAGCGCCAGCCCCAGCATCAGTGTGACAGCGGCCGCGAGAGTCTTCATCACGCGGCGGCTGGCGGGTACTGGTCGGAAAGTGCGCAGACGTCCTGTCATCCTCCCTCGCAACTCTTTCGGCCGCCCCAGGCCAGCTAGCGCTCAGCCATCTGAAGTGTTCAGCGCCGGGGACTTCTCTTCGGGCTCGTTGAGGGCCAACGCTTCGAAAGCCTCAGGCCGCTATATGAACCCCGATCACGAAAGCGTGAAGGGAAATCGCCGGGAGAATGAGCGCGGTTGCCCGGAGATCTCCGCACGATTGGAATTTACAAGCAGCTATCTTTGATTGAGAACTTGCGACGGATCGAGCCCTCCCGGTCCGTTGTGCCTGGGCCGGAGGCTACGGGGACGGCTCGAGTGCTGTGCGCACCGCGAAAGGTGCGGCACGGCCGGGTCTGCTGGGGAAGCCCAAACAGGAGTTCGACTATATGCGCTGGCTGATCGGAGCCGTGCTCGTTGGAGTTGTGGTTGCTGCTGGCGCCTGGTGGCACCAGGCGCGGGCCCCCGCCCAGCACGCCGGTGCCGCGACCAAACAGGCTGCGAGCGACGTCGTCGTCGAAGCAGCGCCCGTCCGGATCGGCTCGATCCGCCGCCAGATCGAGGCCGTGGGCAGCTTGCGCTCGAACGAGTCCGTTATCATCCGGCCGGAAATTGCCGGCCGCGTCAGCGAGATCCTGTTCGACGAAGGCCACAGCGTCGAGCGCGGCACACCTCTCGTACGCCTCGATGCGAGCATCGCGCGGGCGCAGGTCGAGCAGATGAATGCGGCGCTCGGGCTCAGCAAGGTCAACTTCGAGCGCGCCCAGGAACTCATGAAGAAGGGGGCGGGCTCGCAACGCGCCTATGACGAGGCCCTCGCGAAGATGCGCGCCGACGAGGCTTCGCTCGCGCTCGCACAGGCCACGCTCGACAAGATGACGCTTGTGGCACCGTTCGAGGGCATGCTGGGACTGCGCAAGGTGAGCCTCGGCGACTACGTCACGCCCGGGCAGGATATCGTCAATATCGAGAGCATAGAGACGCTCAAGGTGGACTTCCGCGTGTCGGAAATCTATGCCGTCCAGCTCAAGGTCGGACAGTCCATCAAAATAACGCTCGACGCCATCCCTGGCGCCACCTTCGATGGCGAGGTCTATGCGATCGACCCTGCGCATGATCCCAACGGTCGCGCGGTCATCCTGCGAGCCCGCACGGTCAACAAGGAGGGACTTCTGCGCCCGGGCATGTTCGCCCGTGTGACATTGATCCTCGAGGCCGGAAAAGATGGCATCCTGGTTCCCGAGACGTCGATCGTGCCCATGGGGCAGGAGCAGTTTGTCTTCGTGCTCGATGACGGCAAGGTCAAGCTGACCAAGCTCAAGACAGGCCAGCGGCGCGGCGGCCTCGTCGAGGTCGCCCAGGGGCTCGAGACGACATCCGTCATCGTCACGGAAGGCGCGCTGAAGCTGCGCGATGGCATGAGCGTGAAAGCCAATGTCGAGAAGGCCGACTGACACATGAGCCTTCCCGAGCTCTGCATTCGCCGTCCGGTGTTCGCTACCGTTCTGAGTCTGGTCGTCGTTCTGATCGGCTTCGTCTGCTACAGCCGGCTCGCCGTCCGCGAATATCCGAACATCGACCCGCCGGTCGTCCTCGTCGAGACGCTCTATCGCGGCGCGAGCGCGGAGGTGATCGAGAGTACGGTTACGCGCGTGCTCGAGGAGTCGATCGCCGGCATCGAGGGGATCGACTATCTGCGCTCCATGACGCGCCAGGAGCGCAGCTTTATCGTCGTGCGCTTCAAGCTTGGCCGTGACGTCGAGGCGGCCGCCAACGATGTGCGCGATCGCGTTGGGCGCATGCGCGGGCGCCTGCCGGACGAGATCGACGAGCCCATTATCTCGAAGGTCGAGGCAGACGCTCAGCCGGTCCTCTATCTTGCCTTCTCCTCGGATCGTCACTCCCAGCTCGAGATCACCGATTTCGCCGACCGCTACGTCAAGGACCGGCTGCAGTCGATCGGCGGTGTCGCGGAAGCGCGCATTTTCGGCGAGCGCAAGTACGCCATGCGCATCTGGCTCGATGCGGCGCGGCTCGCAGCCTATAACCTGACGCCGCAGGACGTCGAGGACGCGCTGTCGAAGCAGAATATCGAGGTGCCGGCCGGCCGCATCGAGAGCAAGGACACCGAATTCACGGTGCTCGCCGAAACCGACCTCAGGGTGCCGGCGCAGTTCAACTCCATCATCATACGTGTCGTGAATGGCTATCCCGTGCGCCTGCAGGATGTCGGGCGTGCGGAGCTCGGCCCGGTGGATGAGCGCGTGTCGGTCCGCTTCAACGGCAAGCGGGCCGTGGCCATCGGCGTCGTGAAGCAGGCCGTCGCCAATCCGCTCGACATCTCTAAGGGCGTGCGCGCCGAGCTGCCCGCCATCATCGCGAACCTGCCGGAAGGCATGAAAGTCGAGGTCGCGCACGACACCTCGGTATTCATCCAGGCCTCGATCAACTCCGTCTACCATACGATCGGCGAGGCGGTCATTCTGGTCGTCATCGTCGTCTTTCTGTTCCTGCGCAATCTGCGCGCCACGATCATTCCGGTGGTCACCATACCGGCATCGCTGCTTGGCGCGTTCGCGATCATGGTCGTGCTCGGTTTCACCGTGAATACGCTGACGCTGCTCGCGATGGTGCTCGCGATCGGGCTCGTCGTCGATGACGCCATCGTCGTCCTCGAGAACATCTATCGCCACGTCGAAGAGGGGATGTCGCCGATCGCTGCCGCTATTCAGGGCAGCAAGGAGATCGCGTTCGCGGTGATCGCGATGACCCTGACGCTGGCAGCCGTCTATGCGCCGATCGGTTTCATGTCGGGCACGACGGGGAGGCTGTTTACGGAGTTCGCGTGGACGCTTGCGGGTGCCGTCATCGTGTCGGGTTTCGTCGCGCTGACGCTCAGCCCCATGATGTGCTCGCGTATGCTGCGGCATCAAACCAGCCACGGCCGTATCTACAATTTCGTCGAATGGCTGCTGGTCGGCTTGACCGAAAGCTATCGATCGGCGCTGCGTGGTGTGCTCAAGGCGCGGCTGCTCGTCCTTCTCATCGGCGCCGTGTTCGCGTCCGCCAGCTACTTTCTGTTCACTGCACTGAAGCCGGAACTCTCGCCGGTCGAGGATCGCGGTACGGTCATCAGCTTCTTCATCGGCCCGGAAGGAGCGACGATCAACTACATGGAGAAGTACGCCCGCCGCTTCGAGGACATCTTCCGGCAGAACGTGCCGGAGGCGGAGGCGTTCTTCGTGGTCTCGGGCAATCCGATCGTCTCGCAGGGCATCTCGTTTGCGCGTTTGAAGCCGTGGGATCAGCGTGAGCGCAAGCAGCAGGAGATCGTCAATTCTCTGGCGCCGCAGATCAAGCAGCTGCCGGGCGTTCTCGCTTATGCAACCAACCCGCCGTCGCTCGGCCAGAACGCCAGCTCGCGCCCCGTTTGGATCGCCGTGGCCATGCAAGGCGAGTACGACGAAATCAGCCGGACGGTCGAAGCGATCATCGCGGAGGCGGAGAAGCATCCCTCGCTCGCCAATCTCGAATCACGCCTCAAGCTCAACAAACCCGAGATCAAGGTCAGCGTGAACCGCGACAAGGCGGCGGCGGTTGGCGCGCAGGTGGCGACCATCGGACGAACGCTCGAGACCATGCTCGGTGGTCGCCAGGTCACGCGCTTCAAACAGAACGGCAAGCAATACGACGTCATCGTGCAGGTCGCCAACGTCGAGCGCACCAATCCGGATGATCTCTCGAAGATCTACGTCCGCGGCGCCAACGATGTCATGATACAGCTCTCGAACCTGGTCGATCTGCGTGAGGCCGTCGCGCCGCGCGAGCTTGCACGTATGGATCAGCTCCGCTCAGCGGACATCACGGCGAATATCGCACCGGGGTACTCACAGGGCGAAGCGCTCGCCGCGCTCGAGGCCGCCGCGCGCAGCATCCTGCCGTCGGGAGCGCGGATCGATTACATCGGCCCGGCCCGCGAGTTCAAGCAGGCTTCGGGTGATATCTATTTCACCTTCCTTCTCGCGCTGGCGTTCATCTATCTCGTGCTCGCGGCGCAATTCGAGAGCTTCATCGATCCATTCATCATCATGTTGACGGTGCCGCTTTCCATGACGGGCGCGCTTCTGGCGCTCTACTGGGGCGGGGGATCGATGAACATCTACAGTCAGGTAGGACTGGTGACGCTCGTCGGTCTGATCACCAAGAACGGCATTCTGATCGTGGAGTTCGCCAATCAGCTCCAGGAGCAAGGCCGTGCGAAGATCGAGGCCGTCATCGAGGCCTCCGCCTTGCGATTGCGCCCGATCCTGATGACGACCGGCGCGATGGTGCTCGGCGCTGTGCCACTCGCACTCGCGACCGGCGCCGGTGCGGAAAGCCGCATCCAGATCGGTCTTGTGATCGTCGGCGGGCTCCTGCTCGGAACCCTGCTGACGTTATTCATCGTGCCGACGGTCTACTCGCTGCTCGCGCGCGATCACGCGGCCAGGGCCGATCACGAGAAGCCTGCGCATGGTCCGGCAGAGCATCCCGCACCGGCGGAATGATGCGGCCCGAAGGTCGGCTCCCCTACTGCGGGAAGCCGACCATCTGATCCGGAGCGAGCGGCGGCGGCGTCGGGTAGTGCAATCCGCGCTGGCCGGACCACGTACGATCCGGACGTACGACAAACGGGCCGGGATCGTAGCCAACCAGCTCGCCATCGCGGATCCATTTCTGCTCGACGTCGATACCCCAGGCACGTCGGCACAGCTCCTGGATCATCCGCGCCTTGGCCGCAGCATATTCGGGCAGGTCCGATACATCCTTGAGCTCGTTGGGGTCTTCAACGAGGTCGAACATCTGCAGACGATTGCCCGCCGGGTACCAGATGATCTTGTGGCGACCATCGACGACCATGCGCGTCGCTCCGTGGTTATCCAGGCAATCGCCGTAGATGAACTCATTGCGATGCGTGTGGATCGGGTGCCCTTCGACGGTTGCGGGTATTTCGGCGCCCGCGAGATCGAGCAGCGTCGGCATGACATCCGCGAGGCCTATGGGTCGGTCGTCGACGGTGCCCGGTCTCAGACGCCGATCGTTCGGCAGGCCCATGAGGATGAAGGGAACGCGCGCGGAGCTTTCATAGTGCACGCGCTTGGCATAGAGGCCGAAGTCGCCGAGCATGTCGCCGTGATCGGCGGTGAACAGGATGATCGTGTTGTCGAGAAGGCCCTCCTCCCGCAGCGTCCCGAGTATGACCCTGAACTGGTGATCGATGTGCGTGCAGAGGGCATAGAACGCGCGGCGGGCTTCCCGCAGGGCGTCAGGACCGAGCATCCGCCAGAAATTGCGCCCCATCTTCAGCGTGTAGGGCAGGCTCTCGGGATCATTGCACCAGTCCGACCAATGCGCCTCGGTGGGCTCGAACTGGCGGTAGTAGTCCATGTAGCAGCTGAGCGGCGTGAGCGGCGGATGCGGGTGGGTATACGAAAGATACCAGAATGAGGGGCGCTTCGGATCACGCCGCTTGATAAGGCGCGCCATTGTCTGGGTGGTCCAGTTGGTGGCGTGGCATTCTTCGGGCAGGTGCCAGGGCCGATGCATGTAGTTGTTGTTGTTCATGCCGCCGCCGAACTGCTGCCCCGGATAGCCGCGATCGGCGAGGAACATCTCATAGTCGTCCGTCGCGCCGAGGTGCGGGCGGCCTTCCTCGGCGAGCAGCACATCGTCGAACCCGATGCGATCCCGCGGCGGATAGACATGTATCTTTCCGACGCCATAGGCCTGATAGCCGGCATTGCGGAACGCTTGCGGTAGCGTCGTGAGGTGATCGAGCATCGGCCGCGTCGTCGTAAAAGTACGATCGCCGTGTGTTTGCGTGCACGTGCCCGTCATGAGCGTGCGTCGCGCCGGGATGCAAATGGGGCTTTCCGAATAGGCGCGCGAGTATCGCACGCCGTTGCGCGCGAGCTGATCGAAGGTCGGCGTCTGGATGACGGGATGACCGGCGCAACCGAGCAGATGGCCCGGCCATTGGTCGACGGTTACCAGCATAACGTTCGGACGGTCAGCATTCATGGTGGTCACCAATTCTGATTGCTCGGTTGAATGGCGAAGCTCGTTCAGACAGGAGCCGGCGTAGCACCGGGCGCGCCGACGTTCATGGCTTTTTCGGGTCCACCGTAGTGCGCGATCAGCGCTGCCTGTGCGGTCTTGGCGAGCGCGTCCACGGCTTCGGGCTCGATGAGCGCCCTGAGCTCGGCCTCGAAGCCCGAGACGATCGACGCGTACTTCGGATCAGCGGCGAGATCGTGCTCCTCCCCTGGATCGGCGCGAAGATCGAACAGCTCGGCGGAGTAGCCGACATAGTAGTTGTACTTGTAGTGCCCGTTGCGCAGCATGAATGCTGCGGAAGGCGAGCCGAAGGCGTGATATTCGGAGAACACGGTGCGCTCCGGATCGTCCTTCTCCCTCCCGATCTCGAACAGCGATTTGCCGGGCAGAGGCTGCTCGGCCCACGCCATTGGATCCTCGCCGACGGCGTCCATGATGGTCGGCGCCAGATCGATGAGGCTGACCGGCGTGTGGCACACGCGACCTGCGGGCACGTCGGGGCCGGCGACGATCATCGGCACACCGACGGCATCGTCGTAGTGGGTGCTCTTGCCCCACATGCCGCGCGCGCCGATGTTGTCGCCGTGATCACTCGTATAGATCACGCGCGTTGTATCGCTGAGCCCGCCTCGCTCGAGCGCATCGATGACGCGGCCCACTTGCCGGTCGACCCATGTGCACAGGCCATAGTAGCAGGCCGTCGCAAGGAGACGGCGCTCATCGTCGAGCCCGTCGTCCACCGGGTGAAGGTGGTGGCTGGCCTCGAGCCATGGATGGCGCGCGAAGCCATTCTTCGGATGAAGCCGCGGATAGGGCATCCGGTCGACAGGATAGAGATCGAGGATGTCCTGCGGGACCGTCAACGGGAAATGAGGGGCCACGAAGCCGATGTAGAGCACCCATGGGCGATCATGTTTCTCGCCTGCGGCGCGGGCGATCCAGTTCTCGGCCTCGGTCGCGATCCGATCGTCGTAGATGTTGTACTTCGAGGTGCCGGGGCCGATCGGGTTCATCATGACATGCGCGCGATCGCTGAAGTCGGCTTTGCCGTCGCGCAGCGCGCCCCACACCATGCCGTACCCACCGTAGATATGCATGGGATGGTACTGGTGGTCGAAGCCGGTCGGGTCCTCGGCATTGCGATAGTGTAGCTTGCCGATCGAATCCACGCGATGGCCGGTTTGCTGCAGCGCATGTCCCCAGCCCGGCACGGAGCCGTCATAGGCCATGGCGTTGTCCCAGGTGCCGAGCTCATGGACGTAGCGGCCGGTCGCGAATGAGGCGCGCGAGGGCACGCATATCGGACAATTGCAGTAGGCGGCGTCGAATAGCGTACCCCGCGCGGCGAGCCGATCGAGGTTCGGCGTGTGCACGAACGGGTGTCCTGCGGCGCCGATCGCGCGCGGATGGTGCTCGTCCGACATGATGACTACGAGATTGTGGGGGTTCATCGCCTGTCCGTGACTGATGTTCGAGGGGCTGTGGCTTTGGATGGGGTGAAGCTCGCTAGATGTCGTACGCGAGGCGAAATCCGACATGCCCCGTCGAGCTGTCGGGACTGACGCCGGTTCGCGCGGCTATGCGATAGCGGTAGCAGTACGATCGATGGCAGAGATACGAGCCGCCCTTGAGCAGGCGCTCGCCGTTGGCTTGTGCAGCTTCGTTGCGCAGACGGGCGTGGCGCGCGAGCGAGCGAATGCGGAAGGCGTCGGCGCACCACTCCCAGGCATTGCCGACCATATTGAAGAGGCCGACGCTGTTCGGCGCGAAACTGTCGACGGGAGCCGTGCCGCTGAACCCATCCTTGCGGTTATTGTGCGCTGGGAAATCACCCTGCCAGATGTTGCAGGGTTGGAAGTCGTCGTCATTCGGCTCCTGATCCCCCCAAGGGAAGCGGACCCCTTCCAGCTTGCCGCGCGCCGCGCATTCCCACTCCGCCTCATTCGGGAGGCGTCCGCCGGCCCACGCTGCAAAGGCTACGGCATCGTTCCAGGAGACGTGCACGACCGGATGATCGGCGCGATCTGCAACCGAGGAGCCCGGCCCTTCGGGATGGCGCCAGCACGCGCCGTCGATCTTCCGCCACCACACGGGCGCGCCCGTCATAGCCGGATCAGCGGGGACGCCCGGCACGAAGTCCTTGAATACGAGCGACCAGCCGAAGCGCTCGGCATCGGTGCGATAGCCGGTGGCGTCCACGAACTCCGCAAACCATGCATTCGTCACCGCATAGGGATCGATGGCGAACGGCTTTACCGCGACAAGGCGGGAAGGGCCTTCTCCATCCTGCGGCAGCGGACTCTTGTCCTCACCCATACGCACGCGACGGCCACCATCGATGCGTACGGCGCGATCGGGGACGCGTGCCACGCGGGAGCCGCAAAACGCTCGCACCGGCGATTTCGACGCGCCCCGCGACAGGCCCGCGCTACAGCACGTTCCGGTCGCGGAGGCGGCGTTCGTTGGCAGGTGGTCCAACTTGGGTCCCTAGTTGTAGACCGGTTTCGTCCCAGGAACCGGCGAATAGCCGAAGCTTCCTTTTGCAAGTATCGCCTCGCGTCCCCCAAGTGCCGCAATCCTTGCGGCCTGATCCTTGCGGGCTTGCGCGTCGGCGGCTTCCGGATCGACGATCTTGCGCAAGGCGGCTTCGCAATCCGCGACGAAACCCTTGTAGCCAGGATCCTGGCCGAGATCGCGCGTCTCGTACGGATCGGCTTCGAGGTCGAACAACTGCGGCGGCATACCGACGTAGTAGACGTACTTGAACCGGCCGCGACGGATCATGAAGGCGCCGGTAGCCGAGCCTGCAGCATGGTACTCGCTCAGGACCGTGCGCTGCGGCGCCTTGCCGCTGACGATGTCGAGCAACGGCGCGCCTGGCAACTCCGCGTCGTCGGGATGCGGCGCAAGCCCGGCGCAGTCGATGATGGTCGGGAAGCAGTCCACGAGCGTCACGGGCTCGCGGCACACGATGCCCTGCGGGACATCGGGGCCGGCCATGATCATCGGCACGGCCGCGGACTCCTCGTACATGTTCGACTTGCCCCAGAGCCCGCGCGTGCCGAGGTTGTCGCCATGATCGCTCGTGTAGATGATGCGGGTATCGCCGGACAGGCCATTGTCCTCCAGGGCCTTCATAAGACGTCCGACGTTGTTGTCGACGAAGCTGACGAGGCCGTAGTAGGCGGCAATCGCCTTGCGCACCTTGCTCGGATCATCGAAGCCCTGATCGTAGATCTGGCAGGCGCGCATCGCCTTCACGTACGGATGGTCGGGTCGCTCGGATTCGGCATAGAGGCCCGGCCACGGCACCTTGTCCTCAGGATAAAGGTTGTACCACTCGGGCCGCGCGATCAGCGGGAAATGCGGGCAGACGAGTGACACGAAGAGTGTCCAGGGCTTGTCGTCCTTTTGCGCGCCGCGCTCGCGCAGCCATTCCTCGGCGGCAGCCGTGATGCGATCATCGTAGCCCTGATAGGTGGAGTCGCCGCAGCCGGCGTCCGCCGCCAGCCTCAGTGCGGCCTTCCGCGGCGGGGGGGGATCGCGCAGCATTCCGATCGGGTCGCCGACGCCCTCCACCACGTGCAGGGGCATGTGCTCCTTGGTGAAGCCGTTGTCGTCGTCCGCGCTGCGGAAATGCAGCTTGCCGATCGAGTCCACACGATGGCCAGCGGCCTTCAGGCGGTGCGCCCAGGACGGCACGCTGCCGTCGTAGGGATTGCCGTTGTCCCAAAAGTGAATGTCGTGGACGTACCGCCCCGTCTGAAAGCTCGCCCGCGATGGCACGCAGATGGGTGAATTGCAGTAGGCGTCCGTGAAGTGAACGCCGCTGGCCGCCAGGCGGTCGAGATTCGGCGTGCGGATCAGCGGATTTCCGCCGCATCCGAGCACGCGCTTGCTGTGCTCGTCCGACATGATGAACAGCAGGTTTCTGGGCTTCTTGCTCATGGGCTGACCCTATTGGCTCATGTCACCTTGCATGGCGACGCACTCGGTGATCGGGACAATGAGATTGACGTTTGCGCCCGGCTCAAACGTTTGCTGCCGGTCGCCCTGTACGCGCATCAGCGATCCGCCGACATCGATCTGGTGGTCGACGATATTGCCGAGGAACGTGCTTTCGACGAGCCGACCGGCGAGGACGTTACTGCCGGCGACGGGTGCAGCGTCGCCCAGGCGGATGGCCTCGGGCCTGATGGCGACGACGATCGCGCCGCGTGGATCGATACCCTCGCTCGTGCAGGCCTCGATTGTCTGCTCGCCGATGCGGACGCGGGCGCTGGCCCCCTGCCGCTCCACGAGCGTGCCCGGCACCTTGTTGACGAGGCCCATGAAGTCGGCAACGAAGATGTTGGCCGGCCGTTCGTAGACATCGCGCGGCGTGCCCACTTGCTGCACGGTACCCTGGTTGAAGACGACGATGCGATCGGACAGAGCCATGGCTTCCGCCTGATCGTGCGTCACATAGATGAAGGTGATGCCGGTCCGGCGCTGGAGAGTCTTGAGCTCGGTACGCATGCGCTCGCGCAGCTTGGCATCGAGGTTGGACAGCGGCTCATCGAGCAGAAGGATGGAGGGCTCCACCACCAGCGAACGCGCGAGTGCGACGCGTTGCTGCTGACCGCCCGAGAGCTGACCGGGATGGCGCTTCTCCAGTCCGCTCAGGCCAACGGCATCCAGAACGCGCGACACGCGCTCGCTGACCTCGGTGCGGTCTACCTTCAGGAGACGAAGGCCGAAGGCCACGTTCTCGAACACCGACATGTGGGGCCAGACGGCATAGTTCTGGAACACCATGCCCATGCGCCGGTGCTCAGGCGGCACGACGGCTTGCGCGGAGGAGAGCAGCCGGCCGCCGACGTGGATGCTGCCCTTGTCGGGCGTGAGAAAGCCTGCGAGCGTTCGCAGCATCGTGGTCTTGCCGCAGCCGGAAGGGCCAAGGAACGTGACGAACTCGCGCTCCTCGATGGCGAGCTCGATGCCACTCAAGGCTTTGAAGTTGCCAAAACGCTTGTCGATGCCCGCTATATCAATGAACGCCATCGTATCAGCCTCTTACCGCGGGAGTTTCGCTGGATGACCAGCTTGAGCCGGAGAGCCAGTTGACCAGTGCAGCGAGCGTGAGCACGACGACGATCGTGAAGACCGCCAGTGCCGACACGACCTCGAGCTGGCCAAGATCGTTGAGCCGGTAGATGGCGATGGCGATGGTCTCGGTGCCGCCCGTGTAGAGAAGGATCGTGGCACTGAGCTCGCCGAATGCCGGAATGAACACGAGCAGGAACGCGACGAGCAGTCCCGGGCGCGACAGCGGCATGAGAATGCGGCGGATTGCGTGGAACCATGAGGCGCCGGTGATGCGCCCCGCCTCCTCCAGGGAAGGGTCGATCTGTCGGAAGGTCGCGTTGGCACTGCGCGTGGCGAGCGGGATGAAGCGCGCGACGTAGGCGGCGAGCAGGATCCAGATGGTGCCGTATATGGGAATTGGCAGCCGTATGAAGGCGAGCAGAATGCCGACGGCCATGACCGTCCCCGGCAAGCCGAGCGGAAGAATGGCGAGATAGTCGAGCAGGCGCCGCCCGCGAACATTCGTGCGCAGATCCAGGTAGGCGACGGCGGCGCCGATCAGCACGGCTATCGCCGCCGCCGAAGTCGCCAGCTTGAAGCTGTTGATGATGCCGCGCACGGCAACCTGATCCTCGAACAGAGCGCTCCTGAAGTGCTCGAGCGTCAGGTTGCTGAACGACAGCGGGTCGGTCCAGCTCTTCGAGAACGCATTGATGGTGAGCGTCCCGACTGGGGCAATGGCGCTGAAGAACACCACCGTCATGCAGAAGGCGAGGAGTAGCCACCGTGCGGGGCCAAGGTCGAGAAGCTGCGTACGAACGCCCTTCCCGCTAACCGTGATGTAGGAGCGCCGCTCGAGGTAGCCGCGCTGCAGCGCCAGTCCTGCGACGGTCAGGAGGACGAGCACGAGTGATAGAGCTGAGGCCTCGGCCCAACGCGGTGGGTAGCTGCCGATGGTGGCGTAGATGCGGGTCGGCAGGAACACGATCTGCGCCGGCGTGCCGATGATGGCCTGTGGGCCGAACAGCGCGAGCGAGTCGATAGCCGACAGCAGCGCTCCACCGGTGATCGCAGGTGCGACGAGCGGAAGGTTGATCCGCAGTGTCGTCTGCCAGCGCTTTGCGCCAAGTACTTGCGCGGACTCCTCAAGCGAGGCATCGACCGATTTCAGGGCGCTATATGTGAGAAAGTACGTGAAGGCGAAGACGTGAATACCGATCACGAAAATCACGCCCGGCATGGTGAAAATGTTGAGCGGTCCGCTCTCGAAGCCGAAAAGACCTTGCAGAAGGCGATTGAAGTGGCCGGCCTCCGGCCCGAGCAGAAAGATATAGGCAAGCGCCGTGAGATACGGCGGCATGATGTAGGAGAGAGCGACGAGCGCGTGCACAAGGTAGCGCAGCGGCATGTTCGTTCGCGACGTGGCCCAGGCGAGCGGGACGCCGATCAGGACGCTCATCACGCCTGTGCCGAGTGCCAATTGCAGCGTGTTGATCAGGGCCGCGTAGTTCTGCGGACGCGCGAACGCGCGCTGAAGATGCTCAAAGCCGAGCGACTGCGGCACGCCAAGCGCACCGAGTATCAGCCAAAGCAGCGGATATCCGACGAGAAAGAGCAGCAACGCCACGGCAAAGCCCAGGACCAGGCCCTGGAAGCTTATCTTGCTCGTGGCAGGGCGACCGTGTGCAGGATCGGCACCGGGGGCAGAGGCAGCAGCTTGCATTCTTGATTAGTCTCCGATGCGGATCGGCCGCATCAATTTCCCCACTCACCGCCGAATGTTGCCGCGAGGCGATCGAGGATCTTGGGCTTGTCTTTCTTGTATTCGACGTGGTTGGGCGCGAGCAGCTTGATCTTCGAAAGCGGCACGCTGCCCTTGGGCGGATCGACGTCGGTGCGGCTCGAGTATTTGCCGCCGTCCACGAGGATCGCCTGCCCCTCGGGTCCCATCCACCATTCATAGTAGAGTGCTGCCGCGTGCGGTCGCGCGGCGTTTTTCAGCAGGCCGCAGGCCCCGACCTCGGTTGGAACGCCCTCGGCGGGGAACAGATAATCGGTGGGCTTTCCCTGTGCCTTGGAGCGCCAGGCAATGTTGTCGTTCTGCAAGAAGCCGGCGGCGCGCTCACCGCGCTCCAAGACCTGCGTAATAATCTGCGGCGTTTGAACGCGCAGCGGCTTCGTTGCTGCCAGCTGCTTCAACAGGTCCCAACTCAAGTTACTGGCGAGCGTATAGAGACGCGGCGCGCCATCGCCGGAGGGGCTAGAGAAGTAGACGAGGCGACCATCCAGCTTCGCCAGATCGGACCACGTCTTTGGCGGTGCCGAGCCGAGTTCCTTCGTATTGTACTGGATCACGGCTTGCGTGAGCCGATCGGCAATCCAGGTGCCGTCAGGATCGCGCAGCTCCTTCGCAATGGTGCCGGTTGCGGGTGTCTTGAACGGCTTGAGGAGGCCGCGCTCCTTCATGAGCATGAGGCCTGCGACGTCGGACGCGTCGACCATGTCGGCCTGCGACCTGCCGGCATCCGCTTCCGCCAGCACTTTCCCGGTGACGTCCGAGGAGCCGCCGCGGAAGTACTGCACCTCTATGCCGTACTTCTTCGTGAATGCAGCGTTGATCGCATCGACGATCTTGGTGTCCAAACTCGTATAGAGGACAACCTTGCCCTCCGCCTTGGCCTTCTCGATGTCGATCTGGCCGGCTTCGGACGGCCCTGCTGCGGCCTGACCGAAAGCGTGATGGGAAATAAACGGTGCGGTGCCGGCTGCAGCCAGACCTTTGAGCACCGAGCGTCGCCCAATTCTCATCGCCATTTCCTCCTGGGCAGAACTCGCAAATGCTTTAAGCGCCCCGTCGTCGGGAGCGGCGTGCATTGCGTTGGTTGCCTTATTCGTGGAGCACTTGCGCGGAGGCGACAAGTGACGCAAAGTCCTTCAATCCATGACTGCGAGGCATAGATATGGACTACCGCCAGCTCCAATTATTTCTTGCAACTGCGGAGCGATTGAACCTCAGCCACGCCGCGGAAGCGTTGGGAATGACGCAATCCGGGCTCTCGAAGAGCATGCACCGGTTGCAGCAGGAAATAGGCACGCGGCTCTACCATCGACGGGGCCGCGGCATAGAGTTGACGGAGCCTGGGCGTGCGCTCGCCAAGCACGCCCGATTGATCGAAAGCCAGCTGGCGGATGCGCGGCTGGAAGTGATCGGGATTGCCAGCGGAAGATTTGGCCAGGCGCGAATCGGTGCGGGACCCTCCTGGCTCAGCCGTCATCTGCCGGCCGCGATCGGGCGTGTCATGGAGCTGAATGCCAATATTCGGTTCACTGTCGATACGGGCTTTCCGCATCGCCTCATCGAGCGCCTGCGGCAAGGCGAACTCGATGTCGTCATCGGCGCGTTGCCGGATAACCGGGTAGATCCTGATCTTCGCTTTTCGCGCCTGACTGCGGACGTCATCAAGGTCATAGGCCGCAAGGACCATCCTCTGCTGAAGAAGTCCGAGCGTTCACTCGCCGACTACGCAAACCTGCGCTGGGTCCTCCCCGGGCCGCACGAGCTCATCCGGCAGCGCCTGGTACAGGTCTTTGCACAAGCCGGCCTTCCTGAGCCGGTGATCGGCGTCGAGACGGACTCTCTTTCCCTGAAGCTCGCCATGCTCAAGGCGTCGGATTGCGTCGGCATGCTGACCACGCAGACTCTCCGCTTTTACAGCACGCAAGGTATTGTTCCCATCGAGCACGCCCAGCTCCAATTCCGGCGCGAGGCAGGCATCATTCGCCGCCGGTACGCAGACATGTCGCCGTCAGTGAAGCTGCTGATCGCCGAATTGCGCAAAGCCGCCGTGAAGTACGGGCCGACTTGAGCTGGCAATGCATTCCATCGAGCCACAGGCCGCCCTATCGGCAGCCGGTCATCTCTTTCTCAAGCCTGGGTAGTGCCGGCGGATAGCGAAAAGGAAAAGGCGGTCCCTCTCGGGGACATTGGCGAAGCCCACAATCGGCCGCCGTGCGCTTCGATGATCGAGCGGCAGATCGCCAGTCCAAGGCCCATGCCACTTGATTTCGTCGTGAAGAACGGGTCGAAGATTCGATCGGCGTGCGACGGATCGATGCCTTCGCCGGTATCTGCGATCGTGATGATGAGAGTGTTGTGTTCTCCAGGCGTCGAGCTTATGCGGAGCCGCTTCGGCGCATCTTGCCGCCGCATTGCGTCGACGGCGTTTGTCGTCAGGTTCAAGATGACCTGTTCGAGCTGAACCCGATCGCCGAGCACCTCCGGCACCCCGCTCGCAAGATCGAGCTGCAGTGCAATCTGCTCCGCGCTTATCGTGTCCTGCAGATGCCCCACGACATCCTCTATCAACCCGTTCACTGAAAGTAGCGTCTTCGGCCGGGCATCTCTCCGGACCATTGAGCGGACACTTGCGATGATTTCGCTGGCGAGGTGTCCATCTCGCCTGATGCGGCCGAGAGCCTCCTTCACCTTTTCCAGATCGGGCGAGGGGTTCGCCAGCCACCGCAGGCCGGCGCCGGAGTTCGTGACGATCGCGCCCAAGGGCTGGTTGATCTCGTGGGCAATCGAGGCCGCCATAGCTCCCATCGTGGTCAGTTGCGTGGCGCGCGCAAACTCCTGGGCCTGGGCCGTCTCTCGCTCGCGCGCGGCGGACAGCTCTTCGAGCATGTCGTTGAACGCGGTCGTGACGCGGCCGATCTCATCCTTGCTCCGGTAGCCCGCCCTCAGGCTGTAGTCCTTCGTGCTGCGCACTTCCGATGCGACCGCCTCCAGCTGCTTGAGGGGCGGGACGATGTGGCGATGGGTCAGGAGCGCGGCGATGAAGCTCAGCACGGAAAATGCGCCGATCAAGGCGAGGCCGGCGAGCAGCCTGCGGATCATGGACGAGACGCGCATGTGCAGCAGCCGATCCAGCTCGGCCTGAGCAGCAGCCCAGGCCGTGAGCGCGCTCTCGGCTGTCTGGTGTTGGAACTGATGGATTGCCGGCATGTCCCTGGCATCGATGCCGGCGACGCTCACGCGCACGGCACCCATATACGATTGTAGGCCCGTGCGGAGTGTCGTGAACTTCGGCCCGAGGTTCTTCATCAGGCTGGCGTCGGGATTTCCGCGTTGCGCGGACTCGAGATTGTGGTGGATCTCGTCGGACGTCGATCGAAGCAGACCCATGAGCATCGACAGCCGGCCTTCCATCATGCCTGCTGGCTCGTGGCCGCGAACACCGGCTTCAAAATAGCTCTGCAGCTCGGCGAGACGGGTCATGAACGCCGGGATTTTGATCATGGTAATGCTGTGAAGATAGTAGGTATCCAGATCCGGATCGAGCGTGAGATTTGAATCCTCGCTGATGCGCGTAATCAATTCCTGTCCCTTGGCGAGGACCTCAGTGAGCAGCGAACTGCGTTTCGAGATATCCTCGTTCGTCCAGTACTTGCGGAGCATGGCGGCCCAGTCCTGCGCGAGCGCCGTTGTCTGGAGCCGGTGGGAAGCTCGGCCATCCGCCTCGACCAGAGCGGTCAGGAGCTCGCTCTGTCGTGCTTCCCCGGCCGGCGAGGGCGCAAGGAGTGCCGAATAGATGGCGCGCACTGTTGTCAGATACTCGGTGCCGACGAGCTCCTTGCGTGCAAAATCGATGGCGATTTTCTTTTCTGCGATCAGGGAATAGATGGGGGCGATGGTCGACACCAAGAGCGCACCCCACAAGATCAGCAGCTTGGTGCGAATTGGCAGGTTCTTGAACATGCGACCTCATGCTGGCCTGTCCGGCGAGGTATCAGCTCATATCCGCACCAAAGAGAACGTCCATACGGGCAGTGCTGACGATCCCGCACATTGCCCTTGCAGGCAATTGCCGCAGACGCCTCGGGCCGTAATTTTTTCGAATGGCTTAACGTGGCGAGAGTATTTCACTGGGCGCAGCCGCAGGCTGCAGCTCGAACATTCCATGGCCGACCAGATGCGCCGATTGCGACACACGCCTGGACCGCCGGCCCGCCACGTGTGCTCCGAGCAAGTCTGTTATGGGCGCCGAGCTCCGAAAGCGGGCGCGTTCTGGAGGGCATCCCGGGTCGTGTCGACGACAAGACGTGCGCCGGAGCTGTGCTGCTCTCGATGCAGGACGCCAAACGGTATTGCGATGTTCTTGGCGCCGAGGCCGAGATCGCGGTTGATCGCAACAACGGCGGCATTGAACCTTCCGTCGGCTCCGATGAGCACATCCTCGATCGTGCCCAGCCTCTCGCCCGCTCGATTGTAGATATCCTTGTTGAAATAGCCACCTATCGAGATCCAATCGTCGCCTGCATTGGCAATGAAGGTGGATGAGGCACTGGTGACCTTTTGTGCGGTTGCGGTGATTGTCTTGCCTGCTCGCGGCGTCTCGCCAATCCGGGTAGGGCCGCTCGGTAGCAAAAGCCACCAGATGAGGGCGTACCACCAGACGAAGCCGAGGACGATAAGCACGGGCAGCGCCCACGCGGACCACTCTCCGCCCGCAGCTTCGCGTTCCACGCCGTCGCCCATAATCTGCATTGTTGAATGTCTGGGAGACAGACTATCCGGCCAGCGCAACGAGGCCGAACGTGGTCCCGTATCCACGGCGAGGTCATCCTCGAGCAATTCATTCAGACCGCTGGGCATGGCCGCGACGATCCCTTGCCTCTCGTTATTGAGCAAACGGCGCAGTCCTTCGACACCCAAATCAGAGACACGCCATTCCCTGCCGAGAATGCCCAAGACTATGGGTGTGAGCAGGCCCATCAATGTCTTTGCTGATCGTTCTCCAATGCCGGTGTAGCTGCCGACGATCCAGGCCATTTGCCTGACGAGGCTCGTCCCGAGCAGCGCTGACAAAACGCTTCGGCCCCTGAGCTCGAACTCCGGTAGCTCGCCGAGATTGCCCGGAAGGGCGGACAGTGTGTCGGAAGTTTGTGCGGCAATGGCGCTCGACAATCGCGAGGCGCCGCCGGGCTTGTCGGCGAGATCGACCAGCGCGCTCAGCAGCGCTGGCACCACGGCTTCGATTGCCATTTGCCCGCTGGCGCGATCGAGTTCCGCAGCGGATGATATCCTTTCGACAAGCTCGGGCGTCAGAAAATGCGCTATTTCCAATACGATGTCAGTCATCAGGCCTCCATCGTTCTTCGATCTCGCACGGTCCTCAAAAATACTGAAGTCAATGCGCACGGCAGCACCTTCTGCGATGCTGTTCTCGTCTGGCAAATATCGGCCAGGTTCGGCTACGCAGCGTCCCATCGGCAAACTGCTCCAACGTCGTTCACCACGTCGTCGCACTGGTATGGCGTATGGAGGTCCGTTGAATCGATTGTGCGCGTGTATCGGCCCCTTAGCCCTGTCGGAGGTGTGGTTTATTCCAAAGGATAAGGCGCGCGGCTTGAAGCGGAGGGCCGGACTTGGCCGGCGGCAGAGCCTAGTGCTCTGCAGGCTCGATGCTGTGCCCGTTGAGAGCGCCTTCGAGACAGGAGATGAGACTCTCCTCCCTCACGGGTTTTGTGAGGAAGCAGCGCACGCCCAGATCGAGCGCCGTCGTACGCACGTGAGCCTCGGGATGCGCCGTTACGACAATGGCCGGAATGCGATATCCGACATTGAGCAGATGGCGCAGCAACTCCAGTCCACTCAGGCCGGTCATGCGTACATCGGTGACCAGGCACGACGTGTGCGCCAGCTGCTCCGAGCCGAGGAATGCCTCCGCTGACGCGAATGCCGCGGCCTTGTACCCATATGCTTCCAGAAGGCTCATCGTGGCCTCGCGGATCGATGGGTCGTCGTCAACAATCGAGATGAGTGAAGAGTTGGCCAATGCACACCACCAAATGACGGCCTGCATCAAATAGGGAGAAGCGCGCCAACTAGAAACTATACATAGGTTTAGAGAAATCTCAGCCGGCGCCGTGAGGGCCGAGGTCCTGCACCATCCTGATCACGCTCGCCAGCGATTTGGCTCCCATCTTTCTCATCGCATTGGCGCGGTGCACTTTGACCGTAATCTCGGTTACGCCAAGTTCGCCTGCGATCTGCTTGTTCATCAGACCCGTACTCACGAGCGTGATGACCTGCTGCTCTCGGGGGGTCAACGACTCGAAGCGGGACCGCAGATCCGCTACAGACCTGAGCTGGCGACGGCGCACACGATCCATCTCCAAGCCTTGCTGCACGGCATCAAGCAGATCCTGATCTCGGAACGGCTTGGTAAGGAACTCCACAGCGCCAGCCTTTATCGCCTTTACGGTCATCGGGATATCGCCGTGGCCGGTGATGAACACGATCGGCATGCGAATATCCGCTTCGGCAAAGTGTGCCTGCAAGTCCAGCCCGCTCATTCCCGGAAGCCTGACATCCAGCACCAGGCAACTCGGGCAGTCCGCCATCTTGCCGCCGAGGAACTCCAGCACCGAGCCAAACGCTTTGGCGCGCAAACCCACCGACTCGAACAGAGCGATAAGCGCCTCGCGCATGGACGCATCGTCCTCGATGACGAAAATCATCGACTGAGCGTTGTCATGACCGGACGTCACGAGTCACCTGAGGCTAGGCGGAGTGAGGCGAACAGCTTCCGACGCGACCCGCGCGGCAGAACCGAAATCCACAGTACTATGGAAATCAGCATACCGTACGGCGTGGCGTTAGAACAGCGGCCGTACTCTTCGGTTAACGGAGCTTCTGTGCGCTTGCGCAAGGCATCGGCGATATGCTCGACGGCGGCAGGTGCCTCGAAGCTTGCGTTCACGTGCTGCAGGTCGCGCGAGCGCCGCATACAAGAAGCCATCGCCAAGGCCCCTCGTTGGTTTCGCGCGCTCTTTCGGACGGCGCAACGAGGGTTGCCACCGCTCAGCTCTGTGGTTATTGACGGTATCGAGCTGAGGGAAGGATGTCAGCGAACGAGCTCATACCGCAGGATGTCAGCGATTTCCTGCTGAAGACGATCGCGTCGGTCGCGGAACTCGAGGCGCTGCTGCTCATGCGTCGCGAGATGGTGTCGTGGAGCCCAGAAACTCTGGCGCAGCGCCTCTATGTCCCGCCTGCCGAGGCCGAGCTCGTCCTGCGCGCTCTCATGAGCCTTGGCTTCGTCGTTCAGGACGATGAGGGCTACCGGTACGAATGCGTGGCGCCGGAGCTCGATCGCATGGTCGAGCGGATCGCGGAAGTCTATGCGCGCCAGCTCATTCCAGTAACCAAGCTCATTCATGACCATGGCCGCCGGATCCGACGTTTTGCGGACGCCTTCAGGTTGCGGAGAGACTCCTGATCATGGCGATGCTCATATACGGCCTATGTGCTCTGACCGCTTTCGCCTGCGCTTGCCTCCTGCTCCGGGCTTACGCGCGCAGCCAATACCGACTGCTGCTTTGGAGCGGTCTCTGCTTCGTGGGCCTCACCATGAACAATGTCTTTTTGATAGCTGACAAGCTCGTCTTTCCCGACATCGACTTTGGAATGGCGCGGTCGATGAGCGCTCTGGCGGCTATGGTTGTTCTGATCTATGGCCTTGTTTGGGATGCGGAATAGATGACTGACGTGATCTCAGGCGCGGTCGCGATGGCATCGGCGGTTGCTGCGTTGTTCTTCCTCAAGTACTGGCGGCAGACGCGTGACCGGTTCTTCATCATGTTCGCCCTCGCGTTTGCGATCGACAGTGCGGGGCGCCTTGTGCTCGCCATGATCGGGGCCGCTGAGGATTTTGAGCCCTACGCCTATCTCACACGGCTCCTGACGTTCGCGCTCATCATTGCGGCCGTGATCGACAAGAACAGCTCACAAAATTTGCACTGACCCCGGAACTGGACCGCTCGGCCGACGTTTAGCGGTCAGCGGACTTGCGGCCCGCGCGCGTATTCGCGCCATCGCGCAGCAGTGTAGGGGGAGTACGAATGAGTGAGCCAGCAGACGGCGTCACTACGGTGGGGGCTCGCATTCCGCACACCGGGCTCGTCGATCTTCTCGCAGCACTCCAAGCCGTCCGAGACGGCGATTTCTCAGTCCGAATGCCCGGCGATCACGCCGGCATTTACGGCAAAGTCTGCGATACGCTGAACGAGATCGTCTCCGCCAATGCGCGTATGGCGCATCAGCTCCAAACCATCGGCCAGGTAGTTGGCAAGGACGGCCAAACGCGTCGGCGCGTGCGGCTCGGCATAGCGAGCGGCGCCTGGGGCGAAATGGAGCACTCGGTCAACGCGCTGATCGACGACCTCCTATGGCCGACAAGCGAGGTGACGCGAAGCATCGAGGCGGTGGCGCAAGGCAACCTCCTGCAGACCATGAGACTCGAGGTCGACGGTCGCCGCCTGAAGGGTGAATTCCTCCGCACGGCAACGATCGTCAATACGATGATCAAGCAGTTGTCGGTCTTTACGTCAGAGGTGACGCGCGTCGCTCGAGAGGTGGGCACAGACGGAAAGCTCGGTGGCCAGGCGCAAGTTCGGGAGGTGACGGGCGTCTGGAAGGATCTGACGGAAAGCGTCAACTCCATGGCGTCGAACCTCACAGCCCAGGTTCGCAATATCGCGGAGGTCACGATCGCGGTCGCCAACGGTGACCTCTCCAAGAAGATCACTGTCGATGTTCGTGGCGAAATTCTGCAGCTCAAGGAGGCCATCAATACGATGGTCGATCAGCTTCGGTCATTCGCGGCCGAAGTGACGCGCGTCGCGCGTGAAGTGGGCACCGAAGGCCGGCTCGGTGGGCAGGCGGTTGTTCCCGGCGTTGGCGGCACCTGGAAGGATCTCACCGACAACGTGAACCTTCTGGCGGCAAATCTCACCACGCAGGTGCGTAACATCGCCGAGGTGACGACGGCTGTCGCCCGCGGTGACCTTTCGCGCAAGATTACGGTCGATGTGCGCGGCGAGATCCTCGAGCTCAAGAATACCATCAACACGATGGTGGACCAGCTCAACGGCTTCGCTTCGGAGGTGACGCGCGTCGCGCGAGAAGTGGGAACCGAGGGCCAGCTCGGGGGGCAGGCGATAGTTCCCGGCGTCGCCGGTACGTGGAAGGACCTCACGGACAACGTCAACTCGATGGCCGGCAACCTGACGGGGCAGGTTCGTAACATCGCCGAGGTTGCGACCGCCATCGCCAACGGCGATCTCTCCAAACAGATTACCGTCAATGTGTCCGGTGAAATGCTGCAGCTTAAGGAGACCATCAACACGATGGTCGACCAGCTGAACGGTTTCGCCTCGGAAGTCACGCGTGTTGCGCGCGAGGTGGGCACCGAGGGGCGTCTCGGCGGCCAGGCCGATGTGCGTGGCGTTGCCGGCACATGGAAGGACCTCACCGACAACGTCAACTCGATGGCGTCGAACCTCACGACGCAGGTTCGCAATATCGCCGAGGTCTCGACGGCGATTGCGACGGGCGATCTCTCGAAGAAGATCGATGTCGATGCCCGCGGTGAGGTGCTCGAGCTCAAGGAGACCATCAATACGATGGTCGACCAGCTCAATGCCTTCGCCGGCGAGGTGACGCGCGTCGCGCGCGAGGTCGGCACAGAAGGCAAGCTCGGCGGGCAGGCGACCGTGCGCGGTGTCGCGGGCACATGGAAAGACCTGACCGACAACGTCAACTCGATGGCCAGCAATCTCACCGGGCAGGTCCGCAGCATTGCCGAAGTCGCGACCGCGGTCGCGCAGGGTGATCTCTCGAAGAAAATTTCGGTCAGTGCGAGCGGCGAGATCCTGACACTCGCGCAGACGTTCAACACGATGGTCGATCAGTTGAACGCCTTCGCCGCCGAGGTGACGCGCGTCGCGCGCGAAGTCGGCACGGACGGAAAGCTCGGCGGGCAGGCCGTCGTTCCAGGCGTTGCCGGCACATGGAAGGACTTGACCGACAGCGTCAATTCCATGGCCGGCAATCTCACGGCCCAGGTCCGCAACATCGCCGAGGTCGCGACCGCGATCGCGCGCGGTGACCTCTCGAGCAAGATCACGGTCGATGTGCAGGGTGAGATCCTTCAATTGAAGGAAACCCTCAATACCATGGTCGATCAGCTCAACCGCTTCGCGGGCGAGGTGACGCGCGTCGCGCGCGAGGTCGGCACGGAGGGCCGGCTCGGCGGTCAGGCCAACGTTCCAGGCGTTGCCGGCACTTGGAAAGATCTGACCGACAGCGTCAACTCGATGGCCTCGAACTTGACGGCGCAGGTCCGCAACATCGCCGAAGTGACGACGGCCGTGGCGCGGGGTGATCTGTCGCGCAAGATCACCGTCGATGTGAAGGGCGAAATTCTCGAGCTGAAGAACACCATCAACACGATGGTGGATCAGCTCAACTCGTTCGCATCGGAGGTGACGCGCGTCGCGCGCGAGGTCGGCACCGAGGGCAAGCTCGGCGGACAGGCTGCCGTCCCCGATGTCGCCGGCACGTGGAAGGACCTGACCGACAGCGTCAATTTCATGGCCGGCAATCTTACGGCGCAGGTCCGCAATATCGCCGAGGTCGCTACCGCCATCGCAAGCGGTGATCTCTCCAAGAAGATCACCGTCGACGTGCGTGGCGAGATCCTGCAGCTCAAGGAAACATTGAATACGATGGTCGAGCAGCTTCGGTCGTTCGCGGCCGAGGTGACGCGCGTCGCGCGCGAAGTCGGCACCGAGGGGCGGCTCGGAGGCCAGGCCGTCGTGCCGGGCGTCGATGGCACTTGGAAGGACCTTACCGATAACGTCAACCTGCTCGCCGCCAATCTCACGACCCAGGTCCGCAATATTGCCGAAGTGACGACCGCCGTGGCGCGAGGCGATCTGTCGCGCAAGATCACCGTCGATGTGAAGGGTGAAATTCTCGAGCTGAAGAACACCATCAACACGATGGTGGATCAGCTCAACGGCTTCGCGTCCGAGGTGACGCGTGTCGCGCGCGAAGTCGGCACCGAAGGCCGCCTCGGCGGGCAGGCGACCGTTCCTGGCGTCGCCGGCACGTGGAAGGATCTGACGGATACCGTCAATGTCATGGCGGCCAATCTCACCGAGCAGGTGCGCGGCATCGTCAAGGTCGTGACCGCAGTCGCCGAAGGCGATCTCAAGCAGCGCTTGACTGTCAAATCCAAGGGCGAGGTTGCCGCCCTCGCCGACACCATCAACGGCATGACGGAGACATTGGCCATCTTCGCGGATCAGGTGACGACGGTCGCGCGCGAAGTCGGCGTCGAGGGGCGTCTGGGTGGTCAGGCCGACGTGCCCGGCGCCGCGGGCACATGGAAGGATCTCACAGGCAACGTGAACTTGCTGGCCGAGAACCTCACGAACCAGGTGCGTGCCATTGCGGAGGTCGCAACGGCCGTTACCGAAGGCGACCTCACGCGAAACATTCAGGTCGAGGCGCGCGGCGAAGTCGCCGAGCTCAAGGACTACATCAACTCGATGATCGTGAACCTCCGCCTCACGACGGAGCGCAACACGGAGCAGGACTGGCTGAAAACGAATCTCGCGCGCTTCACGGGCATGCTGCAAGGCCAGCGTGATCTCGAGACGGTCGGCAGGACGATACTTTCGACCCTCGTGCCGCTCGTCAAAGCGCAGCAGGGCGTCATCTATCAAGTAAGCAACGCCCGGGTGTCCAAGCCGCTCAAGCTCCTTGCAGCTTACGGCAATCCCGTCGAGAGCGGCTTTCCGGAGGAGCTCGCGCTCGGTGCGGGGCTCATCGGCCAGTGTGCGGTGGACAAGCAACATATTCTTCTTGCCGACGTGCCGCACGATACGATCCGGATCGATGCCGGTCTGATCAAGGCGATCCCGCGCAGTGTGGCGGTCCTTCCGGTGACGTTCGAGGGCGAGATCAAAGCGGTCATTTCGATTTCCTCGCTGAACGAGCTCGAGCCGATCCATCTCACTTTCCTGGAGCAGCTCACGTCGAACATCGGCATCGTCCTCAACAGTATCGAGGCGACCATGCGCACAGAAAGTCTGCTCGCGCAGTCGCAGACGCTCGCCACCGAGCTGCAGAGCCAGCAAAGAGAGCTGCAGCAGACGAACGATCAGTTGGAAGTCAAGGCACAGCAGCTCGCGGAGCAGAACGTCGAGGTGGAGCGCAAGAACCTCGAAATCGATCTTGCGCGTCGGGCGGTCGAAGAGAAGGCGGCGGAACTCGCGCTGACATCACGATACAAATCCGAGTTCCTCGCGAACATGTCTCACGAGCTGCGCACACCGCTGAACAGCATCCTCATTCTCAGTCAGCAGCTGACCGAGAACCCGGACGGCAATCTGACGGAGAGACAAGTCGAATTTGCCCGCACTGTCTTGAGTGCCGGCACCGATCTCTTGAACCTCATCAGTGACATCCTCGATCTCTCGAAGATCGAGTCGGGCACCGTTACCGTCGAAGCGGAGGATATCTCCCTTAACGGCCTTCTCGAAACTGTCGCGCGGCCGTTCCGTCATGAAGCCGAGCGTCGACAACTGGCGTTTCACGTCGAACTCGATCAGGCATTGGGTAAGACCATCAATACGGACTCGAAGCGTCTTCAGCAGATCCTCAAGAACCTGCTCTCCAACGCGTTCAAATTCACGTCCGAAGGCAGCGTCCGCATCTCCGTCTTCCTCGCCAACGGCGGCGCACATGGGTCATTCGGCTCATCCCCGCAGGTCGCCTTCGAGGTCGCGGACACCGGCATCGGCATTCCGTTCGACAAGCAGAAGCTGATCTTCGAAGCCTTTCAGCAGGCGGATGCGAGTACGAGCCGCAAGTATGGCGGCACGGGTCTCGGACTCGCGATCAGCCGCGAACTCGCGAGCCTGCTCGGGGGCGAGATCCAGCTCCGCAGCGAACCCGGTGTTGGCAGCACGTTCACGCTGTTCGTGCCATTCCGGTACGACGGTCCAATGGGCCTGGAGGCCATCGGCTATGCCCGCGGGGCTTCGGCAGAAGCTATCGAAGGCGCCGCCGAAGCCGAGGAACCACGGCCCGCGATCGATGACGATCGCGACGACATCGGTCCTGGCGACGAGGTCATTCTCATTGTCGATGACGATCCGGCATTCGTGCGGTTGCTGATGGAGATCGCGCGCGAGAAGCTCTTCAAGGTGTTGGTGGCCTCTCGCGGCAGCGATGCCTTGGCCCTGGCTTTTGACTACAATCCGACGGCGATTTCGCTCGATGCGTTCCTGCCGGACATGATGGGATGGTCCGTGCTTGGCGAGCTGAAGCGCAATCAGCTCACGAGACACATTCCGGTCCAGATCGTCTCACTCGACGAAGATCGGAATTACAGCCTCTCGCGCGGCGCTTTCGGACATGTGGTCAAGCCTTCCTCCTCCGAGGAGCTCGGAGGCGCCCTCGACCGCTTGCGTGCCTTTGCGCGCAACGAGAGACGGCCTCTGCTCATCGTGGAAGGTGACGCGCGGGATCGCCTAGCGCTGACCGAACTGCTGGCGCATGACGAAGTGGATATTCTGACCGCGAAGACGGGGCAGGAGGCGCTCGCTTGTCTTCGCAGCGAGCCGGTTCGCTGCGTGATCCTCGGTCTCGACTTCTCCGATATGACGGGTTTCGAGCTCATCGAGCAGATGGGGCACAGCGAGGAACTTTCGCAAGTGCCCGTGATCGTCTTTACGGGACACGCACTGACTGCCGACGACGAAAGCCGGTTGCGCACATTGGCGCGATCGAACGTGATCAAGAGTGTCGAGTCGGCAGAGCGCCTGCTGGATGAAGTTGCCCTGTTTCTGCATCTCAATATTGCCAACCTTGCCGCGGACAAGCAGGAGCTGCTCGGAAGGCTGCACAGAAGCGACGAGGACATCGTGGGCAAGACTGTCCTCGTTGTCGACGACGATGCGAGGAATATCTTTGCGTTGAGCAGTGTTCTGGAACGCCGTGGCATGGTCGTCCTCACAGCGACGACCGGGCGTGAAGCCGTAGAGGCGCTCGACTCCAGCGAAGTTGCCATCGTGCTCATGGACATAATGATGCCCGAGATGGACGGCTATCAGACTATTCGCGAAATCCGCAGCAGGGAGCATCACCGGCGACTTCCCATCATTGCTCTCACCGCAAGGGCCATGAAAGGCGACCGAGAGAAATGCCTGGAAGCCGGGGCGTCGGATTATCTCGCAAAGCCCGTGGATACCGATCAGTTGCTCGCCGCGCTGCGCATCTGGCTGCACAGGTGAAATAATGAATACCCACCCGCGCGCCTCTATCCTCTTGGTCGATGACCAACCCGGCAAGATCGTCACGTACAGGGCAATCCTGGAAGGTCTTGGGGAGACTTTGCTGTGCGCGCATTCCGCGCGCGAGGCGTTGGCCATCCTCGTCAAGACGGAAGTCGCCGTCATCCTGATGGACGTGTGCCTGCCGGATATCGACGGCTTCGAGCTTGCCACCATGATCCGGCAGCACCCGCGACATGAGAAGACGGCCATTATTTTCGTTTCGGGTGTCCGTCTCAGCCAGGAGGATCTGGTGCGGGGATATACGATCGGCGCCGTGGACTATGTCCCGGTCCCGATCGAGCCCGAGATTCTTAAGGCCAAGGTCCGCGTGTTCGTCGACCTCCACACCAAGACAAAGCTGCTGGGATTGGTCAACGAAAGGCTCGAGGCGCGTGTCGCTGAACGCACGCACGAACTCGAGGTGACGAACGAGAAGCTGGCGCGGAGCGAAGAGCGCCTGAGATTGGCGGCCGAGGCGGCTCAGTTCGCAAGCTACGAGTTCGATGTCGCCAAGAAGCAGTTTCGCTGGTCACAGAACGCGCGTGACATGCTGCAGCTCCCGCCGAGTGGGCCGGTATCCCTCGAAGACGTCATGAGGCTGGTTCATCCCGCCGATCGTCGGAGCCTGCTTCGGCGGTTTGTCCGGGCCGATGATGCGGAACATCCACTCGAAACGGAATTCCGGGTTGCGGACAACGCCTCGAAGGCTTCGTGGATGCTGGATAGGGGCAAGGTGGTCACGAATGGCGCCGGCGAGCCGTGGCGCATTGTCGGGACATTTCTCGACATCACGATGCGCAAGCAGGCGGAGGATCATCAAACCCTGCTGATGGGCGAGCTGGACCACAGGGTGAAGAACATTCTGGCCAACGTTCTCGCGATCGCGCGGCTTTCGAGTTCGGGGGCCACGTCCGTAGCTCCCTACGTGTCGGCGCTCCAGGGACGTCTGCAATCGATGTCCGCCGCGCACGATCTGCTGCGTCGATGCGATTGGCGCGGGGCTGATCTTCATCAGTTGGTTTCCGTGACCTTGGAGCCATTCAGCGTGGATGAATCCAATATTTCGGTCGAAGGCGAGCAGTTGGTTTTGCCGGCGCGGACGGCGCAATCGCTGTCGCTCGTCCTGCATGAGCTGGCGACCAATGCCGTCAAGCATGGAGCGCTGTCAGTTGCCGCCGGGCGACTTTCGATATCCTGGCGCGCCAATCAAATCGAAGGCGAAGGCGCTCGCTTTGCATTCACCTGGAAGGAAACGGGCGGACCGACCGTCTCCAAACCGAGCCGGCACGGGTTCGGTCTGACGGTGCTGAAATCCGCGGCTTCCGAAACCGGTGGCCGCGCGAACCTGAGCTTCGAGCCCGACGGCATCCGCTTCGCGTTCGAGAAGTCACTGGTCCAAACACTCGATCGGCCCTTTCAGCTCAGGCAGGATCCCAAGCCGGCTCGCCGCGGCGACGGTGACGCGAACAGCCGCTGCGTGCTCGTTGTGGAAGACGAACTTCTTATTGGACTTCAGCTTGCACAGGACCTGGAAGACGAGGGCTATCACGTCATCGGCCCGGCGAGCACGATCGAGCAAGGCATCGAACTCGTGAGAGAGGGCGGGATCGATTGCGCTTTGATCGATCTTCGGCTCGGTGAGACATTGAGCAGTCCGATAGCGAACCTTCTCCGCGAAAAGGCGATCCCCTTTGCTCTGGCGACGGGGTTCGACGAGCAGCACCCGATAGATCGCGTCTTCGAGGGTGCTCCACGCCTCAAGAAGCCGTACGATGCGGGCGCTGTTCGGGACCTGATCCGAAGCCTCGCCCGCGCGACATAGGTCTCCCACGAGGTCCGGGCTCGAGGCGCCGGTCTGCAGATGTGTAGCTAGCTCAGCGAAATCAGCTCATCGGCGTCAGCGACCGAGAAGCGCGAAGCTGTGATGCTTGCGACCTGCCGCACGAGCACTGGCAGCCACAGCCTTTCGAGGTCACTGTTCCTGTGCTGTTCGAGGGCGTACTCGTCTGCGTATTCTTCGTGGATGGAAAACAGTTGGGAATCCGTCGGCGAGCGCAGAAAAGCCAGGAAAGTGCAGCCCGGTTCGCTCGAGACAACATCAGCGACATAGCCCCGCAGCAGCGCCTCGAACCGCTCGCCGCAGCCTTCCTTCACCCGCACTTTGCGGTAGATACCGATCGCCATAACACCCCCCGTGGACCTGAGAGGCGCGCGCCCCCCTGTCGACGCAAAGTGTTACATCGCGCCCATAGGCTGTCCAAGCGCATCATGCCTGTTTTCCAGGCGTTCGCGGGATCGGTGTAGCGGAATTATCCTTCACTGGAATGTCGGGTCAGCGGATTGTCATTCATCCGCATTGTTTGCCGACGTGGGCACAGCGGCGCAGATTTCGTCTCTGACCAGGCCTCGGATCACGCCCGAAGCAGTTCGCGATAGAGACCGGAACGGCCGGCAAGCTCTTCCGACGAACCATCTTGCAGCAGGCGACCGCCGCCGATGACGAGGATGCGGTCGAATTGCCGGACGGTCGAGATGCGGTGCGCAATGGCGATCACGGTCCGGCCCTGCATCAGCCGCGCCAGCGCTTCGCGGATAGCCTCCTCGGACTTCGTATCGAGGGCAGATGTCGCTTCATCGAGCAGGAGAAGCGGCGCATCCTTGAGAAACGCCCGCGCGAGCGCAATGCGTTGCCGCTGGCCACCCGACAGGCGCGTGCCGCGGTCGCCGACCAGCGTGTCGAGGCCCCTCGGCAGGTCATTGATGAAGTCGCATCGCGCCGCGGCGGCCGCTGCGCGCACCTGTTCATCGGAGGCGTCGGGCCGCGCGTATCGGATGTTCTGCTTGAGCGATCGGTGAAAGAGGGACGTATCCTGCGGTACGACGGCAATGGCTTCGCGCAGGCTCTGCTGAGTGACCGCCGTGATGTCCTGGCCGCCGATCAGGATGCGGCCGCTGTCGACGTCGTAGAAGCGCTGCAGAAGCGCGAAGATCGTGCTCTTGCCGCCGCCGGATGGCCCGACGAGGCCGATTTTCTGCCCGGCCTTGATCTCGAGATCCAATCCATCGAAGAGCTTCGGGCCGTCGGGATAGCTAAAGCGCACCCGCTCGAAGCGGACGCTGATGCCGCTCGGCGAGAGCGGCCGCGCGGCGGGATGATCGCGCATTTCGTGCGGCACGAGCAGCTTCTGCAGGGCTTCGGAGAAGCGCGCGGTGTGTTGCGTGACATCGACGAGGGCGATCGCGAGGTCGCGCGTCGCATGAAGGACCGACATGCCGAGCGTGCAGATCAGAATGACATCACCGGTGGTCGCCTGACCGAGCTGCCAGAGCAGGATGACCCAAGCAAGAAGTGCGATGGTCAGAACAACCGTTACGACGGCGTGTGCGATGCGCAGATACTCGAGGTAGCGCAGGCTCCGCTCGCGCGCTGCCATCTCCCGCTTTACAGTCGCATCGAAGCGACGGTGCTCGCGGGTCATGCCACCGAACGCCTTCACGATGGTCACATTGCCGACAACGTCGGTGAGCTCGCCGTCGACGGTCGCGGCCCGGTGCGCGAAGGCATGATGTAGTGTCGTGCCGGCGGCCGCCTTGTAGAACATGACGACGATCATGAAACCGGCGACGACGATCAGAGAGGCCGCCATCCAGACGCTCACGGTCCCGACAAGCACGATGGCACAGACGGTAGCGAGGCACGGCGGCAGCACGTTCCAGGCGAGCATGTTCTCGACGGTGAACATCGCCTGAGACGTGGCGCTGACACGGGAAGTCAGCGTACCCGGCGAGGACGCGGCGAAATAGCTCGGCGCGTGTCCCATCAGGTGGCGGAAGAGATCGCGGCGAACATCTCCTGTGACCTTTACGAACGTGCTATTGGCGATCCAGCTCGCAACGCGCCAGAGAAGATTGTCGCCGGTAATGAGAGCGACGAGCAGAGCGAAGGCCGTCCACACGCCGACCACCGCGGTATTGGGGCTGGACAAGGCATCGACCAGAACCTTGACGGCATATTGCGTCAGGATCGAGCACAGTACTGCCGCTACGACCGCGGCCAGAATGGCGGCGTGAGCCTTCCGCCGGCCGAGCGCGTAACGCATGAAGAACGACGCGGGCCGCCCGGCGTATCCAGCAAGATCGTCCGCGGCCGCGGCTCCTGTGGTTTGCTCCATTTGCGAACGGTGCTCCATCATCTCGTTTCATTTTCCGCCGTCTCCGGCATGGCTACCAGGACGGTGATGAATGCTGTGACGGCCACCACTGCGAGAGCGAGAAACGCCATCGGCGTTCCGAACCGCGTGGCGAGATAGCCGGCGACCGTCGTGCTCAGCGCGGCGCCGATGCCTGTGGCACTGGCGGTGAGGCCCTGAGTGAGGTTGAAGCGGCCCGTGCCGCGCGAGATATCCGCGAGCGACAGCGGCACCAGGACGCCCAGCACTGCGGCGCAGACGCCGTCGAGCACCTGCGCCGCGATGATGATCGCAGGGTCGCTGCTTGTCGCCAGCAGCGCCGCTCGAGCCGGAAGGGCGGCAAATCCGACAATCAGGATTGTACGGCGCCCCAATTCGACAGCCAGCCGCCCGACAGTCGGAGCCATGAGAGCGACGATCCCTTGCGGCACGATGATGCAGAGCGCGATGAGCAGGCTGGCCCACTCGCCGGCCCGCAGCGTCATCTCGGTGCCGACCAGCGGCAGCATGGCGGCGTTGGCCGAGTGGAAAAGGAAGATGCACAGTATCAGAATGATGAGCGAGCGCTTGCGGAGCAGGGCGCGCACCGCGAGTCCCGGCGCTCTGACTTCCCCGGCGATGCCGCCATCCGCGCGTATCGGATCGATTTCCTCGGCGCTGATCTGGGAAAGCGCGACAATGGCTGGGATGGCGAGCGCTGCCGTGACGAAGAAGACCGCCTGTGCTGAGATCGTGAAGCCGATCGCCCCCATGATGCCAGCCGCCGTGCCGCTTCCGATCGATGCAAAGCGCGCGTTTCGTCCAAGCCGCGGGGCCACTGCGGCGTGGCCGACGAGACCGAGCGTGATGGCGCCGATCGCCGGGCCGAGGATCGAGCTCGATGCGACGTGCAGCAATTTCGCCGAGAGGATCCCGGCGAAGCTCGGCGCCACTGCAATCAGCAAAGCGCTCAGCCCGATGCCGGCGACGGCGATCATCGCGATCCGCCGCTTCGATGGTGCCGCATCGACCAGCCAGCCTCCAGGCAACTGACTGAGCAGGCCGCCCAGACTTCCAACGGCGAGGATCAAGCCGATATCGGCTTGGTTCCACTTCTGCGTGGTCAGGTAGATGGCCAAGAACGGACCGAAGCCCGTCTGCATGTCGGCCACCAGGAAGGTGAACCAGTCGAGGCCGCGCGCACTTTTTGGTGAGACAGGAGGCACCGGCGCCTCTCACAAGGGCCCGGAGGGGGTGTATACACGTGAGAGCCGAACGTCCGGTCGGCATTGTGGTTCCCTCCGCCATGGCCTAGTCCCCCGGCGGTGAGGCTGCCTTTACGACATCTGGTGGTTCGCCCCTTTTCCACTCCCGCACCGACTGGAGTTGAGGAGCCGTGATTTCGACGAAGATCTTGCCACCGGCAAATTGAAATGCTGCGCGGTCGACGGCGACCTTGCGTGTCCCTATGCCGAGGAAGCCGCCGAACTCGACCACGAACGCGTGAACATCCCCTTCAGCGTCGATGAGCACATCGATGATGCGCCCGCTTTCGACGCCTTTCCCTCTCGGCGGCGTGACTTCTCGCCCCAGCACGCTTTGAAGCTGCGGCGAAAGCAAAGGATCCGGCTGGCTGAGTACCGCGCTCGAGTTTGCCGACAACGCTGCGGTAAGAACGGCCACACGCCCCAATCGTCCTACGAATGCGAGCTCGTTCATTTGCACCTCGCGCAAAGCGGCCTATTCGCGGGCTTTAGCCACAACGGCCGAAAGATCATCTAGTTCCCGCACGAGTAAGCTCCGTCCCTTCCGGCCGTGGCGAGGGAAAGGCGATTGCGTGGTCTCAGGAGGGCAATGTGGGGTGCAAAATTCTTTGCTGAAAGGTGTTGTGTTCAAGCCGCGGAGATATGCCAAGCGAAGCATCAGGTTGCTGCATGTAGAGGCAGTCGCGTCGATCAGCGTGCGCGCAGCATGCGACACGATGCGACGTCGTACGATTGTGCGATGCCGCGGAACCGCCGACGCCGCCGGGGGTTAACGCAAACGGCCTCAGGCTGTGAGCGGTGTCCGGCATCGTGACCCGGCGCGCACGGTTTGACGAACATCATGACCTCGTCCGAACGGAGCAAGGCACGCCATGAAGATTGCCCAGGTAGCGCCTTTGATGGAGAGCGTACCGCCCCGCTTTTACGGCGGCAGTGAACGAATTGTCTCCTATCTCACGGAAGCCCTGGTGGCGGAGGGACACGACGTGACGCTCTTCGCGAGCGGCGACTCGGTTACGGCCGCGCGTCTCGATGCGTGCTGCCCTCGCGCGCTTCGCCTCTGTCAGAATGTGCTGGATCCCATCCCGCACTACATGGTGATGCTCGACAAGGTGCGGCGGCGCGCACACGAGTTCGACATCATCCATTTCCATATCGACCAGTTCCAGTACCCGCTCTTTCGGGACTACAGCCACCGTGCCGTCACGACCTTGCACGGGCGCCAGGACCTGCCGGATCTCTGTCCGCTTTATATGCACTTCAAGGAGATGCCGCTCATCTCGATCTCCGACGCGCAGCGAGCGCCAGTCCCGGACGCCTCATTCATCGCGACGGTCCAGCACGGTTTGCCCGTCGACCTGCTGCCGCGGTCGCTGCATAGCCAGGGCGGTTACTTGGCATTTCTCGGTCGTATCTCTCCCGAAAAGCGCGCCGACCGCGCCATTCGCATAGCGCGCGCGGTCGGTTTGCCGCTGAAGATCGCCGCGAAGGTGGACAAGGTCGACGCCGAGTATTTTCGCGACGAGATCGAGCCGATGCTGGATGCTGCCGATGTCGAATTCGTCGGCGAGATCAGCGAGCGTCAGAAGGGCCGCTTTCTCGGCGATGCACGCGCGCTCCTTTTTCCTATCGACTGGCCAGAGCCATTCGGTCTCGTGATGATCGAGGCCATGGCCTGCGGCACGCCGGTGCTGGCGTTCCGGCGCGGATCCGTTCCCGAAGTGATCGACGAAGGTGTGACCGGATTCATCGTCGAAGATGAAGACGAGGCTGTGCGCAAGATGGGGGCTCTCCTGGCGCTCGACAGAGCGGCCGTGCGACGGCGCTTCGAGGCTCGATTCACCGCCGAGCGCATGGCCAAAGACTATGTCAAGGTCTACAAGAGGCTGCTGGCCGAGGCCGATCCTGTTGAGAGAACACGGCCGGTGCTTCTGAATGGCAACGCCGCCGTTCAGGAACTCACGTAGCGTCCGGATGGCGGGGGAAGGCAGCAATGCCCGATCGACATTCTCAGCGCGCGGGCGCCAGCGCGCCCGCCGCAATTGAGACACCATTCTACATCCCGGCGACAGACGCACCCGCGCGACCGCGCCGAACACTGAAGAAGAACGACACGTTCGCCGTGTTCGACAGCCACGGCGATATCGGTGCGAGCAGCGGCGGTCAGGACGGCCTCTTCCACCGTGATACGCGCTATCTGTCGCATCTCGAGCTGCTGATAAGTGGCTCGCGCCCGCTTCTGCTGCATTCGGCGTTGCGCGACGACAACCTCAACTACTATGTCGATCTCACCAACCCGGATATCTACGCCGACCGCAAAATCATCATGCTCAAGGACACGATCCATGTGTCCCGCACGATCTATCTCAAGGACGGCTCCTTGCGCGAGCGGATCGCGCTGACCAACCACGGCTGCGATCCGGTGCAGTTTTCGCTCTCCATCACATTCGCGAGCGACTTCGCCGACATCTTCGAAGTGCGCGGGATCAAGCGCGAGCGGCGCGGAACGTCATCGATCGACTCGGCTAGGTCGTCCGTCGTGCTTCTCCACTATCATGGGCTCGACAAGGTCTCGCGGACGACGACGCTTCAGTTCGAGCCAATGCCAACGGAGTTGCAGGACAGCTCTGCACGGTATGACATCGAGCTTGCGCCGCACGGGAAGACGGCAATCTTCATCACGGTTGCGAGCGGGCACAGTCTGCCGGGACCAGCAGAGTCGTTCTTTCGCGGTCTTACGCGCCTCCATCGCCAGCAGCAGCAAGTCACGCGCAGTGTCGCCTCCGTCGAGACGTCAGATGCCGTCATCAACGAAATTCTCTGCCGCTCGATGGCAGACGTCTTCATGTTGGTGACCGAAACTGATGACGGGCCCTACCCCTACGCCGGAATCCCCTGGTATTCGACCACGTTCGGCCGCGACGGCATCATCACCGCGATGAACATGCTTTGGGCCGACCCTTCCATCGCGGCGGGCGTCCTCAAGCGGCTGGCACGCCTGCAGGCGCACGAAGTGAACGCTCAAACCGACGCAGCGCCCGGCAAAGTCGTGCATGAAATGCGCGGCGGCGAAATGGCAGCCTTGGGCGAGATACCTTTCGAGCAATACTACGGGACAGTGGATGCGACGCCGCTGTTCGTCATCCTCGCCGGCCAGTACGCCGAGCGCACATCGGACTGGGCGCTCATCCGCCAGCTGTGGCCGTCGATCGAGGCCGCTCTCGAGTGGATCGACCGCTTTGGCGATATGGACGGCGATGGCTTCGTCGAATATGCGCGCGGTACGGAGACGGGGCTCGCGAACCAGGGGTGGAAAGACTCACACGATTCGATCTCTCACGCCGATGGGACGCTCGCGAGCGGCCCAATCGCCCTTGTCGAAGTGCAGGCCTATGTTTTTGCCGCGCGGCGCGCTGCCGCGGCATGTGCGCGTCGGCTCGGTTTCCTGAAGCGCGCCGAAAGCCTCGAAGCACAGGCCGAGCTCATACGCTTACAGTTCGAAGATGCGTTCTGGTGTCCGGAGCTCCAACTCTATGGACTTGCTCTGGATGGTGAGAAGCGTGTTTGCCGTGTGCGCTCGAGTAATGTCGGCCACGCCTTGGCGTGCGGCATCGTCACGCCCGAGCGGGCGCTCGCATCCGCAGCGACGCTGATGCGGAGCGAGTTCTTTTCCGGATGGGGTGTCCGAACGCTGGCGCATGGCGAAGAGCGCTACAATCCCATGTCGTATCACAACGGCTCCGTCTGGCCGCATGACAACGCCATCCTCGCGGCCGGCTTTGCGCGCTACGGCGCCAAGGCCGGCGCCGCTGCGATCTTTGATGGGGTGATGCGCGCCGCGGCCTACATGGAAGACCGCCGCATCCCGGAGCTGTATTGTGGTTTTCGTCGCCGCCGTGGGCGTGGGCCGGTGCTCTACCCGGTCGCCTGCTCGCCGCAAGCCTGGTCGGCGAGCGCACCTTTTTCCATCATCCAGTCTCTGCTGGGATTGGAATTCTATCCCGATGCGCGTGAGCTGCGTCTGAACAATCCGATCCTGCCGCCATCGCTCGAAAGCATTCGGCTCCGCGATGTTCGGCTGGGTGAGAGCACCGCCGATTTCATTGTGCGCAATTCGCTCTCAGGCCCCACGCTGGAGGTCGTCGGCGCGAACGGTGACATCCGCATCAGCCTCGTCTTCGGTGCCGCCGATTGAGGCTGCCGCCGGAATATCGGCAGGTAATCTATTGATATATCTGCATCCCGCCGCAGCCATGCGATTCTAGCATGACTGGACAATTGACCGCCCCGCAAGCATGCTTATTTTAAGCATGCTTATGAAATCGCGGTCTCTGATCATGGATCACAACTCGCCTACCCTCGGCTTTCTGCTGCACGACGTCGCGCGGCTCCTGCGCAAGCGCTTCGAGCAGAACGCGCGCGAATCGGGTCTGACCCGGTCGCAGTGGCAGGTGCTCGCCTATCTCGCACAGAATGAAGGGATCAATCAGAGCGGCCTCGCCGAGTTGCTCGACATCGAGCCGATCACGCTCGGCCGCATCGTCGACAAGCTCCAGGCGCTGAAGCTGATCGAGCGCCATCCCCATCCAACCGACCGGCGCGTGTGGACGCTCAGGCTGACGCCCGCCGCGCAGCGCAAGATCTCCGAGGCACGCAAGATCGGCGACGCAACCCGCGCCGAGGCGCTGGTCGGCCTTTCGTCCGTCGAGCGCCAGCAGCTCGTGAACTCCTTGCAGGTCCTGAAATCCAACCTTGTGGCCGCCTGTGACAGGCCGGCCGTGAATGAAAGGCGTGCGCAAAATGGCTAGCGCCAGCGATACCCGTCCAACCGACACCGACGGCAAGGCACCGTCATCTCAGCCGGTTGCCGACAAGGTTCTCCCCATGGCGCGCCGCGCCGCGGAGCCTTCCCCGATGGGCGATCCCGCGGCTTCCGGCACACAGTCCGAGCCGGCACCGCGTGAACGCAAATGGCTTCGACCGCTGCTGTTCGCCCTGCTGCCGGTCGCTTTGGTCATCGGCGGCTACATCTATGTGACCGGCGGCGCCATCATGACGACCGACAACGCCTATGTGCAGGCCGATGTCGTCGGCGTATCGAACGACGTGGCCGGCATCGTCAGTCAGGTCCTTGTGCGCGACAACCAGAAGGTCGCCAAGGGTGACGTGCTCTTCCGCATCGACGACGAGCCCTTCCGGCTGGCCCTGGACCGCGCCGAAGCGCAGCTCGGCAATACGCGCAACGATCTTCTGGCGCTCGGCACGAGCTACAAGAGCATGCAGGCGCAGATTGAGCAGGCGAAGGCCGACATCGCCCTGAACACGTTGACCTTTGAGCGCCAGCAGAAGCTTGCCCTCAATAACTTCACCGCGCAGGCCCAGCTCGATATCGCCCGCAACGCGCTGCAGTCCGCGCAGCAAAAGCTGGCCTCGCTCGAAGCGCAGCTCGCCGGCATCGCGGCCAATCTCAACGGTGATCCCAACGCGCCAGTCGAAAGCCATCCGCGCTACAAGGATGCGCTTGCCGCGCGCGACGAGGCTGCGCGCCAGCTCGCCCACACAGTCGTGCGCGCGCCTTTCGATGGCATCGTGACCAATGTGCCGTCGCTGCAGCCCGGCCAGTATCTTGCCAGCGCAACGACTGCCTTCAACATCGTCTCGACCGAGCACGTGTGGATCCAGGCAAGCCCGAAGGAGACCGAGCTGACCTCGGTCGCGCCCGGCCAGAAGGTGGTCGTGACCGTCGATACCTATCCGGGTGAGGAATGGAACGGCACGATCGAGAGCATCAGCCCGGCTTCTGCTTCGAGTTTCTCACTGCTGCCGGCACAGAACACGAGCGGCAACTGGGTCAAGGTCGTGCAACGCATTCCGATGCGCGTCCGCGTCGATCAGCGGTCCGGCAAGCCGCCGTTGCGCGTGGGCATGAGCGTCGAGGTCAGTGTCGATACCGGCCATCCGCGCGGTCTGCCGACGTTCCTGAGCGGCTGGTTCGGCTCGCAGCCGGCGCAGGCGCGCGGGGGCTGACATGTCCACGACCGCGGGCCCTGGCGCAGCTCCGATTATTCATCGCGGCGCCATCACGGCGTGCATCATCCTCGCGGTGATCATGCAGGCGCTCGACACGACGATCGCCAACGTCGCGCTGCCCTACATGCAGGGCAGTGTGTCGGCAAGTGCCGACCAGATCAACTGGGTGCTGACATCCTACATCGTCGCCGCTGCGATCATGACGCCGCCATCGGGCTTTCTCGCCAACCGGTTCGGCCGCAAGCGCGTGCTCGCCATCGCGATCACTGGTTTCGTCGTCGCGTCGATCCTATGCGGTCTCGCTCAGTCGCTGTTCGAGATCGTCGCCTTCCGTCTGATGCAGGGCTTCTTCGGTGCGGCGCTCGTCCCGATCGCACAGTCGATCCTGCTCGACATCTACACGCCGCAGGAGCGCGGCTCGGCCATGGCGCTGTTCGGCGTATCGGTCATGGTCGGTCCGGTGCTCGGCCCTGTCATCGGCGGCTGGCTCACCGAGAACATAAGCTGGCGGTGGGTGTTCTATATCAATGTGCCCATCGGTGCGCTGGCCCTCGTCGGGATCTGGCTGTTCATGCGCGAGTCGAAGGTCAATGCCACGACGAAATTCGACTGGATCGGGTTTGGCAGCCTCAGCATCGCCATCGGCGCCTTTCAGCTATTCCTCGATCGCGGCGCGCAACTCGACTGGTTCTCGTCGCTGGAAATCCTGATCGAGGCCACGATCGCGGCGAGCGCGTTCTACATCTTCATCGTCCACACGTTCACGGCGAAGCGCTCATTCGTCAATCCGCGGTTGTTCCTCGACCGCAACTTCGCCGTCGGCATTCTGTTCATCTTCATCATCGGCATCACCTACCTCGCGTCGCTGGCGCTGTTGACACCGTACCTGCAGACGTTGATGGGCTACCCGGTGGTGACGGCGGGGCTGGTGATGGGGCCGCGCGGCATCGGCACCATGATATGCATGTTCATCGTCGGTCGCCTGATCGGCCGCGTCGACACGCGCATCCTTCTGATGATCGGTCTCCTGCTGACGGCATGGGCGATGTACGACATGATGGGCTGGACGCCGGATGTCTCGCAGCAGACGATCGTGATCACCGGCTTCATTCAGGGCGCGGGCCTTGGCTTCCTGTTCGTGCCGCTCACGACAATCACCTTCGCGACCCTTGAGCCGGAGCAGCGGGCGGAGGCGACCGGCCTCTACAACCTCTCGCGCAACGTCGGATCGAGCGTCGGCATTTCAATCGTCGCCTACCTGCTGATCCGCAACAACCAGATCAATCACGAGACCATCGCGAGTCAGGTGACGGCGACCAGTCGTGCTTTCGATAGCGCCGCCGGCCACATCCTCAGTCCGTGGACCGCCGCTGGCCGCGCGGCGCTCGACCAGGTCATCCAGCAGCAGGCCGCCATCATCAGCTACATGAACGACTTCAAGCTCATGATGATCCTGGCGCTGGCGTCGGTCCCGCTCGTGCTGCTGCTGCGCAGTGCAAAGCAACCCCCGTCGGGCGACCACGCCGTTGCCGTGGACTAAGCAACGGACCTGAGATTCATCTCAGAAAGGGAGGCGGCCGCCTCGAGAGCGAAGCCGATCTCAAGGGCGAAGCTCATTGAGGACGGGCAGTTCACGCTGCGGATGCGGTCTCGAGCTTCGCGGCCTCGGCGCAGTCGAGCGCCGGCGCGCGCGGGCCGATCCAGCGTGCGCGATCAGCTTGCGCCTCGAGATCGTCGCGCAGGAATTCCAAGTCGAACCCCGCCTTGTCGAGCGCCTTCAGCACGCAGTCGACGTTCTGCGTGCGCGCGCTCGCGGCTGCCCACGCTATGGCCGAGCGCAGACCGCTCGCGCAGTGGGCGAGGACCGGGCCCTTGAGGCCTGCAACAGCGTCGGCCATGGCCTCCACGACTTCGTCCGTGAATATGTCGAGCTTGGGCGCCGGCACGTGACGGAACTGGAGGCCGGCCTGCCAGCAGAGCACGGCTTCCGCGCGCCCGCTCAACTGGCCTTCGGCCTCGCCGTCCGGGCGATTGGAAAGCACCGAGCGGAAACCCATGGCGGCTGCGGCCGCGAAGTCCTCGGGCGCGAGCGCCGAGGTTACGGCGAATTCGGGGGTGATGAAGATCGGCTTTTCCATTGGGCATCCCGCGGGCGCTGCGGCTGGCAAGCAGGAGTGCTTTGCCGCTCTCCGCAATGTCGCTGTCAGGCCGCCGATGAGCAAGAGGACGGATTGCGGAAATTAGAAAAAAATACTACTACTCTGCGCATCGGGCGCTTCTGAGTGCGCGCAGGCTGCTGAAATGCGCCAATAGAGTAAAAAATTCCATCTGGAGCGATGGTCGTGGAACTCGATGCAATGGATCTGAAGATCCTGGAGCTGCTGCAGGCTGATGCAACCATGCCGATCGCCGAGATCGGCAAGATCGTCGGCCTCTCGACGACGCCGTGCTGGCGGCGCATCCAGAAGCTCGACGAGGCGGGGGTCATCCGTGCCCGAGTGGCCGTTCTGGATCCGGTGAAGGTCAATACCGGCGTCACAGTCTTCGTCTCGATCAAGACCGATCAGCACAATCTCGACTGGCTCGAACGCTTTCATGCCGCCGTCGTCGACCTGCCCGAGGTGGTGGAGTTCTATCGCATGTCCGGCGAGGTGGACTACCTCATGCGCGTCGTCGTGCCCGACATCGCCGCCTACGACGTCTTCTACAAAAAGCTCATTTCGCGGATCGACATCACCAAGGTCTCCTCGGCTTTCGCCATGGAGCAGATCAAGTACACGACCGCGCTGCCGCTCTCGTTCGCATTGCCCCGAAAGGAAAAGGCTTAACAAGGCCGATCGGGGCGGCCCCCCAAAGAAAGCGTTGATCCCGGGCAACAGGGGCGGATATATGTCGGCGCCATCGCGCGCGGCCACGCCAAACGCGGGTGGCGGGCGTGGCGGAACTGGTAGACGCGCTGGATTTAGGTTCCAGTGACGCAAGTCGTGGGGGTTCGAGTCCCTCCGTCCGCACCAAGCCGGGATGAGGAATTTACGTTGCATCCCATAGGGATGCAGCAGACGAGATCGGGTGGTGAATAGCCGCCGCCGGCCGGCACCACATTCGTGGTGGGAGGGCTCTTCCCTGCAGCCGGCGGGAAACGAAAAAGCGGCGGCAGGAGCCGCCTTCACGAGTGGATGGCAGTGGTTATGCAAGTCACGGAAACGAGTTCGGACGGACTGAAGCGGACGCTCAAGGTGGTGGTTGGCGCCAGTGAGCTCGCCGATCGCTTCACGACCCGCCTCGACGAGGTCAAGGACACCATCCAGCTCAGGGGCTTCCGCAAGGGCAAGGTCCCGGTCGGGCATATTAAAAAGGTCTATGGGCGTTCGCTCATGGCCGAGGTGCTGCAGGACCTCGTCGAGAAGTCCTCGCAAAAGGCGCTCGAGGATCGCCAGGAGCGCCCGGCCGTTCAGCCGGAGATCGCCTTCAGCGAGAACAAGGACGAGCTCGAGCAGGTCATGGATGGCAAGGCGGACCTTGCCTACACGATGTCCTTCGAGGTGCTGCCGAAGATCGATCTTGTCGACTTCTCGACCCTGAAGCTCGAGCGCGAGGTCGTCGAGGTTGATGAGGAGACGATCGACAAGGCCATTGCCGATCTCGCCGAGCGCAATGTCACGTTCGAGGTCGAGGAGGGCCGTGTCGCTGCGGAAGGCGACCAGCTCAAGATCGATTTCGTCGGCTCGATCGACGGCACGCCGTTCGACGGTGGCACGGGCGAGGACGTCGAGATCGTGCTCGGACGCGGTGGCTTCATTCCGGGCTTCGAGGACGGGCTCAAGGGCGCCAAGGCCGGCGACGACGTGACCATCAAGGCGACCTTCCCGGCCGAGTATCAGGTGCCGGATCTTGCCGGCAAGGAAGCTTCGTTCGCGACCAAGGTGAAGTCGGTGGCGAAGCCGGTGAAGCCGGAGATCAACGAGGAGTTCGCGAAGGGCTTCGGCCTCGACTCGCTCGAGGCGCTGCGCAAGGTCATGCGCGAGCGCATCGAGGGCGAGTACGCCGAATTTTCGCGCACCAAGATCAAGCGGGCGCTGCTCGATGCCCTCGACAAGGCGCATGAATTCGCGCTGCCCGAGGCGCTCGTGCAGCAGGAATTCGACCAGATCTGGAGCCAGGTGACGAATACGCTCCAGCAGTCCGGCAAGACCTTCGAGGATGAAGGCAAGACCGAGGAGAGCGCGCGCGCCGAGTATCGCACGCTCGCCGAGCGCCGCGTGCGCCTCGGTCTCGTGCTTGCCGAGATCGGCACCAAGGCCAAGGTCGAGGTTACGCAGGAGGAGCTGCGCAACGCACTCTTCCGCGAGGCGCGCCGCTTCCCGGGCCAGGAGCGGATGGTCTACGAGTACTTCGAAAAGACGCCGGGCGCCGTCCAGCAGCTTCGCGCACCGATCTACGAGGACAAGGTGGTGGACCACATCCTCGGCGAGGCCAAGCCGACCGAGAAAAAGGTCTCGCGCGAGGAGCTGCTGAAGATGCCGGACGACGGTGAGGCTGCGGTTCCGGGCGCGCCCGCGGCCTGAGCCGGGCAGCACAGCCCCTCGAAGTCCGTGGGGTTCGGCTTGGAGACAGGTGAAGTCGGGCCGCCGCGTCCTATATATGCAGATGTCGATGACATGATTCTCGACCGGCGGGCCTAGGCGATTGGCCCGCTCGTCCGCTTTACTCAAGCTCGCAGGACGCTCCCATGATGATCCCCCCTCTCGCTGCCGATCGGCTCTACAACTCCCCGGTCGCCACCTACTGGCCGACGGTGATCGAGCAGACGGCGCGCGGCGAGCGGCCCTACGACCTGCCCTCGCGGATGCTGCAGGAGCGGATCATCTTCGTGATCGGCCCGATCGAGGACCACATGGCGTCGTCGGTGTGCATGCAGCTTCTCTTCCTGGAGGCCCAGAACCCCAAGAAGGAAATCGCCATGTACATCAACTCGCCGGGCGGCGTGGTGACCTCAGGCATGGCTATTTATGACACCATGCAGTTCATCAAGCCGCCGATCGCGACCTTGTGCATCGGGCAGGCGGCGTCCATGGGCTCGTTGCTGCTCTGCGCGGGCGAGAAGGGCATGCGCTATGCGCTCCCCAATGCCCGTATCATGGTGCACCAGCCTTCGGGCGGTTTCTCCGGCCAGGCGAGCGATATCGAGCGCCACGCCGAAGATATCATCAAGATGAAGCGGCGACTGAACGAAGTGTACGTCAAGCATACGGGCCAGACGTACGACATGGTTGAAAAGACACTCGACCGTGATTACTTTATGACCGCCGAACAAGCTCAGGAATTCGGTCTGATCGACCGCGTGCTCTCGCGCCGCGACGAGATCGAGACCAAGTCGGACGGAGAGAAGGGCGCCTGAGCGCCGAATCGCGGGCCGACGCGCCGGTGAGACACCGTGTGACGACGCCCCGCACTCCTCAAATGCGACGCATTCCGTGTCCTACATCGCGGTTGGCGCACGGCTTGCAAGACTTCGGCAACACCAGTGCGGCACGATTGTCACATTGGTGTTGCAATTCCCGCAATCCCCTCAGCCTTAGCTGCGGGTCTCCGGGAATGCATGGTTGATCTGGCGGTCGGCCCATGATCAGCTCGACAAGCTGGTCGATGCGTCGCTAGGTTTGCCTCAAGGGCCGCGAACGCGGGATGGCCGGAACGGGCGCAGGAGAGCCAATGCCAAGCGAAAAGAACACCCTCTACTGCTCGTTCTGCGGCAAGAGCCAGCACGAGGTACGCAAGCTCATTGCGGGGCCGACTGTATTCATCTGCGATGAATGCGTCGAGCTGTGCATGGACATCATCCGCGAGGAGAACAAGAACACCCTCGTCAAGTCGCGCGACGGTGTGCCGAGCCCGCAGGAGATCTGCGCCGTCCTCGACAGCTATGTCATCGGTCAGGCGCACGCCAAGCGCGTGCTCTCCGTCGCGGTACATAATCATTACAAGCGCCTCAACCACGCGGCCAAGGGCAACGACGTCGAGCTCGCCAAGTCGAACATCCTGCTCGTCGGCCCGACGGGTTGCGGCAAGACGTTGCTCGCCCAGACGCTGGCGCGCATGCTCGACGTGCCCTTCACCATGGCTGACGCGACGACGCTCACCGAGGCGGGCTACGTCGGCGAGGACGTCGAGAACATCATCCTGAAGCTGCTCCAGGCCGCCGACTACAACGTCGAGCGCGCGCAGCGCGGCATCGTCTACATCGACGAGGTCGACAAGATCAGCCGC
>DATMRT010000010.1:0-13398 GCA_035565975.1 Hyphomicrobiaceae bacterium
AAGGCGCGGACGCCGTTCTTCGCGGGCCGCGAGCCTCCGGCAAGCACGCTCGTCGGCGTCTCCGCCCTCGCCTTGCCCGGATGGCTGATCGAAATCGAGGCCGTGGCTGTGGTGGGCTAGCGGTCACCCGATAGCCTGTAATTCTCTCTCGAGATGTGGCCCCATCATGGCCAGGATCCGCGCGATGCTCTCACCGCCGCGCGGCAGGTTCTCCAGAAACGAGACCGAGATAAGCGTTGTCAGCTCGCCGCCTCCAGCGGCGAACGTCTCCTCCAGATGATCGAGTATGGCCTGAAGCTCCGACCACGCTTCTCGTTCGCCTAGCTTGACGACGTATCGCGTGAGTTCACCGAAAAAGACATGAGGCAGGATCGCTCCGAAATTGTCTTCGCGGTGTTCATCGAAGCCGGCGACCAAGCCCGGAAAGCGAGCCACTAAACCCTTCACGAAGGCAATGGTTGTCTCGCTCATTGTCGGCTCCAGGCGCGTTGCGCCTCTTCAAACTTCAATAAGAGGGGGTCCGGGGTCTCCCCGGTTGGGGTCAGGGGCGAAAGCCCCGGCGCGCCTACGGCGCGATCTAGCGCGCCATGACCACAAGCCCATCCACCGCCACCGCGCCCTGCCCCTTTCCACGCACGATCACAGGATTGATCTCGGCCTCGGCAATGCGCGGCTCCTCAGACAGTGCGAGCTGCGATACCGCGACGACAATCGCAGCCAGCGCCTCGAGATCGCCCTCCGGCAATCCGCGGAATCCTCGCAGCGGCGCGAAGCCCTTGACCTCGGCGATCATGGCGCGTGCCGTCGCAAGATCGACTGGTGCTGGCCTGACGGCAACATCGCCATAGACTTCAGCGAGAATGCCGCCGACACCGACCGCCACGAGCGGTCCGACACGCGGATCACGACGAAAGCCCACGATCGCCTCGCCAAGGCCCTTGATCATCTCCTGCACGACGACGCCGTCGATGCGCGCGCCCGGCGCCTTCTTCGGTACATCGATGAGCAGCGACGCGATCGCGGTTTTCAGCGCGCCCGCATCGGCAATTCCGACCTTCACGCCGCCGACCTCGCTCTTGTGCGCGATATCCGCCGACAGGATCTTGGCAACGACCGGGTAGCCGAGCTTCAGCGCATCGACGCCGGCCGCGTCATGAACCTGCGCGATCGCTGGTACCGGCACGCCGAGCGCCGCGAAAAGTTCGAGCGCCTTCTGCTCATTCAGAGTTGCTGCACGCTTGGCGCGATCGAGGCACGTGCGTGCGGCCGTCGGCAACGGCTTCTCCTCCTTCGCGCGCGGCGGCGTCCAGTCGAGGTAGGCGGCGAGCGCATCGGCACAGCACTCGGGCGTGCGGAAACCGGCAATGCCGGCGCCCGCGAGCAACTCGAGCGAGCGTTGCGCGTTCGGCAGCAGAAACGCGACGATGGGCTTTTCCGCCGTCGCCCATTTGGCGAGCGGCGCCACCGCCAGCTCGGGAAAATACTCCGCCGACGAGCCGACGCCGACGATCACCGCATCGACGCGCGGATCGGCCATGAAGCTCGACATCACGGTGTCGACGACCTCGGGCTTGGTGCCGGCCATGGTGAGATCGGCAATCGGTGCACCGGGCGCGACGTCGATCTTGAAGGCGGCGAGCCCTTCGCTGAGCGTCTCCGCCGCCGGGACGACATCGATACCGCGCGAGCCGAGATGATCCACGACCAGCGCTGCCGCGCCCCCCGTCGTCGTCGTCACGGCAACGCGCTTGCTCTTGGGCGGCTTGCGGCCTTTGATGAGCAGCGGCGCCTCGATCAAGCTCTCGAAATGATCGAGGCGCATGATGCCGCAATCGGCGAGAAAAGCATCGAGCGCGCGCGTCTCGCCGACCATGGCGCCGGTGTGCGACTGCGCGAGCGCCTGCCCGAGATCGGAGCGGCCGAGCACGTAGGCCATGACTGGCTTGCCCTTGGCGTGCGCCTTGCGCGCCATCTCGGCGACGCCAACCGGATCGCGCATCGTCTCGAGAAAGAGCAGGATCACGTCGGTGTCGGGATCGTCCACCAGCATGGCGGCGATCTCTCCGACGGTGAGGTCGCATTCGTTGCCGATCGAGACGAGTGTCGAGAAGCCGATGCCGCGCGCCTCGCCGCGACTGACGAGCGCGCCGATCATCGAGCCCGATTGCGAGACGAGACCCGTACGGCCCTTCGGCAGGCGCTCGCGTTCGAGCACGGCATTCGCCGAGAGCGTCAGCGGCCAGTGCGTGTTGATCACGCCGAGGCTGTTCGGGCCGATGAGCCGCACGCCGCCCGCGCGCGCCGCCTCGATGAGCGCGGCCTGGCGCGCCTTGCCGGCTTCGCCACCCTCGGCAAAGCCGCCGGCGAAGATCGTCGCCGCCGCGACCCCCGCACGCCCGCAATCGCGGATGGCCTCGATGACCGAGTTCGTGCCGAGCATGACGTAGGCATGGTCGGGCGGTTCGGGGCAGTCCGCGAGAGACGCGTAACAAGGCTCGCCGAAGAGTTCCTTGTATCCCGGGTTGATGGGATAGATCGTGCCCGTGAAGCCGTGCTTGCGCAGATAGCGCTGCGGGCGCGAGTTGTTCTTCTTCACGTCGCCGGATGCCCCGACGATGGCGACGCGCTCGGGGCGCAGCAGGCGGTCCGCGAATGGTCTGGCCATGGGCTCCAGTTCCTCCCTTCGGCGCACATTTCACGGGCGCCCGCGACGCTTGTTCGGGCTATGTCTAGCCGATCCGGCCGCCCTCGGCCATATGTCCGGACATCTTGGGAGCTATGAGATGACGACAAACGTCGAACGCTATCAGCGGATCGCCCGGTTCTATGACTTTCTGGACGCACCGTTCGAGAGGAAGCGCTATCAGGCTCTACGACCGCTCCTCTTTGAAGGCATGTCGGGCCGCCTGCTCGACGCCGGGATCGGTACGGGGCGGAATTGCGCGTTCTATCCACCGACGGCGGAGGTCTCAGGCATCGACACCAGCTCGGCGATGCTGGAGCGGGCGCGCGAACGCTGCCCGACACTCGCCGAAGGCGGCCGGCTGTACCAGATGGACGTCACCGCGCTCGAGTTTCCGGCCGGCTCGTTCGACAATGCCGTTTCGAGCTTCCTGTTCTGCGTCCTGCCGGACGACCAGCAGGTTCCTGCCTTGCGCGAGCTTGGACGTGTCGTGCGCCCCGGCGGGCTCATCCGACTTCTCGAGTACGTTCGCCCGCGCGGCCGCCTGCGCCGTGCCATCACCCACATCTGGCAACCCTGGATCCATTGGGCTTATGGCGCGAGCTTCGATCGCAATACCGAGCAGCACGTCCCTGCGGCCGGGCTCGAGCTCGTCGAGAGCCGGTTCGTCTTCGACGACCTCATGAAGATGCTGACCGTGCGTGTTGCGGAGCGACCAGCCGCCTAGGACCTCGAATATCCGCTGCTTCTCCCGGCCAATGAGGTTCGCCCGCTGACAACTTACAAATCGGGATTGCGACATCGATATTGACATGAGACATTTGTCTCATTACAAACCCGCCATCCAATTATTCAGCAGGAGGATTGCGATGGCGCTAAGTCCGCAGCAGATGGACCAGATGATGGACGAGCACTTTGCCTTCGAAGGTCGCGACGACATCGATGGTGTGCTCGCGACGCTCACGGAGGACGTCGAGCACGACATTGTCGGCTGGCCGTTCGGCCCGGCACATGATCGCGAAGGCGCGCGCAAGTTCTACGAGACGCTGTTTCTGGACCTCGCCGACGGTTCCGTCAGGTCCGTGAAGCGCCTCTACGGCGAGAATTTCATGGTCGATGAGTCCGTGTGGAGCGGGCGCGCCCCCGGCCGGCCGTTCGGCCTTGAAGGCCGCAATCGCCCCCTCGAGTTCCGGCTGCTCCACGTCATGGAGTTCGCATCAAGCGGCGCCATCAAGCGAGAGAATGTCTGGATCGATCTCGCAAGCATCATGCAGCAACTGCCGCAGGACTGACGTGACAGGCATCGAAAAGGACCGCCGCTCGAACCAGAAGGCGCGCACCCGCAAGGACCTCCTGCAGGCGGCGGCGCGGCTCATGAAGGAGGGGCGCAGCCCGACGCTCGATGAGGTCGCCGAGGCGGCGCTCGTCTCGCGAGCGACGGCCTACCGCTACTTTCCGAGCATCGAGGCGCTGCTCGTTGAAGCCGCGGTCGATGTGGCCGTGCCCGGCCCGACCGAGGTCTTTGAAGACGAGAAGTCACGCGATCCTGTAGAGCGCCTGCTCAGGGCGGACACGGCGCTCTACGACATGATCGCGGCGAACGAGCCTCTCCTCCGCACCATGCTCGCCCACACTATCCAGCAGGGCACGCGCGCAGACGACGAGGGCAAGCTTCCCAAACGGCAGAACCGCCGCACCCCGCTCATCGAAGCCGCGCTCGATCCAACGCGCCGTGAGTATAAGCCGGCCGCCTTGCGCGAGCTGATGCGGGCGCTGGCGCTGGTCATGGGCCCCGAGGCCTTCATCGTTGCGAAGGACGTGCTGCAGCTCGACGACGCAGAGACACGACGATTGAAGCAGTGGGTCATTCGCGCACTGGTAGAAGCTGCGCGGAAATGAGCAGGACGCGACAGATTTGAAGCAAGCCTAGACTCTTAAGCATGGAGAAAGCCAATGGAGACGAAAGTCAGCGAAATTGCCGACGGCATCTATCGGCTGTCGACATTCGTGCCCGAGATTGCGCCGCCCGCCGGCTTCACGTTCAACCAGTTCCTCGTTCTGGGTGACGAGCCGCTGCTGTTCCATACCGGACTCCGCAAGATGTTCCCGCTCGCGCGTGCAGCTCTCAGCCGCATCATCGCACCGGAAGAGCTGCGCTGGATTGCCTTCGGCCACTACGAGGCCGACGAATGCGGCGCCATGAACGAGTGGCAGGCTATCGCACCGCGGGCGCAGGTCGCGCACGGGCAGACGGGCTGCCTCGTGTCGCTCAACGATATGTCGGACCGTGCGCCACGTGTGCTCGCGGACGGTGAGACCATCGATCTCGGGCGCGGAAAGAGGATCCGCTACATCGATACGCCGCACATTCCGCACGGCTGGGACGCCGGCGTCATGATCGAAGAGACGACCGGCACGATGCTCTGCGGCGATCTCTTCACGCAGCTTGGCGATGGTCCGGCGCTGACGGAGGGTGACGTCGTTGGCCCGGCAATCGCCGCCGAGGACCTGTTTCAGTACTCGAGCCTCAATCCCGGTATGGGACGCACCATCCGCGGCCTTGCCAAGTTTGCGCCGCGCAAGCTCGCGCTGATGCACGGGCCGTCATTTGCCGGCGATTGCGCCGCCGCGCTCGCCGCCCTGGCGGATGATTACGACCGCCGCGCTGTGCGTTGATAAAAGGCCGTCGGCCATTTCAGGCGTCACGTCGCCCGGCAAAGTGCAGAACAGCGGCAACGACGCAGCCTGCCGTGATGCCGACGGCGAGATCGACCGCAAGCGTCACGACGAAGGTCGTGAGAAGCACGAGCGCCGGCCGCCAATCATGCAGGAGTTCTACGAACTCCCTCTTGTCCGCCATGTTCCAGCAGACGACCAGAAGCAGGCCGGCGAGCGCGGAGAGCGGTATGTAGTGCGCAAGCGGCGCCGCCACCATCATGAACAGGAGCAGGAACACCGCGTGCAGCATCCCGGCTACGGGGCTCCTCGCGCCCGCGCGGATGTTCGTCGCCGTGCGCGCGATGGTCCCGGTCACGCAGAGGCCGCCGAAGAAGGCGGTCACCACGTTGGAAATGCCCTGCGCGACCAGCTCCATGTTGTAGCGGTGCTTCCGGCCCGTCATGCCGTCGGCGATCTTCGCCGAGAGCAGGCTCTCGATCCCGCCGAGCAGTGTGAAGGAGAGAGCGGCGGGAAGCAGCTCGAGGAGCCGCGCCGGCGTGATCTCCGGAAGCGAGGGAAATGGCAGGCTGTTGGGCACGCCACCAAAGCGGCTGCCGATCGTCTCGACCGGCAGATGGAACAACACGGCAGCAATGGATGCCAACACCACGGCAATCAGCATGCCGGGCCACATGGGACGCCAGCGCTGTATGGCGAAGATCAGCGCCGCCGAGCCGAGCCCGATCACGAGTGCGCTCGGCCTGAGAGTCGGCAAGGCCTGCCCGAGGGCGATCAGCTTCGGGAGCAGATGTCCGGGCTCGCCGCCGGCAAGGGTCAGCCCGCCGAGGTCCCTTAGCTGGCTCGCGAGGATGGTGACGGCGATCCCGCACGTGAACCCGACCGTCACCGGCTGGGGAATGTGCCGGATGAGCGCGCCGAGGCCCGTCAGACCGATCAGCGTCAGGAAGAGCCCCGACATGAGCACCGTGATGAGCAGGCCGTCGAGCCCGTGAGTCGCCACGGTCGCCGAGACGAGAACGATGAACGCGCCGGCCGGCCCGCCGATCTGGAAGCGGCTGCCACCCAATGCCGAAACGAGAAACCCACCGACGATCGCCGCATAGAGGCCGCGCTCCGGCGTCACCCCCGAGGCCACGGCTATGGCCATCGAGAGCGGCAGGGCGACGATCGCGACTGTGAGTCCGGCAAGCACGTCGCTGCGCAGTGCGGCGGCGCCGTATCCTTCGGCTTTGACCGTCAGGATTTTCGGGCGAAAAAGATGCGCTGAGGCCGAGCCATCGGGCATGGTGCAGATCCGGGAGGGGGAAAGCAGCGGTAAATTCTCTACTCTCCCGGCTGAGCCCCCGGCAATATGCCAAATTGACCTACAAGGGTCTCGCCTGGAGCGTGGCGCGCCGTCCGATGTGGCTCGGTTCTCCCGCTCATACCAGCAATTAAGACTTGTCGGATATCTTCCCGCCTCCACATCCGGAGGCTTCCATGCCGCTGATACTGCAAGCCGTGCTCGCATCCTTTCCGTTCGCCTGGGGCGCGGGCGCTCTTGCCGCCTACATCATCGCTGGGGAGGAAATGGGCGCGCTACCGGCCGTCCTCATTCCCGTGGCGCTCGTCGCTGCGCTCGCATTCTCGCTCATCCCCGTGAACTCGGCCGAGTTTCGGCGCAACACGATGGTCGGCGCCGCGATCGGCGTGTGGGTCATCATCAAGCTCTTCGCTTGAGGCCTTCAGCGCTCGGCTGCAAAGTGCTCCACGCGCGCCTCCGCTGATCTCTCCGCACAACCTCATCGAGGTCGCGGCCGCCATGCCGACCGGCGCGGCGCATCCCCGTTTGACGCCCTCCCCTTCGCCGTGCCAGCTTGCCGGATCAAAATTCTCAAACCGGTCCAGAAGCATACGAAGAGGAAAGGCTCTGCCCATGGCTGGCTGCTTGGAAGGTAAAGTCGTCGTCGTCACCGGTGCAGGTCGCGGCATCGGCAGGGGCATGGCGATGCTTGCGGCCCAGGAAGGCGCCAAGGTCGTCGTCAATGACCTCGGCGCCTCGGTGGACGGTGAAGGCGCCGCGAGCCAACAGCCCGCCGAGGAGGTCGTCGAGGAGATCCGCAAGGCCGGAGGACAGGCCGTCGCCAACTTCGAGAGCGTCGCCGAGCCGAAGAGTGCGGAAAAGATCGTCCAGTGCGCGCTCGACAACTTCAAGCGCATCGACGGCGTGATCAACAACGCGGGCATCCTGCGCGATCGCATCTTCCACCGCATGTCGGTCGTGGACTTCGATCAGGTCATCAAGGTGCACCTCTATGGCGCCTTCTATGTGAGCCGCGCCGCTGCGAACCACTTCAAGGAGCAGGAGTCGGGCGCGTTCGTGCACTTCACGTCGACGTCCGGTCTCATCGGCAATTTCGGGCAGGCGAACTATGCCGCCGCCAAGATGGGCATCGTCGGTCTCTCGCGCGGCATTGCTCTCGACATGCAGCGCTATAACGTGCGCTCGAACTGCATCTCGCCGTTCGCCTGGAGCCGCATGATCGGCACCATCCCGACCGAGACGCCCGAGCAGCAGGCCCGCGTCGAGCGCATCAAGAGGATGACGCCGGACAAGATCGCGCCGCTCGCCATCTTCCTTCTCTCGGATCTCGCCAAGGAGGTTTCTGGCCAGATCCTCGCCTCGCGCATGCACGAGATCTATCTCTTCAACCAGACGCGCCCGATCCGCAGCGTCCATCGCGAGGAAGGCTGGACGCCGCAGACGATCGCCGAGCACGCGCTGCCCGCGATCCGCACGTCCTTGACGCCGCTCGACCGCTCGGGCGATGTCTTTTCCTGGGATCCCATCTGAGTTCAGCAACGGGCGGGTGCGCCGCGTTGCGCGCCCGTTCTCATGAGCCGACAAGAGAGAGTGCATGGCCGCATTTCCCGCCCGCAAGGATACTCACGTCCTCTTCGCGCACGTCGCCTACGAGTTCACCGAGCCGTTCACGGCCCGCAACACGGGCATGAGCTTCGACATCGCGCGCAACTACGACGAGCTTGTCGCCAAGCTGCCGAACGCAGACGTGCTTTCGGTGTCCATGATGTGGAAGAACGAGCTCGCGGCGAAGAACCCGCGTCTCAAGTTCATCCAATCGATCAGCGCCGGCACCGACCAGTACGATCGCGAGGTGCTGAAGGCGAACGGCATCCGTCTCGCAAGCGGCCATGGCGTCAATGCCAATGCTGTCGCCGAGCACGCCATTGCGCTCATGCTCTCGCTCTCGCGTCAGCTCCATTTCCTGCGCGATGCGCAACATGCGAAGTCCTGGCGCGGCATGCAGGGCGACCGATCGATCCGCGAGGACGAGATCGAGGGCAAGACCGTCCTCATCGTCGGAGCCGGGCGCATCGGCCAGCGGCTCGCCGCGCTCTGCAAGGCCTTCGGCATGAAGGTGATCGCGACGCGACGCAATCCCGCAGCCGGAGCGGGCGCAGCCGACGAGGTCGTCGCCGACAGCGCGCTGATGGCCAAGCTGCCCGAGGCCGACTTCGTGGCGCTCACATGCCCGCTGACGCCCGAGACAACTAACCTCATTTCAGGCCCGCAGATTGCCGCCATGAAGCCGACGGCCTTTCTCGTGAACGTCGCGCGCGGCAAGGTCGTCGACGAGCCGGCCATCACCGCCGCGCTGCAGGAGAAGCGCATCCGCGGCGCCGCGCTCGACGTCACCGTGGAAGAGCCGCTGCCAGCCTCCTCGCCGCTCTGGTCCATGCCGCACGTCATCATCACGCCGCACACCGGCGGCGAGACTGTGCGTTACGAGGACCGCGTCATCGATCTCCTGATCGAGAACGCCGACCGCCTCGCGCGCGGCGAGACCAAGCTCGTCAACGAAATCGTTTAGTAAGAGTTCCCTCTCCCCGTGCTTACGGGGAGAGGGGCAGGGTGAGGGGCGGCGGCATACGCCGACGTCAGCGCAAGCTCCCGCCCCTCATCCCGACCTTCTCCCCGTCAGAACGGGGAGAAGGGGAAGAGAGCGGCCATCCCTCCACCAGCCCCCAGCAAATCTACAGACGGAAATCGCCGCGCCGGCGCGTTCTACTCATTGGGGCCGCAAGCAAGCGCCGGTCCCGCCCCTCCAAACTGCCACGGAGGGGAGGCGAGGGGCGACCGCAAGCGTGTTCGACTCCACAGGGGCCGCCCCTCGCGCTTTTACCCTGCGTTATCGAGTGCCGCGCGGATCAGCGCCTTGGCCTCCGGCGCGTCCCATTCGGCGGGGCCGACCATGCGCCCGATCTCGCGCCCCTCGGTGTCGATGAGCAGCGTCGCCGGCAGGCCTATGGCCTTGAGCGTCGTAGCCATGCGCGCCGTCGGGTCGGCGAGCGTCGCAAGGCGCTTCACGTTGATCTCACCGAGGAACTTGCGCGCGCCCTCGATGCCCGTCCGGTCGACGCTCACGGCGACCACCTCGAACTTGTCCGAGCCGAGATCGGCCTGAAGGCGGTCCAGCGCGGGCATTTCCTTGCGGCAGGGCGCGCACCACGTGGCCCAGAGGTTCAGCAGGACCACCTTGCCTTTCCAGTCAGCTAGCGTGCGCTCGCGACCCTCCGCATCGACGAAAGGAGCGAGTGGCACCTCCTCCGGAGCGCTCTTGAAGACGAAACCGGCGACCTGCCCCTTGCTGAGCGCGTTCCGGCCAGGCCCGGCAGGGAGCCGCCGCCGCTGCTTCGCCTCGGACGGAGGTGCGGCGGCCGATGGGGACGCAGAAACCACGGCCCCGCCTTTGCGATTGTCAGGGTCCCCCACGGTCACGTATACCGCGCCAAATCCGATCAGGGCGAAGACGACGGCGACCGCAATATAGACCGAGAGGGGCAGCCCTCCGGCCGCGGCCCTCGCGGCCTGGCCCCTGCTCTCGTTGGTACTCATGAGTTCCCTTCTGGCTTCCCTGATACGCCAGCCCTCGACCGAAGAGGCCCCGCCGTGACCCGTTCCGATGCCAATAAGATGTGGGGTGGCCGCTTCGCAATGTCACCCGCCGACCTGATGGTCGAGATAAATGCCTCCATCGGCTTCGACAAGGCCATGGCACCGCAGGATATCGCGGGTTCCAAGGCGCATGCGGAAATGTTGGCGCGCCAAGGCATTATTACCAAAGCTGATGCACGCGAGATCATCAAGGGCCTCGAGCAGGTCCGAGCCGAGATCGAGCGCGGCGAATTCGCCTTCTCGCAGGCCCTCGAGGACATTCACATGAATGTCGAGAGCCGGCTTGCCGAGCTGATCGGCCCCGCAGCCGGGCGGCTCCACACGGCTCGCTCGCGCAATGATCAGGTCGCGCTCGACTTCAGGTTGTACGTGCGCGACAGCCTCGACGCCTTCGATAGTGTGCTCGCCGGCCTGCAGCAGGTGCTGGCGACGAAGGCCGAGGCATATGCAGACGTCGTCATGCCCGGCTTCACGCACCTCCAGCCGGCCCAGCCGGTCACATTCGGCCACCACCTCCTTGCCTACGTGGAAATGCTTGGGCGCGACAGGGGGCGCTTTGCCGATGCCAGGAAGCGCCTCAACGAGAGTCCGCTCGGCTCGGCAGCACTCGCTGGCACCTCCTTCCCGATCGACCGCGAGCACACCGCCGAGGCCCTCGGCTTCGACCGCCCGACGGCGAACTCGCTCGACGGCGTCTCGGACCGCGATTTCGCCCTGGAAACGCTCGCCGCGGCGGCTATTTCGGCCATGCATCTTTCGCGTCTCGCGGAGGAAATCGTGATCTGGATCACGCCGCAGTTCGGCTTCGTGCGCCTGTCCGACCGCTGGACGACGGGCTCGTCCATCATGCCCCAAAAGCGCAACCCGGATGCCGCCGAGCTTTGCCGGGCCAAGGTCGGCCGCATCGCCGGCGCCTTCCAGAGCCTCATCATGGTCATGAAGGGTCTCCCGCTGACCTATTCCAAGGACATGCAGGAGGACAAAGAGGTGACGTTCGACGCCCTCCGCGCCTTCGCCGTGGCGGCGGCGGCCATGCGCGGCATGATCGAGGACCTGGAGCCCGTCCCGGAAACCATGCGGGCCGCGGCCGGCCGCGGCTATTCGACGGCGACCGACCTCGCCGACTGGCTCGTACGCGCCCTCGGCCTACCCTTCCGGGAGGCGCATCACGTCACCGGCACCATCGTCAAGCGGGCCGAATCGAAGAGCGCGGCGCTCGAGGACCTCTCGCTCGCCGAGATGCAGGCCGTCGAACCACGCATCACCAAAGAGGTGTTCAGCGTCCTTTCGGTCGACGCCTCAGTCCGCAGCCGCACCAGCTATGGGGGAACCGCGCCACAGAACGTCCGCAAAATGGCGCGACGTTGGATAAAGCGGTTGGAAAAGGCCCCGACCAAAGCCTAGATAGGGCTGTGCGCGCCGTGATTGCTGCGCGCCGGCCCGGTCGAACCGGGCCGCACGGATCGGATGCTTATGATCGCACGAGTTGCAGGGATCGCCATTGTGCTCAGCCTGCTGGCGGCTTCGCTGGCGGGTTGCGGTGTGCGCGGGCCGCTCGACGGTCCGAGCGCCAAATCCAGCGCAAGCACCAATAAACTGACCGAGCCGGCAAAAGTCGGCGAGCCCGCTCCCAAGCCGCCGCACAAGGATTTCATCCTCGACGGCCTGATCCGCTAGCGCGATCCGCTGGCTTCCGCGACTGTCCCGCTGTAATTGAGATCGCACGCCGAAGTGGACGCGCACGACCTTGCGCGGCTGCACCAGTTGCGTCGCCACGCACGATCCCGAGTCCTATCAATGCATCATTTCACTTACCGCGATGGCCGGCTCCATGCCGAGGACGTCGATCTGACGGCCCTCGCCGACGCCGTCGGCACGCCCTTCTACTGCTATTCGACGGCGACCCTCGAGCGCCACTATAAGCTGTTCGCGCGGAGCGTCGGCGCGCCTGGAACCCGTGTGTTCTTCGCCATGAAGGCCAACAGCAATCTGGCCGTGCTGAACACGCTCGCACGCCTCGGCGCCGGCGCCGATACCGTATCCGAGGGCGAGATCCGCAAGGCGCTCGCGGCCGGCATTCCGGCGGGTTCGATCGTGTTCTCGGGCGTCGGCAAGAGCGATCAAGAGCTCGCCTTCGCGGTCGATGCCGGCATCTACCAGATCAACATCGAGACCGAGGGGGAACTGCACGCGCTCTCGCGCATCGCCGCCACCCGCGGCAAGCGCCAGAGCGCCGTCTTCCGCATCAATCCGGATATCGGCGCCGGCGGCCACGCCAAGATCACGACGGGATCCGAAGCCAACAAATTCGGCATCAGCTTGAGCGAAGCGGAGCGCCTCTACACCGTCGCCGCCAATCTTCCCGGCGTGCGCATGGTGGGCCTTGCCGTCCATATCGGCAGCCAAATCCGCGTCCTCGACGACCTGCAGGCCGCGTTCGGGCGCATGCGCGAGCTCGCCGAGCGTCTTGCGGCCCAAGGCCACCGCGTCGAGCGCATGGACCTCGGCGGCGGTCTCGGCATCCCTTATGAGATGGAGGAAGCCGTCGATCATGGTCCGGGTCTCATCGAGGCCTATGCGGACATGGTCGCGCGCACGTTCGCCGGCCTCGATGTCGAACTTGCCTATGAGCCGGGCCGCCTGATCGTCGGCAATGCCGGCATCCTCGTCACGCGCGCCCTCACGCTCAATCCCCGCAGCGGCAAGACCGTCCTCGTCGTCGACGCTGCCATGAACGACCTCATCCGGCCGGCCATGTACGACGCTTTCCACGACATATGGCCCGTCCGCGAGCCTGCACCGGAAACGCCGAAGCGCCTCTACGACGTCGTCGGCCCGATCTGCGAGAGCGGCGACACCTTCGCGACTGCGCGCACGCTGCCCGAGACCGGGCCTGGCGATCTCGTCGCCCTGATGACGGCTGGAGCCTACGGCGCCGTCATGTCCTCGACCTACAATTCCCGACTGCTCGTCCCCGAGGTCCTCGTCCGAGGCGCCGAATGGGCCGTCGTCCGCCCGCGGCCAACCTACGAGGAACTCATCAAGCTCGACCGTATGCCGGCGTGGCTGGGCTAGATCG
>DATMRT010000011.1:0-40948 GCA_035565975.1 Hyphomicrobiaceae bacterium
CGGCATCCGAGATCGAACCCGACTGGCGTCGAGGGCGAAGAAGCACCGCATCCGGAGCGAGCGAGATCGAATGTCGCATTTCCTGAAGTTGCCACATTGACGACATTAACCCCAACCAAGCGGAAGGTGAGGAGATGATCCTCGTTGCCTTTCCGAAATCAACGACTTGCATCGGGATCCAAAGAAGTAGGGCGAAGTCGCAGTAGCGCGACACGGGCCGCAATCGGCCGGCGTCGCGAATGCCTTCGTGTGGTCTGACCGACCGCCGCGACGACGCCCGCATCTTCATCCAGTGCCAATCTTCTGTTCAGAGCGCCTGCCGCTGAGCCGGAGCAAATGTGCACGCGTACTTCACGAGGCGAATATGACTGCGCTCAATCCTCTGCTGACGAAGGTGTTCCGAGGGCCGCTCGATCTCAACGGGCCGGTACTCGGGCGCATCTTCTATCTTTTCGAGTACGCAAGATCGTACGTCGAGGAGAAGCTGGAAGCATTCGACAAGCGCTTCGGCACAGATACGTCGGCGCCGACATTCGAGCGCAATCAGAAGACGTCAGTGCATTTCTACGTGCCGACGACCGCTTCGATCATCTACGGCATCCTGAGCTTCCTGCCGCTGGAGCAGGAGAAGTTCACGTTCGTCGACATGGGATCAGGTAAGGGTCGCGCCTTGCTCGTCGCATCGGAGTTCCCTTTCTCGAAGATCGTCGGCGTCGAGCTTTCGGACAATCTCCACCGGATCGCCGAAGAGAACGTGAAACGCTACAAGCCGGCTACCCAGCGGTGCGCGACTTTCGATCTGAAGTGCATGGACGCGCTCGCCTACGACCATGGCGACGAGCCGCTAGTGCTCTATCTCTTCGATCCCTTCGGCCGTGAGGTGATGCAGGAGGTCGTTGCCAAGCTCGAGGCCTCGTTGAAGGCCAATCCACGCGAAGCCTATGTCGTCTACGTGTATCCGCAGTACGACGATCTGCTGCAGAATTCGCCCGTGCTGCAAAAGGTGAAACAGGGTGGGCCGAAGTTTCAGCCCTGGAGCCAGTATACGATCTACGCCGCAAAGAGTGCGGATGCGGACGATGCTGTAGGGATTGAAAGCCGGTTGTCGTCCAATAAGCGGGCGGCCGCGACGGCGGCGCCGACCAGGACGGCGGCCTGACGACTGTCGCGCCGCCGCGATCTTCGGGTCAATGTGTCTCCGTCAACCCCGGCGTCCCTTGCTCATCCTCTCCAGGGGCGCTGTCGCCAGCCATATGACGCGAGATGGCCTGTTGGATCGTGTCCGGCTGCTCGCACACCGCACGCGTCAGTGCGCGCAGATGGCGGCGCGCATCATGAAGTTGATCGATCAGGGACAGGATGACGGGCAGGCTCGCGTGGTCGAGTCCCATGCGGTAGTGCAGGTCGCACGCCAGCGCCACACGCGACTCGTCGACCTGATCGAACAGATAACCTTCCGCATCGCTGTGCGGCGTGATCACGCCCTCCTCGATCCAGGTGATCAGGACCTGGCGCTCCAGATACGTGTAACGTGCGATGAGCTGGCTTTCGCGGATCATGTCAGACTGCGCCCTTCCTGCGCGGGTTCTGTGGATGCGCCTTCTCCCATTCGGCCATGAACTGGGCGAGCGCGTCGTCGGCGCCTTCCGGTGGGACGATGTGGATTTCGACGAACTGATCACCGCGCTCGCCGGCCTTGCCGCGCGATAGGCCCTTGCCGCGCAGGCGCAGCTTAGTGCCCTCCTTCGCACCCTTCGGCACGCGGACGTCGACCGGGCCGTCCACCGTCTCGACGCGAACGCTCGCCCCGTTCAAGGCCTCGCCGAGCGAGACGGGAAGCGTCGTCAGAATGTCAAAGCCGTCGCGCTTGAAATCAGGATGCGGCCGGATCGAGATCTGCACATAGGCATCGCCCACCTTGCCGTCCGAGCCCGGCAGTCCCTGGCCTTTGAGGCGAAGCACCTGATCGTCGCGGATGCCGGCAGGGATCGTGATGTCGAGCTTCTTACCGTCCGGCATCGAGACGACCTTGTGGGCGCCGTGCACAGCATCGAGAAAATCGATCTCGAGCGCATAGCTCACATCCTGCGGCGGCATGCGGAACGAGGCGCGCTCGCCACCGCGGCCCCGAAACAGGTCCGCGAAAATATCGTAATCGAAATCGCCGCTGCCAGCGCCCGGCCCGCTGGCTCCAGAGGCGCGCCGGCCGTAGCGCCCGCTGGGATCGGCCTCGGCGTACTCGCGGTAGAAATGCCGCTCCGGCTGGCGCTCGGCACCCGTCTCGTCGATCTCGCCAGCGTCGTAGCGTTTGCGCTTCTCGGCATCGCCGACGATGTCGTAGGCGGCGTTGATCTGCTTGAAGCGCGCTTCCGCTTCGGGCTTGCCCGGATTGAGGTCGGGATGCGTCTCCTTCGCAGCCTTGCGATAGGCCTTGCGAATGTCGTCCTGGCTGGCGTCGCGTGCCACGCCCAGCGTCTCATAGGGATTGGCCATCTCGCCTCACGCTTACGAAAGAACTGCGACCAGTGTAACGCCGCTGCAATTCTGTCGAAAAGGACCTCGCAGCGGAAGCGGCTTGGCCGTCTCGCATAAAAGGCCCTGAACGCCAAATGGTTGCCGTTGCACGCCCGCTCGGAGGCGGCCGGTCGAGAGCGGGCGTCGAGATCATCTCGCGGTGCGGGGTTCAATCGCTCGAAGTGCTGAACTCGGCCCCGTACAGCGCCCTGTAGATCAGGTACTGCACGCCTAGATAGGAAGCGCCGTATAGCAGACCGTCCAACCACAAGCCTGCGCCCAACAAAACCGGCACCGCGAGGCCGGCAAGAGCGCCGGCGAGCAAGGCGCTGGCCCAGCCGAACAGACCCGAGCTGATCAAGAGGGCACGAAGGGGAAATGCCGCGAGAATCGCCGGAAAGCCCCAGAGAGGGGAGTAGAGGAGGGTAGAGGCCCAGTAATCGCCGAACACGCCGAGTTGTTCGAGGCGGCTCGCGTGCCCAGGAAAGGCGCCGTCCGAGGTGCGGCTCGCGACCATCACCAAGACGCCCAAGGCGGCAGGGGCTAACCAGGCGATGAATGGCGGCCATTCGGCAGGATGGCTCCATCCGAACTGGGGTGGCTGCCAGGATTGCGAGCTGCGCCACATCGACATTGATCCCATCCCTTCAATGACCGATAGCGCGAGGCACCGCGCCTGCCACGCCCAGGTTCGGCGGGGCATCGTCCGTAAATACGCCCTCCGCGTAATTCAGCCGTTAATGCTGTGCCGGTAACTGGCTCGATCGGCTACTCGTCGGCGATCTTCTTCCACCAGACCTCGCGTTGCTCCGAGGCTTTGCCTGGGACCACATGTGCGGGCGGGCGCATCACAAGGTATTCACCTTCGAAGCGAATATCGCGCACTTGGTCCGCGCTCAGCCGACTTGGGTCGGAATTCGCGAAAACCTTCGTGACCAATCGCTGGCCGTCGAAAGTATAGGTCCCGCAATACGAGTTGTATTCGCGCGTCGCGCCGGCCGGGAGATCAGGCCGGCAATCGCAAACCACCGCAATCATGTGGCCATCCGCCGAAAACGACACTCGGCCCATGCCCATCGGCCCGTAAGGCGCTGGCCGGGGCGTGCCATCGTCGGCCGTACACGTTCCACGATGCAGGGCCCAGGTACCGACCAGAAGAAGAGATTTCATTGGAGGACCTCAGTTTTCAGTACCGGCCGGCGGGCCGATGCTCCGCTAGCCCCTAGCAACCTCCACGGGCACACGAGCGTTGCCGCCTCGAGGATCGTACCTCGATCCGGGACCAATCATCAGGAGGTCCAAATGTCCACCAACGACATGATCATGCCACTCGCACGCACGGATGAGCTGCCGGTGGTTCGCACGATAGGGGTCCATGACTTGCGGCAATCGCTGGCGCAAGGCTTCGACGACTTCCTGGCAATGAAGACCCATGTCGTCTTTCTCAGCCTGATCTACCCGGTTGCCGGTGTCGTACTCTGGTTTGCCACCGCCGGGCTCGATTTGTTGGCTTTGCTTTATCCGCTGGCGACCGGATTTGCCCTTTTGGGTCCGTTCGCCGCGATCGGTCTTTATGAGCTGAGCCGCCGCCGCGAGCAGCATCTTGATACGTCGTGGCGACATGCCTTCGATGTCATCCACTCGCCGTCGTTTGGTCCGATCATGCTGCTCGGGTTGCTGCTCTTCGTCGTGTTCCTGGTCTGGATCGCGACGGCGCACGGGATCTACGTGGCGAACTTCGGCTCTCACGAACCTGAATCGCTCGGCGCCTTCATATCCAAAGTACTGACCACAGAATCCGGCCGCAACCTGATCGTGGTCGGCAATCTCGTCGGCGCTGCCTTCGCGGCATTCGTCTTCGTGATCAGCGTCATTTCGTTCCCGCTGTTGCTGGAGCGGGATGTCGGGGCGGCTGTTGCCGTAACGACATCCATCAAGGCGGTTGCCACCAATCCGCTTGTGATGGCGATTTGGGCTGCGATCATCGCCGGCGGATTGCTGATCGGCTCGTTGCCCCTATTGGTGGGGCTGGCTGTCGTCATGCCGGTTCTCGGCCACGCGAGCTGGCATCTCTATCGACGCGTCGTCGAGCCGCGTTATTGGTCGGGGCAGCGGGATTCGAACTCGCGACCCCCTGCTCCCAAAGCAGGTGCTCTACCAGGCTGAGCTATGCCCCGATCCGGCGTTTAAGTGCCGTGCCGCGCCGCGAGCGTCAAGCTGTTCCGGCGATCGCAGGGCGCAATTCAGCGTTTCGCCGGGCCTTTGAAATGCGCGTACTCGACCCGGTCGCCGGCTTTGAGGCCGAGGCGGCGCGCGGAGCCTGCCTTCATCTCCAGCACCCCCGCGACATCGCCTTCGGAGGCGATGATGCGCTCCGAGTGCGGCTCGGTGTCCGTCTCAATGCGGTGAACGATGCCATCTGCGCGGATGAAGATCATGTCCAGCGGGATGAATGTGTTGCGCATCCACATGGTGATCTCGTGCGCCGTCGGATAGGGAAAAAGCATCCCCTCGTCGTCGCCGAGCGAGCGGCGGAACATGAGGCCGTAGGATTTTTCGCGTTCGCTCTCCGCGATCTCAATATTGATGCGGTGGGCGCCGCTCGCCGTATGCAGGATCAGCGTGTCGCGTCGCATCTTCATCTCGGCCTGGGCACTCGCCGTGCCCATCATCACGGCCAAAGCAGCCGCGAACAAGCAAAACAGGACCGCGCATCGCGCGGCCCTGCCGTCTCTTAGCGTCAGAAATTCCAACCGGGCGCTCCGCTCAGTGCGAGGGCGGCAGTCCCGATGGCCCATCCGGGCGCAGGTCGGCTGCCATGCAGCCTTTATAGCCCATTCCCCAGCGCACCTGAACAATCTGGCCAGGCCTCAGCTCGGTAAAGCCAAAGCGCCGCAGCGTCTCCATGTGCACGAAGATGTCGGGCGTACCCTCGCCGCGGGTCAGGAAGCCGAAGCCCCGGACCCTGTTGAACCATTTCACGACAGCACGCTCCCACCCGCTCTCGGGCTGCACAACGACGTGCGTGCGCTGTGGGAGCTGGGAGGGGTGGATGGCCGTGCTCTCGTCCATGCTGATGATGCGGAAGGCCTGCATGCCCTTGGGCCGCTTAAGAGCCTGGCAGTGCACGCGGGCACCCTCGTAGGCGGTCTGGAAACCGCCGGCGCGCAGGCATGTGACGTGAAGGAGGACGTCCGTCATGCCATTGTCGGGAACGATGAAACCGTATCCCTTGGAGGCGTCGAACCACTTGATTGCCCCGGCAATCTCGACGACCTCAACGCCATCGACCACCTCGCTCAAGCCCGATGTCGGCTCCACGCCGGTACCCTCGTGCATGTTCGGTGGCCCTTTCGAGGAATCCCCCATTTCTGAACCCCACTTCACTGTTAATATAACTGCCACATCTGCCAGACTGCTCTCCGGCGCCATCCGATTTGCCCTCTCGAATGACGCCCTCCTGCGCTGACCGACGCACCATACCAGTCCGGACTGCCGCCACTGTGGCACATTCGCTTCAGTCTTGCATCAAAGCTTGTGTCCTCGGATAATATCACGTCTGATTTATGTCCCGATACCACATTGATTACACGTACATATTTTCCTTTGCCGCTGAACCTTGAACGAGGGTAAGCAGCGCCCACTGTAAGCTGTGGGTTGCGTCTCCGAAGCCTCCCCGACCGGCGCGTCAAGCCGGCCACAGCCCCCGCGGGCAAGGTGCCGATTCGCCGTGGACGTCGTGATGAAGGGCCCTCCGGAGCTGCTTGCCGCACGCCTCGGGGCGGCTCTATGCTCGCCGCCGGCAAGATCGGCCTTCGGACCGTCATCACGCTGTTCAGCGAGGAGGAAACATGCGGTATCTGCATACCATGGTGCGCGTCACCGACATCGATAAGAGCCTCGACTTCTACTGCAACAAGCTCGGCATGAAGGAGGTGCGCCGGCGAGAGAGCCCCGAGGGGCGCTTCACGCTCATTTTCCTCGCGAGCTCTGACGATGCCGACGCGGGCTCGAAGTCCAACGCGCCCCTGCTCGAGCTCACTTACAATTGGGATCCGGAAACCTATGGCGAGGGCCGCAATTTCGGCCATCTGGCCTATGAGGTCGATGACATCTATGCCCTCTGCGACAAGCTCCAGAAGGCCGGCGTGACCATCAACCGCCCGCCGCGCGACGGCCGCATGGCCTTCATCCGCTCGCCCGATAACATCTCCATCGAGATCTTGCAGAAAGGCGAGGCAAAAGCGCCGGCCGAGCCCTGGAAGTCAGCACCGAACATCGGCAAGTGGTGAGCAGCGCTTCTCCCGGCCCCGCCCGGGGCCGGGTTGTTGTCGTCGGCGCGGGACCTGCCGGGCTCATGGCCGCGGAGTGCGTGGCCAGGGCCGGCCACCACGTCACGGTCATCGAGCAGATGCCAAGCGCCGGCCGCAAGCTCCTCATGGCCGGGCGCGGCGGCCTCAATCTCACACACAGCGAGCCTATCGAGGATTTTCTCCGGCGGTACGGTGCCGGCCGCGCACCGCTCGAGGCGGCAATCCGCGCTTTTCCGCCGGACGCGCTGGTGGCCTGGGCCAACGAACTCGGCCAGGAGACCTTCATCGGCACGAGCGGACGCGTCTTCCCGCGGGCGATGAAAGCGTCACCATTGCTGCGCGCGTGGCTCGCGCGCCTTGCCGGTCTCGGTGTCGAGATCCGGTTGCGGCACCGGCTGCTGGAGCTCGGGCCGGCGAGCCGTGTAGTCGTCACGGATGCGACGGGTACTCGCGCCGAGATCCCGACAGATGCCATCGTCCTCGCACTCGGCGGCGCGAGCTGGCCACGCCTCGGCTCGGACGGAAATTGGGCGGACATGCTCGCGCAGCGAGGCATCGATGTGCGGCCGTTCGCGCCTTCCAACAGCGGGGTCCTCATTGCCTGGAGCCCAGAGATGGCACAGCGCCACGCCGGCGCCCCCTTGAAGCGCATTGCTGTGAGTTGCAGTGGCCAGACGACCCGCGGTGAGGCGATCGTCACTGTCTCAGGCCTCGAAGGCGGCGCCATTTATGCGCTCTCGCCGGCCATTCGCGAGGCCATCGCGCGCAACGGCGTCGCGAGCTTGAGCCTCGATCTGCGCCCCGACATCACCGCGGAAGCGCTTGCGGCCCGCCTCGCCTCGGCCCGCAAGGGAGACTCGCGCGCCAATGTCCTCCGCAAGGCCGCGCGATTGCCCCCTGCCGCAGTGGCGATCCTGCGCGAGGGCGTCGCGAATAAGCTTCCGAGCGAGCCCGCGGCACTCGCCGCCCTGATCAAAGCGGTGCCGCTCGACGTTCGCGCGCTGGCCCCTTTGGCCTCAGCCATATCGACGGCCGGCGGCGTCCCGTGGCCGGAGATCGACGAGCATTTCATGCTGCGCAGGCTGCCGGGCATTTTCTGCGCCGGCGAGATGCTCGACTGGGAGGCGCCGACCGGCGGCTACCTCCTGCAGGCGTGTTTTGCGACCGGGAGGGCGGCCGGCCTCGGCGTCTCGGCCTATCTCTCCCGTGAGCTATGCACCCAACCGCCCGCCTGAGTACGAGCCTGCAGACTTGCCAGAGCGCCACTTTGCCATTACTTCTTTGGAGCACAATGCATGAACGGGACATTGCCCGGGCTTGCCTTGTGCCGCATGAGCATCCCGGAATGAAGGTCTACGCCCTATCCGGGTGCGTCGCGCGGCCCGAACGCGTTGTGTGGACGCGGAACAAGAAAACAAAGAACGAGGGCCGTCATGGCTGCCGAGCGCGTGCAAAGCCTGCAAGACACATTTCTCAATTACGTCCGCAAGAACAAGACGCCGCTCACCATTTTTCTGGTCAACGGCGTGAAGCTGCAGGGCATCGTCACTTGGTTTGACAATTTCTGCGTGCTGCTGCGTCGGGATGGGCATTCCCAGCTCGTCTACAAGCACGCAATCTCGACGATCATGCCCGGGCAACCGGTCCATCTTATGGATACGGACCAGGCGGACGGCCAGTAAGCCAGGATCAGCCGATCACGGTGCAGGACAAATTCCCGAAGTCTGAGCCCCGGCGTCGCCGCCGGAGCGCCGATCCTGTGTTGCCGCCGCCGATGCGCGCGCTCGTCCTGGTGCCGGTACTCGCGGCCGATCGCGTCCAGCGCCCCGATGGTGCCGGCGGGCACAGGCCGGCGCCGGTGCCGCGCGCCAATGCCGATCGTCTCGATGAGGCCGTCGGCCTCGCCCAAGCCATCGATCTCGACGTCGCCGGCGGGCTCATCGTGCCTGTGCCGCAGCCGCGGCCGTCCACGCTGTTCGGCAGCGGCAAGGTGGAGGAAATCAAGACCGAGATCGCCGAGCGCGAAACCGGCCTCGTCATCGTCGATCATGCGATCAGCCCGGTCCAGCAGCGCAATCTGGAGCGCGCCTGGAACGTCAAGGTCATCGACCGCACGGGCCTCATCCTGGAAATCTTCGGCCGGCGCGCACGGACCCGAGAGGGCCGCCTCCAGGTCGAGCTTGCGCACCTCAGCTACCAGAAGAGCCGTCTCGTGCGCTCCTGGACCCATCTCGAGCGCCAGCGCGGTGGCGGCGGCTTCCTCGGCGGTCCCGGCGAGCGCCAGCTCGAACTCGACCGGCGCATGCTGCAGGACCGCATCGACGCCATCAAGAAGGAGCTCGCAGGCGTGGTGCGTACGCGCGCGCTCCATCGCGCCGGTCGCGCCAAGGTGCCCTATCCGGTGGTGGCGATCGTCGGCTACACGAACGCCGGCAAGTCGACGCTCTTCAACCGCATTACCGGCGCGGGCGTCATGGCCAAGGACCAGGTGTTCGCGACGCTCGACCCGACCATGCGCGAGGTCGCGCTGCCGAGCGGCCGGCGCATCATCCTCTCCGATACCGTCGGCTTCATTTCGAACCTACCAACGACGTTGGTCGCCGCCTTCCGCGCCACGCTCGAAGAGGTCGTCGGCGCCGACCTCATCGCGCACGTACGCGACATCTCGCGCTCCGATACGGACGCCCAGGCCCGCGACGTCGAAGGCGTGCTCCATGATCTCGGCATCGACCCGCAGGCGGCCGGCAGCCCCGTCATCGAAGTCTGGAACAAGATCGACCGGCTCGATCCCGAGGCGCGCGAGGAGCTGCGCAACGAGGCCGCCCGCTGCGACCGGTCCTGCGTCGTCACATCTGCGGCAACGGGCGAGGGCCTGCCCGCGCTGCTGGCCGCGATCGATGCGCGGCTCGGCGGCCGCGACAACGACCTCCACCTCGTCGTCGAGCCGGATCAGGGCCGGCTGCTGAGCTGGATTCACGCGAATGCCCAGGTGCTCGACCAAGCGAGCGGCGACGACGGGCACATCGACTTGCATGTACGGATCGCAGCCGAGAAGCGCGGCCAGCTCGAGCGGCAGATGAAGCTTGCCGCGCGCAACAAGCCGGCCGGCCGCGCGCATTGAAGCAAATCGCGGCGCCCACCCTCGAACGCTGTCGCATCACGAGCGCCGAATTGTTCTAGTATCTCGGGAATCAGCGTCCTCTCGGGGCCCTCGCCGCATGAGCAGACTTCGCCGGTATTATGACCGGACCATGGAGATGGCCGCGCACGAGAGGGCCCCACACCTGCTGATGTTCGTTGCCTACCTGGGCGGGTTCGTCGCCTTCTTGTCACCGCAGGCCATGCTCATTGCCATGGTCATCGCGACGCGTGAAAGGGCCTGGTGGCTCGCCTCTCTCGCGACTGTCGGCTCCGTACTCGGTGGGCTCACGGGCTACGCGATCGGGCTCTTCCTCTTCGAGAGCGTCGGGCGCTGGCTGCTCGAAATGAACGGATTGACCGACGACTTCGCGACATTTGCCGTCCACTACAACGCATATGGCGCCTGGATCGTGCTTATTGCCGGCGTCACGCCCATCCCCTACAAGCTGGCCACAATCGCAAGCGGCGCCACCGGGCTCGACCTCACGGTGTTCCTCCTTTCGAGCTTGGTCGCCCGGAGCCTCGTCTTTTTCTCCATCGCCGCGCTCATCTACCATTTCGGCCCCACGGCGCGCCGCTTCATCGAGGAGCGTCTCGGCCTTGCGGCTGCTGTCGTAATTGTGATGCTCTTTGCCGGCTTTGCGGCAATCCGCTTGTTTGTCTAAGCGGGCTGTTCGGCTATGAGTGCGCCGTCATGCACCAACGTCCCCCTCCAGCGACAGCCGATCCCGCCTACAAGGCTGGGGGCATCGCATTGATGCTCGCCCTTGCCGCCATTGTCGCGGCTTTGGGTTTTGAGCACATCGGCGGCTATGCGCCCTGCCCGCTTTGCCTCATGGAGCGCTACGCCTACTACGCCGGCATACCCTTGCTGTTCGTCGCGCTCGTACTCGTCGCGACCGATCGCGCAAGCTGGGCGGCTTTCGTCTTCTTCATAGTGGCACTGGCCTTCCTCGCGAACGCAGGGCTCGGCATCTACCACGCCGGTGCCGAGTGGAAGTTCTGGGCAGGGCCCGATACCTGCTCGTCGGTCTCGCAGGAGCTCGGCGGCTCGGGTGGTCTCCTCAAGCAGCTCGAAACCACGCGCGTCATCCGCTGCGATGAAGCGCCCTGGACATTCCTCGGCCTTTCCTTTGCGGGCTGGAATGTCGTGACGTCGTTCCTGATCTTCATTGCGGCCCTGCAGGCGGCGTTCGCCGCATCGGCGACCAACACGCAAAGGCGCATGTCTGAGATCTGAGTGCCCGATCCCCAATCACAATTCTGAGTTCTTCTTACTGAATACAATTTTGTGATCAGCCGCCCCGAATCAGCGTTAGTGCGACACGGGTCGAACTACGTGGCGCAGCAAGCGCTATCCCGGGGGCACAAAAATGAAAATCACCGCCTGCAGCGGACTTATTGCACTCGCGTTCCTTGTTGCATCTCTGGGAATGGTAGCCGAGCCTGCGGCCGCCGAACCGCGCCAGAGCTGGACAGGCTTCTATGCAGGTGTGCACGGCGGCTTCCATGGCGGTGGCGACGCGAGCCGCTATAGCGCCACCGACACCGGCGCGGCCGGGCTTGGGGCCGTACAAGCGACGGCCGGCACACTGGTCGATCCCGTGAAGCCGGAAAGCGGACTGACCGGAGGCGCCCTGCTTGGCTATAATTATCAATCTGGAGCGATAGTCGTAGGGGTCGAGGCCGACATTTCCTATCTCGGCGCGGAAAAGGCGGATGCTCATGCCTATCCAGGCGGCGTTCTCGTGCCCATGGACTCTGCCATCGAAAGATCGCTCGACTATATTGGAACCGTACGCGCGAGGATCGGCTATCTGCCCTCGGAGCGGCTTCTGTTCTTCGCTACAGGGGGCTTGGCCTACGGCAATTCCAAGGTCAGCCTGGCATGGTCCTGTGCATCGTGCGGCCCGCCAGCGGATATTTCCGCCAGCCAAAGTGCTGATTTCGGCTACGTGGTGGGTGCCGGCCTCGAGGCAGCGGTCGGCGGCAACTGGAGCATTCGAGCCGAATACCTCTACTACGATCTCGGGACGACGAAGACGACCTTGACGTACGCTTACGGTTCGGAGACCTCGACACTCACAGCCAAAACTGATCACGACGGCGGCATCGGCCGCATCGGTCTCGTGCTGAAGTTTTGAAGCCGCGCCAAGCGCGCGCTCCTGTCAGCCCTTCGCGCCCTTGACCTTGATCGTCTCGAGCACGTCGCCGAGAAACTCGGTGAGGTTCTCCGTCATGTGATGCACGTGCTCGGGCGGCTTCTGCCAATTGCGAATGCCGATCTGCACGGGGTGATCCACGTACGATGAGTGTACGAGGACCGTCGTCAACCCGAGCTGGTGTGGCACTTCGAGATTATGCGGCATGTCTTCGAACATGGCGGCGGCCTTCGGATCGACACCATGACGCTTGAGGAACTGCCGATAGGGGCCTGCCTCCGGCTTCGGCACATAATCCGAGGCGACGATGTCGTAGATGTCCTCGAACAGATCGAGGATGCCGAGCTTGCCCGCGACGCGCTCGGCGTGCGCGCGCGTCCCGTTCGTGAAAATGAGCCGCCGCCCCGGTAGCGCCTTGATGGCTTCCGCGAGCTCAGGATGCTCCGGCACGACCGTCAGATCGATGTCATGCACATAGTCGAGGAAGGCCTCGGGGCGCATCTTGTGCACCTTCATGAGGCCGGTGAGCGTCGTGCCGAACTGGCGGTAGTAGCTTTTCTGCAGATGGCGCGCATACGCGAAGGGCACTCCGAGAAAATTGGCGATGAACTCGCCCATCTTCTGGTCGACCTGGGCGAAGAGATTGCACTCGGCCGGATATAGCGTGTTGTCGAGGTCGAAGACCCAGGCTTGCGTCGCATCGAAGCCAGCCCGGTGGCGGGCCGCCACGATCTTCTCGGCCACTTCATTCACAGCAGCCGCGCGCTCTTCTGAGGTCTCGTCGCTCATGCCTGCTTCTTGCTGGGCTTCCTCGTTCCGCCGACGAGCGTACCGACACCGTGCTCGGTGAAGAGCTCGAGCAGCACGCAGTGCGGCACCCGCCCATCGATGATGACGACCGCTTCCACGCCCGCCTCGACGACCTCGATGCAGCCCTCGATCTTCGGGATCATGCCGCCATTGATCGTGCCGTTGCGGATGAGATCGCGTGCCTCGTCAACATTGAGTTGCGGGATGAGGTTCTTGTCCTTGTCGAGCACGCCCGCGACGTCCGTCAGCAGCAGCAGGCGTTTCGCCTTCATGCGCGCAGCCAGCGCCGAGGCGAACGTGTCGGCATTGATGTTCAGCGTCTGGCCATCGCGCGAGATGCCGACGGGTGCGATCACCGGGATGAGGTCCGATTTCGAGATCACCTCGACGATATGCGGGTTCACCTCGACCGGATCACCGACATAGCCGATGTCGACCGCCTTCATGATATTGGACTGCGGGTCCGGCATCTCGGTGATCTTCTTGGCGATCATCAGGTTGGCATCCTTGCCGCAGATACCGACGGCCTTGCCGCCCTGACGGTTGATCGCCGAGACGATCTCCTTGTTGATGGCGCCGGCGAGCACCATCTCGACGACCTCGACGGTCGGCTTGTCGGTGACGCGCAGGCCGTGCACGAACTCGGACTGGATGGCGAGCTTCTTCAGCATCGCCGCGATCTGCGGGCCGCCACCGTGCACGACCACCGGATTGATGCCGGAAAGCTTCAGGTAGACGATATCCTTGGCGAAGGCCTCGGCGAGCTTTTCATCGCCCATGGCGTGGCCGCCGAACTTGATGACGACGGTTTCCTCGTCGTACTTGATGAGGTGCGGCAGGGCCTCGGCGAGGATGCGCGCCTGCGCCTGAGGATCGATCTCCTCCAGACCGGCCTGTCGAACCTCAACCTCCCCGCTTTTCGCCATCGCAGTGTCCTTTTTGCGCCCGTCGCAGCGGGATTTCGCTACGGCGCGCACTTATAGCGCCTTGTGCCCTCGGCTCAATGAACTTTTGCAGTTCGGCCACGGCTGCGGACGCTGTGAGCGCAAAGCACATATTGCGCGATGGAAGGCTCCGCTGTTTGCAGTACACTCCCGGAGCAGCATGAGCGTGTGGCGCGCCTGCCGCAGTCGGAAACGACGCACTAACTTCATGATGCCTTGGACCATTTGCCACCCGCCCGGCGGCACTGCCGGATTCCCCGCCGCGGGTGAATCATGCTCTAAGCAGAGCGTGGCGCACGCGGAGGCGCGGCGATAGCGGTCCAAGGAGGTGGCGGGGGCGGCCCCGCGCATGACGCAAGCGATGGCGCAGACGATGGCCCAGCCGACGTCGTTCGAGGCGAGGATTGCGCGGTCAGACACCCTGGTCGCGACGCTTGCGCGCGCGAGCGACTACGCCGCCGGCCAGGCGCATAGCACGGTCACGCTCGAACACCTCCTTCTCGCCCTCACGGAGGACGCGGATGCAGCGCGCGTCCTGATCTCTAATTCGGTCGATCTTGGCCGTCTGCGCAACGACGTCGCGAGCTTCCTCGGCCAGCAGCCGCCGACCGCCGCGCCTGGCAGTCACCCGACGCATGATCCCGACCTGACCAAGATCCTCGCTTACGCCGAAGCCGCGGCGCGCCAGAGCCCACGCCCGGACGTCCAGATCGACGGCGCCATCGTGCTGGCGGCGATCGTCGGCGACGGCAAGAGCATGGCGGCGACCTTCCTCAAGGCGCAAGGATTGACGTTCCAGGCCGCCATCCGCGTCATCCGCCAAAGTGCCGCCGCCCAGGCAGCTCCTGCGCCGGCGCCCACGGAAGCCCCGGAAAGCCAACCAGCACAAGCGGCGCCGCGCCCCACGCCCGCCGAGCCCGCACCGCCGACGCCCATGGCCGACGAGGCGCGCGTCGGGCCGCGCACGCCGCCTATCCAAAGGCCGCTGTGGGAGCCCATGGGCTTTCCCAACATCCGCCCCGATCCGCCGCCGAGGCCGCCCGCACCGCCGGCCCCCGCGCGCAAGGCGGAAGCGCCTTCTCCGGCGAGCCCGCCATCACCGGCACCGGCGCGTGAGGAGGAGCGGCCGCCCCCGCCACCAGCGCCACAACCGCCCCCATCCCCCGAAGTGGCGCGCGAGGCCCCCCCACCGTCGGCTCCGGATCGGGCGGCCATCGGAGCGCCCCCGCCTGCTTCTGCGCCCAAGCCGGCGGCGGCTCAGCCCACACGCGGTGAGGCAGAGCCCCATATGCGGCGCCCGCCACCCCCTCCGCCAGGCCCGCCGCCACTCCCGAGCCTGGATGCCGGTCGCCGCGCGCCCGAAGGGCCGCCGCCAATCCCGCAGCGGGGCCTCGGCGCCTCGCGCCCACCGCCACCGCGCCCCAATCTGCGCCTGCCGCAAAGCGGGCAGGCAGAGCCCGAGCTGACCACGCCATGGCCTGAGGCGACCGTCGAGCGCCAGCCGCTGCCGCCGGTGCCGCCACCGTACCCGCCTCCGCCACCGCCGGCGGCGCGCGGCGCACAGACACCCGACCGTGCGCGCGCCCGCGAGGCGCCGCGTGGCGCCCGCAATGCACCGCGGCCTGGGACCGAGAGCGGTCAGCTCGTCGAGAACATCCCGCGGCGCATGAAGGTCGGCGTGCTCGAAACCGTGGAGATCCGCATCGCGCGCGAAGGCGTGCCCGATGTCGCCCGCGGGCTCCAAGGGGGCGGCGCGGCGCATGCCCACCAGCTCCTGATCACGCGCGCCATGAGCGTCCGCCTGCAGGGTGAGCCGGGGCGGTTCTACATCGAGCCCAAGTCGCCGGAGACGCAGTGGACGGGCGCGCGGCCCGATCAGCTCGCAAGCGACTACGCCGTCTGGCGTTTCACGGTCATCCCGCAGGTGCGCGGGCCGGCCGAGCTGACCCTCATCGTGGCCTCGCGCTCGATTGGTGCCGATGGCGTGGTCGCGGATACGAGCCTACCCGAGCAACGGATCTCGATCCGGGTCTCGGCCAATGTCACGCGCGGCCTCAAGCGATGGCTGGGCTGGATCGCGGTCGCCATACTCGGGGGCATTCTCGCGAAGCTCGGCGAAGGCTTCTGGGAGCATCTTTGGCTCCTCGCGCGCCAGGCCCTCTCGATTTAGCGCCAACCGAGTGCAACCCGACGTGTAAGGCCGGCGTTGCTATCGCGGAGGCGGTTGCCCAGGTCGTCGCGTATCGATTTTTCGCGTCCGAGATGCGCATTTAGAACAAACAGTTATGACGATAGCTTAGTTGACAGAGCGAGCCGTGAGGGGTTTGAAGACCCCATAGTTCCTGCGTACACGGTAGAAGAATGTTCCGTTTAGACCTGCATTTGCGTCGGCGCGTGCCCGGCTTTTCATCCGAGCACCATTCTGACGTGGCGCGCAGCGGATTGGCTGTTGCTCTCGCAGCACTGGCGGTCCTGGCCATCGGCGCCACCAGTCGCACCCTCCTCTCTGCTACCGACGCGCGCGACAAGACGACCGGCGCATACGTCACGACAAGCGATAGCTGGTTCGATCAACTCACGAATCCCTCCGCTTGGCGCAGTGGCCGCTTCCGTGGCCAGTCGCGTCCCATGTCGCGTGAGGAAGCGCGACGAGCGCGCGAGCAGGAGGAACGTGAAGCGCGGGAGGAGCGCCTTCGCGAGGAGCGCGAAGCGCGCGAAGAGGCCATGGAAGAGGCGCGCGAATACGCGCGCGAGCGCGGCACCTACCGCACTGTCTGTGTTCGCCTCTGCGATGGCTTTTACTTCCCGATTAGCTTCGCGACGACGCCCGACCGCTTCGGCGCCGACGAGGCCGCGTGCAATGCGCGTTGCTCGTCCGGCGCGCGCCTCTACGTCTATCCCAATCCGGGCGGCGAGCCCGAGGACATGAGGGATGTGCGTGGTCAGCCCTACACGGCTTTGAAGAATGCCTTCCTCTTCCGCACTGAATACGTCGAGGCCTGCACCTGTAAGCCGCATCCCTGGGAGCGGGAAGCGCTCAATCGCCACCGCCTTTACGCCGAGCGCGCGCAGAAAGGCCGGCGGGCGGTCGCGGCGAAGGTCCAGCCCGCCCGCCGAGAGGCAGGCGCCGGGGAAGTGCCGCCAGAGCCCGGCCAAGTCCCGCCAGCGACGGCGTCCGCGGAAACGCCGGAGCGCCCTGGTGGCGCCATGCTGCTTGGCAGCCCTGAGCCCAAACGTGCCCAGCCGGCGCAGCGCCCACGTTCTGCTCAGGCGTCTTCGCGTGAACGTCGCTCGACCGGCAATCGTCGCGGGGGCAGCAGCAAGCCCGAGTGGGCCTCCCGGGTATTCGGCGGCAACTATTGAGGCGCGCGGGCGGTCCTACCCCAGCAGATCGCGTAGCATCGTAATAAGCGGCACGTCCGCAAGCGGCTTGGGTAGTCGACGAGGCGCAGGGCTGGTTGTTTTTATTAGGAGTTTGCATTATAACACACGTAATAACATTTCGAGGTGCCGCATGACTCCGCTGAAAGTTCGCCCAGTAGGAAACTCGCTCGGCGTCGTATTGCCGAAGGAGGCGCTCGCGCGTCTCAATCTCAAAGCCGGAGATACGCTCTTTCTTACTGAAGCATCTGACGGATCGATGAGGATCTCGCCCTATGATCCGTCATTCGATGCGCAGATGCAGGCTGCTCAAGAGGGCATGAGGAAGTACCGGAACGCTCTCCGCCGGCTTGCAAAATGAGTGCGCCAACTTGGCTGCTGCGATCGGTCATCGACGCGATACACGATGCGCAGCTTGCCGAGCACGGTGGCGCGGCCGGCCTGCGTGATGAAGGAGCACTGGAATCTTCGCTCGCCCGGCCTATCAATCTCCATGCCTACGGCGAGACCGATATCTATCGTCTGGCGGCGGCCTATGCTTTCGGCATCGTGCGCAATCACCCGTTTGTTGATGGCAACAAGCGGACCGGATTTCTCGCCGCTTATGTGTTCCTGCGCATGAACGATCATAACCTTGAAGCCGATGAGATCACGGCGGCAACCACAGTGCTTGCTTTGGCCGCGGGTGAGGTCAGCGAAGACGAGTTTTTCCACTGGCTTCGGACGAACTGCCGATAGTTTTGACGGCTGGGTATGCTGGCGGTCCTACCCCAGCAGATCGCGTAGCATCGCAATAAGCGGCACGTCCGCAGGCGGCATGGGGTAGTCGACGAGGCGCAGCGCGCGCACCCATTTGATGCGCTGGCCCTCACGCGGCGTGATCTCGCCTTCCCAGTTGCGGCAGAGATAGAGCGGCATCAGCAGGTGGAAGGTCTCGTACGTGTGGCTCGCGAACGTGAAAGGCGCGAGGCAGGTCTCGCAAACCTCGATGCCGAGCTCTTCCTGAAGCTCGCGCAGCAGCGCCTGCTCGGGCGTCTCGCCCGGCGCGACCTTGCCGCCCGGAAACTCCCAGAGACCGGCCATGGATTTCCCCGGCGGGCGCTCGGCAATGAGCACGCGGTTGTCGACGTCGATGAGTGCCGCCGCGGCAACGAGAACGATCGGCTTGCTCGACACTGTCCCCCCTGCGCTCATGCGGCGACCTCGACTCCCTCGGGAAGCGGCACGCCGGTCTCCCCGAAAGCGGCTCGCTGACGTGCGCCGACGCGGGCGAGATCGAAGTCCTCGATGGTCTCGTTGAAGATCTGAAAATAGTTGAGGCGGGCGTCGAGGTGAAGGAACACACCACCGAGCCCGATCGCGGCGCGGTCCATGAAAACGAACTCGCGCGGCACCTTGACCGGTCCCTTCTCCTTGAGCGCCTTGTGCACCGTGAAGGCCTCGCGCCGGCCGTATTCGCCGGGCGTCGTCCCCTCGGCAATGGAGCGCACGCGGTCGTCGAGCAACGGCCCATAGATGAAACGCGCCCAGATGTTCAGCACGTCGATCAGCTCTCGGGAGAGGCCCGAGAAGCCCCAGGTTTCGTAGGCGTACACAATGCGCGCCTCGTCGCCATCGAGGAGACCACGATAGAGATCGATCACGCCGCCGACGAATTTCGGCGCGAACGTTCGCATGCAGCCGTAGTCGAGCAGGTTGATGCCGGCCGGCTGGCCCTCTTCCTCGAAGATCGTGTAGTTGCCGAGATGCGGATCGCCGTGGATGACGCCGTAGTGGCTGAAGGGATACCACCACGCGCGGAACATGGCGCGGGCGATCTGATTGCGATGTTCGACGGGTGCCGTCTTGTAGTCGAGCAGTCGCCGACCCTCGAGCCAGGTCATGGTGAGCAGGCGCTTCGTCGAGAGCTCGCGCACGATCTCCGGCACACGAATGAGCGGATCATCGCGGAAGATGAGCCGGTAGAGCGCCGTATGACGGGCCTCGAGGCCGTAGTCGAGCTCCTCGCGCAACCGCGCCGAAATCTCCTTCAGAATCTCGCCCGTCTCGACCGCCGGGTCCATGCGCGCATGAATGGCGAACACGACCTTGAGCTGCGTGACATCGGCCTCGACGGCCGACTGCATATCCGGATACTGCAGCTTGACGGCGAGCGCGCGTCCATCGTGGGCCACAGCGCGATGCACCTGTCCGAGCGACGCTGAGGCCGTCGACGCCAGCTCGAAGGAGGCAAAGCGCGCCTGCCAGTCGGGCCCCAGCTCCGCCTGCATGCGCCGGCGCACGAAGGCCGGCCCCATGGGCGGCGCGGCGGACTGAAGCTGCGCCAGCTCGCGTGCGTACTCGGGCGGCAGCGCCTCCGGAATGGTCGAGAGGAGCTGCGCCGCCTTCATGATCGGGCCCTTGAGGCCGCCCAGTGCCTGGGCGAGTTCGGCGGCGTTCTTCTCACGGTCGAGGTCATAACCGAGCAGCCGGCTGCCGGCGACGCGTGCGGCGACCGCGCCGACGTTCGTGCCGACGCGCAGGTAGCGGGCGGCGCGAGCGCTCAGGCGATTGGCTTCCTCGTCATCGGACATGCGTTCTGAACCTTTCGGCGCGGCATGACGACCGCTGCCGTTCGTGCGGACCTCAGATATGGCGTCGAAAGTCCGGGCAATCAACGCGCGCGCATGCCGCGTTAGGCGGTGCTACAGCTTCTTTAGATCGACGCCGCCCATTTTACATACGATCCGCCACTCCTCGGGCGTCACGGGCTGCACGGAGAGGCGCGCGCTGGTCACGAGGCTCATCTTCGCGAGCGCCGGTGTTTCTTTCACCGCCGCGAGCGTCACAGGTTTCGGCACATCGGCGACGGCCACCACGTCGACGCATTGCCACTTCCCCGTGTCGTCCGTCGGATCGGGGTGCGCGAGCGCACTCACCTTGCAGATGCCGACCACCTCCTTACCGATGTTGGAATGGTAGAAGAAGCCGAGGTCGCCGATCTTCATAGCCTTCATGTTGTTGCGTGCGGTGAAATTGCGCACGCCCGTCCACGGCTCGCCGGCCTTGCCCTTGGCCTTCAGGTCATCCCAGGAGAAGGCATCGGGTTCCGACTTCAGGAGCCAGTAGGCTGTGGCCGGCTTCTTGGGCATCGTTGGCAATCCTCATGCCGTTGCAGCATCTCAGGTGCGCAGACTGTAGCCACGTCCCGGATCTTTGTCATTGCACCGACATCAAGAGCGCGGGCGACGCCCCGCTCGGAACTGCGCGCGGAACCAATCCGTCAGCAGCTCCTTCTCGTAGGCGAGCCGATCGCCCGACCGGGCCGTCGAGCCCATCTGAAAATTCGAGTCGGAGAGTGTTTCCTGGCTTCGTCGGACGACGCGACCGCGCTCACGCAGCGTATATCGGAGGCTGATGCGCGGCGGCGTTGCGCCCGTCACGATCCTCGTTTCGCCGCCGCGGCTCGGCAGCCGCTCGCCGGCGAGGTCGATGTCCAGTACCTCGATGGCCAGATCCTGACCGGGTGTGAGGTAGCGCGCGCCGAGCGTATCGAACATGCGCCGCAGCTCGTTGAGCGTTTCCTTGCGCGAACCGTTGCTCCCTGCCTCGGCATCGCTGTAGCGATCCGCACCGACGAACCTGACCGTGAGCCCCGCGTGTGCACTTACCGGCATGAGGATCAAAGCCAGCATGGCTGCCGAGAGTGTCCTCCCTTGCATGGCGTTCGCTCCGCATTCGCCCTGCCCCCCACATAAATGTAGGTGACGGCCGTCTATTCCAAGGCGCACTCAGGCGCCGGCGCACCGTTCGCCATCTGAGCAAGAGAGACATGGAGCAGGCGAGCCGGCTGCTCACGACCCGGCAATCCGCGGTCATTCGTGACGGCCACGGCTGCAGACCGAAGTCGAATGCAGGTCGCCCCGATGTCGCCATCACGCACTCGTCCAACACCCGATCGGAACATATTGAGAACTCAAATGGCCCGAGATTCAGTCGCAAGTGCATGTGGCGCTGTGAGGCGCAACTTGATCGCCGAGCGTTCGACCATCATGTAACGGGCATCGGTGAGCCATGCCGATCCATACGGAGAGACGCCCCATGAGCCTCGAGCTGACCGGCATCCACCATCTTACCGCGATCACTGCAACAGCCGCGGCGAACAAGCGCTTCTACACGGACACGCTCGGCCTGCGCCTCGTGAAGAAGACCGTCAATCAGGACGACACCAGCGCCTATCACCTCTTCTACGCGGACGGCCTAGCTTCTCCCGGCAGCGATCTCACGTTCTTCGACTGGCCGGTCGCGCGCGAGCGGCGCGGCACGCACGCCATCACACGCACGGGTTTGCGAGTCGCCAGCCCTCGGAGCCTCGAGTGGTGGGGGCGCCGCATCGCCGATGCGGGCCTCGTGCACGACCCGATCGCCGAATTCGATGGACGCGCCTCGCTCCTGTTCGAAGATCCGGAAGGTCAGCGCTTTTGCCTCGTCGACGACGGCGGAGCGGGCGAAAGCCATCCCTGGGAGCGGAGCCCTGTTCCCGCCGAGCATCAGATCCGCGGTCTCGGCCCCATCACCATCAGCGTGCCGACGCTCGAGCGCACAGGCGAGCTGCTGAGCACGGTCATGAACCTGCGCGAAGAGCGCACATATCCCTCTCCGGACGGCGCGGGCGAGGTGCACGTCTTTGCCATGGGCGCTGGCGGTCCGTCGGCGGAGCTGCACGTCGCCGTGCAGTCCAACCTGCCCGCCGCGCAGCAGGGCGCCGGCGGCGTGCATCATGTCGCCTTCCGCACACCGGACGTCGCGAGCCTGCACGAGTGGACGGCGCGGCTCTCGGAGTTTCGCGTTCGCTCGAGCGGCGAGGTCGAGCGCTATTACTTCCGCTCGCTCTACTTCCGCGAGCCGGCCGGCATCCTCTTCGAGATCGCGACGGACGGCCCCGGCTTCGCCGTCGATGAGCCGATCGATACGCTCGGCGAACGGCTGTCGCTGCCGCCGTTCCTCGAGGGCAAGCGCGCGCAAATCGAGGCCAACCTCAAACCGCTCAGCTGAGCGTTTCCGCCGCGCTTAGATCGGTGATCACGTGCACGCGCACAGAATTTGCGCGCGGCAGGCAGCGTTTGCACAAAACTCGTGCGCCCAATTCTCCGGCATCCTGGGCATTCTGCTGTCTTCCGCAGCACCAACCCGGGAACCGCACACCATGAGCTTCGACGATCCATTCGATCCTCATCGTCCAATGCAGCGCTCTGGATGCGCATGCGGCCAGCACAAGTCGCAGGCCGAACACGAGGCCGCGGCCAAGCTCGATCACGATCAGCGCATCAAGCGCGTTGTCGAAAGCGCCGTCGTGCGAGCCGTGTTTCCCAATGACATGGAGCGGCGTGGCTTCCTGCAAGCCGTCGGTGGTGCCACGGCCATGGCCGCTCTCAGCCAGTTCTTCCCGCTCGGCACCGCCATGGAGGCCTTTGCCGATACGGGCAAGATCGAGAAGAAGGACCTCAAGGTCGGATTCATCCCGATCACCTGCGCGACGCCGATCATCATGGCGCATCCCATGGGCTTCTATTCGAAGCACGGGCTCAATGTCGAAGTGATCAAGACGGCGGGCTGGGCCGTCGTGCGCGACAAGACCATCAACAAGGAATACGACGCAGCCCACATGCTCTCGCCCATGCCGCTGGCGATCACGCTCGGCGCGGGCTCGAACCCGATTCCCTATACGATGCCGGCCGTCGAGAACATCAACGGCCAGGCCATCACGCTCTCCGTCAAGCACAAGGACAAGCGCGATCCGAAGTCCTGGAAGGGCATGAAGTTCGCCGTGCCGTTCGACTACTCCATGCACAACTACCTGCTCCGCTACTATCTCGCCGAGCACGGCATCGATCCGGACAAGGATGTGCAGATTCGCGCCGTGCCGCCGCCCGAGATGGTCGCCAACCTTCGCGCCGACAATATCGACGGCTTCCTCGCGCCCGACCCGGTCAACCAGCGCGCCGTGTTCGACGGCGTCGGCTTCATTCACATTCTTTCGAAGGAGATCTGGGATCGCCATCCCTGCTGCGCCTTCGCGGCGAGCCAGGAGTTCGTGACCAGCAGCCCGAACACCTACAAGGCGCTCCTGAAGGCGATCATCGATGCGACGGCCTTCGCGACCAAGAACGAGAACCGCAAGCAGATCGCGGAGGCGATCGCGCCGGCGAACTACCTCAATCAGCCCGTAACGGTCGTCGAGCAGGTGCTCACCGGCACGTTCGCCGACGGCCTCGGCAATGTGAAGAAGGTGCCGGACCGCATCGACTTCGATCCCTTCCCCTACGAGAGCTTCGCCATCTGGATCCTCTCGCAGATGAAGCGTTGGGGCCAGATCAAGGGCGACGTGGACTATGCGAAGGTGGCCAAGCAGGTCTATCTCGCGACCGATGCGGCGAAACTGATGGAGGAAGTCGGCCTCAAGCCACCGGCATCAACCAGCAAGACCTTCTCCGTCATGGGCAAGACGTTCGATCCAGCGAAGCCGGAGGAGTACGTCGCGAGCTTCGCCATCAAGCGGACCTGAGGCATGGCGCAATCGCTGGCATTGCGGGCGGCACTGCTCTCGATCGCGTTCCTGGCGGCGTTTCTGGCCCTGTGGCAGTTCGCTGTCTCAGGGACCGGCACCGTCGCGGACATGGATCCGGAGTATGCCAAGCTCATGGGCAAGACGGCCACGCAGGGCACATCCGCGATGCCAGGTCCCATGGAGGTCGGCAAGAAGCTTTGGGAGCACCTGCGCCGGCCCTTCTACGACAATGGCCCGAACGACAAGGGCGTCGGCATCCAGCTCGCGTACTCGATTGCACGCGTGCTGACCGGCTACCTCTTCGCCTTCCTTCTCGCCGTGCCCCTCGGCTTCCTGATCGGCATGTCACCCCTCATGAGCAAGGCGCTCGATCCTTTCATCCAGGTGCTGAAGCCGATCTCACCGCTCGCGTGGATGCCGCTCGCGCTCTACACGATCAAGGACTCGAACGCCTCTGCGATCTTCGTGATCTTCATCTGCTCCGTATGGCCGATGCTGATCAACACGGCTTTCGGCGTCGCCACCGTGCGCCGCGACTGGGTGAACGTTGCGAAGACGCTCGAGCTCGGGACGTGGCGCACGGCCTTCCAGGTCATCCTGCCGGCTGCTGCACCGACGATCCTGACCGGCATGCGCATCTCGATCGGCATCGCGTGGCTCGTGATCGTCGCCGCCGAGATGCTCGTCGGTGGCACCGGCATCGGCTACTTCGTCTGGAACGAGTGGAACAACCTCTCGATCACCAACGTGATCAACGCGATCCTGCTGATCGGCCTCATCGGCATGGTGCTCGATCAGCTCATGGCGCAACTGCAGCGCCTCGTCTCCTACTCGGAATAGTCGGCAGGGAATGAATTGAATGAGCCGGCACCCGCTCATCCGCATTGAAGGACTCGCCAAGCGCTTTCCCGAGCCCACAGGCAAGGGCACGCTGACGGTCTTCGAGGACGTTTGGTTCACCGTCGATCCCGGCGAGTTCGTCTGCATCATCGGGCACTCGGGATGCGGCAAGTCGACGATCCTGAACATCCTCGCCGGTCTCGACAATCCGAGCGAAGGCACCGTGATCGTCGGCGAGCAGGCCATCGACGGCCCGAGCCTCGATCGCGCCGTGATTTTCCAGAGCCATGCGCTCATGCCGTGGCTCTCGGCCTCGCGCAATGTCGAGCTCGGCATTGCCTCGCGCCACCGCGACTGGACCAACGAGCAGGTGCGCGCGCACGCACGGAAGTATCTTTCCCTCGTCCACCTAGACGGCTCGGAGGACAAGAAGCCCGCGCAGCTTTCGGGTGGCATGCGCCAGCGCGTCGGCATTGCTCGCGCGCTCGCCGTCGAACCGAAGATCCTGCTCATGGACGAGCCGTTCTCGGCCCTCGACGCCCTGACGCGCGGTGCCCTGCAGGACGAAGTGCTCGCGATCCGCCAAGCGACCGAGCAAACCATCTTCATGATCACGCACGATATCGACGAGGCCATGCTGCTCGCCGACAGGATCGTACTCATGACGAACGGGCCAAAGGCACGCATCGCCGAGATCGTCGAGAACACGCTGCCGAAAGGCCGCCAGCGCACCGAGTTGCACAAGTACCCGAACTACTATCCGCTCAGGAATCACCTGCTCGAGTTCCTCGTCACGCGCTCGAAGGAACTCGCCGGCGGCGTCGGCGCCGGTGACCCGCGCGCGCCGGCCATCATCCGGCCTGTGGCAGAAGCGGGCATGGGAACGGACGCCGCAGACATCGGCACCGTGCACACGGCGGCACCCTATCGTTCGCGCCCGGCCCCAACGCGCATCATTGCGCACGCGAACGGCAACGCCGTCAGCCCAAACGGCGATGCCGTCCTGAAGCGGCCTGGCCGCTCATCTTGACAAGCACACTCACATTGGAGGTAGCCCCATGACCCGCGAGCAACTCACCGAGAAGATCCTCGACATCAAGCGCGAGAAGGGCCTGACCTGGGCGGCGATCACCAAGGAGATCGGCGGCATGAGCCCCGTGCTCGTGGTCGGCGCGCTGCTCGGCCAGCACAAGCTCGTCAAGCCGCTGGCGAAGAAGGCCGCGGCCCTCTTCGGCCTCTCGCCCATGGAAGAGAAGATGCTGAACGAGGTGCCCATGCGCGGCACCGGTACGCCCATGCCGCCGACCGACCCGCTGCTCTATCGCTTCTACGAGCTGGTGCTGGTCAATGGTCCGGCGTGGAAGGCGCTGATCGAGGAGGAGTTCGGCGACGGCATCATGTCGGCGATCGACTTCGACATGTCGCTGGAGCGCCTGCCCAACGAGAAGGGCGACCGCGTGAAGATCGCGATGTCGGGGAAGTTCCTGCCCTTCAAGTACTACGAGAACGAGCAGGGCATTCCAGCGTACGGCTTCAAGGAAGAGTGAGCAGTCGGCCATTTGACACACGACGCGGGCCAAAGGCGGTAGCCACCTCGGCTACCGCCTTCAACGTGTGCGCCCGCTCGTTCTGCTCAGGGGCGCATCACCAGGGCTGCCAGTTGGACTGACCAATGCGATCGGCGCCAACCGGCGGAGCCCTGAACGTTTTCCACGTGGCCGTAACCTTGGCGCCCACCCCAACGCGCTCGAAGAGTTCGATGACATGCGCGTTGTGCATGCGTACGCAGCCGCGTGACACGTTCTGCCCGATGGTGTTCGGAGCGTCCGTGCCGTGAATACGGTAGAGTGTGCTGCCAAGATACAGCGCGCGTGCCCCCATCGGATTCCTTGGATCTCCGCCCGCCACCGTCACGGGCAGCGCGGGATTCTCCCGGCGCATCTGCGGGGTCGGTGTCCAGGGCGGATTTACCCGCTTTTGCGAGACACGAAGCGTTCCCTGCCATCTACTGTCGGCGCGCGGGACGCTGATTGGATAGCTCACGGCACGACCGCGCCGGGTGACATGATACAGGCGCCGGTCCCCAAAGCTGACAATGATCTCACCGGGCTCGTAACTCGGATCGAAGCGAACGGTCTGACGGTCGGAAACGGTGTTCTTGCCGCCTTCGCCAGCCAGCCATTCGAAGAAGTTCTGGGCCTGGGCGGGTTTGGAAGAAAGGAACGTCGTTGCAGCGATCGCAACCAGGCACGCGTGCGTGATGCCGCGCAACCCGAAGATATCGGCTCTCATAGTTGATTATCCTCACGGGCGCCCGCCATCGTGCGAGCGTTCATCCGATTGAGTGCAGGACGGGGGCTCCGTTCATCCCATGCTCGAGAGGCGCGGACCGAGCGGAGCTGCGAATTGATCCATTGAGACGGCGGGTCTCAACTATGCATCCGCCGCGTCGCGGCGTAGATCTCGCGAAATCCGAGACGGAGATGGCGTCCATTCGCTGGGTCCCGCCACGCCTCGCTCACGCTCTCAGCGGCGATCCGTGGCACCCTCACTGCGATAACGATCGGCGTCGAAAACCGCCGCTGCGGACGGACATCGGGCGTTGTGGTCGCCCTACGCACGACACGATGGCAGCAGTGCTTTTGTTGCCTCGGCTCGCCGCAGTGGAAACCTTGCGGGATGCGGTCCATCGCATCGTCGGGCAAAATCTGCTGCCCAAGAATACGAGGTCCGGCACGCTCGGCCGCAGTCTCTTTGCCGGCCGTTATCATGGCGACGCAAAGCGCCACGACAACAATGAGTATGCCTCGCACGAAGGGCTGCATTGATCCGATCAAGATGGAGCGATGATTTGCTCAGCTAGAATGAGCACAATAGCTTGCTTCGCAATGCATGAGGAGTTGCAGCGAGATATCTGAGAACGGTGCGTTGCCTCACCGCAACAAAACACAGCCGCATAACAGCAAAACGCCGCACTTCGAACGAAGCGCGGCGTCTTCACATTTCCGTCAGATCACTTTGCCGATCACTCCGCCGCTTGACGCTTCGGCAGAACCCAGTTCGGCCGCGGGAAGTGGCAGGTGTAGCCGTTCGGATACTTCTCCAGATAGTCCTGGTGCTCGGGCTCCGCCTCCCAGAAAGCCCCGACGGGCTCGACCTCGGTCACGACCTTGCCCGGCCAGAGACCGGACGCCTCGACATCAGCGATGGTGTCGAGCGCAACCCGCTTCTGCTCGTCGTTGGCGTAGTAGATCGCGGAGCGATACGACATCCCGATATCGTTGCCCTGGCGGTTCTTCGTCGTCGGGTCGTGGATCTGGAAGAAGAACTCGAGGATCCGGCGGTAGCTGATCTTCTCGGGATCGAAGATGATCTCGATCCCTTCGGCGTGCGTACCGTGATTGCGATAGGTGGCGTTAGGCACATCGCCGCCCGTGTAGCCGACGCGGGTCGATACGACGCCCGGGAGTCTGCGGATGAGGTCCTGCATGCCCCAGAAGCAGCCTCCCGCCAGTACAGCGCGCTCAGTCATGTGCGAACCTCCTCCACTTGATCCAGGTATTCGCCATAGCCCTCAGCCTCCATCCTGTCGCGGGGAATGAAGCGCAGGGAAGCCGAGTTGATGCAGTAGCGCAGCCCGCCGCGATCTGCGGGGCCGTCGTCGAAGACATGTCCGAGATGGCTGTCGCCGTGCTTGGAGCGCACCTCGGTCCGGATCATGCCGTGCGTGGTGTCGCGCAGCTCGGTGACGTTGGCCGGCACGATCGGCTTCGTGAAGCTCGGCCATCCGCAGCCGGACTCGAACTTATCCGATGACGCGAACAGCGGCTCACCGGAAACGATGTCGACGTAGATGCCCGCTTCCTTCTTGGAATTGTATTCACCCGTGAATGGCCGCTCGGTGCCGTTCTGCTGGGTAACGCGATACTGCTCGGGGGTCAGCTTGGCGATTGCCTCTTTCGTCTTCTTATAGGCCATATCGAACCTCCGCCTGTTGCTCTGACTACCCCAATATGGCGATTGCGGTGTGATTTTCCCAGGGGAACATGCAGTCAAGCCGATAGGCCGGCCGCTCTCGCGGCCGGCCGAAGGTTATGAGAAATCGAGCGGGCGGTGCCGTCAAGTCAGACGGGGCACGTCCAATAGTCCCAGTAGTAACCCCAACCGTGCGCGCCGTACTCCCAATCGTAGCAGGAATTCTCGGCATAGAGTCCGTAACCGAAGGGCACGATGAAGTATGGACCGTAGTAGCGGTGGCGATGATCGCGGCTCCAGCGAACCGGGCCGTTCGGATGGCGCACATGACTGGTGGCGGCCGTCCTCGATCCACTGTGCGTTGATCCGATGTGATTGCCTCGCGGGTGGCCGCTGAAGCTTCGCGAGGTCATGCCTCTCGAACCGCCGCTGTAGCCGTGGAAGCCACTACCGGAGAACGAGCGGCCACCTGAGAGCGAGCCGCCGCCGAATGACCTGCCGCCCGAGAACCCGCCACCGCCAAAGGCCCCCCCGCCACCACCTCCGCCAAAGCCACCACCTCCCCCGTGTCTGACGGGCTCGACGAGGGAGCCCGAGGAAGGTGTGAAAGTCGTGATAGCCGAGGAGATGGGAGCAGCCTGAGCGCTCGCAAACGCGGATGTCGCGAGAGCCATTGCGCCGATCGCGGCGCCGGAGATGAGATGTTTCGACATTTTCGTGTCTCGCTTGGGCTCATTAGAAAAGTCTCTTCCCAATTGAATTGTCGACGCTCTCTGCTCCGTTCCAGGCCTCCGCGCTCAAATGGACGTGAGACGTGTTGACGCGTGTGCCGACCGATCGACGGGCTCACTCAATCCGCCAGCATTTCGGGCCGGAACTGGGAGCGACGGCTGATCGTCTTGCCCGCGACCATGAACACGCCGTCGCCTGTATAATGCAGGGTGTCGGGGTACTTCGGTGAGGCCTTAACATGCGCCTTCACCACCTCGAAAATGAAGAAGTTGTAGCGATCGACCAGCGCATCGTCACAAAGTCGGCACTCGAAGCTCGCGTGGCACTCACCGACGAGCGGCGCGCCAACCATATCGGCCGCCTGGGCCGTAAGACCAAACTCGGCGAACTTGTCGATCTCCGCCCCGGTGGTATTCCCGATGCCGACGACCGTGTCGGTCAACGCTGTCGTCGGCAGGTTGACGACGCATTCCCCGCTCTCGCGGATCATGCGGTGGCTATGATTGCCGCCCGAGATCATCAGGCCGATCAGCGACGGCGAGAACTCGAGCACGGTATGCCAGCCGAGCGTCATGATGTTGCTGGCACCCTGCCAGTGCGACGACACGAGCACGATCGGCCCCGGCTCGAGATAGCGCCGCACCTTGTTGACCGGAAAGTCGGCCTTCTTGGAAAGTCGCGCCATAGCAGCCTCGCGTGCTGTTCCTGCTGGTCCTCACCCGCCACAACTTTCGTGGCGCTCGCGCGTTTCACCGCTGGCCGCTCACGCGCGCCCCGGCACCGTCCCCTGCTTGACCGAGATCAACGCGGCCGGACAGAGGGCGGCCGACACTGGCAATCGGTGGAAATCCGGAGGTCGTATCATGAACGTCCAGGACGCTATGACGAAAGACGTGGTGACCGTGGGGCCGGACACGACAGTCAAAGAGATTGCTGCCCTTCTCGTAAGCCGCCGCATCAGTGCCGTTCCCGTGGTTGCACAGGGCAACCACCTCGTCGGCATCGTCAGCCAGACCGATCTTGGCCATCGCAGCGAGACCGGGACGGAAAAGAAACGGAAGTGGTGGCTCTCCATCTTCGCCGATGCCGACGCGCAGGCCCGCGAGTACACCAAAAGCCACGGACTGCGCGCCCGTGACGTGATGACCCGACACGTCCTCACCGTGGCGCCAGACACCAGCCTCGCCGAGGTCGCCGACATCCTCGACACGCATCGCGTGCGTCGCGTGCCCGTACTGAAAGGCGGCAAGCTCGTAGGCGTGATCAGCCGCTCCGATCTCGTCCGCAAGCTCGCGGAGGTCATCTCGACCCCGAACGTTGCCGGATCCCAGGACGGGCAGCTCCAAAAGGCCATCTGGCAGGAGATCAAAGCCCAGCCATGGCTCAACTCCGCCGTCATCAATATCGCCGTGAAGGATGGTATCGTCGAGATTTATGGCGCGGTGGACTCAGATGCCCAGCGCCAGGCGGTGAGGGTGCTGGCCGAGAATGTCCCCGGCGTGCGGAGTGTGCAGAATAACCTCGGCCTTCTGCCAGCGATGGTCGTATAGCCCCGCCTCCCGCGCCCCCGCGGTTCACTCCCACTCGATCGTGCCGGGCGGCTTCGAGGTGATGTCGTAGACGACGCGGTTGATGCCGCGCACCTCGTTGATGATGCGTGTCGCCGCGCGGCCGAGGAAGGCCATGTCATAAGGGAAGAAATCCGCCGTCATGCCATCGACGGAGGTCACGGCACGCAGCGCGCAGACGTGGTCGTACGTGCGCCCGTCGCCCATCACGCCAACCGTGCGCACGGGCAGCAGCACCGCAAAGGCCTGCCAGATCTTGTCGTAAAGCCCCGCCTTGCGGATCTCGTCGAGATAGACGGCGTCCGCGTTGCGCAGGATGTCGAGCTTTTCGCGCGTAATCTCACCCGGAATGCGGATCGCGAGACCCGGCCCCGGGAAGGGATGCCGCCCGACGAAGGCTTCCGGCAATCCGAGTTCGCGACCGAGCGCGCGCACCTCATCCTTGAAGAGCTCGCGCAGCGGCTCGACCAGCTTGAGGTTCATGCGCTCCGGGAGACCGCCGACATTGTGATGCGACTTGATGGTGACCGACGGGCCGCCGGTGAACGACACGCTCTCGATGACATCGGGATAGAGCGTGCCCTGCGCGAGGAACTGGGCGCCGCCGATCTTCTTCGCCTCGGCCTCGAAGACCTCGATGAAGTGCTGGCCGATGATCTTGCGCTTCTGCTCGGGATCGCTGACGCCGGCAAGCGCGCCGAGAAAGCGGTCGGAGGCATCGACGTGCACGAGCGGGATGTTGTAGTGGCCGCGAAAGAGGCTCACGACCTCGTCGGCCTCGTTCAGGCGCATGAGGCCGTGGTCGACGAAGATGCACGTGAGCTGGTCACCGATCGCCTCGTGGATCAGCACGGCGGCGACGGCCGAGTCGACACCGCCCGAGAGCCCGCAGATCACGCGGCCCTTGCCGACCTGCGCCCGGATCTTCTCGATCTCGGCCGTGCGGAAGTGGCGCATGGTCCAGTCACCGGGGATGCCGGCGATGTTGCGCACGAAGTTGGCGATGAGGCGTGCGCCGTCCGGCGTGTGCACGACCTCGGGGTGGAACATGGTCGTGTAGATGCGGCGGCGCTCGTCGGTCGCGATGGCGAACGGCGCATTCTCGCTGACGGCCTTGACCGTGAATCCTTCCGGCAGCCGCGTCACGCGATCGCCATGGCTCATCCAGACGGGATAGCGCTTGCCGATCTCCCAGATGCCCTCGAAGAGCGCGCTCTTCTCCTTGATCTCGATGTCGGCACGGCCGAACTCCGCGGCATGCCCGCCCTCGACCTCGCCGCCGAGTTGGACCGCCGTCGTCTGCTGGCCGTAACAAATGGAGAGGATCGGCACACCGGCCTCGAACACCCCCGACGGCGCGCGCGGCGAGCCTGCGCCCGTCACCGAGGCCGGACCGCCCGAAAGGATGATGGCCTTCGGGTGCAGGCGGCTCAGCGCTTCTCCCGCCTTGTTGAACGGGACGATTTCGGAATAGACGCCTGCCTCGCGCACGCGGCGGGCAATGAGCTGCGTCACCTGCGAACCGAAATCGATGATCAGGACCGCATCGCCCAGGGATGCGCCAGGTGGCTTGGGCGGTACCGCGGGCGTCGCATCGGATGAGGGCATTGAGCAATCTCGGCGCTGGCGGGCAGGAATCGGTTGCATGTCCGTCCCGCCGATACAGCACCCGCCCGGTCAGGGGTCAAGAGACCCTTGACCGCGCCCCCTGCCCGGAAACCGGGCATCGCCGGCATCGCCGCCTATTTCGCGAAATTCTGCTTGAGCAAGCCGATGATCGTCATCAATACGGCGCCGCCAACGCCGCCACCCGCGACCTGAGACACGATCGCCCCCAGATCGAGACCGCTCGCCCCCGCCGCGCCAATGCCGAGCAGCGCCTGTAGAATCTGCCCGCTAAGCCCACCGCCGACGAGACCAGCCAGCGAGTTGCCGAGAACACCCAGCGACTTTTCCTTCAGCGCGGCGCCTGCGATGTTGCCCCCGACCACACCGCTGATCAGCTGAATGAGAAGACTCAGATCCATGGGACACCTCCGGTAGCAAATGCGTGCACGAGCCGTCGCCGGCACGCCAAATCCCAATATATCAGGATTCTCTGTACCAAGATGCTCCGCGACTGCCGTCCGCGGGGGTGACGCCAGCGGTCCGCCTGCTGCTGATCGGCAACAGACGTCAACCAAGGCTTCATTCCGGAAATTGTGATCTCTCAGGGCACTGGGTAGTTTGAACCTTAGTGTCTATGTTTACGTCTTACTGGTGGGCCGTCGTGCTATGGCCCACCGGCAGGTGGCGCCGGACACAATCCGCTCGCCACAGTCGGACCCTGGATCCGTCTTCTAGTTTTGCGTTTGGAACTGTCCGATGAGTAAAACCACGAGCTTCGTGGTAGCGCTCGGTGCATTTGGCGCCCTGGCCTATCTGCTGAATCCGCTCCCGCCCGATGCACCATCGGCCGCCAGAGTGTCGACCGCCAGCCAAGCGACCGCCATAGCGCAGCCGGCGGTGCGGGAGAGCTCGGCGCCGGCCGCCGCGCGCCCTCCGGCACAGGATGCGACCGTCCGGCTCGTTCAGCAGATACAGACGGAGCTTTTGCGCCTCGGCTGCTACGCCGGTGCCGTTGACGGCCGCTGGACGCCTGAGACCCAGCAAGCCATGCACGTCCTCGGCGAGCGCGTGCGAGTCCTGCGGCCTGTGGAGACACCGGACTACATCATGCTCGCTCTGGCGCGCAGTCAGGCCAGCCACGTCTGCACGGCGAGTGACAGGGCAACCGCGGCCGCCCGCCTGCCGGCTTCACGTATCGTCCCCTCCGCCGCCGCATTGGAGAAGGCCCAGCCTTCTCCCGGAGCCACCCGGGTGCCACGGTCCGCCGATCGCCGCATGGCTCCCGATACATCGCGCGTGCGCATGACCCGCCACGACGAGGACCGCAGGGGCGCACGCTCCGATATGCGCTCAGCCGAGCGGGCGGTTCCCGATCCCGCGGACGACCGCGCCGTGCTCCCTCGTGATGAGGGCGCGCTCGGCGAAAACCGCATGGGTCTCGGCGCGGCACAAGTCGATGCGCTCGGTGATGGTCTGGCCCCGCGCGACCCGACGGCACCGGCCGTACTTCGAGGCCCCGAACAGGCTCCACCCGTCATTGCCGAACTCACCCCGCCGCCTACGCTTCGACGCATCGAACGCGACGAGCGGCCTGTCGCAAGACCTCGGAACGACTGGAAGCGTACGATCTTCAGCAAGTTGAGAGAAAGCGGTCCCTAGGGATAGGGCCGGGAAGCGCGTCCAAATCGCCGGACAAATGGCCGTTAATGGCGCAGTTTAATCAAATTGATCCGCGGGCTTAGCGGATTTAGGTATCATTTCCATCCGTTTACCAATGCACGGACGATAGTGTTCCGCTAAAAGCGGAGGATTGCGAGAACAGGGGGCGGTTTCCACAATGCGCCATTGGAGTCCCTGGGACGAACAGCTGTTGCGCGTGCTCCGCGGGGAGTACCGTCACAATGCGCCCGAACTCACTTTTGCGAAGGGCGAAGAAGGCGGCGTCGCTGTCTTTCACGGGGCGGACGAGGTCGGCCTCTGGGTCGCCGTAAGCCGTCACAGCTATAGTTACCTGCTCACAGACGGCACTCCGGCAACGGACGGCCCGTGCGACATCATGGATATCGTGCCCCTCAGCCGGGAGCTCTTCTCGGAATTTCTCGACGGCACGGATAGCGGTGCGATCTGACTGGGCTCGACCGACCGCACGCAGTCCGTGCAGCCGGTCTTGTAGGCGTTGTGCAGCGCAGCTATAACCCGCGCCAGACCTCTTCCTGCAACATCGAGATCCTGGGAGCCGCCGCATGGCGATCGAGCGCACGTTTTCCATCATCAAGCCGGACGCCACGGCACGTAACCTCACCGGCGCGATCAATGCCGTCATCGAGAAGGCAGGCCTGCGCATCGTTGCGCAGAAGCGCGTGCGCTGGACGAAGGCGCAGGCGGAGAAGTTCTACGAGGAACATGCGGCGCGCCCGTTCTACGGCGAGCTCTGCACGTTCATGACGTCCGGCCCGATCGTCGTGCAAGTGCTCGAGGGCGAGAACGCCATCGCGAAGTATCGCGAGGTCATGGGCGCGACCGACCCGGCCGAGGCCGCCGAGGGCACGATCCGCAAGCTCTTCGCCCGTTCGAAGGGCGAGAACTCGAGCCATGGTTCGGACAGCCCCGCTGCAGCTCAGCGCGAGATCGCCCTGAACTTCAAGCCGGAAGAGATCGTCGGCTGAAGACGACGAAAGGCCCGCCTCGGCGGGCCTTTTCATTTCCGCGCGGCTTGCCGCTACGCGAAAGCCTTCCGCAACTCGGTCGCGATGTCGGCGACGGCCGTCTGCGAGTCTTTGATGATGCGGCCCATGGTCAGAAAGCCATGGATCTGGCCGTCGAAGCGCTTCACCTCGACAGGCACTTCAGCCTTCATCAGCGCGCGGGCGAATTCTTCGCCCTCGTCACGCAGCGGATCCATGGCCGCCGTAATGACGAAGGCCGGCGGCAGACCGGCAAGGCTCTTGGCGTGCAGCGGCGAGGCCCGCCAGTCCTTGGCGTCCTTCTCGCGGCTGTTGAGATAGAGGTCGACGAACCAATCCATGGTCGTGCGCGTCAGCGGCAACTGCTCGGCGAACTCCTCGTACGACGGATAGACGCTCGACATGTCCGCGGAAGGATAGATCAGCACCTGCAGCTTGAGGTTCGGGCCGCCGTTATCGCGCGCATGGAGCGCAACGACGGCACTCAGATTGCCCCCCGCACTGTCGCCGCCGACGGCGAGACGCGTGCGGTCGACGCCGAGGTCCGCGGCGTTGTCGTGGATCCATTGGGCGGCTGCGATCGCATCGTCCGCCGCTGCCGGGAACTTGGCTTCCGGGGCCAGTCGGTAGTCGACGGCGACGACCGTGCACTCGGCTGCGTTGGCGATATCGCGGCACACGCCGTCATGACTGTCCAGATTGCCGAGCACCCATCCGCCGCCGTGGTAGTAGATGAGCGCAGGCTGCGGCTTGCTCGTATCCACCCCCTGCCCACGGTAAAGCCGCAGCGGTATCTCCCCCGCAGGCCCCGTAGCCGCAAGATCGCGCACTTCGCCGACGGGCGAGGGATCTGGCTGCAGGATCGCGCGGGAAGCCACGAAGATCTCGCGGGCTGCGACATGGCCGATGGTCGGATATGGCGGGCGCCCCGAGGCAATGATCAGCTCGACGACCTTGGCGGCATCAGGGTGAATGGTCATGGGCTCCCTCTCGCGTCTCGCAACGGTTCGGACAGGCTAGCCGCCAGACCATCCCTCAAGCAAGCCGCCGCCGGCGGCGCTCTTCCATGCCAGTTGCAGGGGGCAGCGGCTGTGGCAGCCGCCGATGAGGCCGGGGCGGGGAGTTGGCCCAGCCATAGGCGAACATGGTCATCAGTGCCGAAGCGGCGAAGCAGTAGACGCCCGGGAGCACCCGCGCTTCGATGTAGCCCGAGGAATTCATGTAGAAGATCATGAGCGCCAGCACCATGACGTCGGTCATGGAGTAGCGGCCGAGCCATTCCATGGTCGAGAGCGACTTCTGGCGAAAGGCATCCGAAAGGTTGGGCGAGAGGCAGAGCGTCAGCAGGTGGAGCAGCTTCAGGAACGGGAAGACCACCGAGAACATGCCGAGGACGGCGGCGAGGAAATACTCCTGCGTCCGGTAGAGGGCATAGATGATGCTCGCGATCGAGTGCTCGTTCGTCCACACGTAGATGGTCGTGAAGCGGATCGACGGCAGGATCACGCCGAGCGCGAAGCAGATCGCGGCCGTCAGGATGAACAGCGCGAGGAGGAAATTCCTGAGCGCGGAGCTTTCCCCGACACCGACAGCGAGGCGGGCGCGCTCGGCCCGCAATTGCTCGGCCCTGATCGGCGCCAGCGCGAACACGCTGAGCCACGCATAGGCGAGGATCATGAACACGACGGCCGCCGTAAAGAAGTAGACGCCGGAGAGGCTCCTTGCGTCGTAGATGCCCTGGCTCTTGAGGAAGAAGATCATCAGCGCCAGCACGAGCACATCGTGCATGGACCACTTGCCGAGCCACTCGAGCGCGCGCAACCGCCTATACTGCCGCTGGAGCGCGTCGAGCGGCATGGTCGTCAGCATGACGAGATAGAGGATCTTGAAGACCGGCAGCACGATCGAGAACAGGAGCACGATCACGCCGAGGAAGATCTGATTGCGCTGGATGAGCGTCCACACCGTCGAGATGAGCGAGAACTCGGTCGAGAAGAAATAGAACTTCGTCAGCTTGATCGAGGGCAGGCTGATGCCGAGCGCGAGCGAGATGCTGGCGCCGATGATCGCGAGACTCAGGAGAAACCGCCGCCCGCCGAGCGCAAGCCGAGGCCGCGTGCTCGGCACCGTCGGCTGGGTGATGGGTTCGAGCGTCGTGGTCATGCCGCTTCACCCTCCTGACGCGCCCCTGTAGCCCGGACAAAGCAAAGCGCCGCCCGCGGACATTGTCAGCGGGCGGCGGCAAAATCACGATCGGAAGGGGCGCACGTCCGGCTCAGGCGACCGCCGTGTGCGTGACGCCCTTCTCCGCCAGCATCTCCTGCAGCTCGCCGGCCTGGAACATCTCGCGGATGATGTCGCAGCCGCCGACGAACTCACCCTTCACGTAAAGCTGCGGGATCGTCGGCCACTCGCTGAAGGACTTGATTCCCTCGCGGATACCCATGTCCTCGAGCACGTTGATGTCCTGATACTCGACCCCGAGGTACTGCAGGATCTGGGCGACCTGCCCGGAGAAGCCGCACTGCGGGAAGTTCTTGGTGCCCTTCATGAAAAGCACCACGTCGTTATTCGAGATCTGCTTGCGGATCCAGTCGTGGACTGCCTGCTCGCTCATGGCTCATCCTCAAAGCTCGGTGCGCGGCGCCGGACCCCCGGCGCAGTTCGGCGCATAGCATAGAGATGGCCCCGGCGGGCGGCAAGTCAATGGTCGGCGCGTCCCATGGGCCACGCGGTGCGGAACTGCCCCTACATTCAGCCCGTTTCTCCAACGCCCCTCACCCGGCCGAGTTGGGTTTTGCCACGGAGACAGCAATGCAAACCGACAAGAAACGTAATGATCGCAAGAAGAAGCAGCACCAGGATGAGCGCATCGACGAGGCGATCCGGGAGACATTCCCCGCCAGCGATCCGACGGCTGCGGGCGAGCCAACGAGCACCGAGCCTCTCGGTCGCCCGGCGGATCGTAAGCCGGCCCCCATCCGTCGGGAGGAAGTCGAAGCGGCGCGCAAAGGCAAAGGCCACGCCCAGAACGACAGCATCAAGCGGTCGAGCTGAACGCTTCGCCCACCGGCCTCGGCATCATTTCCACCAGGGGGCCGTCACACCAAGCCGATCGAGAAGCGCGACGCAGGGCTCGAGGCTCGTGCGCGCCGCAGTCTCGGCATCCATGCGATGGAGCGCATCGCTGATCACCTCGACGCTGATCGTCGGGTTGGCGCCATAGTCCTTCAGGCGGCCTACGATGCTGGCGAAGTCGATGACGCCCTCGCCCGGCAGCAGTCGACCATGGCGCGATTCCTCGCGAACTTCCGGCCACGGCACGTCGCGCGCGTCTGAGAGTTGCAGCGTGTACCATTTCTCGGGCGGCACGGTGGCGATGGCATCGTGCGGCGTGCCACCGCGCTGGAAATGCCACGTGTCGAAAATCAGGCCGCCGTTCGGGCGGGCCGCGCCGTTCACAATGTCCCAGGCAAGGACCATGTCGCGGATCCCGCTGTGCGGAATGAACTCGAGCGCGACGAGCAGGCCCTTTTCCGCCGCACGATCGCACAGTGTACCGAAGCCCCGGATCATGTCGGGCAGCTTCTGGTTCTCCCACATGGCGCAGTTGAGCTGGCGCGGCTTGAAAAGGTCGGCCATGTGCCAGAACATCGGCTCATCGGCGTCCATACCGGCTTGATGGCCGACACCGGGCAGCCACGTCGTCGCGAGGCCGATCTCTGTCACTTCGACCTTATTCTCGGCAAGCAGCTTGAGAATCGCTGCATCGTCGAGGCCTTGCTTCAGAGCACCGTTGTACTCCGAAGGCCGGATGCTGAGGCCGCGGTAGCCGGCGCGACTCGCACCCTTCACGCGCGCTTCGAACGTCACGTCAGGGCCGAGTGTCTGCGCATTGAGAATGAGATTGTGCATGGTTCCTGCTTTTTCTTCGATCATTGGCACGCCGCGCGAACTCAGTCCTTCGGGGGCGCCGTCGTCAGCGCGAGCGCGTGCAAGACGCCACCCATCCGACCTTCGAGCGCGTCATAGACCATCTTGTGCTGCTGCACGCGCGTCTTGCCCTTGAACTGCGGTGCCACGACATGCGCCGCGTAGTGATCGCCATCCCCTGCCAGATCCTTGATCGTCACCTCGGCGCCCGGAAAGCGCTCCCTGATGAGTTTCTCGATCTCGCTGGCGTCCATCGGCATTGGTAGGGCTCCTTGAGAGGCTTCTCCTTCTCCCCGTCCTTGCGGGGAGAAGGTCGGGATCAGGGGCGGCAGCTTGCGCTGACGTTCGCGTATACCGCCGCCCCTCACCCTAACCCTCTCCCCGTACGGACGGGGAGAGGGAATTTCGTTCAGCGCGGTTCACCGACGAACGTCTGCTGGATCTCACGCACGCGGGCCATGGCGGCCGGCGGCAGCGGCCCCTTCTCGATGGCCGCGATCGCACCCGCCACCTGCTCGAAGGTCGCAACGCCGACCTGCGTGGTCGAGAGCGAAGGCTGTGCCAGAGCATAGCGGATGGCAAGCTCGGTCAGGCTGCCGGCGTGGCCCTCGTCGACGAGCGGGCGGAAGCGGCGAGCGCGCTCGACATCGCGGGCGTAGTCCGAACCCGAGCCGATCGGCGGCACCACGGCCCAGCCGCGCGGATGACGCACCATCTCGCCGCTGAGCGCGCCGCCGGCAAGCACGCGGATGCAGATCGTGCCGATGCCGGCATCGCGCGCGCGCGCCATGAGACGCTTGTAGTCCTGCGCCGGGTAGCCCTCAGCCATCGGCGCCACAGCGGAGGGGTTCAGCGCATTCATGCAGATCTGCGCCGAGTCCATGACGCCGGCCGCGACCACCTTGTCGACCTCACTGATATCTCCCAGCGCCGTGAAGCCGAGATAGCGGATCTTGCCCGCTTCGCGCAGCTTCTGGAAGGCGGGCACGACATCGTCGAGAACGTGGGCCGCCGTCAGCGTTTCGCCGCTGGCATCGGGCGTCAGCGGATTGTGGAGCTGGTAGAGATCGACACTGTCGCGCCCCATGCGCTTCAGGCTTTCGTCGAGCGCGGCATTGATTCTGGCGGCGATCCGGCCACGATCCGCACTCGGGATGCGCACCTTGGTGCCGATCAGCGCTTTGGGCTTGAGCTTCTTGAGGAGCTTTCCGAGATTGATCTCGGATGCACCATCGCCATAGCCGGGCGCGGTATCGAAGAAGTTCACGCCGTGCTCGAGCGCCATCGCGGCAGCGCGCTCCTGCTCGGCCGCATCGGCCTTCACCATCAGCCCGCCGACCGCACCGCAGCCGAACGTCAGCACCGACACCTGCTCACCGGTCCGGCCGAGCATTCGTTTCTCGATCATGCGTTCCTCCTCTTGCCGTGCCCGCTCTTACGGCTGGCTCGTGCGTCAATCACTTCTTGAAAAACTGCTCCAGGATCGCGACGTCCTTCTTCGGCCCATCCTGATCGGCGGCGATATCGCGATAGAGATCGGCAATACCTCTGTAGATCGCGGCCGTGGACTTGCGCCCGCTCTGATCGGCGATCTCCTCCATCTCACCGACAAAGCGATAGGCCTTCACGAACATGTCCGGCACCGACCAGCTCACGCCCTTGAGGATGTTCGGCTGGCTGCGCTGCAACTCCTCGAGCAGCGCTTCCTTGGCGCCGTACTTGTCGGCCATGAGGATGGACGCGGATGCGAGCGCGGTCAGCCCCTTGCCGATCGCCGCATACGACATCTTGAGCGC
>DATMRT010000012.1:0-17332 GCA_035565975.1 Hyphomicrobiaceae bacterium
GAGATCGGTCGCATTGCCGCCGAGGCCGCGCTCGACAAGAACTGCGGCGATCTCGCTCGCGCGCTTCGCCCCTCCCATCTCAGCCGCCACCACGATCATGCGCGCAAGGCGCGGCGGCAGCGGGAGACGGCGCAGGCGGCGTCCGGCATCCGTCAGCCGGCCGTGCGCATCAAGGGCGCCGATGGCGACAAGCTCTTCGCGCGCAGCGGCCAACGCTCCCGCCGGCGGAGGATCGAGCCAGGACAGCGACAGTGGATCTGCGACGCCCCAGGCCGCGCAGTCGAGCAGCAGGCCGGACAAATCCGCAGCCCGGATCTCGGGGGCGCGGAAGGGCAAAAGACCCGCCGTTTGCGCCTCGTCCCAGAGGCGCAGACATACGCCGGGCTCCGTGCGGCCGGCGCGCCCGCGCCGCTGATCGGCCGAAGCGCGCGACACGCGCTGCGTTTCGAGCCGCGTGATGCCCACGTCCGGCTCATAGCGCGGAACGCGTTCGAGCCCACTGTCGATGACGACGCGTACGCCGTCGATCGTGATCGAGGTCTCCGCAATGGATGTCGCCAGCACGACCTTGCGTCGTCCGGAAGGTGCCCGCTCGATGGCCCGCGCTTGCGTTCGGGCATCGAGTGCACCGAAAAGCTGCACAACATCCACGTCGGGAGGCAGCCCACGTTCAGCAAGCCGCTCGGACGTGCGCACGATCTCGGCCTGTCCGGGAAGGAACGCGAGGATCGAGCCCTCCTCGCTGCTCAATGCCAGCCGGACGGCCTCCGCGAGCCGATCCTCGATGCGTGCACCTGTGCCTTGCCCCAGATAGCGCGTCTCGACGGGAAAGGCGCGCCCCTCACTGGTGATGACAGGCGCGTCCTCACCCAGAAGCCGCGCCACGCGCGCACCATCCAGCGTCGCCGACATGACGAGAATGCGCAGATCCTCACGCAGGCCCGCCTGCGCATCGAGCGCCAGCGCGAGACCGAGATCGGCATCGAGCGAACGCTCGTGAAATTCGTCGAACAGAACGGCACCGGCGCCTGACAGCTCGGGATCATCCAGAATGAGCCGCGTGAACACGCCTTCGGTCACCACTTCTATCCGTGTTTTCGGACCAACCCGGGTGTCGAGCCTTGCGCGCAGGCCGACGCGCTCGCCGACTTTCTCGCCCAGAAGAAAAGCCATGCGCTCCGCCGCGGCGCGAGCGGCGAGACGGCGCGGCTCCAGAACGAGGATCTTGCGGTCCGCGAGCCATGGCGCATCGAGAAGGGCAAGCGGCACGCGTGTCGTCTTGCCGGCTCCGGGCGGCGCCACAAGCACGGCCGACACGCCGTCATCGAGCGCGGCCGCGATCCTCGGCAGCACATGCTCGATCGGCAGATCTGATACACACGGCATGGGCACGTTCGACGGACGCAAACCCTATTCCGCCGGCGTCGCGGACGCGGCAGCCGCCCCGCCGCGGCGCGCCGCACGACGCGCCTTCCGCCATAGCGTGAGCTTGCGGATCGTGATGTAGAAGACCGGCGTGAAGACGAGGCCGAACAGCGTCACGCCGATCATGCCCCAGAACACCGCAATGCCGAGCGCCTGGCGCATCTCGTAGCCGGCCCCTGTCGCGAGATAGAGCGGCACGACGCCGAGCGTGAAGGCAAGCGACGTCATGACGATCGGCCTGAGGCGCCTGCGACACGCTTCCACCGTCGCAGTCACGACATCCTTGCCCTGCTCCTCGATCTGGCGCGCAAACTCGACGATCAGGATGGCGTTCTTCGATGCAAGGCCGATAAGCACGACGAAGGATATCTGTGTCAGGATGTTGATGTCCTTTCCTTCCATCCACACGCCGAACGTCGCCGCCAGCAGGCACATCGGCACGATCAGGATGATCGAGAAGGGCAGCGACCAGCTCTCATACTGCGCAGATAGCGCAAGGAAGACGAAAAGAACCGAGAGGGCAAAAATGAGGTAGCCAGTGCGACCCGCCTTCTTCTCCTGGTAGGAGAGGTCCGTCCACTCGAACGTGACGCCCGGCGGCAGCACATCGGCGGCGATCTGCTGCATGATGTCGAGCGCCTGGCCTGATGAGATGCCGGGCGCCGCGGTGCCGTTGACTTCGACGGTCGGGAAGAGGTTGTAGCGGGGCACGCGCTCGGGACCGGAAATCTCGCGGAAAGTGACGAGCGAGCCGAGCGGCACCATCTGGCCGTCGGCATTGCGCACGCGAATGCGCGAAATATTGTCCGGGTCGGCGCGGAAGCTCGCATCAGCCTGCACGACGAGCTTGTAAGGCCGCCCGAACATGTTGAAGTCGTTCACGTAGGCCGAGCCCATGTAGACGCGTAGCGCCTCGAAAATCGTACCCACCGGCACGCGGAGCATCTGCGCCTTGACGCGGTCGACGTCGACGAAGACCTGCGGCGTCGATATCTGAAACGTCGTGAAGATGTTCGAGATGCCGGGCGTCTGGCGCGCGCGATCGATGAGATCCTGCGAAGCCTTGTAGAGGACCGCCGAGCCGAGCGCCTGCCGGTCCTGCAGGCGCATGGAGAACCCGCTCGCGTTGCCCATGCCGCGAACCGCAGGCGGCACGAACACGAGGACCTGTGCGTCCTTGATGGTCGAAAGCCGTTGGCGGATGTTGGCCGTCATCGAGTCGATGGTCAGCCCCAGGCGGTCTCGCTCGTCGTGATCCTCGAGCACACTGAAGAGCGCCGCCGCATTCGAAGAGTTCGTAAACGTCGCGCCGGAACGTCCGACAAAGCCGGACGTATGCTTGAAGCCCGGCGTCGCGAGAATGATGTCGTTGGCCTCCTTGAAGACCTCGTTGCTGCGCTCGATCGAGGCGCCGGGCGGGAGCGTCATCGAGATCGTGACAATGCCGCGATCGGTCGCCGGAATGAAGCCCGTCGGCGTCGACCTCACGAGCATGACCGCGCTCGCCATCAGTCCCGCATAGATCAGCAGCATGATCGGCGCGGTCCACGAGAGGCCGCGAACGAAGCGGGCATATCCATCCGAGAGCGCATCGAAGCCGCGATTGAAGACGCGGAAGCCCGCGTGAACCGGCCACATGATGAACTCGCCGACCGACTTGCGATGATGCGTCGCGGCATCGTGGTCCTCATGCGGCTTGAATAGGCGGGCGCAGAGCGATGGCGACAGCGTCAGCGAGACGAACACGGAGATGATCGTCGCCGTGGCGATGGTAACGGCGAACTGCCGGAAGAAGGCGCCAGTAATGCCGCCGACGAAAGCCGAAGGCACGAACACGGCGACCAGCACGAGAGCAATGGCGATCAGGGCCGTGCCGACCTCGTCCATGGTGGCGCGCGCGGCGTCCATGGGAGAGAGCCCCTCCCGCAATCGCCGCTCCACGTTCTCGACCACGACGATAGCGTCGTCGACGACGATACCGACAGAGAGGACAAGGCCGAAGAGCGTCAGCGAGTTGATCGAGTAGCCGAGCGCCAGCATCACGGCGCAGGTTCCGATCAGCGAGATCGGGATGGCGAGTAGCGGAACGAGCGTCGCCCGCCATGTCTGCAGGAAGACGATGATAACGAGGACAACCAGCGCGATCGCTTCGAGGATCGTCTTCATCAAAGCGTGGATCGAGACCTCGATGAACTCCGTCGGATTGTAGATGATCCGGTACTCGAGGCCTTTTGGAAAACTCGGCGCCATCTGGGCCATCGCCGCCTTGACATCGCGGGCTGTCTTCAAGGCGTCGCTACCGGGCGCCTGCGTGACCGCGAGGACGGTCGCCGGCACGCGGTCCATGTAGCCGTACGTATTGTAGGAGATGGCACCGAGCTCGACGCGCGCGACATCCTTGAGCTTCACCGTGCGCCCGTCAGGCCCCATCTTGATGACGATATCCTCGAACTCGCGCGGGTCGATGAGGCGGCCGCGAAGTTGCAGGGACTGCTCGAAGGCGCCCTGGTTGGGCATTGGCGGCTCGCCCACCGCACCGCCCGCAACCTGCACGTTCTGCTGACGCAGCGCGGCGAGGATTTCCTCGGCGGTCAGGTTCAGGCCGGCGATCCGCTCGGGATCGAGCCAGACGCGCATCGAATATTCGCGCGCGCCGAACGCTCTCACCTCGCCGACGCCGGGAATTCGGGCGAGCGCATCGCTTACGTTGAGCAGCGCGTAGTTCGAGATGTAGACCTGATCGTAGCTCTTGTCGGGCGAGATCATGTGCACGACGAGCAGGAGGTCAGGCGAGTTCTTGCGCACCTGCACGCCGGACCGGCGCACCTCCTCGGGCAGGCGCGGCTCGGCCGCCGCCACGCGGTTCTGGACCAGCACCTGCGCCTTGTCGATGTCGTAGCCCACGTCGAAGGTCACGGTGATCGACAGCGTGCCCTGCTGCGTCGACTGCGAGTACATGTAGATCATGCCGTCGACGCCGTTAATCTCCTGCTCGATGACGGCGGCAACGGTATCGGCGACGGTCTGCGCGCCGGCACCCGGGTAGGTGGCCGAGACCGTGATCGTCGGTGGCGAGATCTCGGGGAACTGGGTGACGGGCAGCGCCAGATACCCGATGGCGCCGACAATAGTGATGAAGAGCGAGACGACGGCGGCGAAGATCGGCCGATCGATGAAGAACCTGCTGATGGGCATTCAGGAAGCACTCCGTCTCTCGACAGGAACGCGCAGGCACAAATGCCCCGGCAAACCCCGTGTCGGGCAGGCAATCACATACACGGACTGTTAGCACGCCCGAGAATCGCGCGCACCTTGCTGCATCCGCTGGGAAGCACGTTCCTCAGGCGGGAAGCGCCCGTTTCCGCGCCCCCTTTACCAAGCCAGATGGCGCATGACCGCCACAGGGCGCGGCGCGGGCGGTACGAGGAGGCGCGAGAGACGATCGGGGTCGATCGTGCCATCGGTCATGACCTCGTCGCGATGCAGGCCGCCCGCAATGAGGAGCGCATCGACCCCGGCTCCCTGAGCCGCGGCAAGATCAGTCCGTATGGCGTCGCCAATGGCGAGGACCTCCGACCGCTCCACCGGCCGGCCCGCAAGTTCGGCCGCTCGCTCGAGCGCCGACTTGTAAGCGATCGGGTGGGGTTTGCCGGCCCAGAAAACCGCGCCCCCCATCGCTTCATAGAGCGCGGCAATGGCACCTGCGCAGGGCAGCAGATCGTCCCCCACGTGAACCGCCAGATCCGGATTGGCGCAAACGAAGGGCAGACGGCGAGCGAGAGCCTTCTCCAGCACCGGCAGATACGCCTCGGGCCTCTCCTCACGGTCCCGATTGAGGGCTGTACATATGATCGCATCGGCCTCCTCGATGGGCGCGTGTGGCCCCGGCAGGGCATCGAAGAACGCGCGATCCCGCCGCTCCGGGCCGATGCGGTAGAGGTGGTTGTATCCGGCCTCCGCGATGTGGCTCAGCGCGATATCGCCGGACGTCACGATGGCGTCCCAGGTCTCGCGCACGACGGCCTTCTCTTCGAGAAGCTCGGCAACCGAAAAGCCCGGGCGCGGCGCGTTGGAGACGAGCACGACCACCCCGCCCGCCTGGCGGAACCTCGGCAGCGCATCGTTGGCGCCAGGGTAGGCCTTGATGCCGTCGTGAACGACCCCCCAGACGTCGCAAAGCAGAACGCGGTAGCGGCCAAGAAGCGGGCCGGCGTGCTCGATGATCGGAATTGTCATGGCTGTTGCAAGGATACCAGTTCGGTTGTTGCCGCTGGAACACGCCGCTCCGTAGCGACGTTGCCACTCAGGCGCCAGCGGATGTTTCACATTGCGGCCGCGGCGACATACTGACATGTAATTCGGCCGCAAGACACGGTCGAAACCCACCGCTATGGCAGGATGACGGGTTGACGCGACCTGCCGTGCAGCAGCACTAACCCAAACGGGTCAGGCAAAACGCGCGGCCCAGCGGACCCGCGCCCGCTCACAAGAGACAAGCGAAGCCGGAGCGTCGGAGCTTCATGGACGCACTGCTCAGGGATCTTCGCTATCGGCTCGAATATGCCGGCCTGCGCTTGCTCGTCGGGCTCGTGCGCCTGCTGCCGCTCGATACCGCGGCGAACCTGTCGGCCTGGGCGTGGCAGAAGATCGCACCGCGCAACCGGCGCCACCAGCGGGCCCTTGCCAACCTTGCCATCGCCTTCCCTGAAAAGAGCGAGGCCGAGCGCGAGGCCATTGCCCGCGCCATGTGGGGCAATCTCGGGCGCGTCATGGCCGAGACCATGCAGATCGACCGCCTCATTGCCGAGCCGAACCGGATCGAGATCCTGAACCAGCGGATTTTCGGTCGCTACAAGGACAAACTAGGCCCGGCGATCGGCGTCTCGCTGCACATGGGAAACTGGGAGCTGGCCATATGGCCGCTGACGGTCGCCGGCGCCAATCCGGCCGCCGTCTACCGCAATGTGAACAATCCCTACGTCGATGCCTTCCTCCGACGCCAGCGCAAGGACCTCTATCCGGCCGGCCTCCTCGGCAAGGGCAGGATCGACGGCAGCCGCGAGGAGGGCCAGAAGACGGCGCGCCTGATCATGGATTTCGTGCGCAAGGGGGGAAGGCTCGGTTTGGTCTGTGATCTTTACGACAGATATGGCATGCCGGTGCCGTTCTTCGGCCGGCAAGCCCCTTCCGTCGTCATCCCGGCAATGATCGCCCGCCGGGTCGGCGCCCGGATCTGGCTTGCGCGATGCCTCCGCGTTGGCAACCAGAGCCGGTTCACCATCGATATCAAAGAGCTCAAAGTGCCTCGCACCGCCAGCCAGGCCGACGACATCAAGTGGATCACAGCGAAAATGCAAAGCGAGTTCGAGGCCTGGATCAGAGAGGCACCCGAGCAGTGGATGTGGTCCAACAGGCGGTGGTCTTGACTATATGGATCAGGTCGTAAGCCCGCCGCCCGAGACTCCTGCGACGCAAGCGCCGAAGCACGCAGGTGTCGGGGTGCGCGACCTCAAACACCGCTTCGAGTTCGCGTTCGTCTGGGTGGCGATCAAGCTCTTCCGCGCGCTTCCCATGCGCATTGGCGTCAGCTTTGTCGCCGCCGTCTGCCGGCTTGTCGGGCCGTGGTTGCGGCAGAACCGGCGCGCCCTCGAGAACCTCGCCATTGCCTTTCCGCAGTACGACGAGGCGCGGCGCAGGGACATTGCCCGCGCCATGTGGGCCAACATGGGCCGCGTCTTCGCGGAAACCTTCTACATCGACCGCATAATGGCCGATCCCTCCCGGCTCGAGATCGTGGACGAGGCGCGCTGGCGCGCGCGGATGCTCGAGACCAGTTCATCGGTCGGCGTAACGGCGCATCTCGGCAACTGGGAGCTGGCGATCTGGCCGATGACCAAGTTCGGCCTCGCGCCGGCCGGCGTCTATCGGCCTCTGGCCAACCCGTATCTCGACCGTCTGCTGCGCCAGCAACGGGCGCCGCTCTATCCCGCCGGCCTTTTCGGCAAGGGCGCGGAGACGGAGGCCGGCAGTGGCCACCGTACCGCGCGCCTGCTCGTCGATCATGTACGCCACAGCGGCGCTATCGGCTTCGTCAGCGACCATTACGAGCGCCGTGGCGTCGTGGTGCCCTTCATGGGCCGTTTCACGCGCGTCACCCCGGTTCCGGCGATGATTGCGCGCCACGTTGGCGCCGGAGTCTGGATGGGGCGCTGCCTCCGCATCGGAACGGAGAGCCGCTTCCGCATCGATCTCACGGAAGTCCCGCTGCCGAAGACCACCTCGCGCTCGGCCGACACCGCAGCGTTGACCGCGGCGATGTTCGCGGTCTTCGAGGGGTGGATACGCGAGCATCCCGAGCAGTGGATGTGGTGGAACACCCGCTGGGTGAACGAGACGGACGCCTAACGCGTGCGCCGTCCGAATGGGCTGCCTTTCGCAGTTGCGAACGTCACGCTACAAAAGACGCCGACAGGCCCAACAAACCGAGGACCAGGCGACCTATGAGCGTGACCCGCACCCCGGCAAAATTCTTCGCTCCGCTCGCGACCGGCGCGCCCGAGCCCTACCGGCAGCTCCCCGTCCGGCTCGAGCGCATGATCCACTTCATGCCGCCGCACAATGCCAAGCTGCGGGCGCGCCTCCCCGAGCTCATCAGCCAGGTCGACGTAGTGCTCGGCAATCTCGAGGATGCCATTCCGGCCGACCAGAAAGAGAATGCGCGCGCCGGCTTCATCGAGATGGCGAATGCCAACGACTTCGGCAGCACGGGCCTGTGGACGCGCATCAACTGTCTGAATTCACCCTGGGGTCTCGACGACATTCTCGCCATCGTGCCGGCGGTCGGACACAAGCTCGACGTGATGATGCTGCCCAAGGTCGAAGGGCCGTGGGACATCCACTATCTGGACCAGCTCCTCGCCCAGCTCGAAGCGAAGAACGGCATCAAGAAGCCCATCCTCATCCACGCCATTCTGGAAACCGCCGAGGGCGTGAAGAATGTCGAGGCCATCGCGGCGGCCTCGCCGCGTATGCATGGCATGAGCCTCGGCCCGGCTGACCTCGCAGCCTCGCGCGGCATGAAGACGACGCGCGTCGGCGGCGGACATCCGGACTATGGCGTGATCGCCGACGCGACATCGGACGGCAGCAAGCGCGCCTTCGCCCAGCAGGATCTCTGGCACTACACCGTGCAGAAGATGGTGGACGCGTGCCTGAGCGTCGGTATCAAGCCCTTCTATGGGCCGTTCGGCGACTTCTCGGATGCAGCGGCGTGTGAGTCGCAGTTCCGCAATTCCTTCCTGCAGGGGTGCCTCGGCGCATGGTCTCTGCATCCGACGCAGATCGACATCGCGAAGCGCGTATTCAGTCCCGACCCCGATGAAGTCGCATTTGCGAAGAAGATTCTCGCGGCCATGCCCGACGGCACCGGCGCCGCCATTGTCGACGGCAAGTTCCAGGACGACGCGACGTGGAAGCAGGCCAAAGTGATCGTCGATCTCGCAAAGCTTGTCGCGACCAAAGACCCGGAGCGGGCGGCACTCTACGGCTTCTAGCAGGACATCCAGCATGACAGCACCGACGACCGTCCATTCCGGCATTCCGGCCGTCGATGCCTATCTCGACGAGAGCTACGACAAGGTGATCGGCATGTCGTCGCGCTTCGCGGCAGCGATCACGTGCGGGCTCATGCGCATCCAGTCGGAGCTCGGCGTGACCGGTCCGGTCGCGGAGCTCGGCGCCTTCGAGGGCCGCTTTTTCATCGCCCTCGCCAAGGCACTGAAGGACGGAGAGCGGGCGCTCGGCATCGACACGTTCGAGTGGCCGAATCCGCAGGTCATCGATCGCTTCGAGGCGAACTGCGTTCGACAGGGCGTGGCGGGCGAAAAGCGCATCACCTGGAAGGCCGACAGCAACAAGATCGCTCCGGGGGAGCTGCTCGCGAAGCTCGACGGCGAGAAGGTGCGGCTCATTCATGTCGATGGCGAGCACACGCAGGTGGCATTGTCCAAGGATCTCGAGCTGGCGACAGCCGTGATCCGCGACGGCGGCGTCATCGTGCTCGATGACATGCTGCATCCCGGCTATCCGACGCTCATGCTCGCCGTCCAGGCGTACCTCGACCGGCACCCCGACATGACCGTCCTCTGCATCATCGACCGCGAGTCGATCTTCGCCGCGACGAAGTTCATTCTCTGCCAGAAGGGCTGGTTCAAGAAGTACGAGGCGGGCCTGCTCGAGGCTTTCCGCGCGAACGTCTGGCCGATGGGCGCGAACTTCGAACCGCACTGGTGCCTCGTGCTGTCGCTCGACACGCGGCTCGCGCCGCTGGAGTGAGGCCGCTGATGAACCGCTACGCGTGTGCTATACTGCTGCGCGATGGCCAGATACTCTTGGGCAAGCGAGCAGCGCATCGGCGCGCATACGCCAATTGCTGGGATGTTATCGGAGGCAGGGTCGAAACCGGCGAGACGCTCCAAGCGGCGCTAACGAGAGAACTCGGTGAAGAGCTCGGTATCAGCCCAATCCAATTCGAGAAGCTCGCCGAGATTGCGGACAGCAACCCTGGAGGACGCGGCGAAGCCCTATATCACCTGTTCGTGGTCCGAAGCTGGGTTGGTGAACCGGAAATGAGGAACGGCGAGCACTCCGAGCTTCGGTGGTTTGACATTGAGGCTGCCTGCGCTTTGTTCGATCTGGCCCTCACCGAGTATCCCGCTCTCTTCCGTCTCGTTCGATGAAACCCGCCGATCACTTCGAGATTTTCCTGGCCACTGCGCCGGGCCTGGAAGCCGTGCTGTGGGAGGAAGTGAAGTCGCTTCGTTTCAGGGCGGCGAAGCAAGTCCCCGGCGGCGTGACGGTCAACGGGAACTGGCGTGATACGTGGCGCGCCAATCTCGAAGTGCGCGGAGCCAACAAGGTGCTGGCCCGGATTGGCTCGTTTCGCGTCTTCCATCTGACTGAGCTCGAGAAGCGCGCGCGGCACGTGCCATGGAGCAACGTCCTGCGCGCCGACGTGCCCTTTCGCGTCGAGGCGACGTGCCGAACGTCGAAGATCTATCACTCCGGTGCCGCCGCCCAGCGCATCGAGAAAGCCATCCGCGACACGCTCGGTGCGGAACCGGCAAAAGATGCGCCAATCGTCGTCATGGCGCGCATTGAGAACGACCTCTGCACGATCAGTGTCGATACCTCGGGCGAACTGCTGCACAAGCGCGGCTTCAAGGTCGCCGTCGCCAAGGCGCCCATGCGCGAGACCATGGCCGCGCTCTTCCTGCGCCAGTGCGGCTATGTCGGCGAGGAGCCGGTTGTCGATCCAATGTGTGGCTCGGGCACGTTCGTCATCGAGGCGGCGGAGATCGCCATGGGCCTCAAGCCGGGCCGCGAGCGTCCGTTTGCGTTTGAGCAACTGGCGACATTCGATGGCGAAGTGTGGAACGAGATGCGCCGCGCACCGGCCGCAGAAAAGCCGGCATTCCGCTTCTACGGCAGCGACCGCGATGCCGGCGCCATCGAGATGAGCCGCGCCAATGCCGCGCGCGCCGGTGTCGGCGACCTCACGGACTTCCAGCAGCACGCGGTCAGCGACCTCGTCCCACCGACAGGGCCGCCCGGTCTCGTCATCGCCAACGCACCGTACGGCGGCCGCATCGGCGACAGGAAGCGCCTGGAAGCGCTTTACCGTTCACTCGGCGAGACGTTGCGCACGCGGTTCTCGGGCTGGCGCGTCGGCCTGATCACCAACGAGCCGTGGCTCGCCAAGGCAACGGGGCTGCCATTCCTGCCCACCACCGCCCCTGTTGCCCACGGCGGCATGCGGGTGACGCTGTTCAGGACCGACCCGCTCCCGTGAGATGCGGCCACGCCCGCCGTATGCCCGTCATGCGCCGCTGAGATGTCAGTTGACGGCCGGCCCGGCGCAGATCATTCCTCCCCGGCCATGACCGCCACCCTCGCCAATGCCACATCCCGGCCGCTGCTGCCGATCCTGGTCGCCCTCAGCGGGGCGCATCTGCTGAATGATCTCATTCAGTCGATGATCCCGGCCATGTACCCCCTGATCAAGGAGGCGTACGCGCTGGACTTCGCCCACATCGGGCTCATTACGCTGGCCTTCCAGGTGACGTCGTCGCTGCTGCAGCCGGTGCTCGGCCACGTTACCGATGCGCGGCCCTGGCCGTATGCCATGATCGCCGGCATGGGGGCGACGCTCATCGGTCTCTTCGGCCTCTCATTCGCGCCCAACTACGGTACCGTGCTCGCCTCGGCGGCTATGATCGGGCTCGGCTCGGCGGTGTTCCATCCCGAGGCGACGCGCATGGCGCGCCACGCGGCCGCGGGCCAGCAGGGCTTTGCGCAGGGCATCTTCCAGATCGGCGGCCATGTCGGCTACGCGGCAGGCCCCCTGCTCGCGGCAATGTTCGTCGTCCCGCGCGGGCAGCAGAGCCTGGCGTGGATGTCGGTCGTCGCGCTCGTGGCCATGGTACTCATGGCATGGACAGGCCTGCGCTATGCCGAGATGCGTCGCGACCAGATCGCCGCCGCAGCGAGCGCGCCAGCCGGGCACGCGAAGAGCGCTGCCGGTCCCATGCTGCCGACGCGGCATGTGCTGTTCGCCATGAGCATTCTCATCCTGATCCTGCTCTCGAAGAACGCGTATACGGCGGCCTTCACGTCCTACTACACGTTCTATCTGATCGAGCGCTTCGACACGTCTGTTCAGCTCTCGCAGATCATGCTGTTTCTCTACCTCGTCGTCGGCGCGATCGGCGTGATCGTCGGCGGCATGGTCGGCGACCGCATCGGACGCCATCGCGTGATCTGGCTCTCGATCCTCGGCGCTTTGCCGTTTGCGCTCGCGCTGCCCCATGCGGACCTGTTCTGGACTGGCGTGCTGAGCGTCGTCATCAGCCTGATCATGGCGAGCGCGTTCTCGTCCATCCTGATCTACGCGATCGACCTCGTGCCGCATCGCGTGGGGCTCGTCGGCGGGCTGTTCTACGGGCTGGCTTTCGGGCTCGGCGGTCTCTGCGCGGCGGTGCTCGGTCTCGTCGCAGACCAGATCGGCATTGTTGCCGTCTTCCAGATCGTGGCCTGGGTGCCGGCGCTCGGTCTGCTCACGTTCCTGCTGCCGCGGACATCGTGAAAGCGCGAACGTTCCGCGCACAGGCGCTTGACTTCGAGTGGCCGAAGAACGATCGATCCCCGTCACAGAGTGCGCACGCAAGCGCACGACGACCGCGGAAGCCGGAAATGTCCACGCCCCCCATTCCCGTCAGCGACAATCTCGCCGATCTCAGGCTGCGTGTGCGCACGTGGCGGAGCGAAGGCCGCCGCATCGGCCTCGTGCCGACCATGGGCGCACTTCACGAGGGACATATCTCGCTCGTGCGGATCGCATTGGAGAGCTGCGAGCGCGTCGTCACATCGATCTTCGTCAACCCGACGCAATTTGCGCCAAACGAGGACTTCTCGACCTATCCACGCACGTTTGACGACGACGTCGCCAAGCTCGCAAGCGCCGGATGCCATCTCGTCTGGGCGCCGACGGTCAAGGAGATGTATCCGGACGGCTTCGCGACGCGCGTCGTACCGGCGGGCGCTGCAGAGGGGTTGGAGACGGACTTCCGGCCGCACTTCTTCGGGGGTGTCGCGACCGTGTGCACGAAGCTCTTCCAGCAGGTCACGCCGGATGTTGCCGTGTTCGGCGAGAAGGATTTCCAGCAACTCGCTGTGATCCGCCAGGTCGTGCGCGATCTCTCGATGCCGCTGTCGATCGTCGGCGCTGAGACCGTGCGCGAGCCGGACGGCCTCGCCATGTCGAGTCGCAACCGCTATCTCAGTGCCGAGGAGCGCCGGGTGGCGCCGCTCATCCATCGCACCATCAGCGGTGTTGCGGCGCACATCCTCGAGGGCGGGAATGCCGATGAGGCCTGCGAGGAGGCTGCGAGGCGGCTTACGGCCGGCGGCTTCGAGAAGATCGATTATGTCGCCGTGCGCGACGCCGCGACGCTCGGCGCCTACGACCCATCGAAAGGCCCGGGCCGCGTTCTGGCGGCGGCGTGGCTCGGCAAGACGCGTCTGATCGACAATATCGCGATCGGATCCTAGGCCCGGCCGGCAGACCGGATCGCGCAGTCGGCGGTCGATGGACAGCGGCGGCGCGAGCGCGCACAGTCCGGATCATGATCGAGCTGGACATTGCCGAGGCCGAGACCATCGGCACCCGCGCCGAACAGCAGGATGCGGCCGCCGTCGTGCGCCTCGGGAAAAACGGCGATGCGGCTTTGCTCGTGCTCGCGGATGGTCTCGGCGGCCATGCGGACGGCGCCAAGGCCGCGCGGATCGTGATCGACACTTTCAGCGAACGCGCGACGAGCGGCGCCTTCGAGCACCCCAAGTCCTGCCGCGGCGCGCTCGACGACGCCATCCACGAGGCCAATGCGCGCATCCGCGACGCGAGCGATCCGGCCGATGGGGAGCGCAGCATGGCCAGCACGGTCACCGCTGCCCTTATTGTCGAGGGCCGTCTGAGCTGGATCAGTGTCGGCGACAGTCATCTCTACGTCTGGCGGCGCGGCCGCCTCAGGAAGCTGAATGCCGATCACTCGCAAGCGGGGATGATGATCCGGGATGGCTATGCGCCGGATGCGCCGACAGTGCTGGCCGTAAGGTCGATGCTCGCATCCGCGCTTGGCGGCCATACGATCGAGCACATCGACCAGCCGGAGGCGTCTATCGCTCTCGCGGTCGATGACGTGATCGTGCTGGCGAGCGATGGGCTAGATGTCCTGAGCGATGCCGACATCGCGCGCATCATCGGGGAGAGTATCGACCGAGGCATGGCGCCGGCCCAGGCCTTGGTGGCCGCGGTCCAGGCGCTCGGCCTGCCCCGCCAGGACAATGCCACCGCTGTCGCCGCGCGGGTGCTCGGCAGCGGCGCGCCGGCGAGCACTGACGATGCGCTGCCCCCGGGCGTGATCAGGCCAGCACTCGAGGCCAGTCCATCGGGCGTCGGCGGGAGCTCGTGGCCCGTCCTAGTCGGACTGGCCCTGCTGGCCGCCGTTCTCTTGAGCGTCATCATGACGCAAAAGCCGTGAAGGACAGGATCCAAGTTGTAGGACATACATGCGCGCGGCGTGGCATTCCGCAGGGCCGGAAGGTGCCCTCTGGCCAGCCGATCCTGAATATGTCCGCTGGCCGCCGTTCACCGCCTTGGCGCAAGACCCGAAGCGTAAGGTACGATTCGTGCACCAATTCTTGGCAAACAGGGTTCGCCAACCTATCTTAAGCCCAGCACTTGTGGACCGGGCCTTCCCGAGGCCGTTCGATCCGTGCGGGCGACGCCACGGACGTTCTGGTGCCACCAGGAAGGGGTGCAGATGAACACGCATTTCCGGAACTTCGCCATCTGGGTCATCATTGGCCTACTGCTGATCGCGTTGTTCAATATGTTCCAGAACCCGTCCCAGACCCGGCGGGGGAACGAAATAAGCTATACGGAGCTGCTGGCCCAGGTTGATGCCGGCAACGTCTCCGAGGTGACGATCCAGGGCAACCGGCTGACCGGTCAATTCTCGGATAAGTCACGTTCTTTCACAAGCTACGCACCAGAGGATCCGACCCTCGTCGAGCGCCTGAACAAGAAGGGCGTGCGCATTTCGGCGCGACCGAAGGACGAGGATGTCCCCTCGATCTTCAACGTCCTCCTGTCCTGGTTCCCCATGCTGCTGCTGATCGCGGTGTGGATCTTCTTCATGCGCCAGATGCAGTCGGGCGGCGGCCGGGCCATGGGCTTCGGCAAGTCCAAGGCCAAGCTGCTCACCGAACGCCATGGCCGCGTGACGTTTGAGGACGTGGCCGGCGTCGACGAGGCCAAGGTCGACCTCCAGGAGATCGTCGAGTTCCTTCGCGACCCGCAGAAGTTCCAGAAGCTCGGCGGGCGCATTCCGCGCGGCTGCCTGCTCGTCGGTCCTCCCGGCACCGGTAAGACGCTCATCGCGCGCGCCGTCGCCGGCGAAGCCAACGTGCCGTTCTTCACGATTTCGGGCTCCGACTTCGTCGAGATGTTCGTCGGCGTCGGCGCGAGCCGCGTGCGCGACATGTTCGACCAGGCGAAGAAGAACGCACCGTGCATCATCTTCATCGACGAGATCGACGCGGTGGGTCGCCACCGCGGTGCCGGCCTCGGCGGCGGCAACGACGAGCGCGAGCAGACGCTGAACCAGCTCCTCGTCGAGATGGACGGCTTCGAGGCCAACGAGGGCATCATCATCCTCGCTGCGACGAACCGCCCGGACGTGCTCGATCCGGCACTGCTGCGCCCCGGTCGCTTCGACCGCCAGATCACGGTGCCCAATCCGGATGTGGTCGGCCGCGAGAAGATCCTGCGCGTCCACATGCGCAAGGTGCCGCTGGCGCCGGACGTCGATCCGAAGACGATCGCGCGCGGCACGCCCGGTTTCTCGGGTGCCGATCTCGCCAACCTCGTCAACGAGGCGGCTCTGCTTGCCGCGCGGCGCTCGAAGCGCATGGTCACGCAGGTCGAGTTCGAGGATGCCAAGGACAAGGTCATGATGGGCGCCGAGCGCCGCTCAATGGCCATGACCGAGGAAGAGAAGCTTGCGACCGCCTATCACGAAGCAGGCCACGCGATCCTCAATCTGCTCGTGCCCGGCAACGATCCGCTGCACAAGGTAACGATTATTCCGCGCGGGCGCGCCCTCGGCGTCACCATGAGCCTGCCCGAGCGCGACAAGCTCAGCTACTCGAAGCAGTGGTGCGAGGCGCGTCTCGTGATGACGTTTGGCGGCCGCGTCGCCGAGCAGATCATCTACGGCATGGAGCATCTCAACACCGGCGCTTCGAGCGACATCCAGCAGGCGACGAACCTCGCCCGCAGCATGGTCACCGAATGGGGCATGAGCGACAAGCTCGGGCCGTTGCGCTACACGGACAACCAGCAGGAAGTGTTCCTCGGCCACGCCATCACGCAGCGCCAGAACATGTCCGAGGAAACGGCGAAGCTCATCGACGAGGAGATCCGCCGGATCGTGACGGACGCGCAGGCAAAGGCCTGGGAGGTGCTGGGCAGCAACCGCGACAAGCTCGAGGCGGTGGCGCAGGCACTGATGGAGCACGAGACGATCTCGGGCGAGGAATGCCTCGCGGTCATGCGCGGCGAGAAGATCGTGCGCCCGACGGACGACGATACGACCAAGGGGCCGACGGGCTCGGCGGTCCCGGTCGCCGGCCGCATTCGCCCCAACCGGCCGGAGCCGGATGGCGGCCTGGAACCGCAGCCGACTTGAGGCGTAGAAAACATAGAGTTCGGATCGGGCCCTTCGCAGGGCCCGATTTTTTTGGCAAGTGTCGTGGAGACAGCGTCGCAATCCATGCGACTGCGAGATCCCACGAGCCGGCCACATGACTTCGCGACACTATCTGCGCCCCCTCGGGCTCCTGACGCCTTCGGCGAGAGCGCCACGAAGCTCGCACGAGCTGCTTCGTGTGACTGGTCGTGCGGATCTGGCAGCAGTTGCGATCGAGTTGATCGAGCGCAGCGGGCCAGCAAGAGATGGGACGCTCAATCTCTCCGTCACGGAGCTGCGCGCTCGCGCCACGGACGACACAGCGCTTTCGAACCTCCTCTCCCAGCACGAGATACCGCGACCTGCGCTTGCCGGGCTGTCGCTCGACCGACCGCGGCTGATGGGCATTGTCAATGTCACGCCCGACAGCTTCTCGGACGGCGGCACCTTCGCCTCGGCGAAGGAGGCGGTCGACCACGCACTGCGGCTCGAAGCCGAGGGCGCCGAGATACTCGATATCGGCGGGGAGTCGACGCGGCCGGGCGCCGAGCCCGTGAGCGTCGAGGACGAGCTTCGCCGCGTGCTTCCGGTGATCGAGG
>DATMRT010000013.1:0-57040 GCA_035565975.1 Hyphomicrobiaceae bacterium
CTGCCCCTTGCCCACATCCACGGCATAAACGCGCGCCACACCCCGCTCCAGCAACACTTGCGTAAATCCACCTGTCGAGGCGCCGATATCGAGTGCGATGCGCGCAGCGGCATCGAGGCCGAAGTGATCCAGCGCCGCCGCGAGCTTCACGGCACCGCGCGAGACCTGCGCCGCTGCCTGCGCATCGACGGTAATTGCCTGCTCGGTGCGCACGTTCAAGGCCGGCTTTTGCGCAATCTCGCCGTCCACGCGCACCTCGCCGCGTGCGATGAGATCGCGCGCCTTCGCGCGCGTCGCGACGAGCCCGAGCGCGACGAGCGCGAGGTCCAGGCGTTGGGGCTGTTCATCCGAGGTATTCATGCGAGAAGCGCTAGTCGCTCGCGAGCAAAGTGTCAAAAAAGACGGGATGGTCCGGAAGGGTGTCCCTTCCGGTAGAGCGCGAGACAAGTCTCGCTCGCGCCAAAGGCGCGAACAGGGCTGCCGCCCTGTACCCGCTTGGGGGACACCCCCAAACCCCCGCCTTTTATGAATTTCTCTCGCGTCCCGCAGGCGGGAAGTGCGTATCGAACCATGCCGCGAGATCGGCGAGGGCGGGGTGGCGCAGATCGCGCTCCAGATAGCGCCAGATACGCGGGATGTGCGCGAGATAGGCGGTCTTACCGTCGCGATGGGCGAGGCGACGGAAGATGCCGAGCAGCTTCGTGTTCCGCTGCGCGCCGAGCACGGCATAGGCCGTGTCGAAGGCGGCGGCATCGAAGCTGGGCTCACGGCGCGCGACCTCCTGTCGGTAGTGGGCAAGCAGATCGCGTTCGATGTCTTCCGGGACATCGAGGCGCGCGTCCTGCAGCAGCGAGACGACATCGTAGGCCCAGGGGCCACGCATGGCATCCTGGAAGTCGAGCACGCCGACGCGGCCATGACCGAGCCACATGAGGTTCGGCGAGTGATAGTCGCGGAGCACCCATCCGAGGGGGAGCGTTTCGATCCAGTCGATCAGCGCGTTCCAGATGCGGACGAAGTCGGCTTTCACATCGGCCGGGATGGCTGATCCTTTGACCGCTGGCCAGTACCAGTCGGTGGTCAGCTCGACCTCGATCATGAGGGCGGTGCGGTCGAAGCGGTGGAGTGTGTGCTCGGCGGCACTACCAGGCACGGGCAGGCGCTCCGGCGGCGGATGCGCGCAAAGTGCGACGAGGCCATCGACGGCCGCAGTCCAGAGCGTTCTCTGATCCAGTCCCTGCGCAAGCGCCAGTCCGTACGTGAGATCGCCTAGATCGTCGATCAGCAGCAGGCCACGCTCGTGATCGAAGGCGCGGATCGTCGGCACGGTCATGCCGCATGAGGCGAGCGCATCGGCAATGGCGTGAAAGGCCGTCACGTCCTCGGCGAGATGCGCGATCTGGCTGTAGGGCAGGCCATTGCGGATCGGCGGGCCATCAGGCTGGCGCGGGCTGTCCATGAGGACGAACGAAGAATTGGGCGCCGTGAGCCGCGCATAGGCGCGCGTCGAGGCATCGCCTTGGAGATAACGCAGACGGCCCGCGCGATCGGCAATGAAAGTGTCGATGTCGCGAAGGCGGTCGATGCGTGCCGTCCAGCGCGCGTCGGGCGTGATGGTGACGGTGCGTGTTTCCGGAGAGGTCCCGGCACTGAGCGTGATATCCAGGTGACTTCCGTGCAGGCGGCCCTCGGCGCGCTCTGGCCATTCGACGAGCGCCAATCCGCCGGCAATGGCCTCGTCAAAACCGATTTCGTCGAGCTCGTCGCCGCTCGTCAGCCGATAGAGATCGAAGTGCGCAACGTCGAGCCGCGGCGTGGCGTAGGGCTGCACGAGCGTGAAGGTCGGGCTCGGCACTTCCGCTTGCGGAGCGTCGAGCATGGCGCGGATGAAGGCGCGCGCGAACGTCGTCTTGCCGGCGCCGAGGTCGCCCGTGAGCGTAATGAGATCGCCGACGTGCACTTTCAGCGCGATCAGATCCGCGAGACGGGCAAGCCGCGTCTCATCGACGCTTTCGACAATCCAGGACCCGCTCATGCGACGGTCGTGAACTTCGCCGTCTCCGTTCCCGGCCTCGGTCCATGCTCGGGGAAGCGCACGGTGACGGACGTGCCCTCGCCCGGCTCGCTGACGAGGCTCATGGTGCCGCCGTGCAGCTCGACGAGGCTCTTGACGATGGGCAGGCCGAGACCGGCGCCGCGATGCTTGGAGCCGCGGCTGCGCGAGACGAAGCGGCCGAGCACGTCGCGCTGCTGATCGTGCGGAATGCCGGCGCCACGGTCCGTCACGGTAAAGGCGATCATGTGGCCCTCACGCATACAGGTAAGACGGATCAGACCGCCGGGTTCTGAGAAGCCGATCGCGTTCGACAGCAGATTGTAGAGGATCTGGCGCACGCGGGCTTCGTCGGCGATCAACTCGTCGACATCCTCCGCGACCTCGATCTCGAGCGCAAGATGAATGCGGCTCATGCGGTCCTTCACCCCGAGCGCGGCCGCCTCGATGATGCCCATGATCTTGACCGGCGCGAGGCGCAGCTCCAGCGCGCCGGCATCGATATTGGCCAGGTCCAGGATGTCGTTGATCGTCGAGAGCAGCGTCTCCGACGAGCGCGAGACGGCGGAAAGGTACTCGCGCTGCTTCTCGTTCAGTTCGCCGATCCGGGGGCTTTCGAGCAGCTCGGTGAAGCCGATGATGCTCGTCAGCGGCGTGCGCAGCTCATAAGACACGTGGCTGATGAACTGGCTCTTGAGCCGGTCGGCGGCGACGAGCGCCTCGTTGCGCTCTTCGAGTGCGCGCGCATAGCGCTTGGTGACGGTGACGTCGGCGAAGCTGACGAGCGTGCCGCCGTCGGGCAGCGGCAGCGCCGCATAGTCGATCACGCTCTGGTCGGCGCGCGTCATCTGGCCTGTGACGTGCTGGCGCTGGTCGAGTGCGGTCGCGACCTGGGCGATGTGGCTCCATTCGGCCGGATCGTCGTGCAGGATCTGGCATTGGCGGATGATCTCGTCGATGTGCGGCTCATCCTGCAGCATGCGACGGCCGAGCTTCCAGATGCGCTCGAAGGCCAAATTGAAGAGTTTCAAGCGGCCGTCCGTCCCGAACACGGCCACGCCTTCCGCGAGATGGTCCAGCGTCTCGCGCTGCACCCGGATCATCTCGTTATAGCGGCTTTCGAGCGACAGGCGCTCGGTCTCGTTCTCGTAGAGATAAGTGATGCCGCCGTCGGGCCGCTCCTCGGCCATGACGTGCAGCGCGCGGCCATCGGGAAGATGCCACCACTCCTCGGGCTCGGAGCCGGTCTTGTAGCCGGCGAGCACCTTCGTCTTCCACTCGCGGTAGTTCACGACCTCAGGCAGGCGGCTCCGCTCGCGCAGGCGATCGAGCAGCTCGCCGTGCATGGGGCGCTGGTTCAGCCAGTCGGCATCGAGCTGCCAGAGCTTGGCGAACGCCTCATTGAAGAAGCTCAGGCGCTGGTCGCGCGAGAAGATGGCGACGGCCGTCGAGACGCGGTCGAGCGTGCGATAGAAGGTGGCGACGAGACGGTCGAGCTCGCTTTCCGCGCTGTGGATGGCGGTGACGTCGATCGCGCAGGCAACACTCGCCTCGCCGAACGGCAGCACGACGATGTCGTGATGACGACGCTCGCCGCCGATGATCAGCGGCATGCGCTTGCGGAAGCTCTCCTGGCGCACGAGCACGTTGGCCAGCTCTTCGCGCTGACGGGTTTCGAGCAGCTCGAGTTGGCGATCCGTGACCTCGACCTCGCTCTTGGCGCCGACGGCGCGCACATAGGCCTTGTTGACCCACTCGATCTGGCCGCTGCCGCCGCGGATCCAGACAGGGTGCGGGAGTGCATTGTAGAGCGCGCGGCCGAGGCCGATGTCGCGGGCGAGCTGGCGATGCTGAGAGATGATCTCGGCGACCTGCTTGCGGTAGCCAGCGATATCGCGAAAACGCAGGATCGCGCGGCCGCCGGAGACGCGGCCGTCGGCTTCCACGTCGCCGCCGGCGCCGGTGCGCAGCAGCAGATTGAAGGGCTGGCCCTGCGTGAAGAGTGTGTCGAGCTTGGCCTTGAGATCGCGTGCTGCCTCGGGCTCGAGCCACGCGCCGAGACGCATGAGGAGTTGGGGATCCTCGGGCAGGCCAGGGACGGTGGTGAGCGTATGCGCGGCGACGCGCATGTTCTCGCCTTGCTGCCAGAAGATCAGGACCTGCGGCTCGGCCTTGATGATCGCTTCCGCGGCGGCGAGGCTGCGGCGGAGTTCGACGACTTCATCGCGGCGTTGCCAAAGGCGCCAGCGCTGCTGAAGCCAGGAGCGCCAGACCAACGTCGCCATGGCCGCGGCCGCGCCGACGAACACGGTACCCGCAAGCAGCCAGCCGAGCCTGAGACTGCCGACGACATGCGTGCTGGTATCGAAGGCCGCGGCGGCGAGCACCGCAACGGAAGCGATAGCCGCCAGCAGCAGGAGGATCAGATCCTCGCGTGCGAGCCGCCGCTTTCCCGTGCGTTCCGTCGTGTCCATTCCGTACCGGAATCACCCATGGGCCCGGGGCGCGCTGGTCTATGCATGACTGGTGAAAACCAAGGCGCCAGGGCTTGTGTCACCTGTCGCTGAGTACCGAATCGGAATTATGCCGCCTTTGCCACCTTCTGGCCAGAATATCTGCAGCCTACGTCCCGGAAAGTTATTTAATAAAATCAATGAGAAATGCGGACGCGAGCAGACCAGGGCGTGGCTTGCCGGACACGCTCTCAAGCCGCCCGGCGGCGGGTGAACGGATAGGCGAGGATCGTCCAGAGTGCGACGAGCGAGCGCCACGTCCCGCGCACCAGCGCAATGGGGGCACTGATCACCGCCACGAGTGGCATGAACAGTAGGAAGAAGGCCAAGCCGCGCACCGTGCGCGCCGTCCAATAGCCTGACCGACGAGCGTAGTCCGACTGGACCTCCAGCGGCCAGAGGCGCTGCCACCATTCGCTCGCGACGCCGAGGCCGGCGAGGCCGATGAAGAAGAAGATGAGGTAGCCGACCTGCACCAGCGAGGGAATGCCCGGCACGAAACGGGCATCGAGTTCCCGTTGGCGCTCACGGCTGGTGAGGTCGAGCGTCAAGCCGCTGGCGACAATCGTGCCCGTCACTTCGGGAGCGAGATCACGCCAGGTTTCGCTGACGGGCGCTGTCCATCCGCCACCGGCGCTACGCGCGATGCCGGTGAGCTGGAAGGATGTGCGCAGCCCGCTGACGGAGACTGCGTCCGTTTCAACGGGAACGCCACCCGTGAGCTGCCCGATGAGGTCGGGAAGAGAGGGCTTGGTCCGCGGCCCGGCCAGCGGCGTCAGGGCGACGCGCTGCCAGAACCAGTTACGTGTGCCGGGCTGGCGCGCGCTCGCACTTTCGATCACTACGAGATTGACGTCGCTTTCCGCTGCGGCCCGGCGCAGATCGTCGAGCATAAGAGTGCGTTCGGGTCCGCTGGACGGCCTGAAGTGCAGCACAGGCCCTTTCATGCGGCCGCTGATGACAACCGTGCCGCGCGCAACGGCGCTCAACATGTGCGGCAGGCGATCGGGGTCCACGGCTTCGACGGCGACGCGGCCCGGCGCCGGATCGGGCGGCCGCGCGCGCTTCAAGAGGCCCGTCGCGCCGGGCTCGAGCGCCAGCACGCGAATTGTCGAGAGATCCACGGGGCGCGCGAGCTGCCAGAGCATCTCGCGCACTTGGTTGCGCTCGCGGATCGGCACGTGCACGCCGTTGCCGACATCGAGGCTGTACTGCTCGACACCATTGATGAGGCGCCGGCGAAGCCCGTAGACGCGGCTCTCGAGAAGGGCATCGAACTCGGCATCGGGCGGCAGCTCCTTGAGCTTGCTGCGATCCTTGAAGAGCGTCTCGCCGGTCAAGAGGACGACGTGCTTGGCTGCCTCCTCGGTGAGCGGGGCGAGCACTTTGAGGCCACGATTGAGCTCCTCGGGCGTTGCCGCCGTGAAGGTCTCATCCTCGGCATTTCGCAGGCGCCAGTGCCCCTCGTCGGTCAGCTCCGCGGCCACAGCGCGCGTGCGTCGCGGGGCCGGTAGGGCCTTCAGGTGCACAGTGGCTTCCTCGATCGCCGTCAGAGACCTGACGGTCCGATGCGGAACGCCGTCGTCTGCGTGCTTCAGGATGCGCGTCAGCCAGTTCGCATTTGCAGGGGTATGTGCGTGCAGCGTCAGCGCGAAAAGGCTGAGCGTGAGAAGATGGCGCATCGAGAAAGTCATGCCGCCACTCTATCAGCAGGATTGCGGCAGATGCGGCGCAACGCCGTTAGCCCTTGGCCTTCGCGCGCGCTTTGGCGAAATCGGGCGGGCGCTTCTCGAAGAAGGCCGCGAACGCTTCCTGCGCCTCGGCACTCCCCATGCACTGCTTGAAGACTTCGGATTCAGCTTCGATCTGGGCGCTGAGCGCTGCAGGATCACCCCGCATGAGCCGGCGCGCGGCGAGGAGTGCGCCGCGCGGTTTGCTCGCGAGCCGGCGCGCGGCCTTCATGGCCGTCGCCTCCAGCTCCGCCGCGGGGACGATCGCATTGATGATGCCGGCTTCCTTGCCGCGCTCGGCACTGAAGGGCTCGCCGAGGCACAGGAGCTCGAAGGCGCGAGCATTGCCCATGCGCATGACGGCGGTGAGGCTCGAAGCAGCCTCCGGCACGAGGCCGAGATCGAGGAATGGCGTCCTGAGGCTCGCGGTCGGACTCGCATAAACGAGGTCGCAGTGAAAAAGCATGGTCGTGCCGATGCCGATCGCGAGACCGTCCACGGCGGCGATCATGGGCTTCGACACCTTGGGCAGGCGGCGAATGAAGCTCAGTGACGGCGTCGGTATGCCGTCGCTGCTGCCGGCCTTCGAGCGGCGGATGAAGTCGTTGATGTCGTTGCCGGCATTGAAGATGCCACCGGAGCCGATGAAGACGTGCGCGATGATGCCATCGTCCTTTTCGCCGCGATCCAGCGCTTCCGACATGGCGTCGTACATGCCGCCCGTGAAGGCGTTCTTCTTGTCCGGCCTCGTGAAGCGGATGACCTGGATCTCGTCGCTTATGCCGATCTCGATATCGCGCGCGCTCATGGGCCTTCTTTCCTCCCTCAGATCTCTATGCCTTCGCTTGCCGCAAAAGCTGCGAGCCCATCGCGGATGCTGCTGCCGCCTTTGGCGATCAGTTCGGCGACGGTTTTCTCCGTGCGCGCCGCGTGAAGGCCGAGCACCATGCTCTTGACCGGGCCGATGCTCGCCGGCGCCATCGAGAGCGTGCGAAAGCCGGCGCCGATCAGCGCCATGGCCTCGAGCGGGCGCCCGCCGATCTCGCCGCAGAGCGCAACCGGCACGCCGAGGCGCTTGCCGGCCTCGGTGATGCTCCTCAGAGCCCGCAGGAAGGACGGCGCGAGCACGTCGAAGCGGCCCGAGACCTTCGGATTGCCGCGGTCGGACGCGAAGAAGTACTGCATGAGGTCGTTGCTGCCGACGGACGCGAAATCGACGAGCGGCAGCACGGTGTCGAGATCGAAGAGCAGCGAAGGCACCTCGATCATGATGCCGAACTGCACGCGCGCGGGCGCGCCACCGCCGCGGCGGCGCACAAGATCGATCTCGCGATCGAGGATGGCGCGCGCGGCGATGATCTCGCCCGGCTCGGAGACCATGGGGATCATCACGCGCAGGTCTGCCCCTTCGGCCGCGCGCAGCATCGCGCGGAGCTGCGTGCGCAGCAGTGCCGTACGGTCGAGACCCATGCGGATGCCACGCCAGCCGAGCGCCGGATTGTCCTCGGGGTGCTGGCGCATATAGGGCAGCACCTTGTCGCCGCCGATGTCGAGTGTGCGGAAGGTAACGGGCTTGTTGCCCGCGCCCTCGATGACAGCGCGGTAGACCTGCGTCTGGCGATCGCCGCGCGGAAACGTTGCGGCGACCATGAACTGAAGCTCGGTGCGGAAGAGGCCGATGCCGTCGGCGCCCGACTGCTCGAGATGGACGAGGTCATCGGGAAGGCCGGCGTTCATCTGCAGCGAGATCAGCGCGCCATCTCGGGTCACGGCCGCCCGGCCGACGAGCGAGCGGTACTGGCGCTGCTGGCGGGCGCGGAAGCGCACCTTGTCCGAGTAGGCCTGGATCACGTCGCCGGTCGGCCGTACGAACACTTCGCCCGTGTTGCCGTCGACGATCACCGGATCGCCCGCATCGATGCGCTCGATCAGGCGGCGCACGTCCGTCACTGCAACCACGCCGAGGGCGCGGGCGACGATCGCGACGTGGCTCTGTCCGCCGCCTTCCTCGATCACGAGTCCCCTGAGCCGTGTGCGGTCGTAGTCGAGAAGATCCGCGGCGCCCATGTTGCGCGCGATGACAATGGCGTCGTGCGGGAGCTGCTTGTCGGCAGCGCTGCCGCCACCGGTATTGGGCGTCGCCAGGATGCGCAGGAGCCTGTCCGAAAGATCCTCGAGGTCGCGCACGCGGTCGCGCCAGTAGGGATCGCGCTGGCGCAGCATGCGCGCGCGCGTCTCGTTCTGAACGCGCTCGACGGCGGCCTCGGCGGTCAGTCCGGACTGGATGGCCTCCTTGAGACGCCGCTGCCAGCCGCGGTCATTGGCGAACATGCGGTAGGCTTCGAGTATGTCCTTGTGCTCGCCTTCGCTCGCGAAGTGGTCGGAACCGAGCATTTCGTCGACCGTCGCCTTGAGCTCGGCGATGGCGGTCTCGAGGCGCAGAGCTTCGGCAGCGGGATCGTCGGACGTGAGGTGTGTGATGACGACGCGCGGCTGGTGCAACACGGCGTGGCCGAGGGCGATGCCTTCCGAGATCGACTGGCCCTTGACCACGTGGCCGACGCGGCGGCTGAACTCGATGGCCATGTTGGCGCCGGGAATGCCGGCCGAGACGAGCTGCTCGGCAAGCACCATGGCGGTCGTCTGGAGGATCTCCACGTCCTCGTCGGAATACTCGCGCGGCGTCTTGTTCTGGACGGTGAGCACGCCGAGCACGTCGCCGCTCCTGAGGATCGGCACCGCGAGGAACGAATGGTAGATCTCCTCGCCTGTCTCGGGACGATAGGAGAAGGCCGGGTGGCTCTGCGCGTCGGGCTCGTTGATCGGCACGGCCATCTCGGCGCAGCGCCCGACGAGGCCCTCGCCGCGCTTCATGAACGTGCGATGTATGGCAGAAGGATTGAGGCCTTCGGTCGCGAAGAGCTCGAGGCTGCCGTCCTGGCGCTTCAGGTAGATCGAGCAGACTTCGGCGACCATGAGGCCGGCGATCTGGCGGACGATCTTGTCGAGCCGGCTCTGGCCGTCCCCCGGCTCCTCGATGATCTCGCGCAGGCGACGCAGAATGATCCGCAGCCCCGGCTCGGTGGGCGGCCCGTGATCATCCTGGAACGGTGCCTTCGCCATGTCGGCCCTGCCACTCCCGCGCCGCGCCGTGCGCGATCCGGTCGGATCGCCTGTCGCGACATTCCTGCCCGATACGTTTTGCCGGGCCTTGTGTATTTAGCGACGACGTCTCGCGTCCCAAGAATAAGCGACGTTCGTCATCAGTCGCGATCCCGAAGATCAGGCAGCACCTGCCGGGGCTGCCATCGGAGCTGTCGCCCTCTCGATCTTCCCGGCCGGTGCGTGCAGAGGACGTCTGCGGTGTCCCGGCTTCTGTCCTGTGTCGCCTAATCGGCGTCCAATCCATAGAGCGAATGCAGCGTGCGCACGGCGAGCTCCGAGTAAGCTCGATCGATCAAGACGCTGATCTTGATCTCCGACGTCGAGATCGCCTGGATGTTGATGCCTTTCTCGGCGAGCGCCTTGAACATGCGCGCGGCTACGCCCGCATGGCTGCGCATGCCGATGCCGATCACGGAAACCTTCACCACGTCGCCTGAGCTCTCGACGTCGAAATGGCCGATCTCGCGGGCCGCGCTCTTCACGACGTCCAGGGAGCGCGCCAGGTCGGTCTGGAGAACGGTGAAGGTCATGTCCGTGCTCTTGCCGTCGGTGGAGAGGTTCTGCACGATCATATCGACGTTGATGTTGGCATCGGCGAGAGGCCCGAAGATCGCGGCCGCCACGCCCGGCCGGTCGGCGATCTTGCGAAGCGTGATCTTGGCTTCGTCGCGAGAGAAGGCGATGCCGCTGACGACTTGCTGTTCCACGATTTCATCCTCGTCGCAAACGATCGTGCCGATTTCGTGCCAGGTATCCGGATGGGCGGCCGGAATCTCGTCCGGCGGCGTGAAGCTAGACAGGACGCGGGTGCGCATACGGTGGACCATGGCGAGCTCGACCGAACGCGTCTGCAGCACCTTGGAGCCGAGCGAGGCCATCTCCAGCATTTCCTCGTAAGAGATACGCGAGAGCCGGCGCGCCTTGGGCACCACGCGCGGGTCGGTCGTGTAGACGCCATCCACGTCCGTGTAGATGTCGCAAAGGTCGGCATGCAAGGCAACAGCAAGCGCGACCGCGCTCGTGTCCGAGCCGCCCCTGCCGAGTGTTGCAATGCGATTGCGGTTGGGCTCGACCCCTTGGAAGCCCGTGACAACGGCAACCTCGCCCGAGGCGAGCCGCTCGCGCAGCTTGTCGCCCGGGATGTCGATGATGCGGGCGGCGCCGTGCGCGGAATCCGTCAGGACCGGAACCTGCCAGCCCTGCCACGAGCGGGCCTGTATGCCGATGGACTGGAGGGCGATGGCCAGAAGCCCGGCCGTGATATTCTCGCCGGAAGCCACGATCGCATCGTATTCGCGCGCATCGTGCAGCAGCGCCGTCTCGCGGACCCAGCCGACGAGCTGGTTCGTCGTCCCCGCCATGGCCGAGACGACAACGGCGACCCGATTGCCGGCGTCGACCTCGCGCTTGACGTGCTGGGCGACATTCCGGATGCGCTCCACATTGGCGACCGACGTGCCCCCGAACTTCATCACGACCGTCGTCATGGCTCTCCCGGTGCAGACCGCTCGCTCGACAGCCGCAGGTTGTCCTGCCGTGCCCTGATGCTTAAGTTGTTAGTCCTGGCCGTCGGACCGACCGGGCTTTGCGCGCGCCACGAGGCGGAGTGCCGCCGGGAGCGGAGCGCGGCGTACTCATACTCGGCCCGACCCGCCGTCGCAACCATGGCTCGATCCTACGGCGGGACCGGCCCACGCGTCGAAAAGATGACCGCCTCGTAATTTGCGAAAGGCGGAGGGAATGGCCTATAAGCTGAGGCTACCTATATAGACAGCACGATGCCGGGCGAGGCCGGAGCAAGGCCCCTTTCGTCCGGCATCTGCTTATCTCCCAACAATGAGCCAGAAGGGCGTGGTAATGCCGTGGAGCAATCAAGGTGGTGGTGGCGGCGGTTGGAAAGGGGGCGGCGGTGGCGGCCCCTGGGGGCAAGGCCCCTCCGGCGGCGGCGGCGGCCAGCAGCCCGACCTTGAGGAGCTTCTGCGGCGCAGCCAGGACCGCCTCAAGCAGGTGATGCCGGGTTCGGGCATTCCAGGCCCGCTGCTCTTTCTGCTCGCGGCGATCGGCATCGCCGTCGCCGGCTTCTATGCCTTCACGTTCCGCGTGCAGCCCGACGAACTCGGCGTCGTCCTGCGCTTCGGCGAGTTCGTCCGCCAGGAGCCCCCGGGCCTTCATTTCCGGCTGCCCTACCCGATCGAGGAGGTGCGCCTTCCCAAGGTGACGCGCAAGAACACGATCGAGGTGGGCTTTCGCTCGAGCGTCGTGCGGCGCGGCAGCACGGGGACGACCAATGTCCCCGAGGAAAGCGGCATGCTGACCGGCGACGAGAACGTCGTCGAGGTGCCGTTCGTCGTCATCTGGCGCATTCAGGATGCCGAGAAGTATTTGTTCCGCATCCAGAATCCGGAATCGACCGTGAAGGATGTCGCCGAGAGCGCCATGCGCGAGGTCGTCGGCAAGACCGATTTCGAGCGCATTCTGACGACGGAGCTCGGACAGGTGCGCACCGCCGTCCAGAAGCTCATGCAGGAGACGCTCGACAACTATCAGTCGGGCATCATCATCGATGAGGTCTCGCTGCAGCGCGTCTTCCCGCCGTCCTCGGTGGGCGACGCTTTCCGCGATGTCCAGGCTGCCAAGATCGATCTCGAGACGCTGAAGAACCAGGCGCAGGCCTACGCCAGCAAGATCGTGCCTGAGGCGCGCGGTGCCGCGGACCGCATCATCGCCGAGGCGGAAGCCTACAAGAAGCAGACCGTCGAGGAGGCCATCGGCCAGGCCTCGCGCTTCGGGGCGGTGCTCGCGGAGTATCAGAAGGCTCCGGAGGTCACCCGCCAGCGCCTGTACCTCGAGACCATGGAGCGTGTGCTCGGCGGCGCCGACAAGATCATCCTGGATAACAAGGGTGGCTCGGGCGTCGTGCCCTATCTCCCCCTTGATCAACTGCAGCGCAAACCGCAAGGAGCGAAGTGACGATGCGCGCCGTTTTCTCCTTCCTGATCGCGCTGGTCGTCGGTGCGGCACTTCTCGCCTATTTCGCCCTCTTCGTCGTGCATCAGAACGAGCAGGCGCTCGTCCTGGAATTCGGCAAGCCGAAGCGGATCATCGACCGTGCGGGCCTGCACTGGAAGATCCCGGTCGTCGAGACCGTCGAGTATTTCGACAAGCGCATTCTCGACCTCGACATGGCGCCGCAGGAGGTGCCGGCGGCGGATCAGAAGCTGCTGCTCGTTGATGCCTTCGCGCGTTACCGCATCAAGGATCCGCTGAAGTTCTATCAGGCGGTTACCAGCGAGTACTACGTGCCGCAGCGTTTCGGGCCTATCGTGCAGTCCACACTTCGCCGCGTACTCGGCAGCGCAAGTTTCATCGACATCGTGCGCAATCGGCGCGAGGAGCTGATGAAGCAGATCGCCACCGAGGTGAATAAGCAGGGCCAGGAGTTCGGACTCGAGGTCGTCGATGTCCGCATCAAGCGCGCCGACCTGCCGGAGAAGAACCTGCAGAGCGTCTATGATCGCATGAAGGCGGACCGCTTCAAGGAGGCGGAAGAGTTGCGCGCCGAGGGCCGTGCTGCTGCCAACAAGATCCAGGCTGATGCGGATCGCGATGCGATCACCATTCGCGCCGAGGCCCGCCGTCGGGCCGATCAGATGCGCGGCGAGGGCGATGCCGAGCGCAACCGCATCTTCGCCGAGGTCTTCAACCGCGATCCGGCATTCTTCTCCTTCTACAGGTCCATGCAGGCCTATGAGCAGGGGATCAAGCCGAACGACACGCGCATGCTGTTGTCGCCCGACAGCGAGTTCTTCCGCTACTTCAATAGCCCATCCGGTTCGGCGGCGCCGCCGGCTCCGGCACCCGCGCAACGATGAACGATCTCGTTGCGGCCCTCGGCCTGGTTCTCGTTATCGAGGGCCTGCTGTGGGCCGCATTTCCATCGTTGACGACGCGCATTCTGCAGTCGGTCGGCGATACGCCGGAGTCGGTCCTGCGCGTTTGCGGCGTGGCGGCCATTGCGCTCGGCGTGTTGATTGTCTGGCTGGTGCGGGGATGAAGAACGCGCGTCGCCATGCAGAAAAAGGGCCGCCACGAGGCGGCCCTTTCGATTTGTGCGAACTCGGAATGCGATCTGACTGTCAGAAGCGGATGCGGGTGCCGGCGGTGATGAGGTGAAGGTCCTCGAACTGGGCCAGGTCCTGCATCGGCCCGCTCATCGAGTAGTTCTTGTAGGCCAGCCAGAACTCCATGGCTGCGGCATCCACATGCTGGACAACGCCGACGCCCCAGTGGACCACTTTGTCAGCCTTTTCGCCGAAGCCATTAACGGTGACGGTTTCGAACGGCCCGAACTCTCCAAGCGAGGCGCTGACGTTCACATCCTGAGCGATGCCCTTCCACTCGCTATACTCGCCGTAGAGGACGGTGTCGCCGAGGCCGAAGAAGTTCCGCGCAACGCCGCCTGAGAGATAGAAGAAGTTCGACTCGAAGTTCCGCGAGTTGCCGCGCTGGAAGGTGATGCTGTCGTCTCCGAAGAAATTGAAGTCGACGTCGACGCCGGTCGCGACCGCGTCCTGCTTCCTCATATCCCGCGTGCCGGCGGCGCCCGTGAAGAACAGGCCCGTGGGCATGTGCCGGATGGAGAGCGAGCCGGCGAGCTGCTCGAGCTTCTTTTCGCACTGAGTCGTGCAGGTGAAGGCCTCAGCCGCCCCATTGTACTCGGAGCGAACGCTATATCCGAGGGCGCCGGCGATCCGGACGCCGTTGAACTCACCCGCATATCGCAAGGCGGCATCCCAATAGTTGTCCTCGCCGAAGGAGGCGCCGAGTGAGAAGCCGGCGATCGTCGGCGTGCGATACTGAATGTGCTCGACGCGCTCGTTGAGCCAGTCGCCGGAGCCGCCTTCGATGAAGCTGCCCCACGTGCCGGTGGCCAGGTAGCCATTGCCCGTCAGGTTATCGAGCGTGCGGCTGAACAACCGCATGCCGCTCGAGACGAGTGCAATGTAGTTGGGGGCTGCCATGCCCTTGCCCGACAGGTCGACGAGAATGGCGTTGTTGGCAGCCGTCGAACCGTGGCCGATGCTCACACGCCCCAAGCGGCTGTGCTCCACCCAGGCCATCGCCTCGCGAAGCGTGGCCGTCCGCGAGCCTTTGTCGTCGCCGCCATTGGACTGATCGACGGTCTGGTTGCTCGCGTAAGCCTCGAGCTCATAGAGAAAACCGGCCGTGACCTCTGGCGAGATCTTGGCCGAGCCGGTGAGCCGCCAGCGAGAGTTGGAAGCTCCCGGCCCGTTCACGTAGATGTCGCTCGTGTTACCGTCGTCCCAGTACATGAGCTGCTGCGAGATCTGCCCCGAGATGGTCAGCGAGACTTTCCGGGTCCCCTTCCGGGCGGTCGTCGCCTCGAGCTCGGCAACGCGCTCCTCGAGATCAGCGCAGCAGTTCCCGCCGAGATCCGCAGCTTTCGCGGGGCCCATGCCCACGATCAGCGCGGCGACGGCGGCCATCGAAATGCGACTGAGTGTCGTCATCGATCCCCCATTCATGTTTCACGTCTCCATTTTCCGATGCTTCCAGCGCGGAAGCAGAGTGCGCAGCCCGGCGGCTGGTGGCTCGCGCTCCTTCGGGGCCGCACGCACGCGCCTCGAGCGCACGCCGTCACGAAGGAACACGTTGGAAACAAACGCAAATACTCGTCTTCGTACGCGGTCCGCGGCAGGACCTGGTCAGTGAGCACCGAGCTTGCTTCCCGCGCTGCGATCTTCCGGGTGTGGGTTGAGGCCCCTCCCGGCGGATCGCTCCATGAGCCCTCGACTGGAGGACTCATCGTCGCCGCAACCAACAGTTGTGTCGTAGAGTAAATGCCCGCGTCACGCAAACGCATTGCGTGCATGTGCTTCAGTTAAACAACCCAAGGTGGATTTCGTGCAACAGTGCGTGTGCCCGGCGCGCGCAATGCACGCAATAGGCGAGTGCGCGGGAGGCTGGGACGGCCTTACAACCCGGGCGTCGAATCGCGCGCGCACATAGCAAAAGGCCCCGCACGCCTGAGGCGTGCAGGGCCTTTGATTGCGGTGTTATGGGTCGGGTGAAGCGCCCTATGCCGGCATCGACGTCTCGACGAGGCGGGCCCAGTAGGAAACGCCCACGGGAATCGCGTCGTCGTTGAAGTCGTACGCGGGATGATGGACGCCCGCGGTATCGCCGTTGCCGATGAAGATGAAGGCGCCCGGCCGTGCCTCGAGCATGTAGGCGAAATCCTCGCCACCGAGCACGGGCGGCGCGTTGTCGTTGACGGCGCCATCGCCCGAGATCTCGCGCGCCACCTTTGCTGCGACGCGCGTCTGCGCCTCGTGATTGACGGTGACCGGATAGCCGTCGGAATAGGTGAGCGTGATCTTCGCCCCGTGCGCCTTGGCGATGCCGTCGCAGATCTCGGCGATGCGCTTCTTGACGAGCGTGCGGATCTCTTCCTTGAGCGTGCGCACCGTGCCCTGCAGCTTCGCCGTCTGCGGGATGACGTTCATCGCATCGCCAGCGTGGAACATAGTCACGGAGACGACGGCGGAATGCACCGGGTCGACGTTGCGCGCGACGATCGTCTGCAGAGCCTGATGGAGCTGGCAGCCGATGGCGACAGGATCGATGCCGAGATGCGGCTTCGCGGCGTGCGTGCCCACGCCCTCGATGAGAAACTCGATGCGGTCGGAAGCGGCCAGCAGAGGGCCGGGTCGCGTCGCGAAGGCGCCGACCGGAAGGCCCGGTGCGGTGTGCATCCCGTACACCTCTTGCACGCCGAAGCGGTCCATCATGCCGTCGTCGACCATGGCCTTGCCGCCGGCCCCGCCTTCCTCGGCGGGCTGGAAGATGACGACGGCGGTACCGTCGAAGTTGCGTGTTTCGGCAAGGTATTTCGCGGCGCCGAGCAGCATGGCCGTGTGGCCGTCATGGCCGCAGGCGTGCATGGCGCCGGGCGTCTTCGAGGCATAGGGCAGCCCCGTCAGTTCCTGCATGGGGAGCGCGTCCATGTCGGCCCTCATCCCGATCACGCGACCGGACTTGTTGGTCTTGCCGCGGATCACGCCGACGACGCCCGTGCGCCCGATCCCGGGCACAACCTCGTCACAGCCGAACTCGATGAGCTTGTCCTTGACCAGAGCCGCGGTGCGATGGACCTCGTAAAGGATTTCCGGGTGCGCATGGATGTCCCGGCGCCATTCGGTGATCTCTTCCTTGAGTGCCGAGACGCGATTGATGACGGGCATGGAGTCCTCGAGGTGTTGGGGTGCAGGTGGGCGCTTTGAGGTGCGCGCGCATGAAACGCCTTCGGGAGGCGCCGGTCAACGGGATCGGATGCCGCCGGGGCTGCAGAAGGCGCAACGTGATCGCAGACGGGGGCCTTCAGGCCGGCGCCCGCTCGGCAACCTTGTGGAATTCGGCCCTTAGCCTCAGCGCGAGCATGCCCGGTGACCCATTGCCGACCGGCCGGCCGTCGATCGAGGTGACGGGCATGACGATGCTCGTCGCCGACGTGATGAAGGCTTCGCGCGCCGATTGCGCCTCCTCGATGGTGAACGGGCGTTCGACCACTGGGATGCCTTCCCGCGCCAGCACATCGAGCAGCGTCGCACGGGTGATGCCTGGAAGGACAGCCTTGTCGAGCGCGCGCGTGACGAGCTTGCCCTCGCGGTCGACGATCCAGACATTGGCTGAAGCGCCTTCGGTGACGTAACCCTCGGCATCCACGAACCACGCGTCGTTGGCGCCGCTCTCCTTGGCGCGCTGCTTGGCCATGCTGGCGGGAAGCAGCATGACGGTCTTGATATCGCAGTTTGCCCAGCGGATGTCCGGCGTGCTCTGGATCGCAATGCCCTTCTCCGCCTGCGCCTCACCCTTGGCGCGCGACGAGCGGCGCGCGAGGCAGATCACCGTCGGCAGTGTGTCGGCAGCCGGATAGAAGAAGTCGCGCTTGGCGACGCCCCGCGAGACCTGGAGATAGACGAGGCCGTTGCGCACGCGGTTGCGGCGGATCGTTTCGCGCAGCACGCGTGCCCAGGCGGCGCGGCTCATCGGCTTGGGGATCGTGATCGCGCCGAGCGAGCGCTCGAGGCGCGCGAGGTGGCGCGTCTCGTCGATGAGATGCCCTTCGCGCACCTCGATGACCTCGTAAACCGCATCGGCGAACTGGTTGCCGCGGTCCTCCGGATGGATCGCCGCCTCGGCATAGGGCAGGTAGCGGCCATTCACGTAGACGGTGCGGGTCATCGGTCCTCCGGAAGCATTGGGTGGAGCGCTGGCAGGTGACTAGAAGAATTCAATAGATACACGGAAGAGCTGCTCGACATCGCGAACGTTGTCGGCCGTCGCAAAGAGGATCACGCGGTCCTTGACCTGGATCTGCGTCTCGCCGTCGGGAATGATCACCTTGCCCCCTCTGACGATTGCGCCGACGCGCACGCCTTCGAGCTGCGGCAAATCCTTGAGCGACTTTCCGATGATGGGCGCCGTCTCCAGCGCTTCGGCCTCCATGAGTTCGCCATCGCCGCCGGCAACGCTGTGCACGGCGAGAATGCGCCCGCGACGCACATGCTGGAGGATGCGGCTGACGGTGACGACACGCGGATTGATCTCCGAATCGATGTCGAACGAACGGATTACGCTCGCATAGCCCGAGCTGTTGACGAGACAAAGGCTGCGCGCCGCGCCGAGCTGCTTCGCCAGTGCGCAGCAGAGGATATTGACCTGGTCGTCGTTGGTTAGCGCCACGATCGTGTCGGCACTGGTGATCTCGGCCTCGCGGAGCAGCTCTTCCGAGAGCGCATTCCCGTGCAGAACGACCGTGCGCTCGAGATGATCGGCGATCTCGATGGCGCGGGCGCGGCTCGCCTCGATCACCTTGACTCGGACGCCGGAGTAGCGACGCTCGAGCTCGCGCGCGACATAGACGCCGACATTGCCCCCGCCCGCGATCACGACGCGGCGCGTCGGCGCCTCGGCTTGCCCGAAGATACCGAGCGTGCGCTGAACCTGGCCGGCGGGCGTGACCACGTAGGCGTCGTCCCCCTCGGCAATGTGGTCGTCGCTGTGCGGTACGATGATCTCGCCGTTGCGCTGGATGGCGACGACGATGGCCGGAAGATCAGGGAAGAGCTCCGAGAGCTGGCGGAGCGGCGTGTCGAGAATCGGACAATCGCTGTCGCAGGTGAGGCCGATGGATGTCACGGCCCCCTCCGCAAAGCTCACCGTATCGAAGGCGCCGGGCAGCGAAAGCCGCCGCAGGACCATCTCGCCGACCTCGCGCTCGGGCGAGATGATGACATCGATGCCCATGCCGCCGCGGGTGAAAAGCTTCGCCCATTGCTTGTCGAGGTAGGTCTGCGAGCGCACACGCGCGATCTTGGTCGGCACGTCGAAGATCGTGCCGGCGATCTGGGCTGCGACCATATTGACCTCGTCGTGCAGCGTCACCGCGATGATCATGTCGCAGTCGCGGGCGCCGGCCCGTTCGAGCACATCCGGGTGGGCGCCGTTACCGACGAAGGCCCGCGCTTCGAGCGTGTCGTTGACCTTCTGGACGAGGTCGGGGCGTACGTCGATCATAGTGACGTCGTTGCCCTCGGCCGAGAGCTGCTCGGCGATGCCGTAGCCGACCTGGCCGGCGCCGCAGACGAGAACCTTCATGGGGTATGAGCCTCCGGGCGCGTCATGATCGGACCGGTCTACAGCCTGGGTTGTCTGCGGACAACGCGGAGAAATGCGATCTGCACGGCTCCCATGCGACTGAGACTCTCATCCGCTCAGACTGGGGCGCCGGAGCGCTGGGCCTTGACGGCGGCGTAGTAGGCCCACAGCAGCCGGGCCGCGACCCCGCGCCATGGCCGCCAGCGCTCCGCCATTTCCTCGAGCTCGGCGAGCGTCAGCCGCTCGCCCTGCTTGGAGGCGGTGGCGGCGGCGATCTGAAGGGCGAGATCGCCGGCGGCGAAGGCATCGGCGCGGCCGAGGCAGAACATGAGGTAGATGTCGGCCGTCCAGGGGCCGATGCCGCTCACCTGCCGGAGACTTTCATGCACGATGGCCTCGGGCGCCGTCGCCAGTGCATCGAGATCGAGCTGGCCCGAGGCAACGGCCGTCGAGATCGCTCGCAGTGTCCTGATCTTGCCACCCGAGAGGCCGGCGCCGCGCAGCACGATGTCCGGCGCAGCCAGGACCTTGGCGGCATCCAGCGGGCGCAGGGCCTCCTCGAAGCGACCCCAGATGGCGGCGGCGCTGGCGATCGAGAGCTGCTGGCCGACGATGATGCGCGCGAGGCCCTCGAATCCCGGCTGGCGGCGGCGCAGGGGCGGATCGCCGGCCAGATCATGAGCATGGCGCAGGATCGGGCACTTGCGCCGCAGCGCGCGCACGCCGGCGCGCACGTCGTCGTCCGTTTCGATGATGATGATCGGGCGCTTCTTGGGAGGGGGCATCTACGGCGGCTCGGATCGTGTTGCCGGGTGGTGAGCTGGACGGCTGGAGCCTGCCAGAGCGGGCGGTCTTATGGAAGGCCGGATCGGCCCGCTCAACGAACACTCCTGACATTCCCGCTGCCAGAGCGCCGCCAGCCCTGGCTCGCCCGGTCGACGAGCATGAACTCGGCGAGATTTTCGAGCGTGATGATGCCGATGACTTTCTCGCTGTCATCGATGACACCGACGAGGGGCTTGCCGCTCGAATGCAGGAGCTCGGCTGCTTCCGACAGCGGTGCCCTATAGCCGATCGTCGGGATGTCGCGCTCCATGACGTCGAGCACGGGCGTGTCGGGGCCGCTCGAAGAGAGCGCGCGGATCATGCCGTCGCGGGTCAGCACGCCGCGCAGTCGGCCGCCCCCGTCGGTCACCGGGAACTCGCGCTGGGACGTGCCGAGAAGCGCGCTCACCGCATCGCCCACGCTGGCGTTCGTTTCGAGGTGGGTGAACGACGTGATGGTGGCGTCGCGCATGCTCGCACGCTTGGTCGCGTCGCCGAGCTCGACGGCGTAGGTCTCGTGGCTCGCGGCCAGAAAGACGAAGAGCGCGATAAAGATCAGAAGCGGGTTGCCGAAGAGCCCCAGGAAGCCGAGCCCGAAGGCCGCTGCCTGTCCGATGCGGGCGGCGATCCGCGTCGCGGTGACCTTGTCGAGCTTGTAGGAGAGCAGCGCTTTGAGCGCCCGCCCGCCGTCCATGGGGAAGGCCGGCAGCAAGTTGAACACGACGAGCACGATGTTGATGTAGGCGAGCCGCGAGACGAAGTCGATGTTCTGAATGGCGGCGGGATCGGCCTCGTTGGCGCTAAAGCTGGCGCCGAAGAAGGCGATGAGGACGAAGGCGATCGCGACGTTCACCGCAGGTCCGGCGAGCGCGATCAGCAGCTCCTGGGTGGGATTGTCCGGCATCCGCTCGATGCTCGCGACGCCGCCGATCGGCAACAGGATGATGTCCCGCGTGCCGATGCCGAACCGGCGGGCCATGAGCACATGGCCGAACTCGTGTGCGAGCACGCAGGCAAAGATGGCCACGATGAAGCCGACGGCACCCACCGCGGCGCCGGTCCCGCCTTGGGCTCCGGCGACCAGTCCAAACCAGGCCAGCAGGAGGAAAAAGGTCAGGTGTATGCGGACCTCGGTGCCGGCGATCCGGCCGAGCGATATCGACCAACCCATCATGCGCAGCCTGATCCTCGGGAGCTCATTTCTACGCTGAGCTTAGCAGATGCAGCGATGTGCTGCGACCCGGCGAAAGCGCGCAAAAAAGCCGGGAGGGATGGTTTGATATGCGGCGCACAAACAGTCCGTGTCCATGGGTGCAGTGAGTCGCCGACTTTTGCTCAGAATGGCGCTTAAGAACGCCGAAGAATCTGTTTTATTCCAAATTCTTATGCGCTGTCGCGCGGCGGGTGGGCGCTCGTGCGGGTGCGGCGCTTATCCACAGAATGTGAATGTGTCAAGAAGGGACGTGCAAAAAATGGGATGATGCTGTATATATCTCTGGTGACAGAGCACCTTGTCGGGGCGGGACGAGAGGCTACGTCGCGAAGAGTCGGCATCGTGTGGTGGCGTGCCGGTGTGCGGGGTGTGTCATGTTAGTCAAGCCCATGATCATGGTGATCGTCTCGGCGCTGCTCGGCCCCGCTATGGGTGTCGGGCTGTTTCTTTTAATGCAGGTCCACTGAGACCACGACGACGATCCTATCTCTATTCATCCGCCCATACGGGATCGGGCGGGCCAAATCCATTGGCTTTCCTGGTGGCGCCGCAGCGCGCGTCACCTTTCAGGTGTTTCCGCGGCGGCACGTAGCGGGCGGCCGCTGTCGATTGCCTCCCGTATGCTCTGCGCCAGCTTCGCCTGGCGATAGGGCTTCATCAGCACCTTGATGCGCAGCGCATCGACCTCGCCGGCATCGATCAGGCCGCCGGCATAGCCCGTGGTCAACAGCACGGCGATCTCGGGATGCGCGACGCGCAGGTGCTGGGCAAGCTCCAGACCCGAGATGCCGCCCGGCATCATGTAGTCCGTGAAGACGACGGCCGGGCGCAGGCCGTCGTCGATCGCCTTGAGGGCTGCCTTGGCGTCGCCGACCGCCTCGACCTCGTAGCCGAGCGCTGTCAGGCGCTGGATGGTGAGGCGGCGCACATTCGCGTCATCCTCGACGGCCAGCACCAGCTCGCCGCGCCCGAGCGGCAGCGGCTCCTCACTGCGCGCCGCCGACGCCGCCGTCCCGTCCTCGTCGACGCGTGGCAGGTAGATGCGGACCGTCGTGCCCTTGCCGATCTCGCTATAGAGCGTTGCGTGTCCACCTGACTGACGGGCGAAACCATAGACCGAGGCGAGCCCGAGCCCGCTGCCTTTGCCTGGCCCCTTGGTCGTGAAGAATGGCTCGAAGGCGCGCTCGGCGACCTCCGGTGACATGCCGTGGCCATTGTCCGTGACTGACAGAACGACGTACTGCCCGATAGGCAGACCCGGGATGAGCTCGGTGCCCGCGGCATCCAGCGTCGCGTTACGCGTCTCGATGATGATCCGGCCGCCGACCGGCATGGCATCTCGCGCATTGATGACGAGGTTGACGATCGCGGTCTCGATCAGTCCCGGATCGGCGCGTGTCATCCACAGATGGGGCGCCGGCATGACGTCCAGGACGATGTTGGCGCCGATCGTGCGACGCAGCAGGTCGGCTACGGCCGTGACCATGCTGTTCAACGAGATCTTCTGGCTCTCGAGACGCTGGCGGCGGGCGAACGTGAGCAGGTGATCCGTAAGCTGTGCCCCCTTCTCGGCCGCCTCTTTGACCTCCCGCAGGAGCTCGAGCTGGGCATTGTCCGAAAGGCGCGGCTCGAGCAGCTCGAGATTGCCGACGATCACCGTCAGCAGGTTGTTGAAGTCGTGGGCAATGCCGCCGGTGAGCTGGCCGATCGCCTCGAGGCGCTGCGCGGTCCGCGTCGCCGTCTCGCGCTTCAGCTCGCGCGTCACGTCCCGCACCAGGGCGACATAGCCGACCCCGTGGTCGGCGCCGTCGCGCACCTGGGACCACACGGCTTCTCCCGGGAAGCGCTCGCCGTTGCGACGCCGGAAGTTGGCGATGATGGGCGCCTGCGGCTGCTGTTGCTGGCGTTCGAGCGAAGGCGCCGTCGCCGTTTGCTGCGCCGCCTCATCGACGTCGTCGAAGAGCATGGTGATGGGCCACCCGGTCACTTCCGCAGGCTCGTAGCCAAACATGCGGGCGAAGGCTGGGTTCGCGATCTGAATATTGCGGTTCATGTCCGTGACGACGAAGGCGTCCGGAACGCTGTCGAAAATCGATTGAAAGAGGGCTTCTTCGCGGGCGAGCTGGCGTTCGGTCAAGCGCTGCCGGCGCAGGTCCACCATGATGCCGGTGAAGTACGTCACGCCCTCGTCCTCGAACTCGCCGACGGAGAGGTGGACGGGCACGCTCGAGCCGTCCTTGTGCTGGCCGACAACCTCGCGACCGATGCCGATGATGCGCCGCTCTCCGGTCGTGAGATAGCGCACGATAAAGCCGTCGTGTGCCGCAGCCAGATCCGCCGGCATGAGCATCGAGACATTGCGGCCTACGAGTTCCGTCTCCTTGTAGCCGAACAGGCACTCGACGGCCGGGTTCGCCCCCCGGACGATGCCGTGCGCGTCGATGGTGACAATGGCGCACACCGCTGAATCGAGAATGGCCCGGAGGCGTGCCGCGTCGTTCCGTGTCGTGCTCATGCCGCGTTTACCCGTCGCTCCACGGAACTTTGACAGCGATCAAAGCTTGCTCTCGGCAGCAGGCTACTGTCGCACATCCAGGGTTATCCATACGGAGTGTCACACATGGCAACCTCATCCTGGCTACCAAGCCTCTTCGGCGATCGCAAGGATCACGCCGATCCTTTCCTTGCCCTGCGCAAGCAGATGGACGACGTGCTCGACGGCTTCTTCAAGGGCACGCCCGGCGCCTTCCTGCCGAGCGTGGACGTCAGCGAGACGGACAAAGAGCTCCGCATCGTGGCCGAGCTGCCCGGCGTCGAGCGCAAGGACATCGATGTCACGCTCGCCGGCAACCAGCTCACCATCAAGGGCGAGAAGCGCGGCGAGCACGAGGAGAAGGGCGAAAAGGACGAGAAGTCTGGCCGCCAGTTTCATCGCGTGGAGCGCAGCTTCGGGTCCTTCCAGCGTACCATGTCGCTGCCCTACGATATCGACCCGTCGGCGATCTCCGCGGACTTCAAGGACGGCGTGCTGACGCTGACCATGCCCAAGCCCGACGAAGCCGCCGCGAAGGCCCGCAAGATCGAAATCAAGGCACCGTCCTGAAGCGCTGACGTAGGCCTGAAGCGCTGACATAGGAATGACGGCGCAGCCGCCAGCTAGGCGGCTGTGCCGCGTGTTGGCGCATCGGGGAGCGTGTCGAGGGTGCCGTCGGGCAGGCGCGCGGCCTCATCGCCGCACCAGTTGCTGAGGACGAGCTCGAGGTCGTCGGCCTCGAAGGGCTTGGCGAGATAGTCGTCCATGCCGCCGTCCAGGCAGCGCTGACGGTCCTCGCTGAAGGCGTTCGCCGTCAGGGCGACGATCGGCGGCCGGCGTTGGTCCGCTGCCTCGAACATGTCCCTGATGAGACGTGTCGCCTCGAGACCGTCGACCTCCGGCATGAGGACGTCCATGAACACGAGGTCGAAGCGCGGCGCGGTGCCGTCCAGGGTCGCGCGCAGCTTCTCGACGGCCTCGCGACCGTTGGTCACGCGCTCGACGCGGCATCCGGAGCGCTCGATCATGCGCATGGCGAGGAGCGCGTTGATGTCATTGTCCTCGGCGAGCAGGACGCGGATGTCATTGTGCCCGGAAACCGCGGGGTCCGAGCCGGGCGCGTCGCTCCGCGGTGCGGTTGTTGTCGGACGTGGGACGCTCGTACGCGCGATGACCTGCGTGACGATCGACGAGGGCCGCACCGGGCGGACGAGATAGGCGTCGAAGCCGCTGGCCTTGAAGGCCGGCAGCGAGGGCCGGCTCGATGGCTCGATGAGGACCACGCCGCGCACACGCCCCTTGTCGCCGTCGCGCAAGCCTTCGAGGAGATGGCGCGCCGGCTCGACGCCGCTCTCGCCACCGATCAGAAGCGCGCTGAAGCGCCGCGCCTGCGCCTTGGGTCCGCGGGTGAGACGATGGGCGTCCGCAACGCTGCTCTCGACGGCCTCGAAACCGAGCGAGCGCAGCACCTCCGCGACGATGCGCCGCTCGACGGGGCCGTCGAGCGCGACGAGGATGACTTGCGGCTCGCCCGCGCGCGTCGGGACATCGAGCACGGGACGGCTCAGCGGCATCACGCCGACCGGCAGGCTCAGCGTGAACGTCGAGCCGATGCCGACGGCACTCGTCACGCCAATATCGCCGCCCATGCCGCGCGCGAGGCGACGCGAGATCGCGAGCCCGAGGCCGGTGCCACCACGTTGGCGGCGCACGGCCTCGTCAGTCTGCTCGAACTCGCTGAAGAGCGTTGGCAGCGTGCTCTCGGCCATGCCGATGCCAGTATCCGTGATGCGGATCGACAGCCGCACGGTCGCGCCCGAAGGCTCGAGTTCGCCGTTCACGCGGACGGCGATGCCGCCCCGGTCCGTGAACTTGATTGCATTGCCGATGAGATTGAGCAGGATCTGGCGGAGCCGCATGGCATCGCCAATGACGAGCTTCGGCAGCGAAGGCTCGATCCACCACGCGAGATCGAGCTTCTTCTCGCTCGCCTTGGGTTGGAGCAGCTCGACCGCGGATTCGATGCATTGATCGAGCTCGAAGGGCTCGGCCGCGATCTCGAGCTTGCCGGCCTCGATGCGCGAGAAGTCGAGAATTTCGTCAATGAGCGCGAGAAGCGTGCGCGCCGATTCCTCGATCGCGCGCGCATACGTGCGCTGGTCGGCGCTGAGTGGCGTCTCCGCGAGCAGGGCCGACATGCCGAGAATGCCGTTCATCGGCGTGCGAATTTCGTGACTCATGGTCGCGAGGAAGCGCGATTTCGCACGGTTTGCGGTCTCTGCGGCATCGCGGGCTGTTTCCAGCTCCTGCTCGATGCGGCGCTGGTCGGTGATGTCGCGCCCGACGCGCTGGATCTCGGTCGCGAGGCCGTCGAGCGTCGGCGCAGACTCCTGCTCGAAGGCGAACCAGCGCGGCCCCTGCGGCGTGAGCAGCCTGAGCTCGAAGGGTCGCGTCACCGCCGCGGTTGGGCCTGCGATGGCCGGCCAGTCGCCGCCCTCGACCACGGCCGGCGCGAAGTGCGTGCCGAGCACGTCCTCGGCATCGACACCGAACGTCCGGCAGAAGGATCGATTGACGAACGTCAGCCGCCCTTCCGTGTCGGTGCGGCTTATGACGTGGCTCTGCCGGTCGAGAAGATCGCGATAGCGCGCCTCGTTGTCGCGCAGCTCCCACTCGAGATCCTTGAGGCGCTCGAGACCGGGATGCGCTTCGCCGAAGTGCGGGTCGGTACGGCCGTACCGCTTCTCGTCGCGAAGCGCCCGCATGGCGATGCGCTCGGCAACACCCGGGCGCTGCAGCAGGCGCGCGAGGCGGCGCAGCACCATGGAGCTCTCGTGGACATTGAGGGCTGGCTCGCCACGAGATCGCATGCGTCGCGCGCCGCCCTCGGGCACAGTTCCGACCCCGGGCGATGGCGCGGCCTCGCCGTTCTTTTCATTGCGGTTGGGCACCGGACGCTTACTCCCACGGGCTTGCCCTACTGAACGCCGATCCAATCAGAGGAGCCTTGCTGAAGGATTACCGGCTTGGGCTAAAGTGACCGAAGGGTTAAGAGGATCGCAAAGTCGTTTACGGGCAGGGTTGGCCGGAGGCGAGGCGCGAGCCGAGCACCAGGAGGAGACAAGCGAATGGGGCCGCTGAAGGGTGTCCGCATCATCGAGATGGCCGGCATCGGGCCTGCCCCGTTCTGCGGCATGATGCTGTCGGACATGGGTGCGGAGGTGATCCGGGTGGACCGCTCGGACGGCGCCGATCTCGGCCTGCCCGGGCGCGAGCCGCGCTTCGAAGTGCTGCACCGCGGGCGACAGTCGGTCGCCGTGGACGTCAAGAGCGAGGCTGGACGCGATATCGTCCGCCGGCTGGTCAAGGATGCCGACGCGCTCATCGAGGGCTTTCGGCCAGGCGTCATGGAGCGTCTGGGGCTCGGACCGCAGGCGCTATGGGAGGTTAATCCTCGCCTCGTCTTTGGCCGTATGACCGGGTTCGGCCAGGATGGGCCGATGGCCCCACGGGCCGGTCACGACATCAACTACATTGCACTTTCCGGTGCCTTGCACGCCATCGGCCACAAGGATGGCCCGCCGATCCCGCCCCTCAATCTGGTCGGCGATTTCGGCGGCGGCGGGATGCTACTCGCCTTCGGCGTGCTCTGCGGCATCCTCGAAGCGCGCACGTCCGGCAAGGGACAGGTGGTGGACGCGGCGATGGTTGACGGTGCCTCGCTGCTGATGGCCGGCATCTACGGATTTCTCGCCGGCGGCATGTGGAAAGACGAGCGCGGCGAGAACATTCTCGATACCGGTGCACCCTGGTACGGCGTCTACGAGACCAAGGACGGCAAGTGGGTCTCCATCGGCTCCATCGAGAAGCGGTTCTATGCTGATTTGCTGGAGCGCCTCGGCATTGCCGGCGAGGATCTGCCGAAGCAGTACGATCGCGCCCGCTGGCCGGCGCTGGCCAAACGCTTCGCCGAAGTCTTCAAGACGCGGACGCGCGATGAATGGTGCGCGGTGTTCGCCGACAGCGATGCCTGCTTTGCGCCTGTGCTCGCCATGAAGGAGGTTGCCGCCCACCCGCACAATGCTGCGCGCGCGACCTTCGTCGAGCGCGATGGTGTCGTGCAGCCGGCACCCGGCCCGCGCTTCAGCCGCACCCCGCCCGAGATCGCCGGTCCTGCCAAGGCCGCAGGCGCGGACAGTGAAGCTGTGTTGAAGGCCGCGGGCTATACGCCGAGCGAGATCGCAGCTTTCATCGAGGCCGGCGTCGTCAGCACGCGGCGCTGACGCACGAACAACAAGCAGGAAACTCCCAGATGGATTTCTCCTTCACCGAGGAGCAGCAGGGCATCCGCGACGCGATCCTCAAGATCTGCGCGCGGCTCGGCGACAGCTACTGGCTCGAGAAGGACCGCCACGGCGGCTTCCCGACCGAGCTGCACCAGGCGCTCGCTGCCGACGGCTGGCTCGGCATTGCCATGCCTGAGCAGTACGGTGGCGCGGGGCTCGGCATTACCGAAGCGGCGATCATGATGCAGGCCATTGCCGAGTCCGGGGCCGGCATGCAGGGCGCCTCCGCGATCCACATGAACATCTTCGGACTCAATCCGGTGGTTGTCTTCGGCAACGAGGAGCAGAAGCAGCGGATGCTGCCGCCACTCATCGCCGGCAAGGAAAAGAGCTGCTTCGCCGTCACCGAGCCGAATGTCGGCCTCGATACGACGCGGCTCAAGACACGCGCGATCCGCGACGGCAACTCGGGCTACAAGGTGCACGGCGCGAAGATCTGGATCTCGACAGCCCAGGTCGCGGATAAAATGCTGCTGCTCGCGCGCACGACGCCGCTCGAGGAGGTGAAGAAGCCGACGGAGGGTCTGTCGCTCTTCTACACGACGATCGACCGCAAGACCGTCGAGGTGCGCGAGATCGAGAAGATGGGGCGCAAGGCTGTCGACTCCAACCAGGTTTTCTTCGATGGCTTCCATATCCCGATCGAGGATCGTATCGGCGAGGAAGGTAAGGGCTTCCAATACATCCTGCACGGCATGAACCCCGAGCGCATCCTGATTGCCTCGGAGGCCGTCGGTCTCGGCCGCGCGGCGATCGAGCGCGCCACGCAGTATGCCAAGGACCGTGTCGTATTCGGACGCCCCATCGGCCAGAACCAGGGCATCCAGCATCCGCTCGCGCGCTGCTGGATGAACCTCGAGGCGGCGAACCTCATGGTTTTCAAGGCGGCCTCGCTCTACGACCGCGGCTTGCCGTGCGGGATCGAGTCGAATTCGGCGAAGTACCTCGCGGGCGAAGCCGGTTTCGAGGCGTGCGAGACGGCGATCATGACCCACGGCGGCATGGGCTACGCCAAGGAGTTCCACGTCGAGCGGTATCTGCGCGAGATCCTGATCGCGCGCATCGCGCCTGTCTCGCGCGAGCTGATCCTCTCGCACGTCGCCGAGCGGCAGTTGGGATTGCCAAAGAGTTATTGATGGCGCCGTAGCTGCGCTCTCTTCCGCTCTACCGCGCTTGCTAGGGTGAGGGGCGGAAACTTGCGCTCATGTCAGCGTATGCCGCCGCCCCTCATCCCGACCTTCTCCTCGTGAAGGACGGGGAGAAGGGGAGAAGCGCGCGCCTCCTCGCACTTCTAATTCTCCTTGTGATCCGTGGTCGCCACGCGGTCTGGATCGTTCTGTGCGCGGCGCTCGAAGCTCAGGAAGTCGTAGTAGCCGCAGCGGCCAGGACCTGGATAGGAGCGGCACACCGACGGGCGACCCTTGTAGATCGTGCAGCGCCGCTCCTTCGTATCGAAGAAGCGGCAGATCTTGCCGAAGTGTGGGTCAGCCTTGCGCCTGAGCAGATACTTATGTCCGTGGGCGCGCTTGGTGAAGCGCTTTACTGCCGTATCGAAATCGACCTCGTGGAAGCGCGCCAGCCGCTCGACATCCCGCTTGTTGATGGCGATCACCGGATAGGAGCAGCAGAAGCCGGGGCACTTCAGGCAGTTGTACACTTAGCGGGCATCCTCGTGATCTGAGAGGGGGCTGCATAACAGCTCGTATGCGCGGCCTGCAAGCACAACTCGGCATCGAGTGTGCGCCAGTTCCGCGAATAGGCCAAGCGTGTTGCACACACGGTCCTGACGGGCTGCCTCCTTATGTCGGATTGACGCCGCAGGGCGCTGAGGCTAGGTGCATGTCCGCGCGCCCCGATCGGCTCCCGGCCGGGGCGCGTTTTATCATCTGCGTCATGCGGCGCGAGAATGCATCGGGGCTTCATGTCTGATGACCAGTGACGTGCTCGCCGTCGAGACAAGGGCCACCGTGCCTGGCGATCTTCCGGCCATCGTGGCCCTGCAGGCGCGCGCGTTCAGCCCCGGCCGCTTCACGCGGACGGCCTATCGCGTGCGAGAAGGCGCGCCCGACATCTCGCCCTTCTGCCGCGTGGCAATGGTGGGCGACAAGCTCGTTGCGGCCGTGCGCATGACGGTGGTCAATGTCGGCGGTCGACCGGGCGGCGTACTGCTCGGGCCGCTCGCCGTGGAGCCCGATCTCGCCGGGCGGGGTTATGCCCGCCGCCTCGTCGCCGAGGCTCTCGATGCGGCGCGTGCGGGGGGCGAGGAACTCGTCCTGCTTGTCGGCGACATGGCTTATTATGGGCGTCTCGGCTTCGCTCCGGTGCCGCCCGGCCAGATCGGGCTGCCGGGGCCATTCGATCCTGCGCGCCTGCTCGCGAGCGAGCTCGAGGCGGGTGCGCTCGGGAAATTCCGGGGGATGGTTGCCGCACGATCATAGCGGCCATTCCACAGGCGGCCCTTCATTCCCGCCTTTCCTATTGCAGCCAGCGTCGGATCGGTGGTGAAAAGACAGATCATGCCGCAGAAATTCACTGGGAGGGCACCACAGTGAGCCGTTACGCCGAGGTTTATGCCAACTGGAAACGTTGCCCCGAGAATTTCTGGGCCCGGGCGGCGGCGGAGATCGACTGGGTAAAGCCCGCGACCAAGGTGTTCGACCCGCATCTCGGTGAATATGGCCGCTGGTTCGTCGGCGCCGAATGCAACACCGCCTACAACTGCCTCGATCGTCACGTCACCGCCGGGCGCGGCAAGCAGAAGGCCCTCATCTACGACAGCCCCGTCACGAAGACGGTCAAATCTTACACCTACGCCGAGCTGACCGACGAGGTCGCAACGCTCGGTGCCGTGCTCCAGGAGCTTGGCATCCAGAAAGGCGACCGTGTCATCATCTACATGCCGATGATCCCAGAGGCGGTCATCGCCATGCTCGCGTGCGCGCGCATCGGTGCGATCCACTGCGTCGTGTTCGGCGGTTTCGCGGCGAACGAACTTGCGACGCGTTTCGATGATTGCCAGCCCGTGGCTGTGCTCACGGCAAGCTGCGGCATCGAGACCGCGCGCGTCATCCCCTACAAGCCGCTCCTCGACAAGGCAATCGAACTCGCGGCGCATAAGCCGAAGACGTGTCTCGTGCTGCAGCGGCCCATGGAGAATGCGCCGCTCGCCCCCGGCCGCGATCATGACTGGGCAGAGCGCATCGCCGACGCGAAGAAACGCAAGCGCAAGGCCGAATGCGTGACCGTTGCCGCGACCGATCCGCTCTACATCCTCTACACCTCGGGCACGACGGGGTCGCCCAAGGGGGTCGTGCGCGACAATGGCGGCCACATGGTCGCGCTCAAGTGGACGATGAAAAACCACTACGGTGTCGAGCCGGGCGAGGTCTTCTGGGCGGCATCGGACGTCGGCTGGGTCGTCGGCCACAGCTACATCGTGTACGCGCCGCTGCTCCACGGTGCGACGACGATCCTCTATGAAGGCAAGCCTGTCGGCACGCCCGATGCCGGCGCCTTCTGGCGCGTCATCTCCGAGCACAAAGTCTCGGCCATGTTCACCGCGCCGACCGCCTTTCGCGCCATCAAGCAGAACGATCCGAACGGCGAGTTCATCAAGAAGTACGACCTCAGCAACTTCCGCACGCTCTTTCTCGCCGGCGAGCGCGCTGATCCCGAGACCATCAAGTGGGCTGAGCAGCATCTTAAAGTGCCTGTGCTCGATCACTGGTGGCAGACCGAGACAGGTTGGCCGATCGCGGGCAATCCGGTTGGTCTTGGCACGCTGCCCGTGAAGTACGGATCGCCGACCGTGCCCATGCCCGGTTACGACCTGCAAGTGCTCAACCCCGAAGGCGATGAAGTGCGGCGCGGCGAGACCGGCACGCTCGCGATCCGCCTGCCGCTGCCGCCGAGCTGTCTCCCGACGCTCTGGAACAACGATGCGCGCTTCCGCTCGAGCTATCTTTCCGAGTTCAAGGGCTACTACACGACGTCCGACGCCGGCTACATCGACCAGGACGGCTACGTCTACGTCATGGCGCGCACGGACGACGTGATCAACGTCGCAGGCCATCGCCTGTCGACGGGGCAGATGGAGGAGGTCGTCGCCAAGCACAAGGATGTCGGCGAGTGCGCGGTGATCGGTGTCGCCGATCAGCTCAAGGGCCAGATCCCCGTCGGCTTCATCGTGCTCAACGCCGGCGTGAACCGCAGCGCGAAGGAGATCGAGACCGAGGTCGTCAAGCTCGTGCGCGACGAGATCGGCCCGGTGGCCGCCTTCAAGCAGGTGATGACGGTGCAGCGCCTGCCCAAGACGCGCTCGGGCAAGATCCTGCGCGGCACCATGCGGGCAATCGCCGATGGCGAGAGCTGGAAGATGCCGGCGACGATCGACGATCCTCTCATTCTCGAGGAGATCACGGGCGTCATGGACGCCCGCGGGATGATCGGCAAGGCGAGCTCAGGGGCAGCTTAGGGAAACACTTTATCCAAAACGAGAAAAGCCCGACATCTGTTCGCGCAACTCAGTTTCGATTTCGGCATTATTCCATCAATCGTGCATTGGTGTGACACTGCAGCTGGCGGGGTCGGCGCACCGTCCGGGAAGGGATTGCTCGCATATGGCGACGAATGGACCGGCGGCAATCGTGGCGTGCTGGGAGCAGCTTCACGAAGCTGTACTCGAGCTTGCCACACGGTGCGCAACGCCACGCCAGCGGCTGCTCGCCGTTGCCGAGCGTCAGCTCCTGGTAGTCGCCGAGCTCGGCGCCAAGCTCGATGATCGCGAGCTCCGCGAATGGATTTCGCGGCTCGCACGGCGGCTGCAGGGCACACATAACGCGCCGACGCGCTCGGCCGTATTCGCGACCGTCAACGCCATGTCGGACGAGGACGTGGACGCCATCCTGCTCGACATCATCTCGATCTATGACGAAGTCACGCGCGCGGAGGTCATCGAGCGCGTGCGCTCGGCCGCTGCCGCCTGATCACGCCGTCAGGCCTCGTCGGGCTGTGCGGCCTTGGTGAAGGCTGCGACGTAGTCCATGAGCGCGTCCGAGGCGGCGGCTGCTCCCTCCGGATCGGATGCGGCGACGGCGCGAGCCTGCGCCGCGTGGAGGCGCGCGCAAAGCGGCAGGTCTCCCGCGTCGCGGTGATGCTGATACCAGTAGCGCCGCGACAGCCCGGCCAGGAGCTGCATGGTGCGGACGGCGAACGTATTGTGCGCCGCTTCCAGCATGAGGAGGTTCATCTCCCGGTCGAGGCGCAGGAATTCCAGCGCATCGTTGGCGCGGCCGGCGCGGTCGAGCCCGTCGGCAATCGCCGAGAAGGCGGCGCGCTGCTCCGGCGTAGCGCGCGCTGCCGCACTGCGGCTGATAAGCCGCTCGAGCTCCCGCCGTACCTCGATAACGAGAAGCTGGTCGCGCGCGTCGATCGGCGTCACCTGAACGCCGCGCCGCGGCAGGATGGTTACAAGGCCCTCGCGGGCGAGCCGTTGCAGTGCTTCGCGGATGGGCGTGCGGCCGAGGCCCACGGTCTCGGCCAGCATCTGCTCGGAGAGGAAGTCGCCCGGGGCCAGCAGCAGCGTCGCGATCATCTCCTCGAGCCGCGCATAGGCGAGGTCCGTCAGCGTTGTCGGCTTGACGTTGGGATCGGCGATGGGATTTGGGGGTATCTGGGTCAAGGGCGGTCTCGGGGGCGGCGTTTGGGTCTCTCTATTCAAAGACCGGATTGGAGTCACGTGGGAATATTGCCGCCTTTTTCATCAACTTCGGTTCTGGCGCACCTGTCTGATCCGGCATAGGGCTTGCCAACGGGCTCGCCAGAGACTAAACAGCCGCCATCTCACACGCACACCTCAATGCGCCGCGCCCGACAGAAAGCCCGGGCCGACGCTCCGGTGGGCTTTTTGCTCGTGCTTTGCGGCGCGAGCGGGGCCTTCTCAGGTGGGCGGCGGATCAACCGGAAAACAGGAACGACGCATGGCCCTGCCTGCATTCAATATGCGTCAGCTTCTCGAAGCTGGCGTGCACTTCGGCCACCAGAGCCACCGCTGGAACCCGAAAATGGCGCCTTTCATCTTCGGCGCCCGCAACAACATCCACATCGTCGACCTCGCTCAGACCGTGCCGCTGATGCATCAGGCGCTGGTTGCAGTGAGCGACGTCGTCGCCAAGGGTGGCCGCGTGCTCTTCGTCGGCACCAAGCGTCAGGCGGGCGAGGCCGTCGCCGATGCCGCCAAGCGCTCGGCACAGTACTACATCAACCACCGTTGGCTCGGCGGTACGCTGACCAACTGGAAGACGATCTCGCAGTCGATCCGGCGCCTGCGCCAGCTCGACGACATGCTCGGCGGCGATACGCACGGCCGCACCAAGAAGGAGCTGCTCAACCTCACGCGCGAGCGCGACAAGCTCAACCAGGGCCTTGGCGGCATCCGCGACATGGGCGGCCTCCCGGACCTTCTGTTCGTGATCGACACGAACAAGGAAGATATCGCGATCAAGGAAGCGCAGAAGCTCAAGATCCCGATCGTTGCCGTGGTCGACACCAACTGCGACCCCGATGGCATCGATTTCCCGATCCCCGGCAACGACGACGCTGGCCGCGCGATCACGCTCTACTGCGACCTCGTCGCACGCGCCGCGATCGACGGCCTCGGCCGCAGCCAGAGCTCGGCGGGTGTCGACATCGGCGCGTCCGAGGCGCCGCCCGAGGAAGAGCTGCCCGAGACGCCGGCTTTCGTCGGCATCGACGCGCCGCGCGGCGAGGCGGACGACCTCAAGCGCATCAGCGGGATCAGCCCGAAGCTCGAGCAGAGCCTCAACGATCTCGGCGTCTATCATTTCTGGCAGATCTCGGACCTCGACGCGAACGGTGTGGCCGCTCTCGACGGCGCGCTCAAGCTCAACGGCCGGGTCGCGCGCGACAACTGGGTGGCGCAGGCCAAGAAGTTCGTCGACGAAGCGGCGGCTTGAGGATCTGCGGCCCCGCTGGCCAGCATCAGGAGCGGGGCCTGTAATTCCGGTGTGGTGCGCACCATATAGGGTGCTCCACCCACATGACGAGGCGGCTCGGGGGCGTTGCCCTCCGCTGCCAATCAGGTTGCCGGGCGTAGCGCGGGGCCGGTTCGCCGATCCGCGCTGCAATGGCATTTGGCAACCCTTCACCGCGGCGCGGACCCCGTTCCCGCGCCCCAGACAGAGACAGGACATCCGATGGCAAACGTGACCGCCAGCATGGTCAAGGAGCTCCGCGACAAGACCGGCGCAGGCATGATGGACTGCAAGACGGCGCTGACCGAGACCGGCGGCGACATCGAGGAGGCCATCGACTGGCTGCGCAAGAAGGGTCTCTCCAAGGCTGCCAAGAAGGCTGACCGCATCGCCGCGGACGGCCTCATCGGCGTTGCGCTCGAGGGGACGACCGGTGCCCTCGTCGAGGTCAACGCCGAGACCGACTTCGTCGCCCGCAACGAGACCTTCCAGGCCATGGTGCGCCAGATCGCGGCGCTTGCCGTGAAGTCGGGCGGCACCCTGGAGAAGCTGCTCGCCGCCTCGTATCCCGGCAAGTCGCACTCGGTCGACGATCACGTCAAGGAGATGATCGCCACCATCGGCGAGAACATGAGCGTGCGCCGCACGGGATCGCTCTCGGCGCCGAATGGTGCCGTTGCGAGCTACATCCACAACCGCGTCGCCGACAATGTCGGGCGCATCGGCGTTCTCGTCGCGCTGAGCTCGAGCGGCGACAAGGCGAAGCTCGCCGAGATCGGCCGCCAGATTGCGCTACATGTCGCGGCGGCGAACCCGCAGGCGGCGACGATCGAGGCGCTCGACAAGGCGCTCATCGATCGCGAGCGCGCGGTCTACGTCGAGCAGGCACTCGCGACGGGCAAGCCCAAGGAGATCGTCGAGAAGATGGTCGAGGGCCGGCTGCGCAAGGAGTTCTTCGGCCAGGTGGTGCTGACCGAGCAGATCTTCATGGGGCCTGGCGGCGACGGCAAGATCACCGTCGCGCAGTACCTCAAGGGCGAGGAGAAAGCGGTCGGCGGCCCGATCAAGGTCGAGGGCTTCCTCCGCTATGCCCTCGGCGAGGGCATCGAGAAGAAGGCGACCGACTTCGCGGCCGAGGTCGCGGCGCTTTCGAAGTCCTGATCCGACGAACTTCAATCACCGAGCGGCCCGGACGAAAGTCCGGGCCGTTTTGTTTGGCCGGTCGATCCGGGCGGTCTTCGGCCCCCTATGCGGCCAGTAAATTTGCTTTACGATGCGCCTATACCGGGATGCGAGAGGGATGTGCAATGGATGCGAAACAAGCTGCGGATGCTGCCTCCATGCTGGCCGTGGCGCGCCGGCAGGGCACGCGTATTGCCGGGCTGCCCGAAGCCTGCCGGCCGAAGGGCGCGTCGGAGGCCCATGCGATCCAGGATGCCGTGACCGCGCTACTGCAAGACGAGATCCGCGCCTACAAGGCTAATGCACCCGTTGCCGGCGATCCCAATTCGCATGGCTTGCGTGCGCCGATCTACGCAGCCAACACGCGCTCATCGCCCGCCAGGTTTCCCGTGGCGGAGGCACCGCAGTGCGGCGTCGAGGGCGAAGTCGCCTTTCGCTTCCGGCAGGATCTGCCGCCGCGGGCAACGGCCTACTCGCGCGATGAAGTCGCGGCTGCTGTCGATGCGTGCGCCGCGATCGAGGTCGTGACCAGCCGCTTCGCCAATCCCGATGCCATGTCGGCTCATGACAAGCTGGCTGACTGCATCAGCAATGGCGGGTTCGTGTTCGGGAAGATCGTCGAGAAGTGGCGCGGGCTCGATCTTCCCAAACTGAAGGTGAAGCTCACCGTCAACGGCGAGACGGTGCTGGAGCAGGTCGGCGGGCATCCGATCGGCGATCCGCTCGGCGTCGCCGTTGCGTTTGTCGAGATGATGCGAACGGCTGGCGGCGTCAAAGCGGGGCAGTTCATCACGTGCGGCTCGTGCACGGGCATACGCTATCTGAAGCCCGGCGACACGTGCGCCGTCACGTTCGACGGTCTCGGGTCGGCAGAGCTTCAATTTACGCCATGATGAGAAACAGGCGTCGGCGGATTCCGTCTGCGACGCCAAGCAACGATCACGCGAAGGAGAGGCCACGATGGGCACCGCTACTTTCGGCCCCGGCAGCTACCGTTACATCCCGGCGGTGTTCCAGTACTCGGGAGGTGTCGCGGCGGAGCCGGGATATCGCCTCGAGCGCGTCATGTTCCGAAACCCAGTGCCGCTCAAAGAGGGCTTCACGCGGATCGCCGAGCTGATCAAGGGCGCCGGCCGTCCGCTCTCTTCATTCGCCGCCTGCGAGTTGCGCTCCCCCGAGCCTTTCACCGAGGACGGTTTTCGCGCGTTCAACGAGATCTACGTCGGCACGCTCGCCGAGTGGGGCATCTTCGATCCGGCCACGCGCACGAACCCCGTCGCGCGCTCCAACGTCTGTCCTGAGATCGAGAAACCCGCCGGCCCCTCCTTCCACGCTTTCGTCTTCACCGTCCCTGATGCCAACGCCGCGCCTTCGTTCCACGTCGCGGGTAGTGGCGAGGCGCCCGAAGGCAAAGCGAACTATCGCGACCACATCACGCGCCGTGGCGACGTCTCGCCCTCCGGCCTTACCGAGAAGGCGCGTTACGTGCTCGCCGAGATGGAGAGCCGCATGGGCGTGCTCGGCTTCACCTGGGCGCAGTCGACAGCAGCGCAGCTTTACACCGTCCACGATCCGCATCCCTTCCTTGCAACGGAGATCGTGCGTCGTGGCGCGGCACGCTGTGGCCTGACGTGGCACTTTGCCCGTCCGCCCGTGGTCGAGCTCGAATACGAGATGGATTGCCGCGGCATTGCCGTCGAGCGGGTGGTTTAGCTTTTTTTGGAGCCGCGAGCGCCCACTTCCCCCTTCTCCCCGTTCTTACGGGGAGAAGGTCGGGATGAGGGGCGGCGCCACTTACCATCGTCGGCGTGTGCCGCCGCCCCTCACCCTAACCCTCTCCCCGCTTTCGCGGGGAGAGGGGACAATGAGGCGCTCGCGGTTCGTTGGACGTCACACGCCCGGTGGGGGCGTCGCGGTGGGCGCTTCGGGCTGAGGCTCAGGCGACGGGCGACGGCGGCCGAAGACGCTCGGCAGGATGGCGGAGGCGAGGCGATGAGCGCCCGTGCAGACCTCGTCCATGCGGGCGAGCGCGCTTTCGCCGCGACGCAGGCGCCGGTCGAGCGCGGCCATCGTGCGCGCGAAGCCGGGGTCCTCATCATCGAGCCATGTGCGGAAGACGCTCGCATAGACGGTTGCGAGGCCAGCCGCACGCGCGGCACCGACTGGGCCGTCCGTGTTGACGCCGGCGGCGGCGAGCATCCAGTGCTGCGCATTCATGATGGCGCGGAGGTGCGCGATATCGGCAAAGCCGCTGCCGGCGATCGACTTCAGTGCCGCGCGATATGGCCCGAGGGCATCGAAGCGGCTCATGATGACCTCGAAGAGCGCATCGCGCGTGCTCTGATCTGAGCCGCGCTTCGGCGCACGGCGGAGCATTTCGTCGTCGACGAGGCCGCTGAAGGCAGCGAGCATCTCAGCCTTGCTGTCGAACGAGGCCTTGAGATCGACGAGAGACACGTCGGCTTTCTCGGCGATGTCAGCGAGCGAGATCTCGCGCCAGGGCCGCTCTGCGGCGAGCGCGAGGGCTGCGGCGAGGATGCGGCCTTTGGGCGTGGTCGTATCGATCATCAGGCACCTCGCTGGGAGAAAGCGTGCACAAAAGAAATAAGAACTCATGGCGTGCGCACAAGGCGCGCGGCTACTGCGCCAGCTCGCGCGAGCGCTTCGTCGCGGCCGCCACGGCTGCCGTCATCAAGGGTTCGAGGCCGTCCTTGGCCATGAGCACCTGCAGGGCGGCGTATGTCGTGCCATTGGGCGACGTGACGTTCTGGCGGAGCGTCGCGGCATCGAGCGGTGACTGGTGCAGCAGCTCACCGGCGCCGGTGACGGTCGCGCGAGCAAGCTGCATGGCGAGCTCGGGCTTGAGACCGGCGGCAACGCCGGCCGCGGCGAGCGCTTCCACCATGTAGAAGACATAGGCCGGCCCGGAGCCGGACACGGCCGTCACAGGATCGATGAGCGCCTCGTCATCCACCCAGGCGACCTCACCGATGGCAGACAGGAGCTCGGTCACCGTCTGCTTGTGGCGTTCGGTGACGTTGGTATTCGCAGCCGCGACGGTGATGCCACGGCCGACGGCTGCGGGTGTATTCGGGATCGAGCGGACGACCGCAGCTCTCGGCGGCAGGAACTTCTCGAAGCTTGCGATGGTGCGCCCGGCAGCAATGGATAGGACCACCGTTGACGGCCCGGCCAGCTTCGCGAGCGGCGCAAAGACGTCATCCATGACCTGGGGCTTGACGGCCATGAGCAGCACGGCGGGCGGCGTTGGCAGGCTGTCGATCGTCGTCATCGTGCGCACGCCGTGCTTGGCCAGCAGTTCGGCTGTGGCGGGCGGTGGGCCGGGGTCCTGCACGATGATCTGCGCCGGGGCGAGGCCGCGTGCAAGCCAGCCTGCGAGCATGGCGCCGCCCATGTTGCCGGCGCCTGCCAGGACCAGAGGGCCATCGAGGCGTATCATGCTGTTCATTCCTGTGGTTCGTGTTTGGGCCGATCATAGCCGGCGCGGGCAGCAAGGCGAGCCCTTCCTCAGGGTGCGTAAGGTGCCGGTGGTGCTGCAACCCAGTGGTGGGCCGGGCCGACCGCCGCGATCCGCTGGATGATACGTGGGCGCGGTATCTCCTCGCGAACCTGCTCGAGCGCGATCACGACAAGCCCTGCGGCCAGCGCAGCTTCCGCCAGTTCGTTCGGCTTCAGCAGGAAATCCGGGTTCGAGGGGCGGCCGCCGAGCTTCTCGTGCCCGCGGGCGAATGTCTCGTAGATCAACAGGCCATGCGGCGCGACCACCGCGCAGATGTCCGACAGGATCGGCCGCCAGAGGTAGTTCGTCACGATCACGCCGTCGAATGTCCGGCCGGCAAGGGGAAATGGCGACCCATCCTCCAGATCTGCGGCAATGACCTCGACATTCGGATCGGACGCCAGTTCACCGAGGCGGGATGTGTCCCGGTCGATGGCCGTCACGGCCAATCCCCTCCGAAGTGCCAGCCGCGTGTGCCGGCCGGTCCCGCAGGCAAGGTCCAGCACCCGCACTCCCGGGGCCACGCCCGACAGAAAATGCACGACCCACGGCGAGGGCGGCACAACGGCGGTTGCATCAGGATCGGAGGACGACATGCGGGCAAATCAGGCCTGAGCGGGCACGAAATGGACCTCTGCGGCCCGAGGCCACCCGCAAACGGATTGTGCCGGAAGCCCCATTTCCCATATATGGGCGCATGAGCGCGCCCCCGGCAATCCGCTACGTGAAGATGAACGGCCTCGGCAACGAGATCGTCGTCGTGGATCTGCGCGGCTCGACGAAGCGGTTCACAGCCGAGGAGGCGGCGGCCATTGCGGCGCGGCCTGAGACGCATTTCGACCAGATGATGGTGCTCCATGACCCGCCGCGGCCGGGTCTCGATGCGCGCATCCTGATCTACAACACGGACGGCTCCCTGGCGCAGGCCTGCGGGAATGGCACGCGGTGCGTCGGCCTGCTCGCCAATCGCGAGACGGGGCGCACCGAGTTCAAGTACGAGACGGACGGCGGCCTTCTCGACGTGACATTCGAGAGCCCGGCTTCGATCGCTGTCGATATGGGCGAGCCGCGCTTCGGCTGGCAGGACATCCCACTCTCCGAGCCCTTTCACGACACGCGCCGCATCGAGCTGCAGGTCGGGCCGGCGGACAAGCCCATCATCCACTCGCCGGCCGTGGTCAACGTCGGCAATCCGCACGCCGTCTTCTGGGTCGATGATCCTGCCGCGATCGATCTCGGGCGCATCGGCCCCATGCTCGAGTATCATCCGCTCTTTCCCGAGCGCGCCAACATCTCCGTCGCGCGCGTCGACAGCCGCGAGGCCATCACCTTGCGCACGTGGGAGCGCGGCGCCGGTCTGACGCGCGCCTGCGGTTCAGCGGCCTGCGCCGCGGCGGTATCGGCGGCACGCATCGGCCTCACGGGCCGCAAGGTGACCGTCACACTGCCCGGTGGCCCGCTCCTCATTGAATGGCGCGCGGACAATCACATCATCATGACCGGCCCGGCCGAGATCGAGCACGAAGGGACGCTCGATCCGGCTCCGCTCGCGGCGGCAGGTTAGGCCGCGGGCATGGAGGATGCAGCGACCATCGCCCCGCCGATCGAGGATGCCGTGCCGGCGTCCATCGAGATCATCACGCTCGGCTGCCGGCTCAATGCCTACGAGTCCGAGGTCATGCGTGGTCATGCGGCAGCAGCCGGTCTCGGCGATACCGTCATCATCAACACTTGCGCCGTGACGGGCGAGGCCGTGCGCCAGGCGCGTCAGGCCATCCGCAAGGCGCGGCGCACCAATCCCGCAGCGCGCATCGTCGTCACCGGTTGCGCGGCTCAGATCGAGCCAGAGAGCTTCGCCGCCATGCCGGAAGTCGATCACGTGATCGGCAACGGCGAGAAGGTCGCCGCCCACACGTGGACCGCACTCGCGATCGGTGACAGTCCGCGTGTCGCCGTCAACGACATCATGTCCGTGCGCGAGACGGCAGGGCATCTCGAAACGGGTTTCGGCAGTCGCGCGCGCGCGTTCGTGCAGATCCAGAACGGCTGCGATCACCGCTGCACGTTCTGCATCATTCCCTATGGGCGCGGGCCCTCGCGCTCGGTGCCGGCCGGCGCTGTCGTCTCCGAAATTCGATCGCTCGTCGCGGCCGGGCATGCCGAGGTCGTGCTGACCGGCGTCGATCTCACGTCCTGGGGTTCGGATCTTCCGGGAACGCCACGCCTCGGCAGTCTCGTGCGCCGCATTCTGCGTCTGGTGCCGGAGCTCAAGCGCCTGCGCATTTCCTCGATCGACAGCATCGAGGCGGACCCCGAGCTGATCGAGTCGATCGCGGGCGAGCCGCGTCTCATGCCGCACCTGCATCTCTCGCTGCAGGCGGGGGACGACATGATCCTCAAGCGCATGAAGCGGCGCCATCTGCGTGCCGATGCCATCCACTTCTGCGATGAGGTGCGACGCTTGCGGCCCGACATCGCGATGACGGCCGACCTGATCGCGGGCTTTCCGACCGAGACGGAAGCCATGTTTGCCAACACGCTCGACCTCGTCGCGCGCTGCGGGCTTGCTGGCGTGCACGCTTTTCCCTTCTCGCCGCGCACGGGCACGCCGGCGGCGCGCATGCCTCAGGTGGATCGCACGACGATCAAGGGGCGGGCCGAGCGACTACGGGCCGCGGGACAAAGCGCCACAGAACGCCATCTTGGAACACAGATCGGTCGCGAAATAGCGGTACTTATAGAAAAGCCCGGCCTCGGCCGCGCCGAGGACTTTACCGAGGTGCGCCTTGCCGAGACGCACCCCGTTGGCCATATCGTGCAGGTGCGCGCGGCCGGCCATGATGGTCGGCGGCTGCGGGCAGAGGGTGGATCGTGAGCGCGACGGAAGAGAAAAAGCGTAGTTTGTTCGGGCGCCTGTTCGGCGGCGCGCCTGAACCTGCGCGCGCCCCGGAGCCCGTCAGCGAGCCCACTCCCGAGCCCGACGATCAGCCCGAACCAGCTACCGAGCCGATGCGCGAGGAGCCGACCGCGGCGGGGGCTGCCGTCGTGATCGCCGAGGCGCGCCCGGTCGCCGACGAAGCGGCCAAGACCGAGCCCGCGCCGGCTCAGAAGGGCGGCTGGTTCTCGCGCCTGAAGGCCGGTCTCACCAAGACCTCGTCGAAATTGTCGGAGGGCATTACCGGTCTCTTCACGAAGAGCCGCCTCGATATCGACACGCTCGACGATCTCGAGGATGTGCTGCTCCAGGCCGACCTCGGCGTCGAGACGGCGACGCGCATCACGACCACGCTGTCCCAGGGCCGCTATGCCAAGGGCATTTCGCAGGAGGACGTGCGTGCGGTGCTGGCCGAGGAAGTCGAGCGGGTGCTGGGTCCGGTTGCGAAGCCGCTCGTGCTCGACACGTCGCACAAGCCGCACGTTATTCTCGTCGTCGGCGTCAATGGTGCCGGCAAGACGACGACGATCGGTAAGCTCGCGCAGCAGTTCAAACGCGCCGGCCGTTCGGTCATGATGGCCGCGGGTGACACGTTCCGCGCGGCGGCCATCGACCAGCTCAAGATCTGGGGCGAGCGCACGGGCTCACCCGTCGTCGCGCACAAGGTCGGATCAGACGCCGCAGGCCTCGCCTTCGATGCGCTCAAGGCGGCGCGCGAGGCGGGTAGCGACGTGCTCCTGGTCGACACCGCTGGCCGCCTGCAGAACAAGCAGGGGCTGATGGACGAACTCGAAAAGGTCGTACGTGTACTGCGCAAGATCGATGCTTCGGCGCCGCACACGGTCCTTCTGGTGCTCGATGCGACGACCGGGCAGAATGCGCTCAATCAGGTCGAGGTATTCAAGGACCGGGCAGGAGTGACCGGACTGGTCATGACGAAGCTCGACGGCACGGCGCGGGGAGGTATCCTTGTCGCCATATCGGCGCGTTTCGGGCTGCCCGTTCATGCCATCGGCGTGGGTGAGGCGGCCGACGATCTGCAACCGTTCGATCCCAAGGAATTTGCGCGGGCTATCGCGGTCGGTTAATCAGTCTGGGCGATGATGCGCAGCCGTGCCGGACCCGGCCGGCGACCGGAACAGGAAAGCAGGAATTGGAACGCGGTTCATGGGCTGGTTGACGAAACATTATCCATTCAACCGTGTCCAGACCGTCAACATCCTAGGGGAGATGGGGCCGCTGGTTGCCATGTTCCTCGTCAACGGCATTTGGGGCATTGCGGCAGGCACCTGGGCACTGATCGCGACGACGATCATCGCGCTCATCGCCACGCTGACGATGCTTGGCCGCCCTCCGGTCATGCCTTTCATCGCCGGCGCCGTCAGCATCTCGTTCGGCGCGCTGACACTCATCACCGGCGATCCCAAGTGGGTGCAGATCAAGGTCACGATCTTCAACACGCTGGTCGCGGCGTTGCTCTGGTGGGGCCTCAAGACGGATCGCAACTTCTTCCGCTTCGTGTTCGGCACCACCTTCCACTACACGCAGGAAGGCTGGGACAAGCTCACCGTCAATCTCGCCTGGTTCTTTCTCGCGACGGCGGCCTGCAACGAGGCCGTGCGGCTCGGCTTCGAGCATACGCAGTTCTGGGCGCTCAACCGGCTCTTCACGGGCGTGGATGTCTGGATCCTCTTCAAGCTGTTCATCGTCATGCCGATGACGGCGCTCTTCCTGTGGTGGCAAGTGCGCCTTCTGCAGCGCTATCGCCTGCCGGTCGAGACCAAGAGCAGTCGCAAGTAGCGCGCACGCGCGAGGCTGCGCGCCTCAGTTCTGCTGCCGCTGGGCATCCGTTGTCCTGCGCCGAGCGGACATGGCCCTCGCAGCTACTCTACGTTTCAGGAGGTCGATGATGAGCGCCCCAGCTTCCAGCGATCGCGATGCGGCCGCTCCACCAGCTGCCGAGAGCAAGCAATTCGCCAAGATGCTGCTCGATCTTGCGCCCTTGCTCATCTTCTTTGCCGCCTACATGGCGTCGGACATCTATACCGCCACGGCGGTCCTCATGGCAGCGACCGTCGTCTCGATGATCGTGTCGCGGCTCTGGCTCGGCCACATTTCAGTGACGCTGGTGCTGACCACGGTCCTGGTCGTCGGCTTCGGCGCGCTCACCCTCTGGCTCAATGATCCGAGCTTCATCAAGATGAAGCCGACGATGGTCAATCTCCTGTTTGCCGGGGCGCTCGCCGGGGGATTGCTCACGGGACGCAATTTCCTCCAGCTTCTGCTCGGCCAGGCCTTTCGGCTGACGGAGGAGGGATGGCGCAAGCTCACCTATCGCTGGATCGGCTTCTTCCTCGTCATGGCCGTTGTGAACGAGATCGTCTGGCGCCACTTCAGCGAGGCGACTTGGGCGAGCTTCAAGGTTTTCGGCATTCTGCCGATCACGATTGTCTTCGCCATGCTGCAGGTCGGTCTCATTCAGCGGCACGGCCTCGAGAACGCCGACGATACGCCCGCGCCGTAACGTGCTGTATGACAGCAGGCCGTATTTGCTCTGATCAGGCAGATCTGTTTCAATCGCGCGCGATGGATTCGACCATTGCTGGCTTGGCGTGTGCGCCGGGCGAGCGGGGGCCGCAAATACCTGCTTTCTCTCGGGAATCCGTTCTTGGCTGAGCCAATCCCGATAGTTCCTGGGCCAAGCGGCGAATCCGATCGGGGGGCACGAGCATGACGGCATACCGCCAGATGAAACAGAAGACGCTACACGACATCCAGGGGACCGAGCCGGCAAGCCTTGTGCGATCGCCGATCCACCTCCTCCACCGCGCGGGCCAATGCGCCGCGGATATCTTTGCGGCAGAGATGGCCGACCTCGACCTGACGCCGCGCCAGTTCGCTGTCCTCCTGACGGTGGCCCAGCGTGAGGGGCTCAGCCAGACGGACCTCGTGGAGCTTACGGGTATCGATCGGTCCACGCTCGCGGATATCGTCCGCCGCATGTTGAAGAAGGGGCTGCTCCAGCGCCGCCGGACGCGGGAGGACGCGCGCGCCTATGCGGTCAGACTGACGGACGAGGGCCTGAGAGTCCTTTCGGCGGCCCGCCCGAAAGTCGAAGCCGTCGACGCGCGCATCGTCGCGACGCTCTCGGCGGAGCAGCGGACAACGCTCGTCGAAGACCTGAGGACGATCGTTGCCTCGCTGCAGGCTCGTGCCGGCGATCCGGGCCGGCGCGAATAGCGCTCGCCCGGTCACGCTGCTTTGGGAAGCAGTTTCCGGTTCACCAGCGTTTCGGCGATCTGCACCGTGTTGAGCGCGGCGCCCTTGAGCAGGTTGTCGGAGACGATCCACATTGCGAGGCCGTTCTCGACAGTCGCATCCTCGCGGATGCGCGAGACGTAGGTCGCGAACTCGCCTGCCGCCTCGACCGGCGTCACGTAGCCGCCTGTCTCGCGCTTGTCGACGACCATGATGCCCGGCGCCTCGCGCAGGATGGACCGCGCCTCGGCGACCGTCATCGGGCGCTCGAATTCGAGGTTCACGGCCTCCGAGTGGCCGACGAACACCGGCACGCGCACGCAGGTCGCGGTCACCTTGATCTTGGGATCAAGGATCTTCTTTGTCTCCGCCAGCATCTTCCATTCCTCTTTCGTATAGCCGTCCTCCATGAAGACGTCGATTTGAGGAATGCAGTTGAAGGCGATCTGCTTCGGGAACTTCTTCGGTTCGACTTCCTGGCCCGGGACGTACTTGCCCTTGGTCTGGGCCCAGAGCTCGTCCATAGCCTCCTTGCCGGCGCCGGAAACCGACTGATAGGTCGAGACGACCACGCGCTTGATCCGCGCCGCGTCGTGAAGCGGCTTCAGGGCAACGACCATCTGCGCCGTCGAGCAGTTCGGATTGGCAATGATATTCTTGCGCTTGTTGCGCGCCATGTACTCGACGAGCACCTCGGCGTTGACCTCCGGCACGATGAGCGGTACCTCCGCGTCATAGCGCCAGGCCGAGGAATTATCGATCACGATGCAGCCTGTGGCGCCGATGCGCGGGCTCCACTCCTTGGAGACTGCACCGCCTGCCGACATGAGCGCGAAGTCGACATTCGAGAAATCGAACGTCTCCAGGTTCTGGCATTTGAGCGTCTTCTCGCCGAACGTGACCTCGACACCGACGGAGCGACGCGAGGCAAGCGCGTAGGCCTCGTCGACCGGGAATTCCCGCTCGGCGAGCACGTTCAGCATCTCCCGGCCTACGTTGCCGGTGGCACCGATGATGGCGACCTTGTAGCCCATGACAATTTCCCCTGGAGGGTCAGTGCGCCTGCCGCAGCCGTGCGGAATCACGGAACCACCGCACAAAGCGCTGCCGTCACTTAACGATTTGAGGCCCGAGCGGCAAGGGGAACCGGAACAATTTGTGGCTTTCCGCCGCCCGCAAATTCGGTGCCGGGACCCTCTCGGCACCTTTATTGGATCGTAAACCACAGTCCCACTTATTGATGCGATGTTGGTCCACACTTGACGGAATTTGGTGTTCTTCTATGACGTGTGGGCCGACCAAGCCCCCGACTAAGCTCCAAGAGTTCAGTACGTGCCGGGGCGCGCGACCAAGGCAGCGCTGCGATACCCGGCTCGAGAGGTGATGATGATCCGCTACCAACTCAATTGCGCCGAGGGACACACCTTCGAGGCCTGGTTCAGCTCGAGCAAGGGCTACGATGCCCAGGTGCGGCGCAAGCAGGTGACGTGCCCGGTCTGCGGCTCGGACGAGGTCAAGAAGGCGATCATGTCGCCGCGCGTCGCCCGCTCTCGGAGCCGCAAGCAGCGGCCTGTTGCAGAGGAGGCGCCCACCACCGCGCCGGCGGCACCGCCTCCCGCACGTCAATCTCAGCATATGCTCAACGGCGAGCAGCGAAAGCTGCTCAATCAGATGCGCCAGCTCCGGGACGAGATGCTGGCGAAGTCGGATTATGTCGGTCCTAAGTTTGCCGAGGAGGCGCGGCGCATTCACAATGAGGAAGCGCCGGCGCGCGGAATCCACGGCGAAGCGACGCCCGAGGAAGTGGCCGAGCTGAAGGAAGAGGGCGTCGACATTTATCCCGTGCCCATTCTTCCTGAAGATCACAACTGAGCTGCCGCTTCCGGCGCTCAGCTTCTCCTGCAGTCTCGATGCGGAATTGGATGGCGATGCGCGTTTCCATATGCCGCGCGTCTTCGACGACTGCGTCGGAGATCGGGTGCGATCCAGGCTTGGGACGGGGTCCGAAGGCGCTGTAGAGCCCCGGCGTTCTGAAGCAACGTTGGACTTGGAATTCGCTCCCCGCCCAGCCTCGAATTGAGGTGAATTTCAAGTTCGTTGCATTAGAGTGCGTCGCGTGGACAGGTGGCCGAGTGGTTTAAGGCAGCGGTCTTGAAAACCGCCGTGGGTTCACGCCCACCGGGGGTTCGAATCCCTCCCTGTCCGCCAAAGACGCGATGACGAATTGATGCCGAGGTCCGCGGAACCACTACCGCGACGATCCTGCTCAATACGATTTTCGAGGGGCTCGCTGTTCGGGCTTGTGTCCTCGACGCTGCTGACCGTCCGGTCGTTCACGACGTCTACATCGTGCGGTGGATGGGCGGTGAGCGATAGCAGTCGGGCTGCCAATCTGACTAGGTGAGCAGCTTCGCCGTGGCGGACCGCGCAAATCGCGCAACGCCCGCATCGCCTGAAACCATCGCGGCCACAATCGCCCCATCAATCAAGAGGCCGATCTGATGGGCAAGGGCTTCGGGCATTTCCGCGCCGGCCTCTGCCGTCAGTTCGGTCAGCCGCTTCATGATGACGGACTTGTGCGCCAGAGCGATGCGCTTGTATCTCTCGTCATCTTTGTCGAATTCACCGACGGCATTGATGAAAGGACACCCGAAGAAGTGCTCCTTCTTGAACCACACTTCCAGCACGTCAAAAATACCAATGAGCTTGCCGCGCGGACCGTCGGCGCACTTGTCGACTTCCGTCAGAAACCAATCGCGCCATGCCGCACCTTCGGTCTCGAGGACGGCTTCGATCAATCCTTCCTTCGAGCCAAAGGCTTTGTAGAGTGTGGTTTTTGCGGTTCCCGCAGCCGCGACAACAGCGTCGACACCGGTTGCATTGATCCCGTGACGGCAGAAGAGATCGGCAGCCGCCCGCAGCAGACGAGCGCGCGCCGTGTCATCCGCCAATAGCTCAGCCTCTCGGGCACGCGGGGGCGCCTCTCGCACAGTTGTTGTCATTCGTCTTCGATCCGCGCTCTGCGAGGTCGGCCTCTATGTAAAGAATATACGTACCGAGCGATCGTCGTCACGACGACGGAACTCATACCCGATATCCGCATCCAGATCTGCTGCTTTCCCCGGCGAAGCGGCGGCCGATCGGGCACGCCCGCCCCCCTGCGCTGAAGGCGGCAATGAAATACCTCTGATAAATTAGTCGCTTAGGTCGGCGGCGCTGTTTGGCATGAATTCTGCTAACCAAGAAAACAGACCGTTCTGTTTCCACTCGCGGCCCTACGGAGCGAAGGGAGTTGCCGGGCGGTTCGGAAGCAAGCCGATGCGGTTCGAATTGGGGTCGTTGGGACTTCGAGAGGTCACCGAGCCCGTCAAGGCACATAAAGCCCGGCCCACGAAGAGGGGGTCGAGTGCCGGGGCGGTCCATGGTCAGGAGATATCGCTGAAATGCCGAGCTTCCGCGGCGCGCACATAAAGATCGATGCCGTGTCGCATCGCTACCGCGGTGGGAAGGCGAACGCGATCGACAATGTGTCGCTCGTGATCGAGCCCGGCGAGACTGTTGCGCTTGTCGGGCGCTCAGGATGCGGGAAGTCGACGCTCCTGCACGTGATCGCAGGATTGGCGACGCCGACGAATGGCACGGTCCACATAGATGGTATTCGCGTCGAAGCCCCATCGCCGAAGTGGGTGATGATGTTCCAGCAGCCGTCGCTGCTGCCGTGGATGACGGTCGCGAAGAACGTCGCGCTCGGCCTCATGTTCAACAACCGTCGCGCTGAGGCACCAAAGCGCGTCGCTGAGCTTCTCGAACTCGTCCAGCTTGCCGACTACGCCGATCGCAACGTGCAGGATCTCTCCGGCGGCCAGCAGCAACGGGTGGCGTTGGCCCGCTCTCTCGCGCTTGAGCCGGACGCACTTCTGCTCGATGAGCCCTTCTCCGCTCTCGATGCCTTCACGCGCACAAGCCTGCAGCGTGATGTGCGCACCATCGTGCGCGAGCGCGGCATCACCATGGTCCTCGTGACGCATGACATTAACGAAGCGGCGCTGATGGCGGATCGCGCCTTCATCATGGCGTCGGATCCGGGCCGGATCAACGATTGCGTCGAGATCGAAGGGGGCGCTGCAAAGGGCGGCGATGCGCTTCTGCACGCGCGCAAGGCGCTCATGGATGCGTACACGCGCGCCGCAGGAGCAAGCGTCGGAGAGATGGGCGCTGAAGCCCAAGAAGATGCAGCGAAGCTGACGGCATTCGGAGCAGGCACGCCACCTCTTGTGGTTGCGTCGGGCGTACAGCGCGCAAACACGCGATGAGGCATTTGGGCAGGGAAGGTGCAGAGGCAATGAGCGACGATACGAAATTGGCCTGCGGTTGCGATGGCCATGAGGCATTCAATGATCTGGACGGCCTCTCATCGGGCCGTCCGTCCGGGATCACCCGCCGCCAGTCACTCGACATGCTTGCGGCTGGCGGGCTTCTGGCGGCCTTCAATACTGCACTCGGCGGTTTCCCCTCGATCGCTCGCGCTGCTGACGATGTCGTCAGGATTGGTTATCTCCCGATCACGGACGCAACCGCGCTCCTCGTCGCCCATGCCAAAGGATACTTCAAGGACGAGGGGCTCGAGGCGGAGAGACCGACGCTCATTCGCGGCTGGTCGCCGCTCGTCGAGGGTTTTGCAGCAGGTCGCTTCAATCTCGTTCACCTGCTCAAGCCCATCCCCGTCTGGATGCGCTACAACAACAAGTTTCCAGTGAAGATCGTTGCCTGGGCGCACACGAACGGCTCCGGTGTGGTGGTCGGTGCGCACACCGGTGCCAAGAGCTTTGCTGATCTCGGCGGCAAGCAGATTGCCGTACCCTTCTGGTACTCGATGCACAACATCGTGCTGCAGATGGCGCTGCGGAATGCCGGTCTTACGCCAGTGATCAAGGGCGAGAACGAGAAGATCGGCGAGAAGGAAGTGAACCTTCAGGTTCTGCCACCACCTGAAATGCCGCCGGCGCTCGCGTCCCAGAAGATCGACGCCTACATCGTTGCGGAGCCGTTCAACGCCCTCGGTGAGCTTCGTGCAAAGGCGACCATGCTGCGCTTCACCGGCGACATCTGGAAGAACCATCCCTGCTGCGTCGTCTGCATGAACGAGGAACTCACGAAGGCCAAGCCCGAGTGGTCTCAAAAGGTCGTCAACGCCGTCGTTCGGGGTGCCATCTACGCGTCGGAGAACAAAGCCGAAGTCGCGAAGATCCTGTCCAAGGAGGGAGGCGGCTATCTGCCCGTACCCTCCGCGGTCATCGAACGCGCCATGACAAAATACGATCTGGCAACGTACGGACCAAACGGTGCGATCAAGCATGCCGATTGGGGTAGCGGCCGCATTGATTTCAATCCCTGGCCCTATCCTTCGGCGACTGAATTCATCGCCGACGCCATGTCGAAGACGGTTGTCGCTGGCGACACTGCCTTTCTCAAAGGGCTCGATCCCAAGTTCGTCGCCAAGGACCTCGTCGACTATACGTTCGTGAGGACCGCGCTGGGCAAGCATCCGCAATGGGCGAAGGACCCGAGCGTGCCCAAGACTGGCGATCCCTTCACGCGCCAGGAGGTCGTCGCCCTGTGAGCGTAGAGCTGGCAACCGCTGCGACGCTGGCATCCGACAGCAAGCTCGGCGATGGGCGCGCCGTGCGGCGGCTTGCCCAGGCGCTCCACACGCTGGGTCTGGCTGGCATCGGCATCGCCGCTCTTCTGCTGCTCTGGTGGCTCGGGGGACTTGCCATTGCAAGCAATCCGCGGACGGCGGCGTTTTCGAGCTTTGCACCGGGCCCCACGTTGTCGCGTCTTGCGGACATGCTTTCGCGCGGTGAAGTCTCCGCGATGGCTGCTCCGAGCCTCTGGCGCGTGGGTATGGGGCTCTTCTGGGCGATCGGGCTTGGCGTGCCGATCGGCATTCTAATCGGGCGGGTGCGTGTCGCGCGCGAGATCACGAATGTGCCGTTTCAGCTCCTGCGCATGATCAGTCCGCTCTCGTGGATGCCTATATCGGTGATGGCATTTGCGACATGGGACGCGGCGATCGTTTTTCTCATCGCCATTGCTGCTGTTTGGCCGATCCTTTTTGCGACAGCAGCGGGTGTTCGGCGCATCGATCCGTCGTGGTTCAAGGTAGCCCGCAATCTCGGCGCGCGGCCGCATCACATGCTCGGCTATGTGATCCTCCCGGCTATCTCTCAAGACACGCTCACCGGCATTCGCCTTGCGCTCGGAGTCGCGTGGATTGTGCTCGTGCCGGCTGAGTACCTCGGCGTCACGTCAGGCCTTGGCTACGCCATCAATGATGCGCGGGACACGCTCGAATACGACCGGCTCGCGGCGACCGTTCTGATCATCGGGCTGATCGGGTTCGTGCTCGACACGGCCCTGCAGCAGCTCATCAATCACCTCTCCTGGATCCGCCAGGAGTGACGGACGACCAACCCCACTGCAGCATTGGAGGAACACATGTCAGCATCATCTCCCGCCGTCGTTCTGACGGGTTGTCTCGCGCCTGAAGCCGACGGCCTTACGCCCATTGACCGCGAGGGTCTGCAGAAGCTGATCGAGACGGGCAAGGCGAACCCGAAAGCGATCAAGACGCTCAAGTGTCATACGGTTGCCGAGGGTCGGTTCCGCCATCTCAACTACATCCGCAGCCTGCCGCCCTACATCGTCGATGAGCCACCTGGGCTGCTTGGTGACGACACCGCGCCCAATCCGTCCGAGGCCTCGCTCGCCGCGCTCGGCTCGTGTCTCGCCGTCGGCCTGCACGCCAATGCGGTCCATCGGGGCTGGAAGGTCAAGAAGCTCGAGCTCAAGCTCGAGGGTGACCTCAATATCACCGGCGTGTGGGGCACAGGCGATCTCAGCGAAAAGCCCGTCGGCTTCACCGATGTCCGCGTCGGCGTCGAGATGGAATGCGAGGGCGTGGCGAAGGAAGAGATCGATGCGCTCATTGCGCACGTAACGAAGTGGTCGCCGGTCGCCAACACCTTCGTCCGCCCGGTCAACGTCGAAGTGAAGGCAGTCTAGGCCGCTTGCTTCGATTTGCATCAGGGGCACGAGCCGACACCGCGACAAACAGGCGTCGGCTCGCATCCCAACCCGATCGCCGCGCGCGACCTTCCAATGGAGCATAGGGATGCCAAGTTCAGTTGCTGAACTCTCACCTGTCACCGACGCCCCGGCACAGTTATCGCCCGAGGCGGTTCTCGGATCGGTCAAGCAGATCGTCGAGAAGGATCTGGTGCCGCTCGTCCACGCGATCGACACCGAGGGCCTTTATCCCGAGGCGGTGATGAAATCGCTCGGTGCGGCGGGCGCGTTCGGCCTCCATGTGCCCGGTATCCCATCGGGCACACCCGACCTCTGGAACGCGATCCAAGCGATGAGCATCGCCGGCGAGCACTGCCTCTCCACCTCGTTCTGCATGTGGTGCCAGGATGCGCTCGCCTGGTACGTGTTCGCATCTGCCAACGAGGGCTTGAAGCGCAGGATTGGCGAGAAGGTCGCTGCGGGCAAGGTTCTTGGCGGAACCGGGCTATCCAATCCCATGAAGGCGATCTTCGGCATCGAGCGGATGCGTCTCAGGGGGCGCCGCATCGAAGGCGGGTACGAGGTGAAGGGGCTGCTGCCCTGGGTCTCGAACCTCGGTGAGGACCACTTCTTCGGTGCGATGTTCGAGACCGAGGGCGAGCCAAGCAAGCGCGTCATGGCGGTTGTCGATTGCGCAGGTCCTGGCGTGAAGATCACGCAGAACGACGATTTCGTCGCACTGGACGGCACACGCACCTATTCGGTTCAGCTTCGCGACGCCTTCATCAGCGACGACATGATCCTCGCCGATCCGATCGACGCCTACCTGCCGCGGATACGCTGCGGCTTCATCTTGCTTCAGGCCGGTATGGCATTCGGCATCATGCGGGGCTGCATCAAGCTTATGCGCCAGGCACGAGCCTCGCTCTCGCACGTGAATTGCTACCTCGACAAACAGCCAGAGGATTTCGAGGCCGAACTCACTGGCCTTGAGAGGACCGTCCGCCAGCTCTGCGAGACGCCATTCTCGATGGAAAAGGACTACTTCAGACGCGTGGTCGAAGCGCGACTTGCGGCAGGAGAGGCCAGCGTCGCGGCTGCTCATTTCGCGATGCTGCATCAGGGCGCGCGCGGATACGTTGCCAAAGGCGCCGCACAGCGCCGCCTGCGTGAAGCCTATTTCGTTGCAATCGTGACCCCCGCAACCAAGCAGCTCAAGAAAATGCTCGCCGATATGTCGGCGTAACAATCAATACTGGGAGGAAAGTCCGGGGAGAGGCGATTCCGACAAGTGCCTCTGAACCTGGGAGATGCAGATGGGTAAAGTGCTGTTGTCACCGGAAGAGCTGAAATTGCTCATGGCAAGCGAGCCGGTCGTCTTGATCGACACGCGCAACCCTGAGGCCTTCGCGGCTGGCCACCTGCCGGGCGCCGTGAACATCCATGACATATTCACGTATCTCGCGACCTCATCGCCCGAGGGAATCGGCGAGTTGAAATCGAAGTTTGCAGCAACGTTCGGCGCTGCAGGCCTCTCCGGGGCCGAAACCGCCGTCGTCTACGAGCAGTCGATGAATACCGGCTTCGGCCAGTCGTGCCGCGGCTACTTCCTGCTATCGTATCTCGGCTATCCCAAGGTCGCGATTCTCCATGGTGGCTATGAAGCCTGGGTAGGTGCGGGCGGCGCCACCACGGCCGAGCCCTCGTCGCCTGTACGAAAGACCTTTCCGATCGACGAATCGGCTGATGGCATCATGGTGGACAAGGATGCCGTACTCGACGTCGTCAAGAGCGGCAGCGCGGTCCTGCTCGATGTGCGCGACGTCGACGAGTGGATCGCCGACAGCTCATCGCCCTACGGCAAGGATTTCTGCCCGCGTAAGGGACGCATTCCCGGTGCCAAGTGGATTGAGTGGTACCGCATGATGAAGCCGACCGGCAGCGGTCCGATGATGAAGGCGCCGCCGGAAATACTCGCGGAATGCGCCACCGTCGGCATCTCGGCCGAAACGCCCGTCGTACTCTACTGTTTCAAGGGCGCGCGCGCATCGAACACGTTCGTGGCGCTGAAGGAAGCCGGCGTCAAGGACGTCAAGATGTACTTCGGATCCTGGAATGAGTGGTCCCGTGATCCGAGCTTGCCGATTGAGAGCGGCTTTCCTCAAGCGGGCTGATGGCCGGATACGGTAGCATCGGAGGCCACGGCGGAAATGACAGTGACGATCGACTACTACTACGCTGTGATCTCCGGTTTCGCTTATCTCGGCGAAGCGGAGCTGCGCCGTATCGCAGCTTCGTCCGGCGCGACGCTGGTCTTCAAGCCGGTGGACATCGCCACCGTCTTCGCGGCGAGCGAGACGACGGCACCGGCGCGTCAGTCCGCGATGCGCCGGGCCTATCGCGATCTCGAGCTCTTACGCTGGGCTCAGAGGCGCGGGCTGCCCCTCAATGTGAAACCGAAATATTGGCCGGCCCCGACGGTTCCTGCAACGCGGTTGGTACTTGCGATGCAAAATCTCGGGTTCGACCCAGGCCCTCTCTCCTCCGCGCTGCTCAAAGCCGTCTGGGTCGAGGACCGGAATATCGCCGATCCCAACACCTTGCGATCGATCGTCGAGGCCGTCACCTCTCAGCATTCGGCCGCAATCGTGGAGCGTGCAGCGAGCGCTGATGTCGGCAGTCTCTGCGAGGTCACGACGCGGGAAGCCATCGCACGCGGCGTTTTCGGCTCTCCAACCTACTTCGTCGATGGGGAGATGTTCTTCGGTCAGGACCGCCTGGAATTCGTCGCCGAGAAATTAGGAGTGCCAGAGCCGGGGGCTCCGGCATGAGCCTTCCAATCACGATCATCGGTGCGGGACAGGCTGGCGTCAAAGTCGCAGAAACGCTGCGTGCGCTTGGTGTTACCGACCACATCATCATGATCGGCGACGAGCCGCATCCTCCCTATCAGCGACCACCGCTATCGAAGAAGTACCTGCTTGGTAAGATCACAGACGCGCAACTGTGGCTTCAATCGCCGGACTTGCTCAAACGCAAGGAGATCGAGCTTTGGTCGGGTGTCCGCGCCGAGCAGGTCGACGCTGCGGCACGTAACGTACAGCTCAGCGATGGCCGGAAGCTCGGCTATGGAAAGTTGATCTTTGCGACGGGTTCATTTCCGCGCCGGGTCCCCCTGCCAGGCGCCGAACTGGACGGTGTGCATGTCCTGCGATCGATCGCAGACGTCCTGCAATTGCGCGAAGCCCTCGCGGACGCCGGGCGTGTGGTCATCATCGGCGGCGGCTATATCGGGCTCGAGGTCGCAGCCGTCCTCGCAGAGCTCGGTAAGCAGATCAGCATTCTCGAAGCTCAGGATCGCCTGCTCAAGCGCGTTACCGGCCAGGCCGTCGCATCCTATCTCCATGAGCTGCATCGCGCGCGCGGGGTGGACATACGCTTGTCGTCTGCCGCGCGTCGCATCGATGGAGTGCGGCGCGTGGAGCAGGTCTCCCTCGCCGACGGCGCCGTTCTATCGGCAGACTTGGTTCTGATGGCGTGCGGCGGTATCGCGAACGATGAGCTGGCGCGCGCCGCAGGCGTCACATGCGATGGCGGCATCGTCGTCGACGCGTATGGCCGTGCAAGCGCACCAGACATCTATGCGGTGGGCGACTGTGCACGTTTTCCCTCGCAGCGCTATGGCCGGACAATACGCCTCGAGAGCGTTCAGAATGCCATCGATCAAGCGCGGAGCGTCGCCCAGACCATCGCGGGCAAGCCTTCTGCCTACGACCCACTGCCCTGGTTCTGGTCGGATCAATTCGACACCAAGCTACAGATCGCGGGTTTAAGCGACGGCCATACCCGCAGCATCGTGCGCGGCGAGCCGTCCACTGGCAGTTTCTCGGTCGAATACTACATCGGCGACGCATTCGTCGCCGTCGACGCGATCAATGACGCAAAGGCGTATATGAGCGCCCGTCGAACCCTTGCATCACCCTCACCCGCATTGGAGGTAGCCCCATGACCCGCGAGCAACTCACC
>DATMRT010000014.1:0-23252 GCA_035565975.1 Hyphomicrobiaceae bacterium
TTCTTCTCGGCCTTGCTCGGCACGTCGACCGTGCGCGTCGGCTTCGGCGCGTCCCTACCCACCGGCACCTCGGTGCGGCCGACCGTCATCTCGTCGAGCGTCGGCTTGCGCACGCGCGAGGTCGACTGCGCGTAGGTGGGCTGTACGGGCTGATAGGATTCATTGATCCGCGACTGTCCCCTCTCCCCGCTAGCGGGGAGAGGGCTAGGGTGAGGGGCGGAACCTTGCGCTGTGGCTTGCGGCCGCCCCTCACCCCGACCCTCTCCCCGTGAAGGACGGGGAGAGGGAGGCACATTCGCCGCCGCACCATACTTGCGCGCGCCTTTGAATGAACCCGCGCGATCCTCGACGTCCGACTGACGCGCGAGCGGATCGTCGGCAATCGCAAGCTCCGTATCGCGCAGACGCTTGATCTCGTCGCGCAGCCGCGCAGCCTCCTCGAATTCGAGATCGGCGGCGGCATCGCGCATGCGCCGCTCCATGTCCTCGATGACCTTCGCGAGGTTGTGGCCGACGAGCGGCTGATCGGCGAGACCGAGATCGACGGTCACATGATCCTGTTCGTACACCGACGCCATGGCATCGCCGATCGACTTGCGCACGCTCTCCGGCGTAATGCCGTTCGCTGCATTCCACGCCATCTGCTTCTCGCGGCGCCGATCAGTCTCGCTCATCGCGCGATCCATGGAGCCGGTGATCTGGTCAGCGTAGAGGATGACCTTGCCGTCGACGTTGCGCGCCGCGCGGCCGATGGTCTGGATCAGCGACGTCTCCGAACGCAGGAAGCCCTCTTTGTCGGCATCGAGGATCGCGACGAGACCGCACTCGGGAATGTCGAGACCCTCGCGCAGCAAGTTGATGCCGATCAGCACGTCGAACGCGCCGAGCCGCAGGTCGCGGATGATCTCGATGCGCTCCAGCGTCTCGATATCCGAGTGCATGTAGCGCACGCGGATACCGTTCTCGTGCATGTATTCCGTGAGGTCTTCCGCCATCCGCTTCGTGAGCACAGTCACCAGCGTTCGGTAGCCGGCCCGTGTGACATTGCGCACCTCATCGAGCAGATCGTCGACCTGCGACTTCGCCGGTCGCACCTCCACGACCGGATCGACGAGTCCCGTCGGCCGGATCACCTGCTCGACGAATGTTCCGCCCGACTGCTCCATCTCCCAGCCGCCGGGCGTCGCCGAGACGTACGCCGTCTGCGGCCGCATCGCGTCCCATTCCTCGAAGCGCAGCGGGCGATTGTCCATGCACGACGGCAGCCGGAAGCCGAACTCGGCGAGCGTCGCCTTGCGCCGGTAGTCGCCGCGGAACATGCCGCCGATCTGCGGCACCGTGACGTGGCTCTCGTCGACGAACACCAGCGCGTTGTCCGGCAGGTATTCGAACAGCGTCGGCGGCGGCTCACCGGGATTTCGCCCCGTGAGATAGCGCGAGTAGTTCTCGATGCCGGCGCACGAGCCCGTCGCCTCCATCATCTCGATGTCGAAGAGCGTGCGCTGCTCGAGCCGCTGCGCTTCGAGCAGCTTGCCCGCCGCATACAGCTCCTCGAGCCGCTGCTTCAGCTCGACCTTGATCGACGCGACCGCCTGCTGCAGCGTCGGCTTCGGCGTCACATAGTGCGAGTTGGCGTAGACCTTCACGAGCTTGAGGTCGTCGGTCTTCTGTCCCGTCAGGGGATCGAACTCGGTGATCGCCTCGATCTCGTCGCCGAAGAGCGAGAGGCGCCACGCGCGGTCCTCCAAATGCGCCGGAAACACTTCGACCGTATCGCCGCGCACGCGGAACGCGCCGCGCTGGAAGGAGGCATCATTGCGCCGGTAGTGCAGCGCCACGAGGTCGGCGAGAAGCTGGTCGCGCAAGATCTGGTCGCCGACCTGCACCTGCAGCGTCATCGCCGTGTAGGTCTCGACCGAGCCGATACCGTAAATACACGACACGGACGCCACGATGATCACGTCATCGCGTTCGAGCAGCGCGCGCGTCGCCGCGTGGCGCATGCGGTCGATCTGCTCGTTCACCGAGGCTTCCTTCTCGATGTACGTGTCGGTGCGCGGCACGTACGCCTCGGGCTGGTAGTAGTCATAGTACGAGACGAAGTACTCGACGGCATTCGAGGGAAAGAAGCTCTTGAACTCGCCGTAGAGCTGGGCGGCAAGCGTCTTGTTCGGCGCGAGGATCAGCGCGGGCCGCTGCGTCTCGGCGATCACATGCGCCATCGTAAAGGTCTTGCCCGATCCGGTGACGCCGAGCAGCACCTGATTGCGCTCGTGCTGGCTCACGCCCGCGACGAGCTCGGCGATGGCCTGCGGCTGGTCACCGCGCGGTTCGAACTCGGACTCGAGCTTGAAGGCAACGCCACCCTCGGACTTCTCGGGCCGCTCGGGCCGATGCGGCATGAACATCGGCATGTTGCCGGCGACCAGCGGATGCGCGGCGATCATCGGCTGCTGGGCGATCAGCGCCTTGGCGCGCTCGGAGCGCTCCTCGGGACGGGCGAGGATTGCGTTCAGCGTGGCCGACGGCGAGAAGTCCTCCGGCCGCGGCTTCACCTGGCGAAGCGCAGGCAGGATGGCCCCTTGTCCCCTCTCCCCGCGTGCGGGGAGAGGGTTAGGGTGAGGGGCGGAACCTTTCGCTGCGGTCTGCGGCCGCCCCTCATCCCGGCCTTCTCCCCGTGAAGGACGGGGAGAAGGAGAAGAGTGCGGCAGAAACGGCGCCTGTGGCGCCTCCCCGAAACCGGGCGTGCCGGCACTGGTCTCGACAGGCGGACCTAGCGGCTTTCCCGACCGCCCACGCGAGGGGCGCGGGCGCGGCGTTGTGTCGGCGTCCTTGGGTCTTTTCGGGGATTTGGCCATCGCCCGGAATATGGCCCCGCGCGTCCGGCGACACAATGGCCGCCTCCTGCCAGCAGGCCGTCAGGAGTCTGTTCAATCAACAAAAAACGGGAGGGTCCAGGAGGGCATCCCTCCTGGCAGCAGCGCGAGGGCTGGCCCTCGCCCGCGAAGCGGCTCAGAACTCCACCTCGAGCTCGATGATCTCGTCGGGCTCGGCGAGGGCGCCCTCGGTCCATTCCTGCATGAGGGGCCAGGCGAAGATCGTCTCGCAGTAGGCCTGCGAGACCGGATCGAGCTCCACGGCATAGGTGCGGAACCGCGTGCAGACCGGCGCATACATGGCGTCCGCCACGGTCGGCGTGGCACCAAAAAGGTATGGTCCGCCGTACTTTTCCAGGCATTCGATCCAGATCGTGCGCACGCGCTCGACGTCCGGCCGGGCGCCGGAGAAGATCTTGAACGTCTTGTGCCGCGCTTTCAGGTTCATCGGCAGCGCCGAGCGCAGATTGTGGAACCCGGAGTGCATCTCTCCCGAGACCGCCCGGCAATGCGCCCGCGCGACGCGATCGGCCGGGTACAGACCTGCTTGAGGCGCGACCTCGTTCACATAACCCGCAATCGCCAGCGTGTCCCAGACCGTCACGCCATCGTGGACCAGCCGCGGGACGAGCACGGAGGGGGACAGCAGCAACAGCTCCTGCCGGTTATCCGGATCGTCGATATCGACCCGCTCCTCGACGACATCCAGCCCCCCCATCCGGCACAGCAGCCAGCCGCGCAGCGACCAGGACGAGTAGTTCTTGGAGGAGATCGTCAGCCGAGCCTGCGCCATCTTTGCAAACCTGTCCCGCCAGTGCCGCCGCGCTGCACAAAATTAGTTCTCGCGCTGCACAATAGACTGCAATAGTTTTAATCTGTCGCGCAAGCCCAAGCAGTTAGGAGCCCGGCACCTATGCTTTATCAGGCCTACCAGTTTCAGGACGATCTGGTGTCTGTGTTCCGCTCCAGTGCCCGCATGGCCATGGGGGCCTTCGGCAACGGCGTCAGTTTCCCCACGCCCCTCGGCGGCCACTTCATGGCGGCCCTCGCCATGATCTCCCGCTTCGAGCTCAGGCACACGCGGCCCGCGTTCAACATCTCGTCGGTGCGCGTTGGAAATCGCGACGTCCCGGTGACGGAGGAGCTGGCCGTCGACCTCCCTTTCGGGAAACTGCTCCATTTCACGAAGGACATCGACACGCCGCAGCCGCGTGTCCTCATCGTGGCACCGCTCTCGGGCCACTTCTCGACGCTGCTTGCCGGCACCGTGCGAACGATGCTCAGCGACCATGACGTCTATCTCACGGACTGGACGAATGCGCGTGACGTGCCCGTGGACGCCGGCACGTTCGGAATCGACGACTACCTCGACTACCTGATCAAGTTCTTCGAGAAGATCGGCCCGCGTTCGCACGTCCTCGCCGTCTGCCAGCCGTGTGTCCAGACTCTCGCGGCCGTCGCCGTCATGTCGCAGGCGAACCATCCGGCCACCCCGATCTCCATGACGCTGATGGCCGGACCGATCGATCCCCGCGAGAGCCCGACCGAGGTCAACGAGCTTGCCGTCGCGAAATCCCTCGCGTGGTTCGAGAACTCCGTCATTCACAGTGTTCCGAAGCGCTACAAGGGTGGCGGCCGCCGCGTGTATCCGGGCTTTCTCCAGCTCATCGCCTTCATGGCCATGAATACGGCCCGCCACACCGCCGCGCATCGCAAGCTCTACATGCACATCGCCAATGGCGAAGAGAAGGAAGCCGCGAAGATCAAGGATTTCTACGACGAGTACTTCGCCGTGCTCGACATGACGGAGGAGTTCTACATGGAGACCATCGACCGGGTCTTCAAGAAGGCCGAGCTGGCGCAGGGGCAGTTCACGTACCGCGGCCGCCAGGTCGATCCCGGTGCGATCCGCAAGACAGCACTCCTGACGGTCGAAGGCGGGCGCGACGACATCTGCGCACTGGGGCAGACCGCCGCTGCTCATGATCTGTGCAATTCACTCCGCCCGCATCTCAAACGCCATCACCTGCAGGCTAACGTCGGCCATTACGGCGTATTCAACGGCAAGCGGTGGGAGAAAGAGATCTATCCCGTCGTACGCAACATGATCCTTGCCATGGAATAAGCGGTGGCGTCCTTTGATCCGCACGCTGCACACCGCGATGTGATCGCGGCTCGCAACAATGTGCGCTGCACTGTTCTCTCAGATCATCTAAAGAAGCACCCGCAAATTCGCTGCAGGCCAAGTTAAATCACGTCCGGCGCGCGGCCAATTCCGCAACCATAGTTCACAATACCGAAGTGCCGGAAACGCGTGAGCGCGTATTACGCAATTTGCCTGTGATCCGCTGGTCAGCCATGCGAATGCGGGAGAATAATAATCGGCAATGGCCGTGCTAACGATCGCCGGTCCCATCCTCAGATTGATTGCAGTCACGTTTCGGAATTCTGAGATCTAGTGAGAGAGAGCGCGCGCGTCTTGAAAGGTACTGCGTATGTCGCGTCGAATTCTCGTTATGACAGGTGGCACCAGAGGCTTCGGCCGACGCATGGTCGAGCGTCTTCTCGCCGAACAACCGGACTGGCGAGTCATCCTGCTGGCCCGCCCATCGGCACATGTGAGCGAATTCGCCGCCACTGCTGATCCGGCGCGTCTGAGCGTCGTCGATGCCGATCTCGCGAATCTCGCTTCCGTCGCGAGAAGCATGAGCGCCGTCACGAAGCTTCTCGATGGTGAAGCGATCGATGCGGTCGCGCTCAATGCCGGCCTCCAGGCCGTCGATGGTGACCGCTTTTCCGCCGACGGTCTCGAACTCTCTTTTGCCGTCAATCACCTCGCGCACTTCTTCATTGCCTCATGCCTTGCACCCCACATCAGGACAGGCGGCCGGCTGATCTTCACGTCGAGCGAGGTCCACGATCCGGAGGCCTTCTGCCTCATGGGCATTGCCCGCGCCGTCTGGCAATCACCGGACGTGCTTGCCGATGGTGCGCGATCGCAGACGCATCTTCCCGAGGGTGTCGAGCGTGGCGAGGCGCGCTACAGCGCTTCCAAGCTGCTCAATCTCATGTCGGCGCGACATTTCGCGGCGACCGAGCCCCGTTTCTCGACCTACGCATTCAATCCGAGCGTTGTGCCCGGAACCGACATTGCGCGCGAGCGCAACATCCTCCAGATCCTGTCGTGGAAGTATTTGCTGCCGGCGCTCGCGCCTGTCCTGCCCGGCGCACGATCGATTGGCCGGTCCGCTGGCGACCTGCTCTGGCTCGCGACCGAAGCGGACGCAGAAACACTGCGTGGTCACTATGTAGACGGGCGAACCGTACAGGCCGGTTCAGACGAGTCCCGCGACCCCGAGAAGATCGAGGCTGTTGCGGGTGTTTCGCGCGCACTCATTGCACGACATCTCGCCGAAACACCGCGCGTGTCGTCGCTATCAACCCCCGTTGGCAGCGTCGAGGACAGCGCCGCCTGAGCTTCCCCCGAAGGAGGAAGCGGTTGTGGCCCGGGTCATCGTCGCCGGCGCGTCGGTGAGGTGATCGCCGAACCTATCCCGCGCGGCCCACACACAGCCGCAGACGAAGCCCATTGAGAACGTCCCGGAAATCAGCAGTGCTATCCAGATCATAGCCTCTTCTCGCCGCGTCCCTCCGGGGCTGCGGCCTCCGATGCGTGTGAGCGACCCCCCAGCGCACAACGCCGGTGTTCAGCTCACTGTTGTATGAAACCTGAAGTTGCGCAAGTGCATATCCGCACCAGATTACAGCAACCTTCGTTTAGGATTGGTTATCCACAATTGGTTGCTGTGCGGCGCGACTGTCACGTGCGCGCGGGTGCGCGGCTCGCCGCGCCGACGAGCGGCCAAGCGGAGGCATCGCGCACGAAACGTGCGAGCGATACGAACCGAACCTAAGCGCTGATGATGCAATGTCGTCGGGGCCGACGCTCACCGCGGCACGACGACGAGGCTCGCCCTCAACGACGCTGCCCGTGGAACAGCGCTACTTGATCTGCCGCTCGAGGCTCATGGCCTTGTCGACCTCGGCCGACAGGATGGCTGTAATCTCATCCTCATAGCGATGCATCGCCGGATTGCGACGATCACGGGGATGAGGAACGTCGATGCGCACATCGGCAATCACACGAGACGGCCGCGAGCTGAGCACGACCACGCGGTCGGCCATATGCACGGCCTCGCTCACGCTGTGCGTGATCATCACGATGGTCCGGTTGGCCTCCTGCCAGAGGTTCTGCAGGTCTTTGATCATGTAGTTCTTGGTCTGGACATCGAGCGCGCCGAACGGCTCGTCCAGCAGCAGCACCTCCGGATCGTACGTCAGCGCGCGCGCTATGGCGACGCGCTGCTTCATGCCGCCTGACAACGTCGAGGGATACGCATTCTCGAAGCCTGAAAGGCCGGTCAGGCGGATCCACTTGAGTGCCCGCGCTTCGGCCTCCTCGCGCTTCACGCCCTGGATGTCGAGGCCGAGTGTGATGTTGCGCAGAACGGTGAGCCAGGGAAACAGCACGAACTCCTGGAACACCACACCGCGATCGGGGCCCGGCCCCGTAATAGCCTTGCCGTTGAGCGTCAGCTCGCCGCCACTCGGCTTCTCGAAGCCCGCGATGAGATAGAGGAACGTCGACTTGCCGCAGCCGCTCGGGCCGATGATGGCCACGAACTCCCGCTCCTGAATGGAGAGGGTGACGTCTTCCATTGCGAGGACGCTGCCAAAGCTCTTCTGGATCCCCTTGGCGATGATCTTGGGCTTTGCTCGCGCGTTCATCGGAAGGACCTTAGCCAGATCAGCGCTCACTTTGGACTCCCCATTTTTCGGTTGTTGCGGCCTCGAGGCGGCCGATCAGGACATTTTCGAGCAGATAGCCGAGCACGGCGATCAGGACGATACCGGCGTAGATCACGTTCGTGCTCATGTACTCCGATGCATCGTAGATCATGAAGCCGAGGCCGAACGAGCTTGCAGCCAGCATTTCAGCCGCGATCAGCGCGCGCCAGGCATAGCCGGTGCCGAGCCGCAAGCCGGTGATCAGATATGGGAAGATGGCTGGAATGATCACCCGGAAGAAGATCTGCAGCCGCGAAGCTCCCATCGAGCGGGCGACCCAGAACAGCTTCACGTTCATCATCTCGATGCCGGCGACGATCGTGTAGATGACCTCGAAGACCGCCGCGATGAAGACAACGATGATAGTCGTGCGGTCGTCGATGCCCGTCAGCAAGAGCAGGACCGGCGTCCATGCCAAGGTCGGCACCGGCATGAAGATGCTGATGAGCGGTTGGAAGAGCATACGCGCCCACCGCGTCATGCCGATCAGAACGCCGAGCACCGTACCGATGATAAGCGCGAGCGCGATGCCGGCCAGAAGCCGGATCATGCTCCGCAATACATGCATGGGCATCGCATAGGGCGGATTTCCGTCCGGGCCCGATTGCGTCCATATGGTCGCCGCGATGTTGGACGGCGCCGGGAACAGGAACGTGTTGATCCAACCGAGCCGCGCTGCGAGCTCCCACAGCGCCAGCAAGACGACGATGACGCCGAAACGCGCGAAGATGTTCCGCAGAAGCGGGGTTGCGCCCGCCACCGACAGAGGCTTTGCGCTCGCAAGATCCGTGGTGCTCATCGCGCTCCCCTGACCTTGCCGCTGCTGTGCCAGCGCGCCACCGTCATTCTCTCCAAAGTGCCGAAGATCGCGTGCTCGATGAGCAGGCCGATGACGGCCAGGCACACGATGCCGACGAACATGGTCGACACGTCCATGTAGGAGCGTGCGGCGAAGATCATGTATCCGAGGCCGTAGCTGAGCGCGGCGAGCATTTCGGCCGCGACGAGCGTGCGCCAGGAATGCGCCATGCCGAGCTTCAAACCGGAGATGAGCGCAGGAAGAGCGCCCGGAAGAAGCACACGCCGGAACAGATCCATCGGCCCGGCACCCATGCTTCGCACGACCCAGATGGCGTGGACGCCGATGCCGCGGACACCCTGGATGGTGCTGTAGAGAACGGGAAAGAAGGCGCCGAGAAAACAGACGCCGATGATCGTTATGTCTCCTTGCCCGAAGGCCACCAGGAAGATCGGCGTCCAGGCCACCGCCGGGAGCGGCAACAGAAGGCTGAGCAACGGCGAGAGCGCGCGATATGCACCCTTGCTCAGGCCTAGCGCGAAGCCGAGCGGGATGGCCACGAGACAGGCAAGCACGAAGGCTGCGAGCGCCCGCCACAAGCTGACGCCGATGTGCATCAGCAGAAGGCTATGCTGGGAACCGACGGGATTCAGAAGCTCCCACGCGCGCGCCACGATCATCGACGGCGCGGGCAGGATGGTTGCGTCAGCCAAGCCGAGGCGGACCGTCCCTTCCCAGAGGAGGAGCAGAGCGCCGATCGGCAGCATGAATGTCGCAAACGCGACAAGCCGGCTTGCTGAAGCGGACGCCCCGCCCGCCTGGGGCGGGACGTCCGGAGTTCTGGTTGCTATCACGATTGCGAACCCTCACGGCGTCCTATTTGGACGCTTTCTTCAGCTCGAGAGCCTTTTCATAGAAACTCATCCGAACGAGCTTCTTGAAATCAGGAACGGCACTGATCTTGCCTGCAGCCTTCATGGCTTCCGCCACCGGCACGAGTTCCGACAGCAGCGCATCGGTGACTTTCGGATCCATCTTGATCCGCGTGAAGGAAAGCTCGAGCGCCTTGGGATCGACCGACACGCCCTTCTTGCTGATCTGTCCCGCAGCGAGCTTGGCAGCCTCCTTGGGATTGTTGGTAATCAGCTCGCCGAGGTCCATGAGAGTGGCAATGTAGCGCGCCACGGCGTCGGGGTTGGCATCGGCAAACTTGCGATTGACGAGGACGAAGTTCGGACTCTCGTTGACGCCGGCCATCGACTGGATGCGCTTGACCACACCCATCGTCTCGGCGATGGACACGTGCGGCTCCCACGCCACCGCGCCGTCGATGATGCCCTGCTGCACCGCCGCACGCAGATCCTCGACCTTCATATTGACGATCTGGAAGTCGCTCTCCTTCATGCCATTCCGGTTGAGATAGACGCGAAACGTGCTGTACGTGCCGGAGCCGGTCACCGCGCCGATCTTCTTGCCCTTGAGCTCCTGCACCGTCTTGATCGGCGAGTCCTTCGCGACCATCACGCCATAGCGATCGCCGCCGTACTGGTTGGCCGCCACGATATAGAAGAGCTCGGGCTGCTGCGCGGCCATCGTGACGAGACGGCCCGATCCGCCGTTGCCGACGTCCACGCGCCCGGCAATGAATGCCTTGAGAATGTCGGCGCCGGAGCTGAAGGATCCGTGCTCGACTTTGAGCTTGTAGCGCGCGCCCCAATCCTTCGAGGTGTAGACCTCATCCGGTGGAACGGACTGGAGACCAACGCGGATCGACATCGGATCCGCGGCGTGTGCCAACGTCGCGCCGACGGCGACCATCGCCGCGAAAGCGCTCAACTTCAGCCAACCGAACCCTCTCAGACTCATGGTGCTATCTCCCTAGAAAAAGATGAGTGTTTCAGGCCGCCGAGCGGCTCTTGTTCATGGCGATGGCGGTAGCGGCGCCCTCGCCTGCGATCTTGCCGAACACCGCTCCCGATGTGAGACCGGTGCCGCCGGGATAGTTGTGGAAGAACAATCCGCCGACCATCTCGCCGGCAGCGAAGAGGCCTGGGATCGGCAGGTCCGCCGTATCGTGCACCTGGCCGTTGGCGCCGATCTTCACACCGCCAAACGTGAACGTAACGCCGCAGGTCACAGCATAGGCTTCGAACGGCGCGGCATCGATCGTATTGGCCCAGTTCGATTTGCGTGGCGTGATGCCTTCAGCGGCGCGACCGTCCTTGATATTCGGATTGAACGGGACGTCCTTCTTCACCGCCGCATTGAATGCGGCGACCGTGCGCAGAAAGCCGTCGCGATCGACACCTTCCATCTGATCGGCGAGCCCTTCCAGCGTGTCGGAAGAGACCTTGGTGATCTGCCTAATACGGTACTCGTCGCGGAGCATGGAGATGACCTTGCCATCGAACACCTGCCAGGCAAATTGCCCCGGCTGAGCGAGGATGGCACTCCCGTATTTCGCATAGGTGTAATTACGGAAGTCGGCGCCTTCGTCGACGAAGCGCTCGCCGCGCGCATTGACCATGATGCCGAACGGATAGCTGTGCTTCTGAAACGCATCGCCCACGGCCAGATCACCGAACGTCGGCGCATTCTGATCCCAGCCCACGGCATGCGCGCCTGACCAGTGACCACAGGCCATGGCGCCGACATCCAGCGCCATCTTGATGCCGGCGCCCGTGTTGAAGCGCGTGCCGCGCACTTTCGCGAGATCCCAGTTCGGACCGAGATAGCGCGCCCGCATCTCGGCGCTCGACTCGAAGCCGCCGCAGGCGAGCACGACTGCCGTGCAGCGCAGATCACGCTCCCGGCCGCGATGGCTGACGCGGACGCCCTTGACGCCGTCGTTGTCTTTGAGCAGCGAGACCGCTGCCGTTTCGTACAGAATCTGCACGCCCTTCTTCTCGGCCGAACTCAGCAGCATATCGACGAGGCCGGGACCGCCGCCCCACACCTCGACGCTGAGGCCACCCCAGAACTGGAAGCGGCCGTTGACCTTGTAGGCCTGCCGGCCGTGGCTCGTCTGGAAGCGGACGCCCTGTTTGCGCATCCACTGCAGTGTCGGGAGGCTGTTCCGCACGAGCAGCTCGCACAACACCGGATCTGTGCGGTATTGCGTGACGCGGAACATGTCATCGAAGAACTGATCGACGGTGTAGCTGCCGAAGTCGGTCAGCGCGAGCGTCTCCGCATCGACATCGGGGACCAACGTCAGGACGTCGTCGACGCCGTCGAAGGCATAGCGCATGGCGCCGGCCGTATACGTGGAGTTGCCGCCGCGCTCGGCCTCCGGTGCGGCTTCCAGCATCAGCACGCGGGCACCGTTGTTGCGCGCCGAGATCGCAGCGCAGGCAGCGGCGTTACCGGCACCGACCACTATAACGTCGTATTCTACCTCGTCGGCACTCATGTGATCTTTTCCTTGCCCTTCTTGCTTGGTGCCTTGGTGTTCGGCGGCAGCGTGTCCGACGGCAGGCCGAGCAGCTTTGCAAGTGCGTCTGCCTGTGCCGGCGGGAGATACTTGCGACGCAGATCCATCAAGGCCGTGCCGAACGTCTTCTGGATCGGCTGGCCGAACATCTCGAAGATCTCGGCGAAGTAGACCTCGTGACGGATCAGGGACTCGGCCAGATTCACGATGGGTCGATTGCGCGTGTAAGCACCATGCGGATGGTTCTCGATCTCAGCGACCAGCGCCTCCTCGAAGTCGACAGTGATCGTGACCAGCTTGTGGGCGATGCCGACCGGAATGCCGTTGCCTTCATGAAGATAGGTGCGCGATTTGCCGCCGAACTGGAATTTCTCGAGCTGGGTGCCGAAAAGGATGATCAGCACTTCGACGCCCCGCTCGCCGGCGCGTTCCAGCGCGTCGCGATAGGGGGCAATATTGTGCTCGGCGGCCTTGATCCAGATGTGAGAACTGGCGCCATCGATCATGGCTTCGATTTTCGTGCCGATCGCATCGCCGCCGGAGATCGACCAGACATAACCACGCTCGTCGGCCTGAGCCGCGACGGGAATGGCCTTGATCAGCTTGGCACAGCGCCGGGAGGTCGCGCTCGAGATGCGCTCGAACAGCACATCCGGCGTGACCGCCACATAGCGCACGGGATTCTCGGAAATCGGCTGCGCCGCGCCTTTTTTGCTGAGGCTATCGAGAACGGTATACGCATTCGCCTTCGGCAGCCCGGCGAGCTTGCTGACTTCGTACCCCGTCGCTTGCTGAAGCTGGTAGAGGGCGAGATAGGCGCGCGCCTCGTACTCGCTGAATCCGAGCGCAATGAGATCGGGCAGCAGCTCGCGCAAATCCGTCTGATTGGCTTCGATCAAGCCTTCATCCTTCCTTTGACAGCAACGAGTAGTCCACCGCGCGACCGATCCCGCGCCGCAGGCCTTCGAGACGCAGAGCCTGGCCCGGCGCGATGTTCGCCAGATTGACGTCGATGCCGAAATCCTGGAGCAGGCCGACGTGCTGCTTGGGGAAGCGATACGGGTCGGCCTCGATGAGAATGCGTTCGAACCAGGGCGCCGCGGCTATGGCCTTCAACTGCTCCGGCGCGCGACGCGCCGCCATATCGATCTCGGACTGCTCGACGATGACATGGTCGACGCCCCGATTCACCATCGCGGTGATCAGCGATTCGATATCCTCGACGCGCAGCGGCTGCTCCGGATTCTTGCGGCCGAACTCGTAGATGACCGACAGGCCCAAACTCTGGAAGCGGTCGATGTAGGATAGCCGCTCATTGTCGTTCAGCGTGACGTAGTTTTCGGAGATCTCCACGGCGTTGAGGCCGATCTTCAGCACGTGATCGCAGTAGAGATCCACTTCGTTGCGCTGATAGGCATATTCGAAAAGTATCCCGCCTGCGTAGCAGTGCACGCCCGCATCGCGGTAAAGCTTGATGATGCGCTGGATGACGGGCTTCGGGATGAGGAGCGCATTCATCGCGTAGATTTTGGCGAAGTCGATGTAGTCGGCCGCGCAGTCGAGCATGTCGGCGATTCCGCGCTCGCCGGTCCAGCCGAAGCCATCCGGCCCGTAATCGATCACCGCCGTCAGGCCGCGCTTGCGGGGCTTCGTGCTCCGCGGCGGCGGCGCGAATTCGCGCTGGCTTTCCCTTGTGTTCATCGCGACTGCCTCTATGTCATCTCGGTAAGTTGATCGATCTTGCGACGACGGATGAACAGCGCGCCCTCCATGATGAGCCGCGCCGTCCGCTCGATCTCCGCGCTCTCGATGACAATACCACCATTCGCATCGCGTCTCGTACGCGACGCAACGCGCAGGACGCCGCTCGGATGACCGAGGCGGACGTCCGCAACCGGTTTCCCGACAACTTCCGCGACGATCGAGCCCGGCACGGCGCTCGCCACGGCCGTGCAGACCGCGCCCGTTACGGCAAGAGCCTTGTGCGGCCGCTGCATCGCGAGCTGGCGGACGCAGATGTCGACATCGGACGCCGCGATCTCGGCGCCGCTCACACTACGATAGGGAGATGGCGGCTCGATCATGATGACACGCGGTATGTTGGGCGTTTGCGTGCGCGCCTGCTCGGGCGAGGACACGAGTCCGAGAACGACCGCAGCCCATCCGCGCACTTTTTCCAGACGCGCCATCAACGGCTCGTTGCTACGCAGCTCATCCGGCGTTTCTGTGCCCGTGCCGCCGATATCGGATGCCTTCACGTAGACAAAGGAGGTCGCAGCATCGATGAAGGAGACCTCGATGCTTTTCCCGTCGATCTCGATGCGGTCGCGCGCATTGCCCGTCGGCAGCAGCTTGCCGGATACCGCACCGCTGCAATCGCCGAAGTCCAGCCGTATGGCGGCGCCGGGATCTGGCACGCCGGCAATCGTGCAGGTGCCCTCGCACGCCGGCTCGCCGTTGCGCACGGGAATGCGTGCGGTGACGACCTGCTTGGTGTTGGTCGTGTAGATGCGGACCGTCGTCTCCGGTTCGACGGCCTTGACGAGACCGCGGCGAATGGCGAACGGGCCGACAGCCGCGAGCATGTTGCCGCAGCTTCCCCCGATCGACACTTTCGGTTGCTCGATGCCGACCTGATAGAAGGAATATTCGACATCGGCGTCGGGACGCTCCGACCGCCTCACCACTGCGGCCTTGCTCGTCAGAGGATCGGCACCACCGATGCCGTCGATCTGGCGGCTGTCGGGCGATCCATAGGCCGCCAGCAGGATCGCGTCACGCTGCGGCCCGATCGGCGGCAGATCCTCATCCAGGAAAAAGCCGCCCCGGCTCGAGCCACCACGCATGAAGGCGCAGGGAACTGCGACCTGCTCGATGGTGTCGCCCGCGCGATGCGCGGGCGACGTCTCGGTCGGCGGCAACTGCTCACGCTGCGCGAAGCGAAGGGCCATTGTCCACCACCGTTGCCTGCGGGATCACGTCGGCCTTCGGCTGGCGCTCGAGCGACATCACCAGATCGCTCACCTTCCGCGCCTGCTTCTCATCGATCACCATCGTGGTCATGGCGAGGAACTTGGCCTCGAGCTCGGCGACCGTCAGCGGGTTCGTCGGCTCGCCCTTCGGCTCTTCAGAGCTGCGTGTAATCTTGCGACCATCCTTGAGCGCGATGTCGATCTGCGCCTGGCGGCCGCCGAGGCCATAGGTCGGCTCCTCGCGCAGTTCGACCTTGTTCATGCCCGAATGGACATCGGACTTCTTGTATCCGTCCCAGTATTCCTTGAGGCCATTGCCGCCAGAGGCGAGCGAGAGCGCGACGCTGAACTGCGTGCTGCCCATGGCCGCATTCAGGTTCGTGCAGACCGGCTTCGAGGCCTGGCGGATCGCGAGCTTGCTCATGTGGACGGTGACATGCTCGACATTGTCGAGACGCACGCCGTCCAGGCGATAGGCATCCTGTGCGAGATCAATCGGGCCGTGGGCATAGCGGCACGCAGCGTGCGGCTTGAAGCCCACTTCCATGATCGCGAAATGCTTGCCGAGATTGTCCTGCAGATCATCGAGCCGGACGCTGTCGGTGAAGGCATTGAGGAAGCCCTCGCGCGACTCGAGAACCTTCTTCGGGCCGCTGAACCCGCGGCTCGCCATGATGGCCGCAAGCACGCCGTTGTAGGCCGATTTGCCCGGGCTGAAGGGCTTGGCCATGCAGGGATCGTCCAGGTACGACTGGATGCCGGCGGATTGCATGCAGGCGAGGCCGATCGCCCAGGCGATCTGTTCGGCATTGCCGCCGAGCAGCTTTGCGCCCATGGCCGCCGCGCCGATCGCCGAAACAGTGCCGGTCGTGTGATAGCCGCGCTGGCGGTGGCCCGGATTGATGGCCTTGGCGATGCGCACGGCCACGTCGTAGCCGGCGACCACGCCCGCCACGACGTCCTTGCCGGATGCGCCCGACATCTCGGCGATGGCGAATGCCGCAGGCACGAGCACCGAGCCCGCCTTGATCAATCCCGTGCCGTGGGCATCGTCGAGCTCGATCCCGTGTCCCATCATGGCGTTGACGAGAGCGGCATTCGGCGTCGGCACCTTCATGCCGTGACCGATGATCGTGCTCTGGGGCGCGCCGCCCCACTCCTTGACCAGTTCGATGACCTTGTTGGCTGGCTCGCTGATGGCGGATGCGGCGATCTCGTTGCCGACGCCGTCACGCAGGATCAGCTTCGCCTTGTGCGCGACATCGTCAGGAAGGTCCTCGTACTTCAGACCGGCGACATGCTCGGCGAAGCGCATGGTGAGCCCCTTGAGCTCTTCGGCCTGCTGAGGGGTGGAGACACTTGGCATCTTAGACAGCTCCAGCGGTTATGAGGTAGCAGTACTCAATACTACTAACTGGCTTCCGTCAACTAGTCGCGGGGCAAATGGGCCGCGATCAGAGCCCTCGAGCCAGGCTTGGAGGCAATTCCAGCTACCACCATCCTCGCCGTGACACAGCCGCGCGTCCGCCCCGTAGGCCGAACAGCGGCGAGGGCGCGCTGCCCTGGAATGTCGGGTCGGTGACGCCGCCCGGAATACTCTTTGATTGGTGTCAACGATCATCGATCCCACATGTGGCTAGAGCACCACGGATGTCCTGCGGATCAGCGTGCCCGCCGACCGGAGATCGACCGCCGAGGAAGGACGCGGAAAATGAACATAGAACCCGGCGCTGTGTGGAACGCCACGAAACCCGCATTGCCGCAATTGCAGGAAGGGGACAGCACCAGCGAAGCCTACCGATCATTCGACAGGATGCGCGAGGTGCTCACAGCGCAAATGACGGGCGGCCTCTCGCCGACCGCACTCGCGCTTGCTCTCTTCGATTGGTCGATCCATCTCGCATCAGCGCCGGGCAAACGCCTCGAACTCGCTGACAAGGCCGCACGCAAGGCTGCGCGCCTGCTCGCACACGTCGCATCGGCGTGCACATGCGCCGATACGCCGTCCTGCATCGAAGCTCTGCCCGGCGACTATCGATTCAGCGCCGAAGGATGGAGAAAGCCACCCTTCAGCTTCTGGGCACAGGCGTTCCTGCTCAATCAGCAATGGTGGCACAATGTTACCCATGGTGTTCCCGGCGTCGCGCCACACCATGAGGACGTCATCTCGTTCGGCACGCGACAGCTTCTCGATGTCTTCTCGCCATCGAACCTGCCATTCGCCAACCCGGAAGTGATCGACAGGACGATCACAACGGGCGGCGCCAACTTCATTCAAGGTTTCCGGAACTGGACCGAGGACGTCATGCGGCTCATGGCCGGCAGGCCGCCCGTCGGCACGGAAAATTTCACCGTCGGAAAGGATGTCGCGGCCACGCCCGGCAAGGTCGTATACCGCAATCATCTCATCGAGCTGATCCAATACGCGCCCGCGACCGAAACGGTCTTCGCCGAGCCGATCCTGATCGTGCCGGCCTGGATCATGAAATACTACATTCTCGATCTATCACCGCAGAATTCCCTCATCCGTTATCTGGTCGCGCAGGGCCATACCGTCTTCTGCATCTCGTGGCGAAATCCTACGGCCGCCGATCGCGACCTCACCATGGACGACTACCGGCGCGCCGTTATGGCCGCACTGACTGCCGTGAACGCCATCGTGCCGAACCGCAAGATCCACGCGACGGGCTACTGCCTCGGCGGCACACTCCTCTCGATCACTGCAGCCGCCATGGCGCATTCGGGCGACGAGCGCCTCGGCAGTATGACGCTGCTCGCTGCACAGACCGATTTCAGCGAGCCCGGCGAGCTCGCGTTGTTCATCGACCACAGCCAGATGCATCTGCTCGAGAGCATGATGTGGAACCGCGGCTATCTCTCGGCGGATCAAATGGCCGGCGCGTTCCAGCTCCTGCGCACGAATGATCTCGTCTGGTCGCGGCTCGTGCGCGAGTATCTCATGGGCGAGCGGACACCGATGATCGATCTGATGGCTTGGAATGCGGATTCGACGCGCATGCCCTATCGAATGCACGCCGAGTATCTGCAGCGCCTCTATCTCGACAACGAGCTCGCCGCCGGCCGCTTCATGGTCGACGGGCGCCCCGCCGCCATCCAGAACATTCGCGTGCCGATGTTCGCTGTCGGGACCGAGCGAGATCACGTCGCCCCCTGGCAATCCGTCTTCAAGATCCATGCCCTGACGGATACCGATGTGACATTCGTTCTGACGAGTGGCGGCCACAACGCCGGGATCGTCAGCGAACCCGGGCACCCCCGTCGCCGCTTCCGCATTCTCTTCAAGCGCCATGACGATCTCTGCCTGAGCCCCGACGAGTGGCTTGCCAACGCCGAGCCGCGGCAGGGGTCCTGGTGGGAAGCGTGGATCGCGTGGCTCGCCGCGCATTCGTCGGGTGAACGCGTCCCGCCGCCGTCGATGGGCGCGCCGTCGAAAGGCGTCACAGCCTTCGAGGATGCGCCGGGTACGTATGTGTTGCAGCGATGAGCACTGTGCCTCGGCAATCTCAGAGCGTTGGAGTGCTCTCATGCGCAGCTTACCACTGAGCAAGGCGTTCACGCTCATCGAGCCCGGGCCTGTGGTGCTCGTGGCGACATTCGATGGCCAGAGGAACAACCTCATGACCATCTCATGGACGATGGTCAACGATTTCAGCCCCGTGATCGCGATGACGACGGGACCATGGAATCATTCTTTTGCTGCGTTGAAGGCAAGCAAGGAGTGCGTTGTCGCCATTCCGACGGTCGACCTGCTCGACCAAGTGGTCGGGGTCGGGACGTGCTCCGGTGCGGATACCGACAAGTTTGCCAAATTCGGCTTCACGCCCGCACGCGCCAAACACGTCAAGGCTCCCTTGATCAAGGAGTGCCTGGCCAACATCGAGTGCAAAGTTGTCGATCTGATCGACAAGCACAATATCGTCATGCTCGAGGCAGTCGCCGCCTACGTTGACGCCGCGCGCAAGGAAAAGCGGACCGTCCATGCAGTCGGCGACGGCACGTTCATTGTCGATGGCGGGAAGCTGAACCGCCGGAAAATGATGATCGGAAAGCTGCCCGAAGGCGTATAGACTGCTTCCGGGCTTGGAACAGTCGGACGCCATCAGAAAGGGTGGTCCCGTGAAGGCGATGGTGCTCGAAGGTATCGGGCTCCCCCTGCGGCTTGCCGAGCGAGAGCCTCCGCGCCCGGGCCCCGGCCAATTGCTGGTCGAGGTCTCGGCATGTGCCGTCTGCCGTACCGATCTCCACGTGATCGACGGCGATCTTCCTCATCCCAAGCTCCCGCTCATTCCCGGACATGAGATCGTCGGACGCGTGATCTCGCTGGGTGATGGCACGCAGCGCTTTGCCGTGGGCGATCGTGTCGGCATCCCCTGGGTCGGGCATACTTGCGGCGTCTGCTCCTACTGCCGTTCGGGGCGCGAGAACTTGTGCGACGCGCCACGCTTCACCGGCTATCAGATCGACGGAGGGTTTGCGACCCACACTATTGCTGACGAAAGCTACTGCTTTCCCATTCCGCCGGCTTACGACGATGTTCACGCGGCGCCGCTGCTTTGCGCCGGCTTGATCGGCTATCGCTCCCTGCGCGCGGCCGGCACCGCAGCGAGATTAGCCATTTTCGGCTTCGGAGCCGCTGCCCATATCGTGGCTCAGATTGCCCGGCACGAAGGCCAACGCATTTTTGCTTTCACGCGGCCAGGCGATCACCAGGCTCAGAACTTCGCCCGCTCGCTCGGCTGCGAATGGGCTGGCGGGTCGGACGAGCCCCCTCCTGAACCGTTCGACGCCGCGATCATCTTCGCGCCGGTGGGAGATCTGGTCCCGTTTGCCCTCAGCCACCTCGTCAAGGGCGGCACGCTGGTCTTGGGTGGGATTCACATGAGCCCCATTCCTTCCATGCCCTACGAGCTTCTGTGGGGCGAGCGCGTTATCCGCTCCGTCGCAAACCTGACGCGCCGCGATGGCGAAGAGTTCATGGAGCTGGCAGAGCGCATTCACCTCGATATCTCTGTGGAAACGCACCCGCTCGAAGAGGCCAACACCGCTCTGCAAAGATTGCGGCAAGGCGATCTTACCGGCGCAGCGGTGTTGGTGCCGCGCGACTAGGCCACATCAAACCCCGGCGAGCCGCGCCCGTCCCATGGCCCTGCGCTTCAACGCTTCGGCCATCGCAAGATACGCGACGCTGATTGTGGCGATCGCGAACAGAACCAGTGGTGGCAGGGGGACAAAGCCGAAGACGCGCCCCACGGGCGTGAGCGCCAGCAGCAACGCAACCGAAAGCGCCCCGAGAGAGGTCGCCACCAGCACCGGATTGGGACGGCTCATCCAGAGCGGCTTCGCTGAGCGAATGGCGAAGATGACGAGGATCTGCGTCGTGATCGACTCCACGAACCATGCCGTTCTGAACACCTCCACTCCGGCATCGAATCCGACATGAAGCAAGGCGAATGTCGCGATATCGAACAGCGACGACAGCGGCCCCATGATCAGCGTGAAGCGGAGCACGTCCTTCATGTCCCAGGCCATGGGCCGTGCGATATCCTCCTTGTCGGCATCATCGAAGGGGATCCCGATCTCCGAGATGTCATAGAGAAGGTTGTTGAGCAGAATCTGCAGGGGCGCCAACGGCAGAAATGGCAGTACCAGCGAGGCGAGCGCCATTGACAACATATTGCCGAAGTTCGAGCTGGTGCCCATCCGCACGTACTTCATGATGTTCGCGTAGGTGCGGCGTCCCTCGGCAATCCCGTCGGCCAGCACGCGAAGATCGGGAGCCAGCATGATGATGTCAGCAGCCTGACGCGCGACGTCCGTTCCGCCGTCCACCGAGATGCCGACGTCGGCCCCATGGATGGCCGGCGCGTCGTTGATGCCATCCCCCAGGAAGCCGACGGTATGTCCACGGCGGCGCAGAGCGCGCACGATGCGGCTTTTCTGCTCCGGCGATACGCGCGCAAAGAGGTCGACCTCTTCCACGCGCGCCGCAAGCGCCGTCTCGGAGAGAGCTGCGAGCTCGTCTCCCGTCAGCAGATTCCTGCCCGGAAGATCAAGACTCGCCACGAGGTGCAGGACGACGGGTGCGGCATCGCCGGATATGATTTTCACGCGAACGCCCGCCTGGTGCAGACGGAGCACCGCATCGGTCACCGAGGCCTTGGGAGGATCCATGAAGGCGGCGCAGCCCACGAACGTGAGAGCCTTCTCATCCGAGGCCGCGATCGTGCTGCAATCAGCCGTCATCGTGCGGCGCGCCACGCCGAGCAGACGCAGCCCCTCCCGCGCCTTTGCTTCACTCAACGCATCGATGCGCGCGCGGAGCCCATCGTCCATCGGTGCGATTGAGCCATCCGCCAGTTCCACGCTCGCGCACAGCGGCAGAAGGGATTCCGGCGCGCCTTTTGTGATCATCTGCCGCTCGCCGGCGAGATCCACGAGGACCGACGCACGCCGGCGATCGAAGTCGAAGGGCACGTCATCGATGAACAAGCATGCAGCTTGGTCCGGCAAAGGAGCCGCAAGCAAGGCATCGTCGAGGTTGCTTCGCATGCCGCTGGCGAAGCGACTATTCACACACGCGAGCTGTGTCGTGCGTGCACTCTCGACACCGTCGATGTCGAAGCTGGTCGTATGGACGATCCGGGCCTCGGTGAGCGTCCCGGTCTTATCCGTGCACAAGACGTTCATGCCACCAAGATCATGAATGGCGGAGAGCCGCTTGACGACGACCTGGCGCGCGGCCATGCGCACCGCGCCGCGTGACAGCGTCACCGTCATGATCATGGGCAGCAGCTCGGGCGTCAGACCCACCGCCAGCGCCACTGCGAACAGAAAGCTCTCCAGCGACAGGCCATGGCGGCTGAGCTGAGTGAGGAGCACGAACAGCACGAGAAAGCCGGTCAGCCGCAGGATCAACAAGCCGAGCGAATGAACGCCCCGCTCGAAGGCCGTCGGCGCGGCTCTCTCCTGCAGCAAGGCCGTGATGGCACCAAAGCGCGTCGCGCTGCCGGTCGCAACGACAAGCATCGTCGCCTGGCCGCCCACCATGCTCGTGCCGCCGAAGAGCGCATTGAAGGCGTCGGCGGGCGCCGGACTCTTTGATGGACCGGGCCTTTTCTCGGCAGGGTACGGCTCACCCGTCAGTATGGCCTCATTGGCGAGTGCGCCTCGGCTTGCGAGCACGATCCCATCAGCCGGCACCAGATCGCCGGCGTGCAGCTCGACGATGTCGCCCGGAACGATGTCGCGTACGGGCCGCTCGGTGACGCGCCCTTCCCGACGCACCGCGGCAGTCACCGCCACCGAGCGGCGCAAGGCATCCACGGCAGTCTCGGCCTTATGCTCCTGGACAATGTCGAGCACGATCGAAAGCGCCACGATCGTCACGATAATCACGAAGCTCTGCCAATCTCCCGTCAGACCGGAGATGACTGCGGCAATGAGAAGTATGGCGACCAGAGGCTCGACAAACCGCCGGGCAAGCTTCGCGATGAAGCTCCGCCGCACACGGGCCGCAGGCAGATTCGGGCCGCAGCGCGATAGGCGTGTCGCAGCGTCGTCTTCCGTCAAGCCGCTTGGCTTTGCCGCCAAGGCTTGCAGAAGCTCGTCGTTGCTCTTGACCCAGAAGGTCTCACCCTTGGTGATGGCTTCCATAGGCTCGATGACCGGCGCTCCGACGGCAACTGAATGCGATTAGCGTGATGATCGCATTGGCTGGCTTCACTCAGTTCTCGATCCAGTGATCGCCTTCCTTGTGATAGCGCCGTTTGACGGCGGCCCAGGCGATACGATGAGCCCTCTCCTCGCGCTCGTCGAGTGCTCCCTCGTAGCTCTGCCAGGCACTATTGAAGGCGCCGCGATAGATCTCCTGCGCGTGCACCGGAAGATGAGACCTGACTGAAGGCGGCAGATCATCGATCGATGTGTATGGCATATCGCGGATCCTCGGCGCAGGCGTACGCAACCTAATGCCCACTTCGCATGCCGGAGCGGAATGCCTGCTGAAGCATTGGGCAATTCCGGTATTCACGTATAAAACTCTTAGTCAGATATTCAGCTCGAACGGATTGACACGCATCAAATTGCAAAGCAATGCCAGGCTCGTCGCATAAGTTAGGTCAGCGTTACAGATCTTCGGGATCTCAGAAAATGACGGATAAGAGAGCGCACGATCATGTGGCGCATTTGATGGATCGGATCGCAGCGCTCGAAACGGAGCTTGCCGCGGAGATCGCGAAGGAGCGCGCCGGTCTCCGCTACGGTCTGGAACAGGGGCGTATAGCTTTCGAGCAGGAGGTGCTTCG
>DATMRT010000015.1:0-15718 GCA_035565975.1 Hyphomicrobiaceae bacterium
CTCGGTGATTGTCGACATTTCCATCGACCAGGGCGGCTGCGCCGAGACCTCGCGACCGACGACGCATGCCGAGCCGACCTTCATCGTCGATGACGTGGTGCACTACTGCGTCGCCAACATGCCGGGGGCGGTGGCGCGCACTTCGACCTTCGCCCTTAACAACGCGACGCTCCCCTTCATCCTCGCCTTGGCCGACAAAGGCCCGAAGCGCGCCATGGCCGAGAATCCTCATCTGCTCGCCGGCCTCAACGTCTATGCCGGCCGGATCACCTACCCCGCCGTGGCGGAGGCGCTGGGGGTGGAGGCGGTGCCTGCGAGCAAAGCGATCGCGTAGCGGCCCAAAGTCCCCTCTCCTCGCGTTTGCGGGGAGAGGGCTAGGGTGAGGGGCGGCGGCATACGCAAACGTCAGCGCAAGCTCCCGCCCCTCATCCCGGCCTTCTCCCCGTGAGCACGGGGAGAAGGAGAAGTGGGCCTCATCCGCCCTTCGCTGGCCTCTGCAACTCACCCTGCCCGCCCGGTTCGGCTTTCGCCGCGGTGCGCAAACGGATATAAGGCGCCCATCGTCGCCTTCCGTAGGCACCACGGCTGCCGGTTATGCAAAAAGCGAAGAAAGATCAGCGCCCTGAAGCGCGCCTCCCGAAGGGCTTCCAGGATACAGGCCCGGCGGACGCCCGCGCGCTCGCCCGTATGCTGGCGACCATCCGCGAGGTCTACGAATCCTACGGTTTCGAGCCGCTGGAAACGAGCGCCATCGAGTACACCGACGCGCTCGGCAAGTTCCTGCCCGACCAGGACCGGCCCAATGCCGGTGTCTTCTCGTTCCAGGACGAGGACGAGCAGTGGCTCTCGCTGCGCTATGATCTGACCGCGCCGCTCGCGCGCTACGTCGCCGAGAACTACGACCACCTCCCGAAGCCCTACCGCCGTTACGCGACGGGTCCTGTCTGGCGTAACGAGAAGCCGGGGCCGGGCCGCTTCCGCCAGTTCACGCAGTTCGATGCCGATACCGTTGGCTCGGAGAGCGTCGCGGCCGATGCCGAGATCTGCATGCTCGCCGCCGACACCATGGAGCGCCTCGGCATCAAGCGCGGCGACTACGTGATCAAGGTCAACAACCGCAAGGTGCTCGACGGCGTAATGGAGGCGATTGGCCTCGCCGGTGACGAGCACGCGGGAAGCCGCCTCACAGTGCTGCGTGCCATCGACAAGCTCGATCGTCTCGGCATCGAGGGCGTGCGTGCGCTGCTCGGCAAAGGCCGCAAGGACGAGAGCGGCGACTTCACGCCGGGCGCGGGGCTTGGCGAGGCGCAGATCGCGAAAGTCGTCGGCTATGTGTCGGTCGAAGCAGCAGCCAGCGGGCGCGAGACGGTCGCGCGGCTGCGCGAGGTGCTCGACGACACCGCCATTGGCCGCCAGGGCCTCGACGAACTCGACGAGATCGCAACGCTCGCCGAAGGTTCGGACTACGGCGCCGACCGCATCCGCATCGACCCCTCAGTCGTCCGTGGTCTCGAGTACTACACTGGCCCCGTCTTCGAGGCCGAGTTGACGTTCTCGGTCGCTGACGACGATGGTCGCCCCGTCCGTTTCGGCTCGGTTGGCGGTGGTGGACGCTATGACGATCTTGTCGCCCGCTTCACGGGCCAGCGCGTGCCGGCAACGGGTTTCTCGATCGGCGTCTCGCGCCTCCTCTCCGCGCTGAAATACCTCCAGAAGGGCGCCAAGGTTGCCGGCACCGGTCCGGTCGTCGTGCTGGTCATGGATCGCAAGGATCTGCCGCGCTATCAGCGCCTTGCGCAGCGCCTGCGCCAGGCCGGCATCGCCGCCGAGATGTACCTCGGCACGTCCGGCATGAAGGCGCAGATGAAATATGCGGATCGCCGGGGCGCGCCGTGCGTTGTCATTCAAGGTGGTGACGAGATTGCCAAGGGCGAGGTTCAGATTAAGGACCTGATCGAAGGCGCCAAGGCCGCCGAGACGATCAAGGATGCCAAAGAATGGCGCGAAGGGCGTCCGGCGCAGTTTTCCGTTTCCGAAGACCAGTTGATTTCTGCCGTGAAGGGCGTGCTCGAGCGGCATTCCGGTGACTGACGTGAAACCACGGCGAAAATCTCCCTCCGGCCGCGCACGATGGCCGGGCGAAACGGACTCTTTCCAGCAGCCGGCGGACTGAAAAGATGGCCGTAGAAACTTCCGACAGCTTCGAGGCACTCGAGGCACAGGCCGCGGTCATCATGGCGGTCTTCAACGAGGCTGATTACGAGCGTGTCGCGCCGTCCATCATCCAGCCCGCTGATATCTTCCTCGACGCTGTTGGCGAGCGGTTGCGCGCACGCACGTACGTGTTCACGGATCAGGATGGCGAGACGCTGTGCCTGCGTCCGGATATCACCGTGCCGACGGCGCGCATCTATCTCGAGCGCCATCCCGGCGCCGATACGGTCGCGCGCTACTGCTACAACGGCTCGGTGTTCCGCTATCAGCCGGGCGGCGGCACGCCGGCACATCCGCGTGAGTTTCGTCAGGCCGGCATCGAGCTCTACGCGCAGGCCGATGAGGCCAAGGCCGATGCCGAGGTGCTGCTGCGCACGCTCGAGGCGGTGAAGACGGCGGGGCTCAGGGCGCCGAAGCTCAGGATCGGCGATCTCGGCCTTTTCGACGCGCTCCTCGACGCTGTCGACATTCCGGAGCGCTGGCGCCAGCGCCTCCTCGCGCAGTTCTGGCGTCCCGAGGCTTTCCGCGCCGAGCTGAAGCGCCTCAGCACCGTGCCGGGCTCTGCTGTCGAAGGCCTTCCGGCAGACCTCATTGCCAAGCTCGATCCGGAGAAGCCGAAGAAAGCGGAGACCCTGGTTCAGGAGTATCTCGACGCGCACGGCATCGAGGCGATCGGCACGCGCGCCGTCGGCGAGATCGCCGCACGGCTTCTCGCTATTTCCCTCGATGCGCATTCCGAGCCTCTGCCGAAGGCCATTGCCGATCTGATCGAGAACTATCTCGCCATCTCGGCGCCGGTGCGCGCCGCGGGTGCGCGTATCAAGGATCTCTTCCAGCGCAATGACATCGACATCGGCGAGGCGCTCGATGCCTTCGAGCGGCGCCTGTCGCTGCTGACGAAGGGCGGCGCCAATGTCGCGCAGGCGACCTTCGATGCCGAGTTCGGCCGCCAGTTCGAGTACTACACGGGCTTCGTCTTCGAGATCTGCTCCGATGAGCTTGGACCTGCGAGCCCGATCGCCGGCGGCGGGCGCTATGACGAGCTGCTGCGCGTGATCGGCGCGCCCCATCCCATTCCTGCGGTCGGCGCGGCCATCTACACCGACCGCCTGCTCCTTGCGGCTGCGGGGGGCACGCCATGAGCGATCCACTGATTCTCGCCGTGCCGTCGAAGGGCCGTCTCATGGAGCAGACGGCCGAGACCTTCGCGCGGGTCGGCCTCATGCTGAAGAAGGTCGGGTCCGAGCGCGGTTATCGCGGCGTGGTCGAAGGCCTCGACGGCGTCGAAGTGATTTTCGTCTCGGCCTCCGAGATCGTCGAGCAGCTCAAGGCCGGTCGCGCGCATCTCGGCGTCAGCGGCGAGGATCTGGCGCGCGAGCAGGTCGCCGATATGGAGAAGCGCTTCCAGATCATGCGCAAGCTCGGCTTCGGGCACGCCGATGTCGTCGTCGCAGTGCCCGCCGCCTGGATCGACGTGCGCATCATGAGCGATCTCGAAGCTGTCGGGCGTGATTTCCGGCGCACGCACGGCCGGCACATGCGCGTTGCGACGAAGTACATGAACATCACGCGGCGTCACTTCCAGGCGAACGGCATCACCAGCTACCGCATCGTCGAGAGCCTCGGCGCCACGGAGGGCACACCCGCCGCCGGCACCGCCGAGCTGATCGTCGACATCACCACGACCGGCACGACGCTGAAGGCGAACGGCCTCAAGGTGCTCGATGACGGGGTGCTTTTGCGCTCGGAGGCCGTGCTCTTTTCCTCGCGCGCCGCGTCGTGGACACCGGAGACCCGGGCGACGCTCGCCGAGATCGCCCGTCGCATGGCCGGTCTCTGACGCCGCCCCGCTGCGTCGTTTCTCGGGCTTGCTGCCACGCTTGGATGGTGCTTAGTCGCAGCCATGGATCAGAACGCACCCGTCCCGGCAATCAAAGCTGCCCTTACGGCGCGCTGCCCGCGCTGCGGTCAGGGAGCGCTGTTCCAAGGACCGCTGGCGCTTCGCGAGCGCTGTGAGAAATGTGGCCTCGACTACAAGTTCATCGACACCGGCGACGGGCCTGCCATCTTCGGCATCATGATCCTCGGGCTGGTGGTGCTCGGCGGCGCGCTGATCCTCGAATTCAAGGTCGGGCCGCCGCTGTGGGTGCATTTGCTGCTCTGGGGTGTCGGCACGCCGCTCCTCGCGCTCGGGCTCCTGCGCTTCCTGAAAGCGCTGCTGATCGCGCTGCAGTTCAAGCACAAGGCTGAGGAAGGCCGCTTGGCAAAGGATTAAGTGGGTGCAGCGGCTACGCTCCGCAGGCCTCGTGTGGCCCCTGGTGCTGGCGCTGCCGGCCTTGTTGATCCTGTTCGGTCTCGGCACCTGGCAAATGCAGCGCCTGGCCTGGAAGGAAGGCCTCATTGCCAAGATCGAGGCGCGCGTGCACGCGGCGCCGGTGTCGCTTGCCGAAATCGAGAAGGGCAGCAAGGACGGGATCGAGTATGCGCGCGTCCATGTGCGCGGCACATTCCGCCACAATGCCGAACAACTCGTCTGGGAGCCCGATCCGCGTCTCGGCCCGGGCTATCACGTCTACACGCCGCTGAGCCTCGATGACGGTCGCTTCATTCTGGTCAATCGCGGGTACGTGACGGAAGCGCTGAGGTCACCTTCGGCACGAGCCGAAGGACAAGTCGCCGGTGAGGTGGAGGTCGTCGGCCTCCTGCGCGAGCCGCCGGAGCGCGGCATGTTCAGCCCGGACCGTGACGGCAAGACCGGCGCGTGGTTCTGGCGCGACTTCGACGGCATGTCGCGCGCGGCCCTCGGTCCCGATGCCGGCAAGGCCGTGCACCTCTTCCTTGATGCCGAAGCCGAGCCTGCCAATCCCGGCGGCTGGCCGCAAGGCGGCACGACCCGGCTCACACTCCCCAATCGCCACCTCGAATATGCGCTCACATGGTACGGGCTCGCGGCGACGCTGGTCGCGGTGCTGATCGCCTTCATCATCAGCCGCCTGCGCGCCAGACCTTCCTGAAACGCGCCCATCCCGAGCGGGTGATATGTCCGGACAGTGCTTCCGGGCGGCCGGTCCTCGTGTACACTTCCTTCTAACGCACGAAGCGCGGCGCCGGCCGCCACACGCCAGCCGAGGAGGACCGCCCATGTCGTCAGGCACAACCGAACTTGCTCCCACCCGCGACCTCGCACGTTGGTCGAGTGCGCTCGCGGCGAGCCAGGTCTCCGACAGCGCGATGACCTGGGCCAAGCACGCGCTGCTCGATTGGTTCGGTGTCACGATCGCGGGCTCTCGCGAGGAGCTGGCGCCGCTGCTGCTCGAAGAGTTCGGCGGCACGGAGGGGCCGGTGACGCTCGTCGCGCTCAATGCGCGCGCCAAGGCGCATGACGCCGCGCTCATCAACGGCACACTCTCGCACGCCCTCGACTACGACGATGTCAATGCCGATATGGGCGGGCATCCGACGGCGCCGGTCGGAGCGGCCGCGCTCGCGCTCGGCGAGGCGCTCGGCAAGAGCGGGCGCGATGTCCTGCTCGCTTTCATCGCGGGATACGAGGTCGAGTGCCAGATCGGCGCCATGGCTGGCCAGAGCCACTACCAGAAGGGATTTCATGCGACGGGCACGTTCGGCACATTTGGCGCCACAGCCGCAGCCGCGCGGCTCATGGGTCTCGACGCGCAGCAGACCGCCATCGCGTTCGGCATTGCGGCCTCGGAGGCGGCGGGCCTCAAGTACAACTTCGGCACCATGACCAAGCCGCTGCACGTCGGCAAGGCAGCAATGAACGGCGTCATCGCGGCGCGGCTCGCCGCACGCGGCTTCACGGCCCGCGACGATGCGATCGAAGGCCCGCAGGGCTTTGCTTACACGCAGGTGCCGGAGTTCGTGCCGCGTGCTGTCCGCCCGGATACGTCCGCGCCCTTCGAGGTCGAGGCGAACCTCTTCAAGTATCATGCGGCGTGCTATCTGACGCATTCGACCATCGAGGCCATTCGCGACCTGAAGCGGCGCCATAACATCGGCCTCGGCGATGTTGAGAAGATCACGCTCAAGGTCGATCCGGGTCATCTCAAGGTGTGCGACATCCCGGAGCCGAAGACGGGGCTCGAGATCAAGTTCTCGATCCGCCATCTCGCCGCCATGGCGCTCGGCGGCGAGGATACGGCCGCACTCGGCACATACTCCGACGAGATGGCGAACCGGCCTGTTTATCGCGAGGGCTCGCGCCGCGTCACGCTCGATACGAAGCCGCTGCCGCAGGAGCATCGCCACGGCGCCGCCGTCGCCATCGTGCTCAAGGATGGCCGCGAGCTGCTGGCCGAGACGAATGTCGGCATACCGGCGAAAGATGTCGCCGCTCAGGGCGAGAAGCTGCGTGCGAAGTTCCACTCACTCGCCGAGCCGGTGCTCGGCCGCGCACGCACGGGCGAGGCGGCGCGCATGATCGAGCGCTTCGAGACGCTCGACAGCCTCAAGCCGCTGATGGCGTCGGTGGCCTGAGCGCTCGCTAAAAATGAATTCATCTTCCCCCTCCCCCTTGTGGGGAGGGACGAGTTAGTGCGAGGGGGCGAGGTGTGGTTCCTCGTACGCCCGGCTTCAGCCCGCCAGCGCCTTCTCGATCGCGCTTAGAGCGTCGGCGGCCTTCGAGCCATCCGGGCCGCCGGCCTGCGCCATGTCCGGACGGCCACCGCCGCCCTTGCCGCCAAGCGCCGCCGCGCCGACCTTCACGAGATCGACGGCGCTGTGCGACTTCGTGAGGTCGTCGGTTACGCCGACCGCGAGGCCGGCCTTGCCGTCCTCGGTGACGCCGACGATCGCAACGATGCCGGAGCCGACCTGCTTCTTGCCGTCATCGACGAGCCCGCGCAGGTCCTTCGGGTTGAGACCCTGCACCGTACGCGCGAGCAGCTTGACTTTGCCGATCGCACGAATGGCCTGCGCCGCCTCCGCGCTTCCCGCCGCGCCATTGCCGCCACCGCCAAGCGCGATCTGCCGCTTGGCATCCGAAAGCTGGCGCTCGAGCTGGCGCCGCTCCTCGACCACCTGCTTCACGCGATCGACGACATCCTCGGGTTTGGTCCGCAGGAGCGCGGCAAGCTCGCGCACACGTGCCTCGTTCGCGACGAGATGCGCACGCGCGCCATCACCCGTCAGCGCCTCGATGCGGCGCACGCCAGCAGCACTCGCGCTCTCGGCAATCACGTGGACGAGGCCGATGTCGCCCGTGCGCCTGACGTGCGTGCCGCCGCAGAGCTCCACCGACCACGCCTTGTTCGAGCCCTCCAGCGGCAGCCCCATGGACACGACGCGCACTTCATCGCCGTACTTCTCGCCGAAGAGCGCCATGGCGCCGGACTGCATGGCATCCTCGAGACCCATGAGCCGCGTTTCGACCGGCGTATTCTGCGCGATGATGCTGTTTGCGATCTCCTCGACCTTGGCAACTTCCTCCGGCGACATCGGCTTCGTGTGCGAGAAGTCGAAGCGCAGACGATCCGGGGCCACGAGCGAGCCCTTCTGCGCGACGTGCGTGCCGAGCACTTCGCGCAACGCCTCGTGCAGGAGATGGGTCGCGGAGTGATTGGCCCGCGTCGCCGATCGGCGCGCGTGATCGACGACGAGCTCCACCGCATCGCCGATCGCGAAGGCACCGCTCTCGACAACGCCCATGTGCACGAAGAGATCGCCGACTTTCTTCTGCGTGTCGGTCACGCGGAAGACGGCGCCCTTCGGCCCCTTGATCACACCCTGATCGCCGACCTGGCCGCCGGATTCGCCATAGAAGGGCGTCTGATTGAGGATGAGCGCACCCTCGTCGCCCTTCTTGAGCTCCTTCGTGCTCTTGCCGCCAGCGATCGCCGCCTTCACGACGCCTTCGGCCGTCTCGGTCTCATAGCCGAGGAATTCCGTCGGTCCGACCTGCTCGCGCACCTCGAACCAGATGGTCTCGGTCGCCGCTTCGCCCGAGCCTTTCCAGGCGCGCCGCGCCTCTTCCTTCTGGCGCTCCATGGCGCTGTCGAACGCGGCCGTGTCGACCTCGATGCCGCGTGCGCGCAGCGCATCCTGCGTCAGGTCGAGCGGGAAGCCGTACGTATCGTAGAGCTTGAAGGCCGTCTCGCCGGAGAAGGTCGCGCCCTTCTTGAGGCCCGACGTCTCTTCCTCCAATAGGCCGAGTCCGCGCTCCAGCGTCTTGCGGAAGCGCGTTTCCTCGTGCTTCAGCGTCTCGGTGATCAAGGACTGCGCGCGCACGAGCTCCGTATAAGTGTCGCCCATCTGGCGCACGAGCGCGGGCACGAGGCGGTACATGAGCGGCTCGCGCGCGCCGAGCAGGTGCGCATGGCGCATGGCGCGGCGCATGATGCGGCGAAGCACGTAACCGCGGCCCTCGTTGGACGGCAGCACGCCGTCGGCAATCAGGAAGCTCGTCGCGCGCAGGTGGTCGGCGATCACGCGGTGCGAGGCCTTGTGCTCGCCCGTCGCCTTGACGCCCGTTGCATCCTCGGAGGCCGTGATCAGCGCCTTGAAGAGGTCGATCTCGTAGTTGTCGTGCGTGCCCTGCAGTACGGCCGAGATGCGTTCGAGACCCATGCCGGTATCGATCGAGGGCTTCGGTAGATCGATGCGCTCGCCGCTCTCGAGCGTCTCGTACTGCATGAAGACGAGGTTCCAGATCTCGATGAAGCGATCACCGTCGGCGTCCGCCGAACCTGGAGGCCCGCCGGGAATTTTCGGTCCATGGTCGAAAAAGATCTCCGAGCAGGGACCGCACGGACCCGTATCGCCCATGGCCCAGAAATTGTCCGAGGTCGGGATGCGGATGATCTTCTCGTCGCGGAAGCCCGTGAGCTTCTTCCAGATGCCGAAGGCCTCGTCGTCCGTATGATAGACGGTGATGGTGAGCTTCTTCGGGTCGAGCCCGTATTCCTTCGTGACGAGGTTCCACGCAAGCTCGATCGCCAGCTCCTTGAAGTAGTCGCCGAACGAGAAGTTGCCGAGCATCTCGAAGAACGTGTGATGGCGCGCGGTGTAGCCGACGTTGTCGAGATCGTTGTGCTTGCCGCCGGCGCGCACGCACTTCTGCGCGGTCACGGCGCGCTTGTAGGGCCGCGTCTCCGCGCCCGTGAAAATGTTCTTGAACTGCACCATGCCGGCCGTCGTGAACATCAGCGTCGGGTCATTGCGCGGGACGAGCGACGATGACGGCACATGCATGTGGCCGTTCTTCGCAAAGAAGTCGACGAACGTGGATCGGATCTGGTTGACGCCGGTCATATCGCGGGCTCGCATCGGTGGGGCGCGAAGGACGCGCCGGAACAATCTCTATCGCGTGGACAGGGGCCTGCGCCGGCTGCGTACGCCGAGGCGCCGCGGACGAGGCTCATGTCGCGAAACGCGGGGCCGGCCACGGGCCGCAGCGCATACAAGCCGAACAGTCCCGCCCGCAGGCAGGTGCCGGACGTGTCTCGCCGTGCTGAAAGGCCTCCCTGCACTTCTTAGCGATGCGCCGAAAAGCTGTCCACCGGCCGTTCGGTAAGGGAGCGCTTGCTGCCGGGTGCCGAGAGCGGCCGCAAACGCAAACCGACCTGAAACCACATCGCCGGGTTCCAGGCGTGAGTTATCCCCGTTCAATTATTTCGTTCCTACACTGTCCGCGGCGTAGGCATTTGTTCCTATTACCAAAAATTAAACCGAGGGCACGCAGTCAAACGGAGGCAGCGTCTCATGACCTCACCCCACATAGAGCCACCCGGTCTACTCCTGCACCTCGTCGGGGCTGCCGTAGTAGCGCGATCGCAAGCAGACGAAACATTCGAGGCCAAGGTCCGGTCGGTGCGCGAGGCCGTGGCCAGGGTCTATGGCGTCGAAAGGGAGTTGCTTGGCCGTCCCACGCGTGGCCGATCTCGGGTCGCGTTCGCGCGGCAGGTCGCCATGTATCTCGCACACGTGACATTCGGCTTGACGCTGACGACGGTAGGCCGAGCCTTCGGGCGGGATCGCACCACCGTCTCGCACGCTTGCGCCCTCGTCGAGGACGCGCGCGACAATCCGGATTTCGACCGTACGCTCGAGCTGCTGGAGGCCATCGCCCGGCGCCTGGCATCGATCGACAGCGCCCGTCCGAGCCATTCTGCCGAGTAAAGCCCATGTGTAACGCGTCAAGTTCACCGGCGGCGGGTGCGCCGTCGGATGAAAGAGTTCGTCAACAATGCCTCCCGCTCCTCTCGGCCCTGGCCCGGCCGGGCGCCGTGCTGACGGTCTCCGGCAATCCGGAGGACCCCGTCGCTACCGTTCTCCCGGGCCGCTCCGACGCGGCGACGCCTTCCGGTGCCTTTTCAGCCGATGACGTCGAGGCCGCCGCGAAGCGCGGCTGGATCGAGGCGGCAAGTGACGGCTGGGGTTGGATGATCACGCGGGCCGGCGCGGCCGTCGTGCGGGCGGCGCGGGCATTGGGCGCCGCCGATCGCGCGGTTGCTCCGCCGGGAACGGATGCGAGAAAGACCGTCAATCGATCTCGCGAATCCCGCTCCACGTCGGCGCGCGAAGCCGGCGGCTCGCTCGCCTGGCTGCACAGCCGGCGCGACAAGGACGGCCAGCCCATGATCAGCGCCGAGCAGCTTGCGGCGGGCGAGCGTCTGGCGGGCGATCTTTGGCGCGCCCGCATGACGCCGCGCGTGACGTCCGTCTGGACGGGCGTTCCCGGCGATGCGAGCAGTCGCCGCGCCGCGCCCGGCACGGGCGTCGACATCGCCGATACGGTGATCGCCGCGAAAATGCGCGTCGAGCGGGCACTCAAGGCGGTCGGCCCGGAGTTCGCCGGTCCGCTGATCGACGTCTGCGGCCACATGCTGGGTCTCGATGACATCGAGCGCATCAACAACTTGCCGATGCGCTCGGGCAAGATGCTGCTGAGGACGGCACTGACCCGCCTCGCGCGTCACTATGGCCTGCTACCGCCCGAGCAGGGTGAAGCCGAGATCGCGCGCCGGATTGCCGGGTGGATGGCGGAGGATGCTGGTGTGACGCTCGATGCGTGGCAGGGTGATGCCGCACCCACTTCCCCTTGTCCCCGTCCTCACGGGGAGAAGCTCGGGATGAGGAGCGGCCAAAGGCGGTGACCTTTGTGCTTGCCGCCACGCTGACTCTGCTGACTCTAAGGTGGCGGCCGAAGGCCGTGAGGTGAGAGTGCCACCCGGGTAAATTGCAGCCGCGGCGCGTGTAGGCGAAGCCGTACGCGACCGCGGAAAAGGAATTACCGCGCCTTCAGATCCCAGAAGTCGCCGCGGAAGTAGAGCAGCGGCTCGACGTCCTCGCGAAAGCGGCAGTCGCGCACGCGGCCGATGAAGATCGTGTGCGTGTCGAAGGAATGCTCCTGCGCGACCTCACAGTCGAGATTGGCGATCGCGCCTTTCAGCATCGGCGCGCCGGTGGCAAGCGTATCCCAGGTCTCAGGATCGAAGCGCGCCTCGCCTTCGAGCTTCTTGGAGGAGAAGCGGCGCGCGAGCTCGTTCTGGTCGCTGGCCAGCAGGTTGATCGAGAAGCATTGCCCCGAATGGATGGGCGCGTGCGCGCTCGCATTGCGGTTGACGCAGGCGAGCACCATGGGCGGGCTATCGGTCAGCGAGCAGACGGCCGTGGCCGTGAGGCCGGTGCGCTCGCCAGGCTTGCCGACGGCGATGATCGTCACGGCGCCGGCCTGATGGCGCATCACGTTCCGGTATTTGTCGGAGTCCATCCTCATCCTCGTGACCCGATCGCGCTTCGCGCGTGACCGTCAGCCTAGCCTACGGGGCCGCCGATGCAAGTTGCGCAGGCGCATCGGTGACCTGCACAAGCGATGTCATTGCTTGAGTTTCCAGTCGCCGATCTCGGCACGCGGCAGGCCGAGGTTGTCGCGCAGCGTCGGCCCTTTGTAGTCCTTGTGGTGCAGGCCCCGGCGCTGCAGCTCCGGAACCACCATCCGCACGAAATCCTCGTAGCCGCCGGGGAGATGTGTCGCAGCAACCACGAAGCCGTCGCAGGCGCGGCCCGTGAACCATTCCTCGAGGCCGTCGGCGACGTCCTTCGCCGTGCCGACGAAGCGCGGGAACTCGCGGACTGTTCCGCGGTTCGAGAACTCGACGAAATCCTTAACCGTGGGGTTTTTCTTGCCGGAAAGAGTGACCACACGATCGAGGATGGCCCTGAGGCCCGAGATGCGCTTCAGCTCGTCGTCGTTGAACTGATCATCCATACCCTTCGAGTAGAAATCGAAGTTAAGGGCTTCCGAAAGCAGCGCGAGCCCGTCGACCGGCTTCGCAAGCTTGTCGATGACCGCCATCTTGTCCTCGGCCATGGATCTGGTCTCGCCGGTCACGGCGTAGATGGCCGGCGCCACGCCGACCCCGTCGGGATTGCGGCCGCACTTCGCGATCAGCTCCTTGAAGGCAGCGTAGTTCTTCTTGCCGATCTCGATATTCGGATAGACGCAGAAAACGAGTTCGCCCCATCGCGCCGAGAAGACCTGCCCGCGCCCCGATTGACCCGCCTGGATGACGACGGGGCGTCCCTGCTTGCTGCGCGGCACCGGCAGCGGTCCCTTCGAACGGAACCAGCGGCCCTTGTGGTCGAGGCGGTGGACCTTGTCGGGATGGGCGAAAAGGCCTGTCTCCTTGTCGATGACGATCGCGTCATCCTCCCAGGAGTCCCAGTGGCCGAGCACGACTTCCATGAACTCGTCGGCTTTGTCGTAGCGCAGATCGTGCTGGGGGTGCTCCGATTGCGAGAAGTTCTCGGCCTCCGAGTCGTTGAGCGACGTGACGACGTTCCAGGCGCTGCGGCCGGCCGTCATCAAGTCGAGCGTCGCGAACACGCGCGCGACGTGGAAGGGCTCGTAATAGGTCGTCGAGTACGTTGAGCCGAGGCCGAGACGCGTCGTCGCGGTGCTCATGATGGAGAGGATCGTCGTCGGGTCCATCTTCACAACGCGCACGCCGTTCGCCACGGCCTCGCGATGATCGCTGCCGAGGATGTCCGGCATGGCAAGCCGATCGTCGAAGAAGCCGAGATGGAACTTGCCGTATTCGAGCGCCCGGGCGATCCGCGTGAAGTATTCAGGCCCGAGGAAGTCGGTCGCCGAATGCGGATGGCGCCACGAGCCGACGTAGTTCGAGCAGTTCTGAGCCTGCAGGAACCCGATCAGGATCATCTGGCGGTCTTTGCTCATGGCGGCTCCCTCGGGCGTATGCATTCCGTGCTGTCCGGACATCTCCTAACCCACATCGGCGCGCCTTGTCATCAGACGCAGCGGTGCATCCATGCCCAGGCTGAGTGCATATTTGCAGGAAGTCGTCCCCTGCACGCGCGGCTCGGCTCAGCGGCGCGAGAGCACGGCGACCGCCTCCAGATGCGGCGCATAGAGGAACTGGTCGATCGGCGTCACCGCATCGAGGCTATAGCCGCCGTCGAGCAGAATGCGCAGGTCGCGTGCGAGCGTAGCCGGATTGCACGAGACCATGACCACGCGCGCGACCTTCGACTGCGCAATGCGCTCGCACTGTGCCTTGGCGCCGGCGCGCGGTGGATCGAGCACGACTACATCGAAGTCCTTCATCTCAAGAGGCGAGAGCGGATCGCGGAAGAGATCGCGTGGGTGTGCGGTGAAGGGCTTCAGACCTTGATTGCGCCTCTGCGCCTCGATCAGCGCATCAATGGCGCGGCGATCGGAGTCGAAGGCCCGCACGCGGGCTTTCTGTGCGATCGGCAGGGTCAGCGTGCCGAGGCCGCAGAAGAGGTCGCCCACGTCCTTGGCCTTGCCGAGCGCGGCCGTCACCAAGCCAATCATGGCGTGTTCGGCTTCCGGCACGGCCTGGAAGAAGGCGCCGGGCGGCGGCACGACGGCCTTGCCGGCAAAGTGCAGGATCGGCGCCTGCCGCTCGATGACGGGTACGCCGCCGACCGAAATGCGGGCTGCGCGTCCCGCCGCGGCAACTTCGGCGATCTTCGCGCGCGCGGGCGCGTCGAGCTTTCGCTCACTGCCCTCGATGTCGACATCCGCGCCCGTGTCCGTGAGGGCGATCGCAACGCGCGTTTTGTCCTCGCGGGCGGCGACGACGTCGGCAAGCGCTGCCAGCGCAGGCAGCAGTGCGACGATGCGCTTGTCGAGCACCGGGCAGTCTTCGGCGGCGACAAGCTCGTGCGAGCGCCGACCGTGATAGCCGATGCGCATCACGCCACCGATGCGAGCGGCATTGAACGTGGCCCGACGGCGCGTGTGCTCGGGTACGGTGATCAGCGGCCCGATTTCAACCGCGATGTCCTGCTGCCGCAGCGCGCGCACGAGGAGATCGCGCTTCCACGCCTCATACATCGCAGGTGGCATATGTCGCGCGACGCAGCCGCCGCACGGCTCGTCATCCGGATCGGGCGGGCGTCGCCGATCGGGTAGCAGCGTCACGGGTTCCGGCGACGCGCCCTCCGCAATCCGCCACGTCTCGCCTGGTAAGGCCTGCGGGATGAAGACCTGCGTCCCTGCTGCCGTCGTCGCGACGCCGTCTCCCTCGGCGCCGAGCGCGGTGATGTTCACGATCTCGCTCATGCGCGCGCACCGGCAAGGAGGAATTCGACGTTGCCTGAGCCGCCTTCGATGGGCGACGGCATGTCGCCGAGCACGGTCCAGCCTTGCTGTCGAGCGAGCCATTCGCGCACGTCCGCCAGCGCCTCAGTGCGCAGTGCCGGATCGCGCACGATGCCGCCTTTGCCGACGCCCTCGCGCCCGACCTCGAACTGCGGTTTCACGAGCGCCACGAGCCAGCATCCGGGCGCCGCGAGTGCCAGCGCAGCCGGCAGCACCTTCCGCAACGAGATGAAGCTTACGTCCGCAACGATCGCATCGATTGCGTCCGGCACGATCGTGCGATCCAGCGTGCGCGCATCGCATTCCTCGAGTGCAACGACACGCGGATCGTCTTTCAAGGAGGGATGAAGCTGCCCCTTGCCCACATCCACGGCATAAACGCGCGCCGCGCCCCGCTCCAGCAACACTTGCGTAAATCCACCTGTCGAGGCGCCGATATCGAGTGCGATGCGCCTAGCTGGATCAAGTCCGAAGTGCTCCAGCGCCGCCGCGAGCTTCACCGCGCCGCGCGACACCTGCGCTGCTGCTTGCGCATCGACGGTAATTGTTTGCTCGGTGCGCACGTTTAAGGCCGGCTTCTGCGCGATCTCGCCGTCCACGCGCACCTCGCCGCGCGCGATCAGATCCCGCGCCTTGGCGCGCGTCGCGACGAGCCCGCGCGCGACGAGCGCGAGGTCCAGGCGTTGGGGCTGTTCATCCGAGGTATTCATGCGAGAAGCGCTAGTCGCTCGCGAGCAATGTGTCAAAAAAGACGGGATGGACCGGAAGGGTGTCCCTTCCGGTAGAGCGCGAGACAAGTCTCGCTCGCGCCAAAGGCGCGAACAGGGCTGCCGCCCTGTACCCGCTTGGGGGACACCCCCAAACCCCCGCCTTTTATGAATTTCTCTCGCGTCC
>DATMRT010000016.1:0-54324 GCA_035565975.1 Hyphomicrobiaceae bacterium
GCGCCGCGGATCGCGTCCGCCTCGTGCTCACTCAGAATGCCGAGACATTGGCCAGCTATCCCTTTCCATTTTCGCTGACCTTGGACTATCGCCTGAGCGATACGACGTTGTCCGTGGCGTTCGTACTCAGCAATCCTGGAGAGGCACCGCTTCCCTATGCGCTCGGATTTCATCCCGGCTTCCGCTGGCCGTTCGCCGGTGGCGATCCAGAAGCGTACGCCGTCGTGTTCGGGGAGGAGGAGCGGGCCGAGGTTCCGGTGATCACTGCCGATGGTTTGTTCTCGCGAGCGCAGCGGACGGTGCCTCTCGTAGAAAAACGGCTTCTCTTGTCGCACGATCTCATGAGCGATGAAGCACTTTGCTTCCTTCATGCGCGGAGCAAGGACGTGCGCTTCGTGGCGCCGGATGGGACATCGATTGGCGTCACCGCCGAGGACTTCCCGCACTTTGCGCTGTGGAGCCGGCCGCCGGGACCCTTCCTGTGCATCGAGAGCTGGACCGGCTTCGGCGATCCCGACGACTTCGAGGGCGACATTGCAACCAAGCCGTCGATGCGGTGGCTCGCGCCGGGTGGCGAGGCGCGCCACGCCGTCCATATGGACTTCGACGAGGCTCGGCGATGATGACGGTCTCCATTGCCTGCGATCATGTGGATCTCCTCGGCGAGGCGCCGCAGTGGCACGCGGGCGAACAGCGGCTCTACTGGGTCGATGCCTTCGCGCCCGCCATCCGCAGCTTCGATCCCGCAAGCGGCGCGCTGACGAGCTATCCGATGGCGAGGGATATCGGCTCGTTCGTCTTCACGGCTGATGGTGACCTCATCGCCGGCATGCGGAGTGGCTTTCATCGGGTTGATCTTGCGACGGGGCGGTCTGTACCGATCGCGAACCCGGTCGCGCGGGATGAGCGGCTGATGCTCAACGATGGAAAATGCGACCGGCGCGGCCGCTACTGGTGCGCCAGCGTGCATTCGGATTTCATCGGCGCGGAGGCGGAGATCTTCCGCCTCGATCCGGACCTCTCGGTGCATGTGATGGACAGGGGCTTCATCGTCGGCAACGGCATTGCGTTCTCGCCGGATGACCGCCGCATGTACTTTGCCGACAGCCGCAATGAAACCGTGTGGGTCTACGATTTCGACATCGAGAGCGGCGCGATCGCCAACCGGCGCGTGTTCTTCTCGACGCGGGATATCGACGGGCGCGTCGATGGCGCAACGTGCGATCGCGAGGGCAACTACTGGTGTGCGCTGGTTCACGGTGGTGCGGTCGCCTGCATCTCGCCGGAGGGGCGCATGATCGAGCGGATCGCGGTCCCCGCCAAACACCCGACGATGGTGGCTTTCGGCGGCGCCGATCTCGACGTTCTCTATGTCACGTCGGCGACGACACTGCTTGCGCCGGAGGAGCGCGCCGCATGGCCGCAGGCCGGCAAGCTCTTCCGCATCGATGGGCTCGGTGCGCGGGGTATTCCCGAGCCGCGCTTCGGCGATATCACTTCGAGAGAATAGGCACCAACATGTCGACCGTACTCATTACAGGATGCGATGCCGGAATTGGCCGCGAGTTCGCGGCGCAATGTGCCAAGACTGGCCGGAAGGTGATTGCAACCTATCGCGACATCGCGAACAAGCTTTCCGACGATCCGAACATTCGGCATTTCGCCCTCGACGTGACGTCCGCCGAACAATTCCGGACGCTCAAGCTGGCGCTCGGGGACGAGCCGATCGACCTGCTCGTATCGAATGCGGGCATCGGTCTCGATTCCGGTGAGCTCGGAAAACTCGACTACGCCTTCGTGCAGCAGATGATCGACGTGAACACGATCGGACCGCTCAGGTTGGTGGAGACGTTCATCGACAATGTTGCGGCGAGTCGGGAGCGGCGGATTGCCATCGTCAGCAGCAGGATGGGATCGATCAGCCTGAACCTCTCCGGCGCGCACTACGGCTACCGCGCCAGCAAGGCCGGGCTCAACGCGATTGCGCGTAGCCTCGCGATCGATCTCTTTCCGCGCGGCGTGACGGTCACTCTGCTGCACCCGGGTTGGGTCAATACCGCCGGTGGCGCTGTAGGCGCGCAAGTGCCCGCGGAAGAGAGCGTGGCCGGCATGCTCAACGTGATCGCCCGGCTCGGAAACCATGACACGGGCCAGTTCTATACCTTCAGCGGGCAACCTTTGCCGTGGTGAGGGCGTGCGCGAATGCCCCCGAGGCGATCCCACAGCGGGTTGGAAGGTTCTTCCCGGCCAGAATGTAGTTGAGATTTTTGATAGCAATATTGTACACATCAACCACTTCCTTGAACTGATATGGGGCCGCATGACGGAAAAGGTCGTGCCCTTGCGAGGCAAACAACAGAGCAAGACAGGCAGAGGCGGTCCGCCGCGCAAGGGGCGCCGGCCGGAGATAGATCTGCTTGCGGTGCTGCGTGAGCGAATTGCACAGCACGAAGTGCCTCCAGGCGCGAAGCTGCGCGAGCAAGACCTGGCCCAAGAGTTCGGTGTGCCGCGCACCCGCATCCGAGAGGTGTTCGGTGCGCTGGAGAGCCGGGGGCTCATCGAGCGCATTCCCAACCGCGGTGCCGTGGTGTCGCGGCTGGAGATCGACCAGGCCTTCAATCTCTATGATGTCCGTGCGGTCCTGGAAGGGCTCTGCGTGCGCCAAGCTACGCAGAATGTGCCGAACGAGGAGTGGCAGGAGTTTGTCGATCTGTTCGGCGCTCCGATGGAGGAACTGGTGAAGGCCGGTGACTTCGACGGCTATCTGGCCTGCTATGGGCGTTTCCGCAGTCGCTTCATCGAGCGCGCGCGCAATCCAGTGGCCGCGCAGATGCTCGACAGCATTTATGAGAAAACACACGTCGTCATCCGGCGCATCGTCATTCTGCCCGGACGTGCGCAGGCCGGGCTCAGGGAGCACCGCGCCACGGTCGCCGCCATGCGGGCCGGCAAAGCCGAAGAGGCCGAGCGGGCGAAGCGAGCCAATCTCGAAGGTGCCAAGGAGTACCTGCGCCGCTTCGAGAAGTATGTGCTGTAGCCAGCCGCTGCAGTTGAACGTGGCAATGAGAGCGAAGCCACGGGCGCGCTGAACGGCATCCGGTTGCCGCCTATAAATCGAGGCCCGAGCAAATGTCTGCTAACGGCATCGCCCGAGTCTCATCTGGCTTTTAATTCAAATACGCCGAGCGCGCGCTGATCATGCGGGGATTTTTGGAAACGGGCGAGATTTGCTCCGCGCAATCTACCCTTTCTTATTGCCTCTACGGCTTAAACAGCCGATGCCTTTCGGAAAGAGACCCGCGTCTATAGCGAGCGGCGACCGTCGAAGGAGCCCTCGCGAGGCGGCCGCGCTCACGGCGCGCGTCGTGCTGCCCGTCGGCAAGGAGATACCCTGCAGCATTGTCGAGATCTCCCATGCGGGCGCGCGCGTCGCCCTGCAATCGGTGCTCGGTATTCCGACTACTTTCGAGCTCCGGATTGGCCGAGATACGTACTGCGCTCAGATCGTGCGACGCGGTGTGCGATTGCTCGCCGTGCGGTTCCGCTAGCGGAAAGGAGACTGCATGGGGCGTTTGGCCTGGTGTCTGACAACGCAGCATGATTGGCGGCTTGTCGCGCTGGCCGGCGGCGTTTGCCTGCTCACGAGCTTCGTTGCGCTCAATTTATTCGGTCGCGCGCGGCTGACTTCGGGCAGCTTCAAGGCGTTCTGGATTCTCGCAACTGCGGCCGTCACTGGCTACGGCATTTGGGCCACGCACTTCATCGCCATGCTCGCGTATGCGACGGCGCTGCCCATCTCATTCGACGTCGAATTGACTTTGCTTTCGCTTCTGTTTGCCATCGTAGTGACGTGTGCCGGCTTCGCGATCGCGCTGCAGGATGGTCGATGGTCGGCGCCGCTTGGCGGCGCGTTGATCGGCTGCGGCGTGGCGGCCATGCACTATACTGGAATGTGGGCGTTGGAAGTGCCCGGACGCCTCACTTGGGCGACTGACCTCGTCGTGGCTTCAATCGTTGTCGGCATTGTCTTTGGCAGTGGCGCGCTCACGGTGACGATGCGCTCAACAATGATGCACGCAATCGTCCCCGCGAGCTTGCTGCTCGCGCTTGCCGTCGTTTCTCATCATTTCGTGGCGATGGCGGCGATGGAGTTGGTGCCAGACCCAATCCATAGTGCGAGATCCCACACGTTTGACCGGCATTCGCTGGCTCTGACCATCGCTTCGGCAGCGGTGGCCGTGCTGGGCGTCAGCCTTGCGGGCGCCATGGCCAGCAGCGCGCGCGACCGCATCCTTATCTCGTCGCAAGCCGCGATCGCCACCCAGGCCGAGCGGCTCGAGGCGGCCCTGAGTAATATGTCCCAAGGCCTCTGCATGTTCGATGCGGATTCCCGCCTCGTGGTCTCAAACGCCAAGTTCGCTGAGATCTATGGCATCGCGCCGGCACGTATTGTCCCGGGTATGGCCTTTCGTCAGATTTTGCACGAACGCGTCGCTGCCGGAAGCTACTATGGTGATGCGGCGACTTATCCAGACCTGCACTTCGCGACCTACACTGCCCCTACCCAGCCGAGCGACGTGGTTGTTGAGCTGAACAACGGCCGGTCCGTTCATATTGTGCAACGACCCATGCCCAATGGCGGCTGGGTCGCGACGCACGAAGACGTTACGGATAAGCGGGCGACGGAGGCCCGCATCGCGCACATGGCGCGGCACGATGCGCTCACTAACCTGCCCAATCGCCTCCTCTTCCGCGAAAAGCTGGAGGAGGCCCTTGTGCGAACCCAACGTGGCGATGAGGTGGCTGTGCATTGCCTGGATCTTGATCGTTTCAAGATCGTCAATGATACACTCGGCCATGCCATCGGAGACGCGCTTCTGCGCGCGGTGACGCATCGGCTGGTGGGCTGTGTACGCGAGCACGATACGGTTGCCCGTCTCGGTGGCGATGAGTTCGCCGTTGTACAGATTCTGCACGCCTCCGCGTCCGAGGCGAGCGCGCTCGCCGCGCGGATCATCGAAGCGGTCTCCGAACCCTATGATCTCGATGCGCATCGGATCGGCATTGGGGTCAGCATCGGCATCGCCCTCGCACCCGCCGATGGGCGTGATGCGGATCGGCTATTGAAGAGTGCCGATCTTGCTTCATATGCAGCCAAATCGAGCGGCCGGGGGACGTACCGCTTTTTCGAGCCCGAGATGGACGCCCGCATGCAGGCCAAGCGCACGCTCGAGCTCGAGCTCAGGAAGGCGTTGTCGGCCGGCGAGTTCGAGGTCTATTTCCAGCCTATTCTCAATCTGAAAACCCGCAGGCTGTCTGTTTGTGAAGCACTCCTGCGATGGCGGCATCCGCGCCGGGGCCTCATAGAGCCAGCCGAATTCGTGCCGGCGCTCGAGGAAATCGGCCTCATCGATGCGGTGGGAGCGTGGGTGCTCCGAGAGGCATGTCGACAGGCGGTTTCCTGGCCTAAGCATACCCGCGTGGCCGTAAACGTCTCGCCCACGCAATTCAAACCGATGCTGCCGTTGACGGTCGCCGGCATCCTGGGGGAGACGGGCCTGATGCCTGAGAGGCTGGAGCTCGAGATCACCGAGTCGGTGTTGTTGTCCGATAACGCATCGACCCTGCAGACCTTGCACAAGTTGAAGGACATGGGTGTCAGAATATCCATGGACGACTTCGGCACCGGTTACTCGTCCTTGAGCTATCTGCGCAGCTTCCCTTTCGACAAGATCAAGATCGACAAGAGCTTCGTGCGCGATCTGCTGACAGACCGCGACAGCCTCGCCATCGTACGCGCGGTCGCGTCGCTCGGTGCCAGCTTGGGCGCCAGCACGACGGCTGAAGGAGTGGAAACGCAGGACCAGCTCGACTGCCTGCGCGAGGAGGGCTGCACGGAGGTGCAAGGCTACCATGTTGGTGCCCCGCTTCCGGCTCACGAGATCCGGACCTTCCTGAAGTCTCACGGAAGCAAGGCGGCATAAGGACACCACCGCACCGGTGCTTCCCATTGCAGATCAAAGGGCGCGGAAGAGACTTGGTGGAGCCGAGGGGAATCGAACCCCTGACCTCTTGAATGCCATTCAAGCGCTCTCCCAACTGAGCTACGGCCCCGCCGTGCGATCGCGCCGGACCTCAAAGGCCCAGCTTGGGTAGGTGGCGATCAGCCCGGCTTAACTAGTGCGCTCCGCCCCCGCGTGCAAGCAAAACTTCGCCCTTCACACGGGCTGCCGCCCCGGATCCTCAGCGTACGCCGAGCTTCTTCTGGAGGCTCGAGGAGGAGGTCGTGTACTGGAACAGCAGCTTCTTGTCGGGATAGACGATCCGGTGGGCCGCCTGCGACATGAGGGCCGCCTCGTGGAAGCCCGAAAGGATGAGCTTGAGCTTGCCCGGGTAGCTGTTGATGTCGCCGATGGCGAAGATGCCCGGCACGTTCGTCTGAAACTTCTCCGTATCGACCGGGATCAGGTTCTCCTCGAGATTGAGGCCCCAATCCGCGATCGGCCCGAGCTTCATCGTCAGGCCGAAGAAGGGCAGCATCCGCGTGCAGGCGAGTTGCTCCTCGCTGTCCTTGGTCTTGATGGTCACGCGCTCGAGCTGGCCGTTGGTGCCGTGGAGCGCGGTTGCCTGGCCGATGAGGAGGCGCATAGCGCCGCTCGCGACCAGGGCACGCATCTTCTCGACGGAGTGCGGCGCGCCTCGGAAATCATCGCGGCGATGCAGCAGCGTCAGACTGCGCGCGATCGGCTGCAGGTTGAGCGTCCAGTCGAGCGCGCTGTCGCCGCCGCCGACGACCAGCACGTCCTGGTCGGCGAAGTCCTTCATGCGGCGCACGGCATAGAAGACCGAGGTGCCCTCGTAGGCCTCGATGCCCTCGAGCGGCGGCCGCTTCGGCGTGAACGAGCCGCCGCCAGCCGCGATGACGACGACCTTGGCAATGAAGGTCTTGCCGGCGTCCGTGACGAGGCGGAAGCGGCCGTCCGCCTCGCGCACCAGCGCATCGATCCGCTCGTTGAGATGGAAGGTCGGCCCGAAGGGCTTGATCTGCTCCATGAGGCGGTCGGTCAGCTCCTGACCGGATACGACCGGCAGGGCTGGGATGTCGTAGATGGGCTTTTCCGGATAGAGTTCGGCGCACTGTCCGCCGACTTTGTCGAGGATGTCGACGACGTGGGCGCGGATATCGAGGAGGCCGAGTTCGAACACCGCGAAGAGGCCGCAGGGGCCGGCGCCAATGATCAGCGCGTCGGTCTCGATCGGCGCGCCTGTTGCTTCATCGGGCGGCTGGAGGGGATTGGTGTCGCTCATGACATCCTCGTGGTCGGGCTCGTGGTGTCGTCCGGGGCGTCGGCCGCGCCGGGCGGCGTCGCGCTCCTTCAGAACTGCTTGCTCGGCACCTTGACGACGAGCCCGTCGAGCTTCTCCGATATGCGGATCTGGCAGCTCAGACGGCTTTCCTCTCGGACGTCGAAGGCGAAGTCGAGCATGTCCTCTTCCATTTCCGAAGGCGGGCCGACGGCCTCGCGCCATTCCGGCTCGACGTAGACGTGGCACGTCGCGCACGCGCAGGCGCCGCCGCACTCCGCCTCGATGCCGGGCACATCCTCCGTCTTCGCGGCCTCCATGACGGTCAGGCCGGGCTCGGCATTCACTTCCTGGCGCGTGCCATCCTCTTGAACGAACGTGATCTTGACCATCGCTAGTGTCCCGCTTCCGAAGTTCGCCTCACCTCAATACTCGCGTCCCGAGCGAACTTCGGAATCAAAAGGGACACTCGAATCATAATCTTGCTCGTGTGATGCAGATCGAGAAACGCGCTCGATACCGTGCCGCGAGAGGTGGCGCATTTCTCGATCATCACACTCGTGCTGGCTCCTGACGCCAGCCCTCTGGCGCGCGGTTTGGCGGTCAATTCCCCCACCCAAAAAACGGATAGCCGCCCGGGACAAGGCAAGGCCTTGACGCTCGAGGGCATTGCACCAGGGAGACTTGGCCGACATAGCGGCTCAGGCCCTTGATTTCAAGCAAACGCCGGGGGCCATGGTTGCCTGCGGCAACAAGGCTTGGCGGAAGAGCCCCCCAGGGCTGAGCAGGTGCCGGGAACGGCGAGAACGCGATATGGCCTTCAGAGGGGCGTGGTTTGCCATCCTCCCCGTCTCGGGCGCGCAGATACACCGTAACCCCTTATCAACGCGAAATATTCTGCGGCCTAGGCGCGCCGCGCGCGGAGCTCTTGGGCGAACGTGATCGCCATCGTGATGAGCATGAAGACCGTCGCGGCGAGGAAGATGCCGCGGTAGTGGCCGTGGTCGAGCAGCGAGGCGTAGAACATCGGCCCCATGAGGCCGGCGATGTTGAAGCCCGTTGAGACAATGCCGAACACGCGGCCCTCGGCGCCGGCAGGCGACGCCGCACGCACCAGCATGTCGCGCGAGGGCGCGATCATGCCGAACAGGAAGCCCGCCGTGGTCATGACCGCCACGAGGGCCAACTCCGGCAGCTCGACCAGCGCGACCAGTGAGACGAGCGCGCCGGACATGAGCAGCGCCAGCGAGGCGACGACGCCGTGGCGCCGCGTGCGGTCGGCGAGGATGCCGCCGGTCAGCACGCCAGCGGCGCTCGCCAGCATGAATCCCGTCAACGCCATATTGGCTACCGCCAAGCTGATGCCGAAACCTCTCGTGAAGGCGGACACGGAGAAGTTCTGAATGCCGCTCGTGCAGAGGCTGAGCAACACGTAGAGCAGCATGAGCGAGAGAACGGCCGGTGTGAGCAGTCCCCGCAGGCCGCTCGCCGATGCGACGCCCGCCGACTTCGCGGCGCGAGCAGAGGATGTGGCCGTCGCTTCCGCCGGAACTGCCGCCAGGAGGAGCGCGACGGCAAAGGCCAAGGTGCCCGAGAAGGCGAACGCGAGCGGGACGCCGCCGAACGCGGTCATGGCCAGCAATGCGGCCGGCGCCGCGGCTCCGCCGATGAAACCGGCGAAGGTGTGGACGGAGAAGGCGCGCCCCATTTTCTCGCCGCGAATGCCGCGCGAGAGCATCGCGTAATCCGAAGGATGATAGACGCCGTTGGCGAGGCCGGCGCTCATCATGGCGAGGATCAGGAAGACATAGGATTTCGTGAAGGCGAGCGAGAGGAAGCTCGCGCCGCCGACGATGAGGCCCGCGATCAGCATGCGCCGGGCGCCGACGCGATCGGTCAGGAAGCCGAGCGGCGTCTGCACGATGAGCGAGACGAGATTGAAGGCGGTGAGCGCGAAACCGAGTTCGATGAAGCTGACGCCAAGGTGCGCCGGCAGCAGCGGGATGAGGGCCGGCAGCGTCATGATGTGAAAATGGCTGACGAAGTGGGCTGCTGCCACCTGCCCGAGCAGGGTGGTCTCCTGCCGCTCCCATCTGCGCGCCGATACGGCTGTCGACACGGTTGGCTCCGATCCTCTTTGGCGCTGTCGGTGGGCAGTGTGGTCAGTCGGGCGACAAGGCCCTGCCGGCACAGCCGGTGACGGTGGGCAGTGTGCTGCGCCGTGGTTTGATTATGTTCGGCACCGTGTCGAGCTGGCCGGCGCCACTCCCAGATCTCAAGGTCTATCAGGCGCGCGATCCGGCGCAAGTGGCGTCAGCGGCATAGCCGCCGCGCGCCTCGCAGCGGCGCCATTGTGTGAGGTAAGCTGCGGGTAAGACCTGCAAAATCAAGGATTTGAAATTCGCCGGACGCTCTGCCATCCTCGGCGGGACCAGCCAGGGGGACATCACTGAAATGCGTATCTTCACGGCCACGCTCGGTACCGAGACCAACACGTTCGCGCCCATGCCGACCGGCCTCGCCGACTTCCAGGGCAACGGCTACGACATGCCCGCGACCGCGACCGAGAGGCTGCCTGCCTTCGGCCAGCTCTGCCGGGCGCTGCGCGAGCGGAGTGCCGAAGCGGGCTGGACGCTGGTCGAGGGCAAGCTGGCCTTTGCCCAGCCGTCGGGCATCACCGTAAAGAGCGCCTACGAATTCCTTCGCGACCAGCTTCTGGCGGACCTCAAGGCGGCCATGCCCGTCGATGGGGTTCTGCTCCAGATCCACGGCGCGATGATCGCCGAGGGCTACGAGGATGCGGAAGGCGATCTCCTGGCGCGCGTGCGCGAGATGATCGGCCCGGATGTGTTTCTCGGCGCCGAGCTGGATCTCCATTGCAACCTCACGGAGAAGAAGGTCGGTGCCGTCGATCTGATGGTCATCTTCAAGGAATACCCGCACACGGATATCTACGACCGCGCGCGCGATCTCGTGCGTCTCTCCGAGGACGCGATTGCGGGGAAGACCAAGCCGGTCATGCATTTGCGCGATCTCGGCTTCATCACGCTCATTCCGACGACGCGCGAGCCGGCCAGCAGTCTCGTCAAGCGCTTCTACGAGATGGAGGGCAAGGACGGTGTGCTCTCGATTTCGTTCGGGCATGGCTTTCCATGGGGCGACAATGCAGATCTCGGCGCGCGGCTTCTCGTGGTCACGGATGGCGATGCGGCGAAGGCCGAGCGCATCTGCAAGGAGCTCGGCGATCAGATCATTGCGATGCGCGACAAGTTCGCGCCGCCCTATCCGGATGCCGATGGCGCGATCACGCGCGGGCTCGCAAGCAATCACATGTCGGTCGTCATGGCCGACAGCGCGGACAACCCGGGCGCGGGCGCCGGCGGAGATTCGACGTTCATTCTCGCGCGCCTGCTGGAGAGAAAGGTGGAGAATGCCGTGCTCGGGCCCTTCTGGGATCCGGTCGCGGTGAGCTTCTGCCATCAGGCGGGCGTCGGCGCGAATTTGAAGCTCAGGATCGGCGGCAAGGTCAGCCGCTATTCGGGGCCGCCGCTCGACGTGACGGCCGAGGTGCTCGCGGTGAAGAAGGATGCCTGGCAGGACGCGCTCAGCGGCACGATGGGACCGCTCGGCGATGTGGCGGTCGTGCGCATCGATGGCGTGAAAGTCGTACTGACGTCGCACCGCACGCAGGGGTTCGGGACGAACCTCTTCGAGCAGTTCGGTATCAGCCTCGCCGAGACGAAGCTGATCGTCGTCAAGTCATCGCAGCACTTTCACGCGCATTTCGGGCCGATCGCGAGCGAAGTGGTCTACGTGGACACGCCCGGTGTCGCGCCGGCGAATCTGCGCCTGCTGCAATACGAGCGTGCGCCGAAGACACTGTGGCCGCTCAGCGAATAGAGTACGGGCGCGAGCGGCCACCGGCAATCGGCGGTTCAGTCGGCCGCAAAGCAGTAGAACAGGCCAGCGCCGCCCGTTTTCTTGAGCGCATCGGGACTGCACCCGACGGAGCCGTGTGACGAGTTCCACGATTTCATGTGGCGCGTGTCCTTGAGACCGACGCGGTCGTGATGCCCCAGAATGGCTGAGCCATCGCCGTTCTTGGTCCAGTTGCCGCAGGTGGTGTCGCCGCCGGCCGTCGAGTACATGCCGTCCGGATCCGAGCCGGTCAGCATGTCGTGCATGTTCACGCCGTCGCCGCGGCCGCTTACGACCTCGCCTTTCTCGTTGAGCGCCGTGTCCTTTGTGAGCTTGTTCTCCGGCGAGTGCAGGTTTTCGACGCTGGTCGCGATCACGACGCCTTTGGCATTCTGCCACGGCCCCTTGCCAATTCGGTCGCGTGCGTTGATGCCCGCTTCGCCGCCGGGCGCCGTGGTGCTCAGGTAAGCGTGCCAGTTCGTCTTGGTCGCGCCGGCAGCTTTGGCGAGCGCCTGGCAATGAGCGTCGGCGCCCTCGAGTCCGCCGAGATTGGCACCATCGCCTTTACCGACGCTTGTCACGAAGAAAGTCATGCTTGCTTGTTGCGCATAAGACGTCGCGGTGAGTGTGAGTGCAGCAAGCGCAGTCAGTCCTGCGAGACGTAGCGCTCTCGTGCCGATCATGTTTTCCTCCCTGATGTTCAGAGCATTGTTATTGGGCTAGTCGAGTGCTTCATGAAACGTCGCGAATATGCGCGGAGCATCGATGATTTCCGATCCGGTAAGGTCGGCAATCCCGAACCCAGCATACCGGTTGAGCGTCTGGCCAGATAGTGGTGGAAAGTCGGCAACCTTGCCGAGCGGGCGGAACCAGCTAACCTGTATTCCGCAGTCCTGCTGCGATGCCGTTGATCGAGATGAGAATGCCGCGCCGGGCCTTCTCGTCAATTTGGCCGGTGCGCCAGCGGCGCAGAAGCTCGACCTGCAGATGGTTGAGCGGCGCGATGTAGGCAAAGCGGTGCGCAATCGAGCGGGCGAGTGAAGGGTTGTCAGCAAGTCGCCGGGATTCGCCCGTAATGGCTTCGAGCGCATTCACGGTCTTCGTCCACTCGATCTCGATCGCCTCGAATATCATGGTCGCGAGCTTCTGATCGGGGACGAGAGCGGCATACCGGCGCGCGACGGCCAGGTCCGCCTTGGCGAGCACCATGTCGAGATTGGACAGGATCGTGCGGAAGAAAGGCCACTCGCTGTTCATGCGCCTGAGCAGCGACATGCGTGCGTCGGCATTCGTCGCGACGAAATCCTCGACAGCCGAGCCGAAGCCGAACCACCCGGGTAGCGTCACGCGGCTCTGGCCCCAGGAAAAGCCCCAGGGAATGGCGCGCAAATCCTCGATGCGCCGATTGGCCTTTCGGGATGCGGGCCGCGATCCGATGTTGAGCTCGGCGATCTCCGAGATAGGCGTCGCCGCGAAGAAGTAATCGGTGAAGCCGTCAGTGCCGTAAACGAGATCGCGGTACGCAGCCATGCTGGCGGCAGAGAGACGCGCCGCCGCATCCAGGAACTCGGGCGGCGGGGCCTGCCCTTTGGTCAGCAGCGTCGCTTCGAGTGTCGCGGCCATGAAGGTCTCGAGGTTTCGCCGTCCGATGTCCGGGTTCGCGTATTTGGCGTTGATCACCTCGCCCTGCTCGGTGACGCGGATCTGGCCTTTCACGGTGCCGGGCGGCTGCGCCAGGATGGCCTGATAGCTCGGGCCCCCACCGCGACCGACGGTGCCGCCGCGACCGTGGAAGAGGCGGAGCGCGAGGCCGGGCTTCTCGTCGAAGAATTTCGCGAGCGCGGTCGAGGCGCGATAGAGCTCCCAGTTCGCGGTGAAGTAGCCGCCATCCTTGTTGCTGTCCGAGTAGCCGAGCATGATGTCCTGCACGGCGCCGGAATTGCGGATGAGCGTCTCGATGCCCGGCAGGTCGTAGAATTCGCGCATGATGGGCTCGGCCGAGCGCAGGTCGTCGATGGTCTCGAAGAGCGGCACGACGATGAGATCGACCTTGGCGCGGGAGATGTCGCCGGTCGCCAGCGAGCCGTGCAGCAGACCGCACTCCTTCTGCAGGAGCAGGACTTCGAGGAGGTCGCTGACGCTTTCCGTGTGGCTGATGATGTAATGGCGAATGGTCTCGGCGCCAAAGGCGAGGCGCAGCTCGCGCGCGCGCTCGAAGATGGCAAGCTCGCTCTGCGTCCCGGCACTGTAGGTGACGCCGCGCACCTGCAGAGAGCGCGGATCCTGCAGTTGCGCGAGGAGAAGCTGCTGCTTGCGGGCTTCGGGCAGTGCCGCATAGTCGGGCTCGACGCGGGCGGCCGCAAGCAGCTCCGCGACGACAGCCTCGTGGCGGTCGGAGTTCTGGCGCAGATCGGTCGTCGCGAGATGAAAGCCGAAGACCTGGACGGCGCGGATGAGCGGGGCAAGTCGGAAGCGCACGAGCGCGCTGCCATGATGCGCGAGGAGCGAGTCGCGAATGTTCACGAGATCGGCGAGCAGGCTTGCTGAATTCGGATAAGGCTCGCTCGGCGCGACGGCGTGGCGGAGGGCTTCGGTGCCGGTGAGGGCTGTGAGCGTTGCGGCGAGGCGGCCATAGATGCCGGTGAGCGCGCGGCGATAGGGCTCGTCCATGCGGCGCTGGCTGTGGTCGGCCGATTTGGCGGCGAGGTCCAGCAGTGCCGGCGTGGACGGCGTCAGGACGCTGGACATCGACAGCTCCGCGCCGAGCAGGTGGACCTCCGTGAGGTAGTGGCGCAGGACGGTCTCGGCATATCGCTTGACCGCCCAGTCGAGCGTGTCGGCATTCACGTTCGGATTGCCGTCCCGATCGCCGCCGATCCAGTTGCCCATGCGGAAGAACGACACGACGGGCCGGCCGAGCAGCTCCTCGAGATCGGCATAGAGGCGCGGAATCTCGCCGAGAAACGTCGTCGTGTAGTAGCTGAGCGCGTTCTCGATCTCGTCGCGGACGGCAAGCTTTTCGGTGCGCAGCATCCGCGTCTGCCAGAGCTGGGCGACACGCGCGCGCAGCCGTGCCTCGTTCTCGGCGCGCTCGCGCGGCGTGCGCAGGTTGTCGCGCTCCGCCAGCAGCTCGGCAATGTCGCGCTCGGCATCGAGCGTGCTCTTGCGCTGGACCTCAGTCGGATGTGCGGTCAGCACGGGCGAAACGTAGCTGCCGTTGAGCGCGCGCTCGATGCGGTCATCGGCAATGCCGGCTTCGTGCAGGCGCGCGAAACTGCGGGCGAGACTGCCGTCCTGCGGCTCGTCCGCCATTTCGTGGATCTGCCGGCGGCGGACGTGATGGCGATCCTCGGCGAGGTTGGCGAGATGGGAGAAGTAGCTGAAGGCGCGAATAACCGAGACGGTCTCGGCGGGACTGAGCCTGCTGAGGAGGGTATCGAGGTTGCGGCCTGCCGCCTCGTCAGACTTGCGCTGAAAGGCGACGGAGAGGCGCCGGATAGCCTCGACGATCTCGAAGGCGTTCTCGCCGTCGTGCTCCCGGACGGTATCGCCCAGGATCTGGCCGAGCAGGCGGATATCCTCCTGCAGGGGGCGGTCCTTTTCCAGGAATGTCTGCCCGTTTTCGGAGAAAGCAGCGGCCATGGCGTCGCTCAAGCCTCCTCGCGCCAACTCAGGCCAATCAGCCGGTCATATCAAGCACAAATACTGTGCAGTAGAAGATGATGCGGAATGCGCGAGATGCCTGGGTGGCCATTGGCAGCCGAGCCACAGCGCTGCGCATACTGAACGCGGAGTGGCTTGTTCCGATCCAAGGCTTGGGTTAGCTACGAATCGGGCGGCCTGCAGCGCGGTATCGCGTGGGGCAAGGGGAAAGACGGGGGAACCATGATCTTCGCTCGTTCGGCTTTGATCTGCACCATTGCTGCGGCAGGCATGGCCTGGGCCGGTGCTCCGGCGAAAGCGCAGACCGGATTCAGGGGCGGCCAGCCTGTTTTCCAGAGCGACATCGAGCGGCGCGAGCGCGAGCTCGACGCTGCGCGCGCGGAACGCCGCAAGACGTACGGCAACACCGTCTATCCGAAGTACATGGATGGCGGCGCCAAGCCGGACATCTCACCGCAGAAGCCGCCGATCGTGTATCTCGACAGCAACGAGAAGCCCGGCACGATCATCGTCGATACCGGTGGCCGGCATCTCTATTACGTGCTGCCGGGCAAGCAGGCTTATGCCTATCCGATCTCGGTCGGGCGCGAAGGCTTCGAGTGGACGGGGACGGAGCGGATCAGCCGCATTGCCTCCTGGCCGTCGTGGACGCCGCCACCCGAGATGCACCAGCGCCAGCCGGGTCTGCCTATTACGGTGTCGGGCGGGCTCATCAATCCGCTGGGCGCACGCGCGCTCTATCTCGGCAACTCCATCTATCGCATTCACGGCACGAACAACGAGCGCTCGATCGGGCGCGCGTCGTCGTCGGGCTGCTTCCGGATGATGAACGAGCATGTGGTGCATCTGGCGACCTTGGCGAAGGTCGGCACGACCGTGCGCGTCGTCGCGAACTACTCGGGCGTGAGCACGTCCGCGCCGATCTCCTCGATCTTCTCTGGTTTCGGCTTCGGTTCCGATGATCCGCCGCCGAAGAGGCAGGTGAAGAAGCGGAAGTCGGCGAGCGCCGCGAAGAAGCAGTAAGGGAGGCGGATCACACCGCCCAGCACGCGCAGCCGAGCGCGCCCCAAAAGCTCTTGAGATCGGCGACCGGCAGGGTGCTGGACCAGGCCGTCGCGTGATCATGGCCATGCACCGCGCAGGCATGGGCGCAGCCGCAACTCGAAGCAGCACGCTGCTGGACATTCTGCGCGCCGGGAGCAGCACCCCAGGCGCCATAGCCCCCGAACGTGCGGACCGGTGACCAATCGGGCCTGGCCGGCGGTGGGCCGCCCTCGTCGAGGTGCGCGAAGGCGCCGGCGCCATAGACAAGCCTGCCGCCGACGATCGTCAGCTCGGCGGTGATATCGCCGATCTCCAGCTCCGGACACTCGAAGTAGTCGCGGTCGGGGACGGTCAGGTCCGCGAGCTGGCCGACCATGATCTGTCCCTTTCGGCCCTCCTCGTTCGAGAACCACGTGACCTTCTCTGTCCACATGCGGAGCGCTGTCTCGCGATCAAGGCAGTTGTGCTGCGGATAGATGCGCGTGCCGCCGACTGTGCGGCCCGTCACCATCCAGGCGAGCGAGACCCAGGGATTGTAGGAGGCGACGCGCGTTGCGTCCGTGCCGGCGGAGACTTTGACGCCCTTGTCGAGCATGCGCGCAATAGGCGGCGTCGCTTCGGCTGCGCGGGCGCCGTAACGTGCGACGAAGTACTCGCCCTGATAGGCCATGCGGTGCTGCACGGCGATGCCGCCGCCGAGCGCCGCGACACGGTCGATCGAGTGCTCGGAAATGGTCTCGGCATGATCGAAGAACCAATTGAGGCCCGCGAGCGGGATGTCGCGGTTGACCTTCTCGAAGACGTCGAGGGCACGCGAGATGGTCTCGTCGTAGGTGGCGTGCAGGCGCCAGGGCCAGCGGTTCTCGGCAAGAATGCGCACGACGGCTTCGAGATCATCTTCCATCTCGGGCGGCATGTCGGGGCGCGGCTGGCGGAAGTCCTCGAAGTCGGCGGCGGAGAAGACGAGCATCTCGCCGGCACCGTTGTGGCGGAAGTAGTCGTCGCCCTGCTTGTATTTCGACGTGCGCGTCCAGTTGAGGAAGTCGTCCTTCTCCTGCTTGGGCTTCTGCGTGAAGAGATTGTAGGCGAGCCGCACGGTCATCTGGCCGTCGTCGGCGAGCTTCTGGATGACGGCATAGTCCTCGGGATAGTTCTGGAAGCCGCCGCCGGCGTCGATGACGCTCGTGACGCCGAGACGGTTCAATTCGCGCATGAAATGGCGCGTCGAGTTCACCTGGTAGTCGAAGGGGAGCTTCGGACCCTTGGCGAGCGTCGCGTAGAGGATGGTGGCATTGGGTTTGGCGATCAGCAGGCCGGTCGGATTGCCGCTGGCATCGCGGACGATCTCGCCGCCGGGCGGGTTCGGCGTGTCCTTGGTGTAGCCGACGGCCCGTAGCGCGGCGCCGTTGATGAGCGCGCGGTCGTAGAGGTGCAGGAGGAAGACCGGCGTGTCCGGTGCGATCGCATTGATCTCGTCGAGGGTCGGCAGGCGTTTCTCGGCAAACTGATGTTCGGTGAAGCCGCCGACGACGCGCACCCACTGCGGCGGCGGCGTGATCGCGACTTGCCGTTTCAGCATGCTCATGGCGTCGGCGAGCGAGCGTACGCCGTCCCAGCGGAGCTCCAGATTGAAGTTGAGCCCGCCGCGCACGACGTGGGTGTGGTTGTCGCAAAGGCCTGGCAGGACGCGGCGGCCGAGGAGATCGACGAGGCGGGTCTCGGGGCCGGCGAGCTGCATGACCTCCGTGTCGCTGCCGACAGCCGTGAATTTTCCATCGTGGATGGCGACCGCAGTTGCAGTCGGCTTGGCGCGATCGAGCGTAGCGATCTGGCCGTTGTGCAGGATCAGGTCGGGGGCGGCGGGAGTCGATGCCATCGTGCGCTGTTCCTCTGTCTCTAGAGCATGTTCATCTCGAAACGAGAGATCAATTCCCCTCCCCCTGGTGGGGAAGGGTTAGGGGTTGGGGGGGAATCCCCCCTCCTAGCCTCCCCCACCAGGGGGGAGGGACAAGGTTGCTCGTTGGGCAAGGCGCTTCCATCTGCAATGAACACGCCCTAATGCCTCTTCGGGCGCGCGGCGATCATGTGCTGGACGATCGGCGGCTTTGCGCCCTTGTGGAACTTGTGCAGCGCCGCTTGCACATCCTGATCGGCGGCGGTGACGCGGTGATGCTGGCGCTGATGCTCGAGCCATGAGGAGACGAGGAAGGTCTCGATCATGCGGCCGGGTTCGGCAGCATCCTCGAAGATGTCCCAGTCATAGGCGCCGTCGCGCAGTCGCTCATGACTGAGCTCGCTGATCTTGGCGAGGAAGGCTTCGCGGTCCTCGGGTGCGACCTGATACTCGATCATGATCTGCACGGGGCCGCGGTCGAGCTCGACATCGCCCGAGATCACGGGATCGGGCCAGTGCATGGAGGGCGTGAGATCGACGTCGGCGCCGGTCTGCAGTTTCCAGCGCGCGAGTAGCGGGATGCAGATCAACGCACCGATGGCCGCAGCGATATGGGCGGTCGGCAGTCCGGTCAGATTGGCGACCTGACCCCAGATCGCGCTGCCGAGCGTCATGGCGCCGAACTGCACGATGGCGAAAACGGCGAGACCGCGTCCCTTGACCCATCCGGGCAGCGCGACCTGGGCCGAGACGTTGAGCGGCGCAAGAACCGCGATCCAGGACATGCCGGCGATGAGCGCGGCGGCAAGGCCAATGTGCGAGGAGCGTGCGAGCCCGAAGAGCACGAGGGCGAGTGCTGTCCCGGCGGTTGCCGCGGCGACGAGCTTGTCCGGGCCGAGCAGCGCTTTGAGGCGCGGCAGCAGGAAGGCGCCGCCGACCGCACCGACGCCGATCGTGCCGAGCAGCAGGCCGTAGAGTTCGGGACCCGTGGCGATCTGGTCGCGCGCAACGAGCGGCAGCAGGGCCCAATAGGCACTCGCGAAGAGGAAGAAGCCGGCCGAGCGGATCAGCGTCGCGGTCAGATGGCGATTGTGCCGCACATGGCGCCAACCGATGCCGAGTGCGGAACGGAAGTGCTCCGGTGGCAGCGTGCTCATGGCACCTGCCGCAGGACGCCACCACCATAGCACCCCGATCACGGCGAGCGTGCTCAGCGCGTTGAGCCAGAAGGGAGCGGCAAGACCGAAAATGCCGATCACGATGCCCGCGAGCGCGGGGCCGATAGCGCGACTGATGTTGATGCCGACGCTGTTGAGCGAGATCGCGGCCTGCAGGTCGTCGCGCGGGACGAGCGAGGGCACGATGGCTTGCCATGCGGGCGCAATGAGCGCCGCGCCCGCGCCGACGAGGAACGTGAAGATCAGCAGGATCCACGGTGTGACGGCGTCGAGCCACACGAGGAGGCCGAGCACCGCGACGACGACGGTGACGGCGGCGTTGACGCCGATGAGCAACCAGCGCCGGTCGATGATGTCGGCGAGTGCGCCGGCCGGCAGGCCGAGGAGCACCACTGGCAGCATCGTCGCGACCTGGACGAGCGAGACGATGAACGCATCCTGCGTGAGACCGGCCATGAGCCAGCCGGCAGCAGCGTTCTGCATCCACGTGCCGACGTTCGACACGACGGTTGCGATCCAGAGCGCGGCGAAGACAGGGTGCTTCAGTGGGGCGAGCGCCGAGCCCTCGGCGTGCGTCTCGGTCCTGCCGGATGTCGCCATCGCCATTCCCTCTCCAGGCCCTCTTGGGGGACTGGTGGCCGACGCGGCCACCAGTCGGGATCATTCGGTCTCAGTTCTTGGCCGGGTTGGGGCCGATCCGCTCGCCGTGCTTGACCCGCTCCGGCGCCTTGTGAACCATCGTGTAGGCGTAGTCGACGCCCATGCCGTACGCGCCGGAGTGCTCCTTAACAATGGCCATCACGGCATCGTAGGTGTCTTTGCGCGCCCAATCACGCTGCCATTCGAGCAAAACCTGCTGCCAAGTCACCGGGACAACGCCGGCCTGGACCATGCGATCCATCGCATATTTGTGGGCATCGGCGGACGTGCCGCCCGAGGCATCGGCAACCATGTAGATCTGGTAGTCCGTATCGTGCAGGCACGATAGCGCGAACGTCATGTTGCAGACTTCGGTCCACAGTCCCGAGACGACGATCTTATTGCGGCCCTTAACAGCATTTGCGGCAAGAGCATCGCGCACGTTCTGGTCGTCCCAGGAGTTCATCGACGTGCGCTCGAGAAGCTTGTTCTTCGGAAAGACTTCGAGCAGCTCAGGGTAAGTGTTCCCGGAAAAGCCATCCGTCTCGACCGTGGTGATCGTTGCCGGGATGCTGAATGCCTTTGCTGCCTTGGCCAAGCCCACGACGTTGTTCTTGAGCACCTGACGATCAATCGACTGCACGCCGAAGGCCATCTGCGGCTGCTGATCGATGAAGAGAACCTGGCTGTTCTGCGGCGTGAGGACTTCGAGGTAAAACGGCTTGGACATGGTGCTGTTCCTATCTGGTGAGACTGTCGGACCGACGTCAAATCGGCTTGGTATTCTGGTGGGGGTCGGGATGAAGTATCCGCGCCAGTGCGACGCGAACCTGCGCGATCTCGTTGTCGTTGATGGTGTGACCCATCCCGGGATAAATGCGCTCGATGACATCGCCGCCGAGCGCACTCAGCACGCGAGCCGACTCGTGCACACGGCCGACCGGGATGTGCGCGTCCACATCACTGCAGCCGAGAAACACGCGCGTGCCGGCAAGTGAGCCACCGTACGTGCGCGGTGTGCCCTCGGGGCCGATGAGGCCTGAGCTGAGCCCGATGACAGCGCCGTAGCGCTGTGCATTGCGGGCGGCGTACTCGAGCGCGAGACAGCCGCCCTGCGAGAAGCCGAGCAGGATCAGCTTCTCTGGGCCGAAACCCTGGCGCCCGAGATCCGATACCATCTCGCCGACCTGAGCGAGCGCGCGGGAAAGGTGTGGCTCGTTCTGGTCGATCGGCGCGAGAAAGGAATACGGATACCAGGTCCGTCCCGGTGCCTGAGGTGCGAGATAGGCGACGTCCGGCTGAGCGAGAACGTCCGCGAGGTCCAGCATGCCCTCCGCCGTCGCGCCGCGGCCATGAAGAAGGATCATCGCCGCCTTGGCGCGGGAGAGCGGGGCACCGGCAGACGGGATGTGTGCCGATGGCGTGTTCATGCTGCGACCTCCAGTGGCGGCAGGACCGCCTCGATCTGCTGCCGCTTGGACTCGAGAAAGCGCGGCAGCTTCAGTTCAGCGCCGAGCGTGGCGATCGGCTCGTCGACGGTGAAGCCCGGCTCGTCCGTGGCGATCTCGAAGAGGATGCCACCCGGCTCGCGGAAGTAGATCGAGCGGAAGTACTGGCGGTCCCTCTGCTCGGTCACGTCGAGGCCGTGAAGCTCGCGAAGCTTGCGCGCCATCTCGGCCTGCTCGGCATCGTCCTTGGCGCGGAACGCCACGTGATGGACCGAGCCGCGTCCCATACGGCCGGGGAGGAAGCCCTTGGCCTCGCGAATGTCCACGATGCCACCGGCTGCGCCCTCGCTCTTGAAGCGGACGTACGGACCCTCTTGCCCGACCTTGGTGAAGCCGAGCGCGTCGGTGAGGATGGCGCCGGTCGGCTCCGCGCTGTCGAGCATGAGCGTCACGCCGTGAAAGCCACGGATGACGTGCTCGGCGGGGATGTTGCCGTCCGTCCAGCCGGGCTCGTTCTCCGCGCCGGGGACGCCGACGAGCGAGAGGCCCGTGCCGTCCGGATCGGTGAACTCGAGCACGACCTCGCCGAAGCGCTTGATCGGCGCCTCGTGGCGAACGCCGGCCTCGACCAGCCGATGCGCCCAGTAGCCGATGGACTGCGCCGGGACACGGAACGCGGTCGTCTGCGTGAGCCCGACGCCGCCGCGGCCTTGGGCAGCGTGCTCCCATGGGAAGAAGGTCAGGATCGTGCCAGGGCTGCCGGCCTCGTCACCGTAGTAGAAGTGATAGGTGCCGGGGTCGTCGAAGTTGACGGTCTTCTTCACGAAGCGCAGGCCGAGCGTGCGCGTGTAGAAGTCGAAGTTGACGTTGGGCCGGCCGGCAATCGCCGTCACATGATGGATGCCGTGCATTGGGGGCCACCTTTCTCCGCCGGATGGCGGCGGGTTCGAAGTCGTCTTGGCGCCAATATGTGGCCGGCTCCTTATGGAGACAATATTCGAATATTTCGCCGGACTGCGTCTGATTTGGATGCAATCTCTCGAATGAGACTGGGGCAGGGGAGCGATCCTGTTCGACATTCAACGCCGTGGCTCCCGTCAGGTTCTGCCAATCCGTATATGCGGATCGTCAGGCGTCCTTACGCGGCTGCCTGCCCCGAATGGCAGCGAGAAGGCCCGCATCGAAAAAGGGGAACTTCTGGTAGGTACGCCCGGGCATGGGCTGACCTTGGGAGCCGGTCGCAGGGAGGCGGCAATGTCGAAGAGAACGCGCGCGACGGATGTGCTTGCGCAGGCGGGGATCGCCTTCTCCGTGCACAGCTACGACTATGATCCCGAGGCGCAGCACATCGGCCTGCAAGCCGCCGAGGCATTGGGCCAGGACCCCGCGCGCGTGCTCAAGACGCTGATGGCGCGCGTCGATGGCAAGCCGGTCTGCGTGATCGTGCCATCGGACCGCGAAGTCTCCATGAAGAAGCTCGCCGCAGCAATGGGCGGCAAGTCGGCGGAGATGATGAAGCCTGCCGATGCCGAGCGGATCACGGGCTACAAAGTCGGCGGCATCAGCCCGTTCGGTCAGCGGCGGGCATCACCCGTGGTCATCGAGATCGCGGCGCTGGCACACGATCAGGTCTTCATGAATGGCGGACAGCGCGGCCTGCAGGTATGCCTGTCGCCGGCTGACGCGCAGCGGGCACTTGACGCTGTGGCGGCGCCGCTCGTCGCCGATGTGGCTCATGCCTGGCGATGAGTGGGTTCACCAGATCCCGGCGTCCCATGCCGCGGCGGCCAGAAATGCCTGGAAACCGGACAAGACTGAATGAATTGTCTGGCTTTCGGACGACCGGCTGCCTGTGCCATAATTTCGGGCAGCGGACCGGGGGCAGCGCAAGCGCGCTGCGAGCGGATCGTGGGGAAAGTGAGCATCACAGGAGACGTGCGATGAGACGATTGATCGGGGCTTTGGCTGTCGGCGTTGTTGCCGCGCTGGTCGGCACTACGGCAGCGAAGGCCGACACGCTCGCCGATATCAAGAAGAAGGGAACGCTCGTCGTCGGTGTGAAGGCTGATTATCCTCCCTGGGGCATGCGCGATTCGAGCGGCAATATCGTCGGTATGGAGCCTGAAATGGCTGCCGACGTCGCGAAGCGGCTCGGCGTGAAGCTGGAGCTGGTGGCGGTCGTGTCGTCGAACCGCATGCAGTTCCTTCAGCAGGGCAAGATCGATCTCATGATCGCCACCATGAGCGACACGCCCGAGCGCCGCAAAGCCGTGGGCATCATCGACCCGGTCTATTACGCCTCGGGCGTTGCGATCCTGGCGAACAAGAAGGCGAACATCAAAGGCGTCGGCGACCTCAAGGGCAAGCCGGTCTGCGCGCTGCAGGGTGCCTTCTACAACAACGACCTGCAGGCCAAGTACACCGGCACGGATCTCGTGGCCTTCAAGGGCATCCCCGAGGCTGAGCAGGCGCTCCTCGACGGCCGCTGCGTGGGCTTTGTCTATGACGACGTTGTGCTCGTCTGGAAGAAGGCTCAGGACAAGAAGTGGGAAGGCTTCGACGTCGTGGCGCTGCCCGAGTGGAAGCCGGTGCCCTGGGGCCTCGCCGTGAAGATCGAAGACGTGAATAGCCCCTGGGGCAAGTTCATGGCCGAGACGACGAAGGACTGGCTGAAGTCCGGCAAGTTGCTCGAGCTCGAGAAGAAATGGGTCGGCAGCAACACGAAGTGGCTGATCGATGCCTCGGCGGCCGCCAAGAAGTAGTCGAAACAGTATGGGGCGGTGCGCCGAAGTGCGCCGCCCCGTGTCTTTCTTGCCCGCATCTGCCCCTCATCCGCGAGCAATGAATGGAAGGTCTCTGGGACTTCCTGCGTTCCCTGCATGATGCCTATGGCATCAACCTCGTTCAGTTCTACGACTCCTTCGAACGCGGACGGCTTCTGCGCGGGATGTGGACGACGCTGGAGCTGGCCGCGCTTTGCGTGGTGCTGAGCGTGCTGATCGGCATTGTCGGCGCGTGGCTGCAAGGTAGCCGCTTCCGCGTCCTGAAAGCGGTCGTTCAGGGCTATATCCAGTTCTTCCGGAACACGCCGCCGCTCGTGCAGATGTACTTCTTCTACTTCGCGCTCGGACCGCAGATGCCGCGCGTGGAGAATGAGTTCGGCATTGCGCAACCGATCCTCGGCAGCTTTGCGTGGGCCGTGATCTCGTTGTCGTTCTTCGCCGGTGCTTTCAATATCGAGATCTTCCGTTCGGGTGTCGAAGCGGTACAGAAATCCACCGTCGAGGCGGCCGACTCCCTCGGCTTCAGTCGCTGGCAGATCTATCGCCTCGTGGTGTTGCCCCTGGCAATTCGCGTGTGCCTGCCGGCGTTGAACAACAACCTCGTCAATCTGATCAAGACGACGACGCAGGCCTATGCCATTGCCGTTCCCGAGACGCTCTATGTCGCAAGCCAGATCTGGTCGGATCGCATCAATGTCTTCGAGATGATGGTGACGCTTCTCACGTTCTATCTGCTGATCGTCGGGATATTCGTCTGGTTCATGACGCGCGTGGAGCGGGCGCTGCGCGTTCCGGGGTTCGGCCAATGAGCGGGACCAGCAACAGCGTCGTGCTCAAGGCCGTGCGGGTAACGGCGGCGCAGGGCGAGAGCGGGTTCATGGCGAGCGCGTTCACGCCGCGGGCGCTGGCCGTCGCGTTCGCGCTGTTTGCGAGCCTCCTGCTGGCCGGTGAAGCCTGGGCTCAACTCTCGTCGAACGGCGAGCGGCTCGGTATCCTGGCGACGCTTTGGAAGTGGATGCCGCTCATTCTATTCGGTCCGCCGCGTGAGTTCGGCGGCTTTACTCTCAATATTCTCGTCAGCTTTCTCGCAATGGCGATCGGGACGGTGACCGGGTTGCTTCTGGGGCTCGGTCTCATCTCGCGGATCACGCCCGTGCGCAGCGTCGCCTGGGCGATTACGCAGTTCTTCCGCAATTCGCCGTGGCTGGTCCTGTTGTTCTTCGTGATGTTGCTGACACCGTTCCAGCTTCGGCTCGGAGGTCTTACGATCCCGCTGCCGGGCTGGTTCAAGGCCACAGTTGGCCTTGCGCTGCCGATCATGGCGAATGTCGCCGAGATCGTGCGCGGTGCCGTCAATTCGATCCCGACGGGACAGTGGGAGTCGGCGGAAAGCCTCGCGTTCTCGCGCCTGCAGACGCTCTGGCGCATCATCCTGCCGCAGTGCGTGAAACGCATGATCCCGCCGTGGATGAACTGGTACGCGATCCTGACCATGGCAACGCCGCTCATCTCGATCGTGGGCGTGAATGATGCGATGACGCTCACGCAAGATGCGCTCGCCGCGGAGCAGCGCACCGAGCTGCTGATGCCCATGTACGCCATGCTGCTCTTGTTCTTCTTCGTCTACTGCTACCCGATCGCGCGCTGGACCATTCGGCTCGAGCGCAAGTACGCGGTCCGCATCTGAGGTGAGTGTCATGACCAGCGCCTGGACGCCGGATCAGCCCATTGTCGGCATCAGGGATGTGCACAAGTCCTTCGGCCCGATCGAAGTGCTCAAGGGTGTGAGCCTCGACGTCCGCAAGGGCGAGGTCGTCTGCATCATCGGCCCGTCGGGTTCCGGCAAGTCGACGCTGCTGCGCTGTATCAATGCGCTGGTGCCGATCGATCAAGGGTCGATCAAGGTCGAAGGGCAGGAAGTGCATGATGCGGCGCTCGACAAGCTCGAGCTGCGCAAGAAGGTCGGGATGGTCTTCCAGTCCTACAACCTCTTTCCGCACAAGACGGCGCTCGAGAACGTCATGATGGCGCCCATCCATGTGCTGAAGCGCCCCAAGGCCGAGGTCGAGGCGCAGGCGCGCCGGCTCATCAGGAAAGTGCGCCTCGAGGGCAAGGAGGATGCCTATCCGGGTGAGCTGTCGGGCGGCCAGCAGCAGCGCGTCGCGATCGCGCGCTCGCTCGCCATGAACCCGGACATCATGCTCTTCGACGAGGTGACGGCCGCGCTCGATCCGGAGACGGTCAAGGAAGTGCTGGTGACGATCCGGGAGCTCGCCGAGGAAGGCATGACGTGCATGCTGGTCACCCATGAAATGGGCTTCGCGCGCGAAGTTGGTGATCACATCTATTTCACGGATCGCGGTATCATCGTCGAGCACGGGCCGCCGGCGACGTTCTTCAACAATGCCAGCGATCCGCGCACGCGCGCCTTCCTGAGCCAGATCCTCTGACGGCAGGCGGCGCCAGCCAGGAGGCCGGAATGGCTCAGTCTTCGGATGACAAGGCGCTGTGGGCGCGCGCCGACCGCTATCTCGTGCGCTACGGGCACTACTTCCAGCCGGTGATCATCGACAGGGCGCAGGGCGCCTTCATGACGACGACCGACGGCCGCCGCATCCTCGACTTCGCCTCGGGGCAGATGAGCACGATCCTCGGCCACAGCCATCCGGAGATCACGGCCGTCATTCGCGAGCAGGCCGGCGAGCTGGTGCACCTCTACAGCCAGCTTCTCTCGCGCCCGGTGATCGACCTTGCCGAGAAGCTGGCCGAGCTGGCGCCGGGCAATCTCGAGCGCGTGCTGCTGCTCTCGACGGGTGGCGAGTCCAACGAGGCGGCGCTGCGCATGGCCAAGACGGCGACGGGCCGTTACGAGGTGCTGGCGTTGTCGCGCTCGTGGCACGGCGTCACGGGCGGCGCGTCATCGGCGACGTTCTCGAGCAGCCGGCAGGGATATGGGCCGGCGCTGCCAGGTTCCTTCGCGCTGCCGGCGCCGACGCCGTACCGACCGGCCTTCATGAAGGGCGACACGTACGATTGGGAGGCGGAGCTGGACTACGGCTTCGAGCTTTTCGACCGCCAGTCGACGGGCAGTCCGGCGGCGCTGATCCTCGAGTCGATCCTGTCGAGCGGCGGCGTCATCGTGCCGCCGAAGGGGTACCTGAAGGCGGCGGCCGAGCGCGCGAGGAAGCGCGGGATGCTGGTGATCGTCGATGAGGCACAGACGGGTCTGGGACGAACGGGGCGGATGTTCGATTGCGAATATGACGGGCTCGTGCCGGATTTCGTGACGCTCTCGAAGACGCTCGGTGCGGGGCTCGCGCTGTCGGCGGTGATCACGACGCCCGAGATCGAGCAGCAGTGCTTCGACCAGAAGTTTCATTTCTATACAACACACGCGTCCGATCCGCTGCCAGCGGCTGTCGGCCTCAAGGTCATCGAGATCATCCTGCGCGACCGGCTAGCGGATCGTGCGCGCATGGCGGGCGAGAAGCTCAAGGCTGGGTTTGAAAGCTTGATGCAGCGCTACGAAGTGATCGGCGACGTGCGCGGGCGCGGGCTCATGATGGGCGTGGAGCTCGTCAAGGATCGGCGCACGAAGGAGCCGAACCCGGAGCTTGCGGCGCGCATCATGGCGCGCTGTCTGGAGCTTGGGCTATCGACGAGCGTCGTGCGCGGCGGCTGGGGCATTTTCCGCATCGCGCCGCCGATCACGATCACCGACGAGGAGATCGATCTCGGCCTGTCGATCTTCGCGGAGGCTTTCAAGGATTGTGCTTGAGGCGAGCGGGCGCATTCCATCCCCTCTCCCCGCTCTTGCGGGGAGAGGGCTAGGGTGAGGGGCGGGAGCTTGTTCGACGTCGGTGCTCGCCGCCGCCCTCATCCTAACCTTCTCCCCGTAAACACGGGGAGAAGGGACATGTTGTGGTCGGGGCAGCGTTGTCACTTAGAGCGCTCGCTCGCTCAGCCCTCCACGCCATATATCGTGCGGGCGGCGTGCGCGCTGATGAAACCGTCGGCGAGGTCGGAGGCGATGGAGGCGCGATCGCGCTGGCGGGGATCGCCGAAACCGCCGCCGCCGGCTTCCGTCACGGTGATGCGTGAGCCCGGCGCCACATCGATGCGGCCCTTGGCGTGCACGGGCTTGCCGTCGACAGCATGAACGCGGAGCGTGCCGGCGCCGCCGCCAAACTGTCCGCGTGCCGGGAACTCCATGCGATTGCCCATGCCGAGCATGGTGAGCGTGTGGCCGGTGTCATTGCGGAGCACGACCTCTTGGCCGAGACCGCCGCGCCACTTGCCGGGACCGCCGGAGTCGGTGAGCAGGCGCTTGCTCTCGATGGTCATGTTCGTGAGCGTTTCCCAGATCTCGACGGGAACGACGGCCATGTTCGAGGGATGCGGCAGTGTCGCCCAGCCATCGAGGTTTTCGAGCGCGCCGTAACCGCCTGCCGCGAAGTAGAGGCACGAGAACGCGCGATCATCGCGGCGGCGGCCCTGGAAGGTGATGAGGTTCATCATGCCGGAGTCGGCGTGCACGCGATCGGGCGCGGCTTCGGCAAGCGCACCGTAGATCGTCGGCGTCACGAAGTGGCCCATGGCATGGCGGCCGCCGGTCGGGAAGGGCGGCAGCGCGTTGAGGATGCATCCCGGCGGTGCCGTGACCTTGATCGGCGCGACGGAGCCTTCGTTGTTCGGGATGGACGGCAGCGTCAGCGATTTGATTGCGTGCAGGCCCATGGCGTTCGTGTAGCAGATGGGGACGTTCACGCCGGCGCGCACACAGCCCGAAGTGCCGTCGAAATCGATCTCGACGCTGTCGCCTTTCACGTCCACACGCACGACGAACTCGACAGGCTCGCCGAAACCTTCGACCTGGATGCGGTTGCGGTACGTGCCGTCGCGGAATTCGCTGATCTTGGCGCGCATGGCGCGCTCGGACTGGCCGCGGATCGCCGCCGAAAGCTCGCGCAGGTCTTCGAGGCCGTACTCGTCCATGAAGGCGAGGAGCTCGCGTCCGCCGACCTCGTTGCAGCTCACGTTGGCCATGACGTCGCCCATGACCTGTTCGGGCACGCGCACGTTCGTGCGGATGATCTCGACGATCAGCTCGTTGAGGCGGCCGGCCTCGTAGAGCTTGCAGATCGGGAGGCGCAGACCTTCCTGGTAGACCTCCGTCGAAGCCGAGCCGAAGCCGTTGCCGCCGATGTCGGGCAGGTGCGTGATGCTCACCGTGTAAGCGACGATGCGGCCTTTGCGGAAGACGGGACGCATCATGGTGATGTCGAAGAGATGGCCGGTGCCGAGCCAGGGATCGTTCGTGACGACGATGTCGCCGGGCTTGAGCGACTCGGCCGGGAACTTCTTCAGCATGTGCCGCAGCGTGACGGGCGCGCTGCCGATGAAGGCGGGAATGCCGAACGTGCCTTGCGCGATCGAGTTCGTGTCGGCATCGAGGACCACGCAGGAGAGGTCATAGCTCTCGTAGACGATGGTCGAGAAGGAACTGCGGACCAGCGTCGAGACGATCTCGTCGGTGAGGGAGACCAGACGGTCCCACATGATGCCGAGGCTGACGGCGTCGAAGGATTGGGTGCTCATGGTTGGGCTTTCCTCAGGCGCTCAGCTCGGCGATCAGATTGAAGTGGCTATCGACGGTGACGGAGTCGCCAGCGCCGATGACGCAGGTGCTCTCGTGCTCCTCGATGAGAGCGGGACCTTTGACGACGGCGCCGGGCGCGAGCGCGTAGCGGTCATAGACGGGCCATGCGGCGAGGCCGTTGATGGCGGGATCGTAGGCCTGACGGGTGCCCTTCTGCGCGCGGGCGGCGGCGGTCGTGCTGCCATGTCCTTGGGCGATGGACGGCGTCGGCGCGACGGCCTCGATCTTCCAGTTGACGATCTCGGTCGGCTCGTCGAGGCGCAGGCCGTAGGTCTTCTCGTAGGCGCTGCCGAACAGCTCGCCGAGCTCGGCGAACGTGGCGGCGACATCGTTCGTCGATGGCAGCGTGATCTCGATCTCGTGGCCCTGGCCCTGGTAGCGCATGTCGAGATGGCGCACGATCCTGATATCGGCATCGGGCACGCCGGCGCGCTTGAGGTAGCCGGAGGCCTCGCTCTCGAGCGCGGCGAATGTGGTCACGAAGTCCGTGGCGTCGATGTCGGCGACGTGGATGCGGCGCGAGCGCGCGACCTCGAAGGCGAGCGGACTGACGAGCAACCCGAGTGCCGACATGACGCCGGCGCCGACAGGCAGCACCACGCGCGGGATCTTGAGCTTTCGCGCGACGGAGAGCGCGTGCAGCGGGCCGGAGCCACCGAAGGCCACCATGCTGGAATTGCGGTAGTCGAAGCCGCGCTCGGTCGCGTGAATGCGGAAGGCGCGGGCCACGTCCTCGCAGATGATGTCGTGGATGCCCCAGGCCGCACGGAGCGTTTCGAGCTTCAGCGGCTTGCCGATGTGCTCGGCAATGGCGTTCTCGGCGGCGGGCTTGTCGAGCTTCATCTTGCCACCGAGGAAGAAGTTCGCGTCGAGATAACCGAGCACGAGATTGGCGTCGGTGAGCGTCGGCCGCGTGCCGCCCTGTGCGTAGCAGGCGGGACCGGGCATGGCGCCGGCACTGCGCGGGCCGACGCGGAGCAGGCCGCGCGCGTCGACCTCGGCAATGGAGCCACCGCCGGCGCCGATCTCGATCATGTCGATGACGGGGATGCGGATCGGCAGGCCGCTGCCCTGGCGGAACTCGTGCACGCGCGCCACTTCCATGGCGTATTTCTTGATGGCCTGGCCGTCGCGTACGAGGGCGCCCTTGGCGGTCGTGCCGCCCATGTCGAAGGAGAGCAGGTTCGGCAGTTTCAGCGCACGGCCGTGATGAGCGCTCATCAGGGCGCCCGCGGCAGGACCGGATTCGAGCGCGCGCACGGGGTAGCGGCGGGCGGCGTCCGTCGTCAGCGTGCCGCCGCTCGAGGCCATGATATAGAGGCGGCCAGTGAAGCCCGAGGCCGCAAGTCCGTCCTCGAGCCGCTTCACGTAGCGGTCGAACATCGGCTGCGTGAAGGCATTGAGCGTGGTTGTCGTCCAGCGCTCGAACTCGCGCATGTTGGGGAAGACGTCGGCTGAGGTCGAGACGGTGATCTCGGGTGCTGTCGCGCGCAGGATCTCGGCGGCGCGCGCTTCGGGCTCGGGGTTCGCGTAGGCGTGCAGGAAGCAGACGGCGACGGCCTCGACGCCGAGGTCGCGAAATTTCAATGCGGCTGCGCGGACGGCAGCCTCGTCGAGGGGACGCTCGATACTGCCGTCGTAGCGCACACGCTCCTCGACCTCGATGCGGAGGCGGCGGGGAACGAGCGGCGGCGGATACTTGATGCGCAGGTCGAAGAGGTCGTAGCGGCGTTCGAGACCCATATCCATGATGTCGCCGAAGCCGGCCGTGACCAGCATGCCGGTGACGGCGCCGCGCCGCTCGATCACGGCATTGGTTACGAGCGTCGTGCCGTGAACGATGTCCGAGACGGCACCGATGTCGACGCCGTTCTCCGCAATGAGCGTGGCAACGCCCGCGAGCACGGCCTCGGACGGGTCGTGCGGCGTGGTGAGCCGCTTGTGGATTGCCATTCTGCCGCCGGTGGCGCTGCTCAAGGCAAAATCAGTGAACGTGCCGCCGATGTCGACGCCGATCCGGTACATTCCAGTCCTTTCGATTCCCTGCTGCGGGCAAAGACTTGCATGCCTCGGCGGGCATGGGAACTGGCGTTGGGCGCGCAGGGGTATGAGTGTGGGCCATTAAGGCCACGGGGCCGCCGACGCGGGCGCGGTGGGGGCGTGCCCGGCCGTGGGTTCAGCCCCCGTGCTTTTCGAGAAAGGCCTCGACGGGCAGATGGCGGAAATCGTCGAGGGCGCCGCGCAGTCGCGCGTGGTCCCAGTCCCACCACTGCAGGGCCCGGAGACGCGTTGCGATCGCGCCCTCGAACCTCGGCCGCAGGATGCGGGCGGGTGTGCCGGCGACGATGGCGTAAGGCGGCACGTCCTCGGTCACGATCGCGCTGGCGGCAACGACCGCACCATCACCCACCGAACGACCCGGCAGGATGATCGCGCCGTGTCCGATCCAGACGTCGTGGCCGATTGCCACCGGATGCGCGCGCCGCCAGTCGAAGAATGCGGCCTCGTCGTCGGCATCATCGAAGTAGGCACTGGCGCGATAGGTGAAATGGCTCTGGGTCGCCCGCCACATGGGATGATTGCCGGGATTGATGCGGACCATGGCGGCGATCGAGCAGAATTTGCCAATGGTCGTGTAGATGATCTCGCCGTCGTTCACGACGTAGCTGTAATCGCCGAGAGAGGTCTCGATCATCGACGTCCGCTCGCCGACCTCGGTGTAGCGCCCGAGCGTGCAATCGCGGACGGTGGCGGTCTCATGGATGAGCGGTGCGAGGCCAAGCTTCTTCACGGCCATCTCCACGCGGAGCGGAATGCGTCGAGCGGCGTGCCTAGCAGGGCTGGATGACACTTGCGTGACTGGATCACGAGCCTTGCTTGTCAGGCCCGATACCGGGTCGTAGCCTGTGAGCCAGGCAGGAGACGCACAGGAGGACCCGATGCAGAAACGCAAGCTCGGACGAAGCGGACTCGAGATCGCCCCGCTCATATTCGGCGGCAATGTCTTCGGTTGGACGGTCGACGAAAAGGGGTCGTTTGCGCTCCTCGATGCCTTCGTGGATGCGGGATTCAACTGTGTCGATACGGCGGACGTCTATTCGAAGTGGGCAGCCGGCAACAAGGGCGGCGAGAGCGAGACCATTATCGGCAAGTGGTTCAAGGCGAGCGGCAAGCGCGACAAGGTCATTATCGCCACGAAGTGCGGGATGGAGATGGCGCCCGACAAGAAGGGGCTATCGAAGGCCTACATCGTGCGCGCGGTGGAGGATTCCCTGAAGCGCCTGCAGACCGACACCATCGATCTCTACCAGTCCCATCGCGACGATCCCGAGACGCCACTCGAGGAGACCATGGAGGCGCACGCGGCGCTCATCAAGGCCGGCAAGGTACGCGTGGTCGGCGCCTCGAACTACAGTGCGGATCGTCTCAAGGCGGCGCTTGCGGTGAGCGCCAAGGCCGGCATTCCGCGCTACGAGACGCTGCAACCCAACTACAACCTTGCCGACCGCAAGGAGTTCGAAGGGCCGCTGCAGGATCTGTGCGTCGCCGAGAGCATCAGCGTCATTCCGTATTATTCGCTGGCGAGTGGATTCCTCACCGGCAAGTACCGCTCGGAGGGCGATCTCGCACAGCGCGCACGTGCCGGCGGCGTGAAGAAGCACCTCAATGCGCGCGGCTTTGCCATTCTCGGCGCGCTCGATACGGTTGCCGCGAAGCACGGCGCGACGCCTGCGCAGGTGGCGCTGGCCTGGCTCCTCGCTCAGCCCGCGATCGCGGCGCCGATCGCGAGTGCGACGACGACGGCTCAGCTCGCCGACATTCTGAAGTGCGCGGAGTTGAAGCTGAGTGCCGATGACGTGGCGGCGCTCAGCAAGGCGAGCGCTTAGAGGTTTGATCCGAAATTAAAGCGCAGTCCCCCTCCCCCTTGTGGGGAGGGGTTGGGGGTGGGGGGAATCCCTACCGCTGACGGTCTGCGATCCCCTCCTCCTAGCCTCCCCCCACAAGGGGGGAAGGATGAGGTTCCTCGTCGATCAGAGCGCGTCCCTCTGCAATGGACCTGCTCTATCGGGCGGGCGCTGCCGAGGTTACTTATCCAGCCAGGCATTCTCCATGCGCCAGCTATTGTAGAGCGAGTTGTTGTGGCTCGTGACGCCCTTCACGTAAGGCGCCCAGCAGGTGGCGGCCTTGTTGTGCAGGATGATCGGGCGCGCCACATCCTCGACGATCTTGCGCTCGGCCTGCCAGAGGATCTGCTTGCGCTTTGCCGCATCCGTCTCGCGGGACTGGGCGAAGATCAGATCGTCGACCTCCTTGTTGCAGTAGCCGGTGTAGTTGCGCTCGGACGCGCATGTGAAGTTCTCGACCAAGGCAACGTCCGGATCATCGACACCGACGCCCGTGGTGTTGAGGCCGACGGCATAGTCCTTGCGCGTCACTTTGGCGTGCCACAGCGGGGTGTCGACGTTCTCCAGCTCGCCCTCGATGTAGACCGCCTTCATCTGATCGATGAAGATGACGGCGGGGTCGCGATAGAGTGGGATATTGCGGGTCGAGACCTTGACCTTCAGCATCTTGTTCGGGCCATAGCCGAGCTCCTCCATGATCTTGCGTGCCTGGGCGAGATCCTTGGAGCGGTCGGGATTGTAGCCCGGCAGCTTGGCAAGCTCCTCGGGCGGCATGGACCACACGCCTTCGGGTCCTGGCAGCATGACGGCGCCGATCGAGGATTTGCCCTCGGCGAGGATCGTGTTGAAGGCCGCGCGATCGATGGCGAGCGCCATGGCAAGGCGGATCTTCGGATTGTCGAAGGGCGGTGCCGACGAATTGACGATCATGTTGATCGTGTTGTTCGACGGCACGAACTGGCAGACGGATTTCGGCGCCTTGGCCTCGACGTCCTTGAGGCCCGCGACGGTGATGTCCGAGACGAAGGTGAGATCGACCTCGCCGGCGATGAAGGCGAGGACGCGCGTCGAGCGGTTATTGATGACGCGGTACTCGATGCCGTCGAGGCGGGGGAAGCCCTTTTTCCAGTAGTCGCGGTTCTTCGTAAGCTTGATCGAGTCGCCGCGCTTCATCTCGGCGATCTTGAACGGACCCGTCCCGACCGGGTTCACGCGCATCTGCTTCTGCTCGACGTGGCAGGGATAGATCGGTGAATAGCCCGAGGCGAGCAACGCGAGGAAGCTCGGTTGCGGCACCTTCAGTTCGAAGGTCACCTCGTTGTCGCCATTGGTCGTGATCTGCTTGACGTTGTGATACCAGATCTTGCGCGGGTTCTTGCGGAAGTCCTCCGACTTCACGAGCCCGGACACGAGGTCGAACGTGCACTTGACGTCCTTGGCCGTGAAGGGCTTGCCGTCGTGCCACTTCACGCCCTGCTCGAGCTGGAAGGTCAGCTTGGTCTTGCTGTCGTCCCACTTCCAGCTCTTGCCGAGGTCGGGCACGATCGTGCCGAGGTTCGCCTCGAGCTTGGTCTGGTCGAAGAGCACGAGGTTGTTGAACACGGGCATGAACGGAAAGACCGTCGAGATCGTCGCTTCCTCGTGGATCGAGGCGCTCGGCGGTGTGTCCCACACATAGGTCTTGAGAATGCCGCCCTGCTTCTGCGCGTGGGCAGCGGGGGCGAAAACGAGGGTCGCCAAGGCGAGCGCGCACGCTCCCCGGGCCTTAAGAGCGATCATCGTGAGGTTCTCCCTGGTTCCGATCTGACGTCGGCCGTCACGGCCTGTAGCGCCGCGCGGTAGGAGGGAAACATATCACGCGGGGGGCGCTCGCCAACCCAATCGAGCCGTCCGTTGACGGAGCCCTGCGCTGCATTATTCTCGTCGGTGAAGGGCCAAGGCCGGCCCAAGCCTTCAGTTCCGGAACGGAAATCGCATGAGCCAAGCCGTCGATCCGATCACGGTCTCCGTGATCCAGCACCGTCTTCGCGCCATCGTCGAGGAGATGGGCGAGGCCATGCTGCGCACGTCCTATTCGCAGATCCTGAACTCCAGTCGCGACTTCTCGACGGCGCTGTGCGATCCCGAAGGGCGGCTCATTGCCCAGGCCGAGCACGTGCCCATTCATGTCGGTGCGCTGCCCTATGCGGCGCGGTCCGTGCATGATTTCTTCAAGGGCACGATCAAGCCGGGTGACGTCTATCTGCTGAACGATCCCTACCGGGGCGGCAATCACCTGCCGGATCTCACGGCTTTCGTGCCGGTGTTCGATGGCGACAAGCACGTGTACTGGGCGATCAACCGCTCGCATCAGAGCGACATCGGTGGCGCGACGCACGGCGCCTACAATGCGAGTGCCAAGGAGATCTTCCAGGAGGGTATCCGCGTCCCGCCGCTGAAGCTCTATGACCAGGGTGTGCGGCGCGAGGACGTCTACGAGATGATCGTGCTCAATGTGCGCCATCCGCGCGATTTCCGCGGTGATCTTGCAGCCATGATCGGCTCGGCGCGGCTCGGCGAGCGGCGCATGAGCGAGCTGATCCGCGAATTCGGCTCGGAGACGGCGCGGGCGGCGGTCGAGGCCGTGCTCGATGGCGCCGAGCGGCAGGTGCGCGCGATCATCTCCGAGTGGAAGGATGGCGTGTATGAAGGTGAGGCCTTCCTCGATGACGACGGACACCAGTTCAAGGATGTGTACATCCGTGCGCGTGTGACGAAGCGCGGGAGCGATCTCGACGTCGATCTGACGGACAGCCATCCGCAGGTGACGGGGTTCATCAACTCGTCCTATGCCAACACGCACTCAGCGGTGGTGGTCGCGCTCGCATATCTCATCGATCCCGACACGCCGAAGAATGATGGTGCCTTCCGGCCGCTCAGCGTGAAGCTCAAGGAGGGGACGGTGGTGTGGCCGCGCGAGGGGGCGCCGGTAACACTTTGCACGAACCATTGCGGGCAGGAGATCATGGAGGCGATCATCCGCGCGCTCGCGCCGGCATGTCCCGAGCGCGCCATGGCGGGATGGGGGCGGCGATTCCGCGTGGCCATTCAGGGCGTGGATCCGCGCACGAAAAAGCCGTTCATCTGGCACCTGTTCCAGGCGCGGCCGGGCGGTGGTGCGTCGTCGGCGGGTGATGGCTGGCCGGCGGCGGGCGAATGGCAGGCGGCGGGCGGCATCAAGTTCGGCAGTATCGAAGTGCACGAGGTGCGCTTTCCGTTCTTCTTCCGGCGTCACGAGTTCCGTCCGGACAGCGGCGGCGATGGCAAGTATCGCGGCGGGCCGGGCGCGGAATTGGAGATGGTCATCGAGACGGCGGAGCCGGCCGTCGGCAATACGGCGGGCGATGGCGTGAAGTACGGCGCGTGCGGGATGGTCGGTGGCAAGGATGGGGCGCCGCACAATTATTGGCTCGAGTCGAAGGGCTCGCCCGACCGGCCGCTCAAGACCAAGGAAACCGGCGTGGTGTTGAAGCCGGGCGATGTGCTGCAGGTTCGCTCGGGCGGTGGCGGCGGATGGGGACCGCCGGAAGAGCGGACGGCTGAGGCGCGGGCGCGCGACAAGTCGCTCGGTTTCGTGACGCGCTGAGGGGCTCACACAGATGTATCGCATTGGAATTGATGTCGGCGGCACGTTCACGGATCTCGTGGCTGTCGATGCAGAAGGCAAGGTCACGATTGCGAAGGCGGCATCGACGCCGGGTGATCAGTCGGTCGGTGTCATGGACGGGCTCGAGCGGCTCGCGGAGGCGATCGGCATCTCGCGCGCGGACATGCTGGCGCAGACCGAGATCATCGTGCACGGCACGACGGTCGCGACGAACGCGTTGTTGGAGCACAAGGGCGCCAAGGTCGGGCTGCTCACGACCGAGGGGCATCGCGACATCGTCGAGATGCGCGAAGGCTTGAAGGATGATCGCTACAACCTGCGCCAGCCGCCGCCCGAGCAGCTCGTGCCGCGTGAGCGCCGTCTCGGTGTGCGTGAGCGCATTCGGCCGGATGGGCGGACGGAGGTGCCGCTGGAGCGCGCCTCGCTCGATGCAGCGATCGCGGCGCTGAAGCGCGATGGCGTCGAGGCGGTGGCGGTCTGCTACCTGCATGCGTGGCGCGATGGCGCGCATGAGCAGGCGACGGTGGAGGCCGTGAAGTCGGCACTCGGCGATGCGTACGTCTGCCGCTCGTCGGAAGTGCTGCCGCAGATCAAGGAATACGATCGCGTCTGCACGACGATCGTGAATGCGTACGTGGGGCCGGTGCTGGAGCGCTATCTGACGCGCCTTGCGACCCGGCTCGGCGAGGCGGGTCTCGCCGGACCAGTGCTGATCATCCAGTCGCATGGCGGTGTGGCGACGATCCCCGATGCGGTGCGGCTGGCGGCGGGTGCGGTGCTCTCGGGGCCGGCGGGTGGCGTTGCGGGCAGTCGCTATGCGGCGCGGCTCATGGAGCATGGCGATCTCATTCCCTTCGACATGGGCGGGACGTCGACGGACATCTCGCTCGTCATCGGTGGCGAGGCGGCCATTGCGTCGGATCGGCGTCTCGGCGGGCAGAGGGTGGCGCTGCAAAGCCTCGACATCGCGAGCATCGGTGCGGGTGGCGGCTCCATTGCCGAGGTCGATGCGGGCGGCATTCTGCACGTCGGTCCGGAGAGCGCGGGCGCGATGCCGGGGCCGGCTTGCTACGGCCGCGGCGGGACGCGCGCGACGGTGACGGATTCAAATTGCGTGCTCGGCTTCCTCGATCCCGACAACTTCCTCGGTGGGCGCGCGCACCTCGATGCGCCTGCGGCCGAGGCGGCAGTCGATCGTGTCGCCGAGAAGCTCGGCGTCGATCGCATGACGGCGGCGGAGGGCATTCATCGCATCATCAACACGCGCATGGCGGAAGGCATCCGGCTCGTGTCGGTGCGGCGCGGCGTCGATCCGCGGCGCTTCGCCATCCTCTCGTTCGGCGGCGCGGCGGGCCTGCACGTGACGGATGTCGCGCGGCAGCTCGATGTGACGCGGGTGATCGTGCCGCGGCTCGCGGCGGTGCTCTCGGCGTGGGGGATGCTGGCGTCGGATTTGCGCTACGAGCTGGCGCGCACGCACATCGGCGATGCGACGCACCTCGACGCGGACCAGCTCAGGGCGGCATTCGGCGAGCTTGAAGCGGAAGGGCGCGCGCGCATCAAGGCGGCGGCGCATACGGGCGAGGTGCGCGTGCAGCGCTCCGCCGACATGCGCTATGGCGAGCAGATCTTCGAGGTGAACGTGCCGCTCGATGATATCGCGCTCGATGATCCGAATCTCGTCGCGCGCATGTCGGAGGCTTTCCATAAGCGCCACGAAGAGCTCTACACGTACAGCCTGCGCGATCAGGAGGCGGTGCTCGTCAATGCGCGTGCGGCGGTTGTCGGCGCCTTGCCGAAGCTGCCGCAGGAGCCGGCGCTACCGGCGCGGGCGCAAGCCGAACCGCTTCGCCAGCGTCGGGTGTATCTCGGCGGCTGGCGCGATGTGCCGGTCTATGCGCTCGACGCGCTGGCGCCGGGGCACGTCATCGAAGGGGCTGCGATCGTCGAGTCGGCGACGACGACGGTGCTCCTGCGCGCGGGCGACCGCGCGACGACGACGGCGTTCGGCTGGCTCGACATCCAGGTCGGCGCGGCGTGAACGGGAGAACGCAATGCCCAAGACAGCGCGTGGCCTGAACTATCTGGCGACCGATCTGAGGCCGCCGTGGCGGACGTCGGGCCTGCCGGTCGTGTTCCATCACGGCATCGGCACCAATCTCGGCGTCTGGTCGGAATGGGTGCCGATCGTGGCCGCGCGTCATCCGGTTGTGCGCTTCGATACACGGGGCTTCGGGCAATCGCCGGTGCCGCCGGCCGGCCATCGCTGGACGTTCGACGAGATGATCGATGATCTACTCGAGGTGGCCGCGACGACGGGGGCCGAAAAGGTGCACGTCATGGGCGAGTCCATCGGCGGTACGATCGCGCTTGCGGCCGCGCTCAAGGCGCCGGAACGCTTCGCGTCGGTTGCAGTGTCGAATGCCTCGCATCGGGGTCCCGGTATCACGAACATCCAGGGTTGGCGGCAGACCTTCGAGAGCCAGGGCAATACGGCCTGGAATGCTGAGATGATGGCGAACCGGTTCTTTGCCGGTGCGGCGGACCCGGCGGCATTGCGGTGGTTCGCGGAGGTGCAGGAGGCGTCCGACCGCCATGCGGTGCTCGCGCTCGCGGCGCTGCTCGCGGGCGCCGATCTGAGCGATGCGCTGCGGGATTTCCGCGTGCCGCTGTCGATCACGCTGCCCGACTCGAGCCCGTTCATCACGCCATCGCACGGCGCGGAGATGCGGGCGCTGGTGCCGAACTCGCGCTTGCGGATCGTGCCGCACGCGAAGCACGGTTTGCCCTTCAGCCACGCACGCAGCGAGGCGGAGCATCTGGTCGCGTTTCTGGCAGAGATCGAGAGCTAGCAGGGGCGCAAGGTGGCTCACGGAGCAGCGCCGGACGCGTCGTTCTCTGTTTCGGCGGCACTTTGCGGTTCGCCCGCCGAGCCGAGGAGGATGGCGAGGGGACGGGTGCCCGGAGAGGCATGAAGCACCTCCATCACGGCCATGGTCAGCGGCACGGACAGGAACAGTCCGACCGGGCCGAGGACCCATCCCCAGAACAGGAGAGACACGAGGATCAGGACGGACGAAATGCCGAGCTCGCGTCCGGTGAGACGCGGCTCGAGGACATTGCCGATGGCCAGATTGACGATCGCGTAGCCGAGCACGACAAATAGAGCCGTCGGGATATCGCTCTGCACGAGCGCCACCAGAACGGCCGGCACGGTCATCAGAATATTGCCGACCACGGGAATGAAGTTGAGAAGAAACGCACCGATGGCCAGAGCAGCGGCGTAGTCGATGCCGATCAAGCGCAGCCAGATCCATATGCATATTGCAGTGGCAAGGCTCATGATGAGCTTGATCATCATGTAGCGGTTTATGGCCTTGAGCAGCCTTTGCAGGCGTGCCTCGAGATCATCGGTTGTGGGGAAGGCGGCGCGCAGCCTCTGTGGCATCGCTGAGGCTTCCGCCAGCATGAAGGCGACGATGAGCAGGACGAGCAGACCATTGGTCACCACGCCGCTCGCGTTCGTCAGCGTCGTATAGATGAACCGGCTCGCGGCCGCCGGACTGATCAGATCGCGCAAGGCCTCCCGGGACTTGTCGATGCCCATGCCCTCGAGCCATCCGCCGAGCTGGTCGGTGAGCAGCACCAGCCGCTCCTGATAGCGCGGAAGGCCGACCTGCAAGGCTTCGAGCGCGCCGGTCGTCGTGAGTGCTATGAGACTGCCGACGTCCAGAAGCACCAGGAGAATGATCAGAACGGCCAGATACTTCGGCAAGCCCTTTCGCCGCATCCACTGCAAAGGCGGCGTCGCAACGATCGTGATGAACAGCGCAAGCAGGATCGGCGCGAGTATCGGTGCGGCCCATCGCATGAAGGCCGCGACGATGCACGCCGCTGCCCCAACGATCAGAACGCGAGCCAGCGGCGAGAACCCAGCCTGCTGAAGCATGGCCAGGCCTCAGTCACAGTGCCGGAGCCATCGCGCGACGCGCACATGCATCGGGCATCCCGTCGTACAGTGCATCATTCGGCAGCCAATGCCGCTGGCTCTTCGATCTCGGCCGAGGGCGGCCACGTCATCTTGAAGAGAAGCCATAGGGTCAGCCCCAGAACCATAAGCTCGGCAGCCAGGCTTATGACGAGCCAGGTGAGGCTGATGGCATCGATGGCCGAAACCGAGTAGCCGGGGTTGCTGGCGGGGTTCGGCGCGATGATCAAGCCCGATTGCGGGTTGAAAATGAGGACGAACATCATCCGCCACGCCGCCGCGAGCAGGAGCAGCATCGAGAAGATGATGCCGAGCCAGCCAGCCCCAAAGCCGACCCAGAGCGTGGTGATCACGCTCGACCGGGACGGAAAGCGTTCGGGATCGCGGAGCTGCCTGCCCACCTGCATGTATCGATAGAACCAATACGCGGTGAAGCCCATGATCAGGAAGCTGCCGAGGGAGATGTAGCTGCCGAAATCGACGCGCGTCATGCCGGGCTGCGGCGGGCGGCCAAAGAACAGCACGTACACCCCGAGCAGGAACGGCGCCGCGAGCAGAACGAGCTGGACGTAAAGGCCGACCCGCCCGAGGGACGAAAACTGGTCCCCGACATGCTCGCGCTTTTTGGCCGACCAGTCCGTTTCAAGTTCGTATGACATTCTCGAAACTCCGGGGCCGGTTGCGGCCGATCCGTCATTTCTCAGACGTCAGCCTTTGCCGACTGCGAGCGTCGGCAGTTTCAAGATGAGGCTAGTCTTCAGCCTGCGGGCGAGCCATCCAGAAAAACCCTTGCTCCGGATAGGGCTTTGCCGGAGATGGGCGCCTCGCGAGGGCACGAGCGCTGAGGCGCAGCCCCGTGGCTCGACAGGGCCGCTTCGGGAAGAAGATGGCGTGACGATTCCCGGCTAGCGGGCAGCCCTGTATTTGCGGAGTGCGTCGCCGAAGGCCTCGAAGAGCGTCTTGTTGACGGCGTTGTTCCGCGCCTCGTACTCGGCGTGCCACTGGACGCCGAGAGCGAAGCCCTGCGCGTCGGCAATGCGGATCGCTTCGATGGTGCCATCCTCCGCCACGCCCTCGATGACGATGCGGGCGCCCGGCTCGAGGATGCCCTGGCCGTGCAGCGAGTTCACGCGGATGGTCTCGCGGCCGAGAAGCGTCGCGAAGGTGCCGCCGGGCACGAGCGTGACCTCGTGGCGCTCGGCGAAGACGACGGTCGGATCGGGATGGACCTCGCCGTTCTCGAGGCGCGGCATGCGATGGTTGAGGCGGCCGGGAAGCTCGCGGATCTCGGGATGCAGCGAGCCGCCGAAGGCGACGTTCATTTCCTGGAAGCCGCGGCAGATGCCGAAGATGGGTTTGCCCTGTTCGACGCAGGCCTCGAGGAGGGCGAGGGCGAGCGCATCGCGACGCTCGTCATAGGGCTCGTAGCCGGCATGAGGATCCGTGCGGTAGCGCGTTGGATGCACGTTGGCGCGCGCGCCCGTCAGAAGGATGCCGTCGACGAGTTCCAGCAGGGCGCCGATATCCGTGATCTCCGGTGCACCGGCGAACATGATCGGGAGAGCGCCGGCAACTTCGGCGACGGCGCGAAGATTGCGTTCGCCGACGAGCTGGGCCGCAAAGCGGTTCTCGACGAAGTGCGTATTGCCGATAACGCCAACCACGGGCTTCATGGCCGATGGCTCCCCACTGCGTCTTCCCTCATCGCCCCGTTCTCAAATCGCGGAATGCCTCCTCGAGCCGGCCGAGGGCCTCCTCGAGCATCGGCCGCGGCATTGCGAAGTTGAAGCGCAGCCGCGTCGCGCCGCCGGGGCCGAACTGCTCGCCGGGACTTGCAAAGATGCGCGCACGCTCCTTGATGCGCCGGCTGACCTCCTCGGGCGCGAGACCGGTGCCGGCGAAATCGACCCAGGCCAGATACGTCGCGTCGAGCTTCATGGCGCGTGCGCCGGGGGCTGCGGCCTCGATGCGGGCATGGAGCAGGTCGCGGTTTTTCGCGAGATAGGGAATGAGCGCATCGAGCCACGGTTCGCCGGTCCGCCAGGCGGTCTCGGTGGCGATCATGCCGAACAAATTGTACGAGGCGAGGCCCGCGGCCAGGATGCGCGCGTCGATGCGCTTCTTGAAGTCGGCGTTCGACGTGAAACAGGCGCCAACGTGCGCGCCGGCGAGATTGAAGGTCTTGGTCGCGGCGACGCATGTGATGAGGCGATCGGCGATCTCGGGCGCGGCCGCGAGTGTCGGCGTGTGGCGGGCGCCGGGGAAGACGAGGTCGCAATGGATCTCGTCGGAAACCAGAATGAGATTGCGGCTGATGCAGAATGCGGCGAGCGCTTGAAGCTCCGCCGGCGACCAGACGGTGCCGCCGGGATTGTGAGGGCTGCAGAGGAAGACGATCTTCGCGCGTGGCGTGAGCTTTGCCGCGAGCGCGTCGAGGTCCATGGCATAGCGGCCGTTCGCCTCGACAAGCTCGGCATCGAAAATGCGCCGCTGGTTGGCGACGATGATGCGGCGGAAGGCATGGTACACGGGCGGGAAGATGACCACCTCGTCGCCGGGCTCGGTGAGCGCCTGCAGGATGAGGCCGAGGCCCGAGACGACACCCGGCGTCGGGCTGACCCAGGCCGGGTCGACCTTCAGGTTATGGCGGCGCGCCATCCATGCGGCGAGAGCCTCCGCCCAACTGCCGGTATCGGCGTAGTAGCCGTAAGTCGCGCGTTCGATCTCGGCGGCGAGTGCGGCGGTGACGCCGGGCGGCGCCGCGAAGTCCATGTCGGCCACCCACATCGGGATGGCGTCGGGCGCTGTGATGCCGGAGAGCTTGGCGATGTTGTCCCATTTGGACGAGTGCGTGCCGCGGCGTTGAATGACGCGGTCGAAGTCGAACATGATGCGGCTGCTCCTCGGCGGGAATGCTAAACCGCATAGTGATGCGGGGCGCGGCGATTATGGTCAAGCGGGCGAAATGCGTCACCGCCATGCGGGCGTCGCAAAGACGGGCCGCTGTCATTTCGATGGCGGTCAACCAATCGACCCGTGCGGCAAATCCGCGCTCGGATCACATCATTGCCACATTGAAATATTGAAGTAGTTGTGTCCAGGCCACGCGAAATCCAAGCAGCGCGGCCGGGCAGACGGAGGGAACAGAATTCAAGGGGGTGCAGTGTGCGTGCACTGTTCGTAGGGGTAGGAGCTCTACTAATCAGCGGGTTGATCGGTTCAGCTCCCATTCTCGCTCAACAGCAGCCGGCTCCGATTGTCCTCGCGCAGGCGCAGGGCAAGGGCGTTCCGAGGCGGGCATTGCCGATACCGCCGAAGCCGATCTCGATGGACGAGAACGAGCGTGCGGCGCTGATCAACAACTGGACCATCGGTCTTGCCGGCGGATTGCTCGAGGGCACCTTCTCGAAATACGCCGCCGATCTCGGCAAGGCGCTCGATGACGGCGACAACCTGCGGGTGCTGCCCATCGTCACCTATGGTGCGGTCGGCAATGTGAGCGATCTCATCTATCTCAAGGGGGTGGACTTCGCGATCACCTACGCGGACGTCCTCGACCACTACAAGAACGTGCTCAAGACGCCGAACATCGAGAGCCGCGTGAATTACGTCATGCCGATGTTCCAGGGCGAGCTGCATATCCTCGTGCGGCCGGAGATCAAGACGCTCAAGGATCTCGAGGGCAAGAAGTTCAACTTCAATACGGTCGGCAGCGCGGCCAACTACACGGGCGGCATCGTGTTCGACCGCCTCGGCATCAAGGTCGAGCGGCTCTATCTCAATAACAGCATAGCGCTCGAAGGCATGCGCAAGGGCGAGATTGCCGGGCTCGTGCACGTGGTTGGCAAGCCGAACTCTCTTTTCAGCGGTATCAAGGCGCCGGACGGGTTCCACTTCCTGCCCATGGAGTTCAGCGAGAAGTTCGAGGACTACTATGTTCCGGCGGAGCTGACGAACGCGGACTATCCGACGCTCGTTCCCAAGGGTGAGACCGTTCAGACGATCTCCGTCACGGCTCTGCTCGCGGTCTTCAACTGGAATCCGAACACCAACTTCGACCGCTATCGTCGCTGCGTTCGCTTCATCGAGTACCTCTTCGAGCGCTTCGACACGCTGCGCAAGCCGCCCTACCAGCCGAAGTGGAAGGAAATGAACATCGCCGGCACCATTCCCGGCTGGCGCCGCTTTCCACCCGCGCAGGAGCTGATCGACAAGGCCATGGCGCCGACCGCGAGCATCGATATGTCCTTCGCGCGGGCGCAGGCTGCAAAGGCGGCGCCGCTCGATCCTGCCGAGCAGGACCGGCTGTTCCGCCAGTTTCTCGAGTGGAGTAAGCAGAGACGCTAGTCGTAACAAAAGGGCCGCCAGAAGCCCGTGCGACGGTCAGGAACATTGAGGGGAGGGAGGCGAGCGTTGCGTACGCAGCAACAACGCCTATTCAAGTATCGCCGGAAGCAGCTCACGACCTGGGGCGCGCGTGGCCGCCCGACTGTCGGTCGCCGACTGGCATTCGCGGCGCTCGCGGCCACCGCGCTGCTCATGAGGGATCCACAGCCGTGGATCCTGCCTGGGCAAGCACTGGCGCAACAGCCGGAATTCTTCCTCAATGTCGCGCCTGTCATGCTGGCAGAGCCGGCCTCGAAGAGCCCGCTGCCGATTCAGGTCGGCCCGCAAGACGCCCTCATCCGTAACAGCTTCGTGCGTATTCGCGGCTTGCCGACGGCTGCGACCCTGACCGAGGGGCACGCGATCAGCGCGGGCGCGTGGGCCATTCCGCTCGCAGGTCTCGCGAGCCTCGGGATCGTCCTGCCCGTCGGGCTGCAGCAGGGACGATGGGATGTCGTCGTGTCGCTGGTGACGATCGAGGGCAAGGTGCTGACGGAGGCCAAGACGGCATTGGTCGTCGGGCCGGTGCAGCTTATCGCGCCAAGCCAGCAGCAGGCACAGTCCAAGCAGTCGCCAAGCGTCGTTGCCGCCTTGACCCGACCGCTCGAGCCGTTGCCGCGGCCCGAGCCGCATATCCAGCCTCAAGCCCAGCCGCAGCCGCAACCCGAGCCCAATCCCGAGCTGGAGCGCGCGCACGGCCTCTACGCCAAGGGCAAGGAGCTGATGGGGCGCGGCAATATCCAGCCGGCGCGGATGCTGTTCCGACGTGCGGCGGAGGCCGGTCATGCCGAGAGTGCGTTCGCGCTGGCAGGCACCTACGATCCGCACGAGCTGGCCAAGATCAAGGTCATCGGCCTGCAGCCCGATGTCGCCATGGCGCGGCAATGGTACAGGAAGGCGCGTGAGCTTGGTGCCGAGGAAGCAGCAGCGCGTCTCTCCCGTCTCGGGAACAACTGAGCGCTCAACCGCGCGCGGCTTGCCAGCGTTGAAAGCCGCCGGCCCTGAGCTCGCAGGCAGGACAGCTCCCGCAGCCATAACCCCACGGATGGCGGGTCGTGCGCTCGCCGAGGTAGCAGGAGTGCGTGTGCTCGATGAGGATGTCGACGAGCGGTGCACCGCCGAGGGTTTCGGCGAGCGCCCACGTGCCGGCCTTATCGACATACATGAGCGGCGTGTCGATCGCGACAGGGCGGTCGAGGCCGAGCGAGAGGGCGCGGGCGAGCGTCTGGAGCGTATCGTTGCGGCAGTCCGGATAGCCGGAGTAGTCCGTTTCGCACATGCCGCCGACGAGCGTGACGATGCCGCGCCGATAGGCGAGCGCGGCCGCATACGTGAAGAAGAGCAGATTGCGGCCCGGCACAAATGTGCTCGGCAGGCCCGAGGCGGTCATCTCGATCGCGATATCGCGCGTGAGGCTCGTTTCGCTGATCTGGGCGAGCGTCGGCAGCGAGAGTACATGATCCTCGCCGAGGCGCGCCGACCAGTCGGCGAAGCTGTGCCTAAGCGCGGCGATGACCTTGGTCCGCTGATCGAGCTCGACGCGATGGCGCTGGCCGTAGTCGAAGCCGATCGTCTCGACGCGATCGTAGCGGGCGAGCGCGGATGCGAGGCAGACCGTCGAGTCCTGCCCGCCGGAGAACAACACCAGAGCCGCGCCTTGTGGGACATTCGCCATCGATCCTCCGCTGTAGAAGTCTGCTGAGGACTACGCCGAGGCGCGGCGAGGATCAACCTCATGGCTCTTGCGCTGCTGAAACGAAGCAAGCCCCGGCGTGGCCGGGGCTTGCAGGCATACGCGTGCGATCGCCGGGCTTACTTCGGCGTCGACGGGTTGGCTGGTGCCGGCGTGGTCGACGGGGCCGGCGTCGGTGTCGGAGCGGTGCGCTCGATGGTCGTCTGCGGCTGCGGCTGGGTACCGTCGGGCGAATTCCCGATGCCGATGAAAAGCATGCCCAGGATCGCCAGAAGCGCGGCAACACCGAGGATCATGCCCCAACCGCTCGCGTCGTACTTTGCGGGCGCGCGGTCGATATAGTCCTGGTATTCATGCGGCGTACGCCGATCATGGTCAACGGCCATAGCTCATCTCCTATCCATTGCTTTTTGTTCAAGGAAAACGCGCACGCGGATGGCCGGGTTCCGAGCGTTGACCTTCAGGGTTATTGCGCGCCGGCTCTGGCCGTGTTTGCGGGGTTTGAGTAGGCTTGCGAAAAACGAGCCATGCTGACGATTGGGCTCAAGCTGGGAGAAGAAAGCGACCATGTCGACACCCGAACTCGAGCGGCTCAAGAGCCGGCCGATGCCCTTTGCCGAGCTTCTCGGTATCGAATTTGTCGCCGCGACGCGCGATGCCGTCAGAGCAAAGCTCGTCGTCAGACCGGAAGTGTGCACGCGGCCGGCGACGATCCATGGTGGCGCCATCATGGCATTTGCCGACACGCTCGGTGCTGCGGGGACCGTGCTCAATCTGCCGGACGGGCATACGACCACGACGATCGAGTCGAAGACCAATTTCATTTCCGGCGCGCCCGTCGGCACGACGATCATCGGCGAGGCAACGCCGATCCACCGCGGACGGCGAACGCAAGTCTGGCAGACGCGGATTACGCGCGAGAACGACGGCGGTGTCGTCGCGCTCATCACGCAGACGCAGATGGTGTTGGAGCCCCGCCCGCCAAAAGCGTGACAGCATGGGAGCTCACGCTCTAAAGTTCATCGGGACAATTCGATGTAGTCGGCGAGCCGCCGCCGGCATAGCACCGAGTAAGAGGTGAAGGACCTCTTCCCAGCAGCCGGCGGCAAGAAGAAAGACAGAGGAAGCATCCATGTTCGATTTGAAGGGTAAGGTCGCGCTCGTGACGGGCGGCAACGGCGGCATCGGTCTCGGGATGGCCCAGGGCCTTGCCGACGCGGGCGCGGACGTCGTCATTGCAGCGCGCAAGGCGGAGAAATCCAAGGCCGCGGCGGCGGCGCTGGCAAAGCGCGGCGTGCGCACGGCGGTCGTCGAGGTGAACGTCGCCGATGAAGGTTCGTGCCGGGCTATGGTTGCGGAGGCGGCCAAGCAGATGGGCCGCATCGACATCCTCGTGAACAATGCCGGCATCAACATCCGAAAGCCGCCCGAGACCTACTCGGTCAGCGAGTGGCGCGACATCCTGTCGATCAACCTCGATGGCGCCTTCTACTGCTCGCAGGCCGTCTATCCCGAGATGAAGAAGGCGGGCGGCGGCAAGATCATCAATATCGGCTCGATGATGTCGCTGTTCGGCGCGCCGTTGACGGTGGCTTATGCGGCGTCGAAGGGCGGTATCGTGCAGATGACACGCGGGCTCGCGACTGCATGGGCCAAGGACAACATCCAGGTGAACTCGATCCTGCCCGGCTGGATCGATACCGAGCTCACGCAGCGGGCGCGCGTCGACATCGAGGGGCTGAACGAGAGCGTCCTCGCGCGCACGCCGGCCGGGCGCTGGGGCAAACCGGAGGATTTTTCCGGCATCGCCGTCTTCCTCGCCTCGCCAGCGTCGGACTTCGTCACGGGCACAGCCATCCCGGTGTGCGGCGGCTTCTCGATCCGCGGCTGATCGGGGAGGGTGGGGAGAGGGATCTCAGAACGCTCAGCGGTGGGGGGTTCCCCCCACCCCTAATCCCTCCTCACCATCACGCCGAAGGCGCGCCTTCGGCGCCGGGAAGGTGGAGTGGGCCTTGGATCTCGGAATCAAAACGCTCACATCAGCTTTCGCGCGGCGGAGGCTCCTGCCCGCCGGCGTCGACATCCTCGGCGTTCGTCCGGTCGGGCGCGGAGCCTGACTTGGCTGCGCGTTCCTCGATAACGCGATTGATGAGCGTGCGCACGCCGTCGAGGTCGCGCAGGTGGATGTCGTACTGATTGTACGGGATCTCGATGCCGGCTTCCTTGAACGCTTTCATGATCGCGATGCGCAGGTCCGATTGCACGTTGCCGGCCCGCGATACGTCGGCCACGAAGAACCACATGAAGAAGTCGAGCGAACTCGCGCCGAAATTGTCGAAGACGGCGCCTGGCGCCGGCTCGGTCAGGATCTGGGGGTGCGCCTTTGCGCATGAAACGAGGATCTCGATCACCTTCTCGGGATCGGCGTTGTAGTGCGCGCCGACGCGGATGGTGCCACGGCCGATAAGGCTGCGGTGGGTCTTGTTCATGACCCGGCCGGTGATCAGCTCGGAGTTCGGGATGATCAGGCGGGCGCGATCGAAGGTTTCGATCTCGGTCGAGCGCACGCTGATGCGGCGGACATGGCCCTCCTGATCGCCGACGACGATGCGGTCGCCGATCTTGACGGGGCGCTCGACGAGCACGATCAGGCCGGAGACGAAGTTGTTGACGATCGACTGCAGGCCGAAGCCGATGCCGACCGACAGCGCACCGGCAACGATGGCGATATTCGTGATGTCGAGGCCTGCGTAGGAAACCGCGAGGATCGCCGAGAGCGCGATGCAGCTGTAGCCGAGCGTCGTCTCGATCGAATTGGCGATACCGGCCTCGACGCGCCGCGGCTCGAGAACGCGCTCGCGCAGCCAGCGCTGGAATACGCGGGTGGCAAAGAGCAGCGTGATGAAGAGGAGGACGCCGAACAGGATGCGCGCCGGCGAGATGCGAAGCTGGCCGATCTCGAAGCCGAAAAAGGCGCGGGCAAACCAGTCGCGAATGTCGGCCGCCGTGAAACCCCACTGCACGAGGATGAGCGGGACGGCGACCATCAAGAGAGCGATGGTCAGCAGCGCTTCCGCGAGCCAAGCAAGCTCGTTGAGGCGGGAGGTCCCCACCTTCAGCCGGTTCGTCAGCGTATGCCCGATGGGGTTGGCCGCATCGTCCATGGTCCGCGTGACCGAGCGGATGGTCAGATAGATGAGACCGGCGGCAACGGCGACCGTGCCGGTGAGCACGAGCTGCTGGGCAAGGAAGCGGCCGAGGGCGAGATAGCCGAGCAGCGTCATCCCCAGAATGGCTATGGTGACGGCCCATAGCGGCAATTTCAGCCACCAAGGCGTGAGGCGCGTCCTCACCGGGACCATGACCGTGCCTTCAGCGGTCTTCACCGGTGGACTGGTGAAGGGCGTGAGCAAGAGCCCGATCAGGAGCGCGCCATAGATGAGGCTCGCGCCGAATGTCCTGACGACGGTGAGCGAGAGAGGGGCGACGAGAATGCGTCCGATGTCGCCGAGCGCCAGGTCCACGGCGTAGACGATCACGATGCCGACCAGATACCAGCAGACGCGCGCGGCGGCCTCGTCGGTGAGATCGACGAGACGCAATGCGGGATCGCGCGGCGACAGCACGGCGCGGATCAGCGTGCCGACGACGATCGCCAGCAGAGCCGCGAAGATCGCGGATGAGAGTATCTGGCCGCCGGGTCCTTTTTCGAGGCCGAGGGCGCGAAGGCCGCCCAGGATGATGAGCAGGCCGGCCGCGGAGGGGAGCATGCGGGCTGGCGCGAGCCACGCGATTTTCTGCGCACGCTGGATAAAGCTGCGGCCACCGGGCGGGGGAGAGTCGGCGGCGCGCTCCACGCGACGGACCACGATGCCGAGCCCGATCCAGGTGACGATCGCGGCAAGCAGAATGGCAATCAGGGTCGGAAGCGAGGGGCTCGCGGTGCCGTACCAATCCTCAGCAAGATAAGAGGCAAAGCCAAGCGCGGCCGGCAGATCACGCGCCGCTCGATTCCAGTGGTACGGGAGCAGGGGGCTTTCGGTGCGCTCGAACAGGTTGCGCGTGAACAGCGACTGGCGCAGCACCGTGATGCGTTCTGACAGCGAGCGCACGCGCACTTCGGTGAGGTCGATGGTCTTGAGTGTGCCGTCGATGTTGGCCACGACTTCGTTGAGGCGCTTGCGCTCGGCGGCGACGGTCGGCGCTTCGGGAGCGGCGTCCTTGGCCGGCACCGGCCCGAGGCTTTCCAGCTGCTGGCGGGCGGTTGCGAGAAGTGGCCGCAGTGTCGTCGCGCCCTCGCGAAGCTCGGAGGTGATCTGGTCGAGCTCGTTGCGCACGCGAGCGAGATCGGCATCCGAGTCTTTGAGCCGGCGGATGGATTGGCGGGCGACATCGACGGCGGCTGTGAGACGTTTGACCTGATCGACGATGCGGCGAGGCACGCCGGCAGTGGAGGTCGGCTCGGCCGCGGCGTCGGTGGCGTCGGCGGGAGCCGCGGGAGCGGCGGCGGGCGGTGGCTGCGCTTCCTGAGCTGCCGGCGCCTGCGCAGGGGCAGCAGGTGGCTGGGCCTGCTGGGGCTGTTGGGCCATGGCCGATGCGGCCGTGAGCATGACCGTCGCGACGAGGGCCGCGATCCAGGTCCGCATGGGCGTTGAATTCATCACCTTCCTGTCCCCGGGACTGTGCATGGTGCTGCCATGCTGCGCCGGCTTCGCGACGCCTCCTTATCGAGCGGTCTCAGATAGCATGCGCGCGGCGCCCGCGTGTGCGGGTAGTGCGGCTCACCCTGCCGCCCCGTCGGCAGTGCCGGCGGAAGCCGTGCCGAGCGTGCGCGGCGCGCGCGTGAAGATGGGTTGGGCAGGAAGGACCGGCGGCGCGGCGGACGACGGCGCTTCGGCCGCATCGCTTGGGGCCATGACCGGATGGGCAGGTATGCCGGTCTCGATCACGACATCCACCGGGCCGCCCGTCATGATCAGGTGCTCGATGTTGTCACGGCGCACGAGCACGAGCCGGCGGCGCCCATCGACATTGGCATGGTCGACGACAGCGAGACGCGGCACCGGCCGCGGGCCGAAGAACGCAATGCGGGGCGGCGTTCCATTGATGTAGGCGCGCGCGACCCAGACCGCACCGACGGCAATCGCTGCCACGGACACGCTCATCAGCGCGTACCAGATGAAATTCGCCATTCCCCTGCCGCGGCCAGGACCGCGCTCCCTTGACGAACCGGCTCAGACAACGCCGCCATCTCTATCAGCGAACTGGCGCCAGTGTCCCGTTTCCGAAGTTCGCTTGAACTCGATGCTGGCGTCCCGAGCGAACTTCGGAATCAAAAGGGACACCAGGATCATACCCTTGCTCGTGTGATTCAGATCGAGAAATTCGCTCGATACCCAGCCGCGAGACTTGGCCAATTTCTCGATCATCACACTAGTCCACAGCAGGTTTCCCTGGCATGGACAGGGATTGTGGACAGGATTGGGCGCAAGACGGCGCCTGAAAACCCCCGCATCCGGTAGCGCCATCGGGGAATATTGTCCCATGTACGAAACGTCGCGGCCCTTCATGCGGGACGCGCGGCGCGATGCGACCGGCGCTTCAGACCATCTTAACCGCGTTCGGTGCCTTCTGGCTGTGGGAAAGGCGCACCGCTCGTGTGATGATCGAGAAATTCGCTCGGCACCCGGCCCTGAGATCTGGCGAACTTTCGGAATCGGGACACTAGGGCTGTGTTTGACCCTAGCGCTGTGTTTCATGTCAGGGGGATACCGGCATTGCTGCACAATCTACGGCAACGCACTCGCGCCCTTGTTTCGCCGAATCAGCTACGGTGGCCCGCGATGACCGGGCTCCAGGAAAAACGCAGCGAGTTCACCTTGATGGGCACGCCTTCCCGCGGCGGCGTCATACTGGCAGCGACATTGACGCTGGCCGCGGCGCTGATGCTCGGCATCGTGGCCATGTGGTCGGCGCGCGCGACGGGCCCGATCGTCCTCGGATTTCTGTCGCTGCTGGCCGTGATCGGCGTTTTCTTCCTGTTCGGCGCGGCGGCTGGGATCGTGCGGCTGAACGTCGAGGAGGAGCGCGGCGATCTCAACGAGCGGGCCGCCGAGGGGCTGGACCTGGGGTTCCTCATCACGGATGCGGCAGGCCGGACCCTGAAAGCGAACCGCGCCTTCCGCCGAATCGTCGGCGAGCACCCCTCGGGAGAGCCGCGGGCGCTGGAAGAAGCCTTTTCCGGCGAGCCCGAGGCCGGGCAGTGCCTCTTCCGGCTGCTGCGCGCGGTCGAGCGTGGCGAAGCGCGCCAGGAGGAGTTCCGCATTCGCGGGCATGACGCGCGCGCGCGCGCCTCGCGCTGGCTGCGGGTGACCGTCCGGCCGATCCCCGCGGCGCTCGGTGGCGGCGAAGGCCAGCCGCGGACGCTGTGGCAGGTTGCGGACATCAGCCAGGAGCACGCGCGCGTCGCCGAAACGCTGCATGGCCTCGAGGCGCGTCTCGCCTATTATGACGGCTTGCCGCTCGGCGTAATGGAGCTTGGGCCGGACGGCCGCATCACGGAGATCAACCGGACGATCGCCGACTGGATCCATCGCGATCCGGCTGCCGGCGGACTGCACGACCTGCGCGCGGCGACTCTCTTCTCGTCCGGCGCGGAGGCGACGATTCGCGCAGCGGTCGCCGCGTCCGGTGGACAGTGGGTCAGCGTCGAGACCGAGCTGGTGCCGAGCCCCGGCGTGTTCGTGCCGGTCGAGGTCATCGCCGTGCCGCCGGTCGATCCGACGCTCAGGGACGCCGTGCAGCTCCTGGTTCTTCAGCGCCGCTCGCGTGTCGGAGCCGAGGGCGGCGCACTGCGCAAGAACGGCGATCTCGCGCGCTTCCTGAATGCCGCCCCGTTCGGCATGGCGACGATCGCCGGCGACGGGCGCATCCTCAATGCCAATTCGACATTCGGCCAGCTCTTCCACACCAATAACGCCGGTGCCCTCGCGACGACGGCCGACATGGTGGCGCGGATCGGCGATGCGGATGCGCGGGCGGCGCTGAAGCGCGCCGTCGAGCACGTGGTCAAGGGGCGCGCTTCCGCCGAGCCCGTCGAGGTGACGCTCGATGCGGAAAACGAGTTCACGCGGCGGCTCTATTTCAGCCCGGTGCTGTCCGGCGATGGCGAAGCG